>CAVYUC010000038.1:0-191464 GCA_963771595.1 uncultured Prolixibacteraceae bacterium | reverse complement strand
TCTGGAAATACATCGTCGATCCATATGAAACCGGCTACTACGATTATCGTCGCGATGTGCGGGATCAGCAGGAGAATCCAAGTCCTGCAGAATCACTGTTTTTAGGTACAAAACCGCAATCGCCTTCCGACAGGGTGGAATACGATTTCGAAAAAGCAGATAACATTCTGGTCCCGCGCGACTGGAATTCACAAAAAGAAAAATTGTATTACTACGAAGGTTCCATCTGGTACTACAAAGCATTTGATTATGAACCGAAATTGCAAAACAGCCGTCAGTTTATTTATTTTGGTGCGGCAAATTATGAAGCCGACGTATATTTGAATGGAAAAAAACTGGGTAAGCACATTGGTGGTTTTACTCCTTTCAACTTCGAAATTACAGGTAAACTTAAACAGCAGGGGAATTTTATAATTGTGAAGGTGGACAATACCCGCGGACTTGAAAAAGTGCCGACAATCAACACCGACTGGTGGAACTACGGAGGGTTAACCCGCGATGTGAAAATTATTGAAGTACCCGAAACTTTTATCCAGGATGATTACATTCAGCTTGCAAAAGATAAAAACGATGAACTTGAAATCTCAGTGACATTAAATGGCCCGGCAAAAGCCAACCGGGAAATTATTCTTGATATTCCGGAAGCAAATATTAAATCAACTTTAAAAACAAACAGCCAGGGAATTGCAAAAGCCTCTGTAAGTGCTAAAAACCTGAATTTGTGGTCACCTCAAACTCCTTATTTATATGAAGTCAATTTAGTGTTGAATGAGAATGTTTTACAGGATAAAATCGGATTTCGGACATTAAAAACTGATGGCGCTGATATTTTGCTTAACGGGCAGCCTGTTTTTTTACGCGGAATAAGTATTCATGAGGAAAACGGAATCCGTGGCGGACGTGCGTATTCAGTAGAAGATGCGCGTATGCTGCTGGGATGGGCAAAAGAACTGGGTTGCAATTTTGTGAGGCTGGCGCATTACCCGCACAACGAAAATATGACAAGGGTAGCCGATGAAATGGGAATCATGGTTTGGTCGGAAGTACCGGTATACTGGACAATACAATGGCAAAACGAAACAACATTCAATAATGCAAAACAACAATTGACCGACATGATTAACCGCGATAAAAACAAGGCTTCGGTAATTATCTGGTCTATGGCAAATGAAACTCCAATTTCCCCGGAAAGAACAGCATTTTTGAAAAAAATGATTGAAACGGCCAATGAAATGGATCCCGTACGATTTGTCAGCGCAGCCCTGGAACGGCATACAAAGGAAGGAACAGAAAACACACAGGTTGTTGAAGATCCGCTTCAGGAATATGTGGATGTTATTGCATTCAATGAATACATTGGCTGGTATGACGGGCTGCCGGATAAAGCCCGTACTGCAGTTTTCGATATTGAATTTAACAAACCGGTGATAGTTACCGAATTTGGTGCAGGTGCATTGCAGGGATTTCATGGCGATAAAAATACACGCTGGACAGAAGAATTTCAGGAGTATTTGTATGAAGAAACAGTTAAAATGCTCGATAAAATTCCACAACTGCGGGGAATGACTCCCTGGATTTTAGCCGATTTTAAATCTCCGCGACGCGTGTTGAGTGATATCCAGGATGACTGGAACCGCAAAGGTTTAATCTCGGAAACCGGAGAAAAGAAAAAGGCTTTTTATGTGCTTCAGGATTATTATGAAATGAAAAAGGAAGAATATGCCGAAAAGGGAAAATAATATTTAATCAAAGATTCAATGAAAAAATTGGTGGTAAAATCTTAAAATAATGAAGAATTATTCGTCGCTTTTATTGGTGGCTCTCCTGGTTTTGGCTGGATTACCTGTAATCTCACAAAACAAACCGTGGAACGGAAATGTGCAGCAAATTCCCGGAAAGCTGCAATGTGAACTGTACGATTCGGGTGGGGAAGGAGTAGCCTATCACGATGTGGATTCAGTAAACAACGGCAGCGGCAGGTTAAATCCTGCTGACGGAACTTCCCTGAATGAATTTCGGATGAATGAAGGTGTGGATATTTCCTATACAAAATTCAGAACACCGGCAATCGATAACAGTCCCTACAATCTTGTTAAACCTGAAAAAGATCAATTATATGTCGGCTGGACAGAGCCGGGCGAATGGATAAAATACACTGTCGATGTTCAAAAAGCAGGAACTTATCAGCTGGGAATCATGTATACATCAAATCAAAATGCTAAGATTTCAATTTCGGGCAATGATGGAAATCCATCCGCTTTCATTTTAATCCCGTCAACATTTGTGGCAGAAGATTCTGTGGGATGGCGGCAGTGGCACCACTGGAATTATATCGGTAAAGCAGCGCAGATTCATCTTGAAAAAGGAATTCAGACAATTACTCTCCGCACAGAAGAAACGGGTCAGATGAATTATGATTTCATAAATTTTAATTGGGTATATTAAAAATAACCTCCGCACGGGGATTGAAAAATACGGAATGGTTGTATTGTTTTTTTAGTAGAAAAAAATTTTATTCGCATAGAATTAAACCGGTTAATGAAATGATTAAATGAAGGTAAAATGGCAAAGAAAAAGAAAACAAAAGTAATTCAAATGCTCTCGCCCGTGCAGTACATCAGGCAAAAGGCAAGGACCCTGCCCATTCATGAATGTTGGATAAATGTGGGTTGGGAAGATGGACTCGCCAATATTACAGTGGCACGGAAACACACCAATGGAAACCTGACACTGGGGCTTTATCTTGTCGATTTAAAATGCCTGGGGGTAAAAGATTCCCACTATTTCTTTAATATCTCACCCGGGGAATACAACGAACTGCTTTTGCACACAAAAGAAAGTATGGATATCGAACCTGCTGATTATACATTGGTCCATAATATTATTTTTGCAGGGATTGAATTTGCCGAAGATTTTGGTTTTAAGCCACACCATGATTTTTCAGTATCGCAATACATACTTGAAGAAGATACAGAGGATATTGAATGGATGGAAATTGAATGTGGCCATAACGGGCAGCCATTTTATGTAAAGGGGCCCCTCGAAAGTGATTTGCGTGCCGGTCAGATTATAGCCCAGCTTGAAAAAACAGCTGGCACTGGCAACTATGGCTTTGTCAATGCGCTGGATGAAGATCCGTTTGTTGATGACGATGATTTTGATGATGACGATGTTGATGTTGATTTTGATGAATTTATTGATCCGTGGGAACCCGGTATTGAGTTTCCGGAAGGAATGCCGGAATACAATGAAAATGAAGTAAAAAACAGTGAAACTTTTCAGTTTAAGATACAACTTCAGGACATTAATAATCCAACTGTATGGAGAAAAGTAACTGTTCCGTCCTATTATTCATTCCTGCATTTTCATTACATTATTCAGATGGTATTTGGTTGGGAAAATTACCATCTGTTCCAATTTTCAGAAAAAGAATATAACTCAAAAGTTGTCATTACCGAAATAGAAGAAAATGCTGATACTTTTGGTGAAAATCAATTGGAAGCGGCAGAAATCAGTCTCTCTGAAATATTCCGCACGGAGAAACAACAGTTTATTTACCTGTATGATTTTGGCGACTCCTGGGAACACCTGATAACACTGGAGAAAATCATTTCTGAAACAACAACATCACCCCGGTTACTTGCCGGCCAGGGCGCTTGTCCACCCGAAGATTGCGGAGGTGTTGGCGGCTACGAAAACATGAAAGATATCCTTAAAAATAAAAAGCATCCCGAGTACAGGGAATTTAGGGAGTGGCTTGGTTTGGACAAAGGTGAAACATGGAATTCAAACGCGTTCGATTTAGAAGAAAAACAGGAACAGTTGCTGCAATTTTTTAACGGGAAGTAACGGGGGCTTTACTTTTTAATTAAAAACCCAGGCAACTACTTCTGTTTCCTTCCTGTTTATTCTTCAATATTTGATATTTTTGAACTCAAAATAATCCGAATGAACCAATCTCTTTTGCTTGCCATTTTATTGTTTGTATCTTTTTCTTCCTATAGCCGGGAAAATCATCCCCGCGTATTTGTATTTACAGACATCAACATCGACAAGGGCGATCCGGACGACCGGCAGTCGCTGGTGCATTTGCTTTGGTATGCCAACGAACTCGATATCGGAGGTATTGTAACCGATCGCTGGAATGCACAGGGTTTGGAAGCCGCGAATATGGCCATCGATGCGTATGCTGAAGATTATTCAAAGTACGATTTTCAAAAACAGGGATATCCGCAACCTGAAAATATCCGCAACCTGCTGGCTGAAAATGATGAAGATGCAATCCTGCGGTTAAAAAGTGCAGCATTGAATGCACCGGAACCATTATATGTGCTGGTTTGGGGAAACATGAAAAACTTTGGCAAAGCAATAAGTAAATATCCTGAGATTACTGATCATATTCGTTTAATCACCATTGGAACAGGACTGAAATATGGCCCTGAAGATGAAGTCGCCGGAGAAAACTGTAAGGAGCCCAACTGGAATGGTCCCGGCAGAAACGAAATATACAACGACCCGCGGTTGAACAACATGTGGTGGCTTGAAATCAACTGGACCTACAACGGAATGTTTTCGGGAAACGGACCAAAAGAGATGTTTAACAAACTTTCGGAATTTGGGGCAATGGGAAACCACCTGAAAGAAGTAACCAAAAACCAGGAATGGGCACAATATTTCAGGGTGGGCGATACACCATCTGTATTGTATGTTATCGATCCGACACATAATCCGGATGACCCCGCAAAAAGCAGTTGGGCGGGAAAGTTCAAAAAGCCCTTTCCTGAAAAACGTCCAAACTACTATACCGATGACAATGGCCCTGTAGAGTGGAACTATTCTGATCCCTGTAAAACCTGGGGCAACCTAAAGCAAATGTACGCCTGGAATAAAAGCACACTGGAAAAAGAACGGCCTGAGATGTATAAAGCATTGCTAAAAAAGCTGGAAAAAGTTTATAAAGATTAAAGTACGGGACCTTCATTTCCTGTGAAATATAAATGGTTCATTTGATGCTGGAAGAAAATTAATAAAGAATGTAATGACGGAAACTAAAGATAAAAACTCATTTCCAAAATCAAGAGAGCACCTTGCCAATGAAAGAACTTTTCTTGCCTGGATTCGCACAAGTATTGCATTTATGGGTTTTGGTTTCGTAATAGTAAAGTTTACCTTATTTCTAAAACAACTGTCAATACTGTTAGAAAACACTGATATTTCAACAAAGGGGTATTCTGCAATTATAGGGGTTACAATGGTTGCCATTGGCGTGGTGATAGCAGTTTTGTCTTTTTTGCAATATAGAAAAAATTACCGGCAATTGCAGGACGGCAACTTTGTTTCCTCCACAAAGCTGTCGCTTCTGATAACGCTTATAATAATAATCGGCGGCATTATTTTAATCATTTACCTGTTATCCAATATTTGAACTTTTTGCATGCGGTGCAGGATAATTTTTTATTTTTAACCAAATTATCAAATCCAAAAGTTAAAAATGAAATTCAAACTTTTCCCATTTGTACTGATATTTTTGCTGTCTGCATCTTTTTTGCAAGCAGCCGGACAGCATAAAAAGCCAACAAATTTCGTTGTTATTTATCTTGATGATGTTGGTTACGGCGATATTGCATTAACCGGAGCTGTTGGTTATTCCACTCCCAACCTCGATAAAATGGCATCGCAGGGAGTTTTCTTTTCACATTATTACGCTCCGCAGGCAGTTTGCAGCGCATCGCGGGCCGGCTTGCTCACCGGTTGTTATCCCAATCGTGTTGGATTTCGCGGTGCACTTGATCATACTGCAAAAGTTGGTATTAGCGACAACGAGGAAACTATTGCCGATGTCTTAAAAAAGAAAGGGTATGCAACCGCTGCATTCGGAAAATGGCATTTGGGACACCACAAACAGTTTTTGCCGCCACACCATGGTTTCGATGAATATTTTGGAATTCCATACTCTAACGATATGTGGCCTAATCATCCAACCAATAAAAATTATTATCCACCGTTGCCATTGATTGAAGGAGATGAAGTAATAGAAAAAGGACCTGACCAGTCGAAATTCACCACTGAGTTTACTGAACGGGCCGTTTCGTTCATCAAAAAAAATAAAAACAACCCGTTTTTTGTTTACCTGGCGCATCCAATGGCACATGTGCCGCTGTTTGTTTCCAATAAATTTAAAGGAAAATCGAAACAAGGTTTGTACGGCGATGTGATGGAGGAAATCGACTGGAGCGTCGGACAGGTTTTGAAGACGCTTGAAGAACTGAAACTCGATGAAAACACACTGGTTATTTTCACTTCGGATAACGGACCGTGGATTAACTACGGAAATCATGCCGGTAGCACAGGTGGACTGCGCGAGGGAAAGGGAACTTCTTTCGAAGGCGGGCAGCGGGTTCCGTGCCTGATGTTGTGGAAAGGTGTAATTTCTCCCGGAACAGTAAATAATAACCTGATTTCAGGAATCGATATTTTACCTACTCTTGCTGATATTGCTGAGGCGCCGCTACCACAAAATCAAATCGATGGTTTCAGCTTATATCCTTTATTGAAAGGGGAAACGACCGATTCTCCCCGGAAATCATTCTATTACTATTATCGAAACAATAATCTTGAAGCAGTTCAGGACGGGCAATGGAAATTGGTATTTCCGCATCCGGGAAGAACTTATGAGGGATTTGAGCCTGGGAAAGATGGAATGCCGGGGAAAGTAAATGAAAATTCGCAGGTAGAGGCGGGTTTGTATGATTTGCGCCGAGACCCGGGCGAACGGTACAATGTGATGAAGTTTTATCCTGAAATTGTGAAAAAACTTGAAAAAATTGCTGATGAAGCCCGAAATGATTTAGGCGATGATTTAACTGGTGCACCGGGAAGTAACCGCAGAGAAATTGGCCATCTGTCGGAATAAACCGTGCCATCCGCAGGTGATCAAGAATAAATAAGAAATATCGAATAAGCCCGTCTGTCTGGCCTGACAGGGAATAACAGAATTTCAGGAAAAGAATGTAGAATGTCGAATTACGATTGCAGAATTTCGATTTCGCAGATTCACACAGATTTTATAATTTCTGCGAAAATCAGTGCAATCAGCTGGAGATTATAAGGGATGATGAAATCAGGAAGTAAAAAATTCCTGAAAGAATTAAATTGGAATAATCCCGTATGAAATGCGGGGCTAAGGGCGAAGTACAATCCGGAACCGAAAGGGTTCAACATATTTCATTATTTACAAATACAGGAAGTTCAGATTTTGCGCAGATAAAATTGTTTTTAATCGATATTCAAGTAATGAATGTCGAATATCGAATGTCGATTGCAGAATTTCGATATTGGAAGTACATGCAGATTTTATAATTTCTGCGAAAATCAGCACAATCAATTGGAGATTAAAAGAAATAAAAAATATCGAATAACAAATAACAGAATCAGGAAGTAAAACAATCCTGAAAGGATTAAATTGGAATAACCCCGTATGAAATGCGGGGCTAAGGTGAAGTACAATCCGGAACCCGGAACGGGTTCAACAAATTTCAATTTTTTATATAATATTGTTGTTTTAAAAACCAAATAAAGATGAAGTATATTTTTTTAATGCTTATTGTTGTATTCTTCAGTTCGTGTAATTCAAAAAGCGAATTTCTTTCACTGGAATCTCCTTCCGGAAACCTGAAAGTAGTGGTAACTGCCAATGACGAAAAACAGGTTTTCTACCAGATTAATTCAATCGAAAATGGCGAAGAAAATACGGTTGTTTTGAAATCTCCGCTGGGATTAACACGCGAAAATGCAGATTTTACAAATCATCTTCAATTGAAACATGTTTCGGAACCGCAACAGGTTAGTGAAGATTATCAAATGATTTCGGGCAAGCAAAGCAATTTATCGTATAAGGCCAATGAAGCCACTGTTACTTTTGAAAATGAAACGGGTCAGGAACTGGAAATCGTATTTCGGTTATTTGATGAAGGAATGACTTTTCGGTACCGGTTTCCCGGGAAATCTGATGAAAAAGTGACAGTAATTTCAGAAAATACGGGTTTTGCAGTGCCGGCCGAAATTGATGGCTGGATGTCGCCGTATCAGTTTGCAACACCGTGGGGAAATCCGGGATACGAAGAAAACTATGTGGCAGTAAAGTCAGGAACTGCATCACCCAATGAAGTAGGATGGACTTATCCACTGCTTTTTCATTCCGAAGAAAAATGGATTTACATTTCTGAATCCGCTCTCGATGAAAATTACTGCGGTACTCATCTGAAACAAGATTGTACAAACGGTTTGTATTCGGTTTCGTTACCGGAGCAGAATGAACGTTTGGGCGACGGCAGTGCAAACCCTTCTTCTTTGTTGCCCTGGGAAATGCCGTGGCGTTTCATTTTAATCAGCGATTCACTGAACGGGATTGTTGAGTCACAAATGGTGTATCATTTAGCTGAGCCTTCAAAAATTGAAGATACTTCATGGATAAAAACCGGCCGGGCATCATGGGAATGGTGGTCTTCAACCGGAGGCAGAACAGTAAAGGAGCTAAAGCGCTTTGTTGATTTGTCGGCCGAAATGGGCTGGGAATATTCGCTGGTTGATGCAGGATGGGAACATATGCGCGATGGAAATATTGAAGATGTTGTTGACTATGCAAATAAAAAAAATGTTGGTTTGCTGCTTTGGTATAATTCGGGCGGGCGACGCGACAGTTCGGCACAAAATGAAGAATTTGTGCTGTTTAATGACGATACACGCGAAAAAGAAATGTCACGGCTGGAAGAGTGGGGGATTAAAGGAATTAAAGTTGACTTTTTTGCCACCGACAAACAATTTGGAATTGAACTTTACAGAAAAATACTCGAAGATGCTGCAAAGCACAGGTTGCTTGTGGATTTTCACGGATGTACACTGCCGCGTGGCTGGACACGAACCTATCCGAACCTCCTGACAATGGAAGCAGTGCGTGGTGCGGAATGTTACCGTTTCTCGAAAACATATCCCGATATTACCGCTTCATACAATACACTGGCGGCAGTGCTGCGAGGAACTGCCGGCCCTGTGGATTTTACGCCTGCAACTTTTTCCGATAACCGGTATCCGCATAAAACTACTTCGGCTCACGAACTTGCCCTTACTATAGTTTACGAATCCGGAATCATTCATATGGCTGATACACCGGAAAGCTACCATTCTCTTCCACCACAGTCAATTGAATTCCTTAAAAAAGTTCCCGCAGCATGGGATGAATCAAAAGTAATTAAAGCTATCCCGGGCGAACTTTTTATTGTTGCCCGCCGAAAAGGTGAAGATTGGTTTATTGCAGGTATCAACGGTAAAAATGAGGTGCAGGATGTTCAGCTAACCCTCCCGGAAGGATTGACAAATGCAACTTGCATATCCGATGGCGAAAACCGCGATGATTTGGTTGTATCCAATACCGGAAGCAACTCTGGGTTATCTGTTTCGTTAAAGCCGAATGGTGGGTTTGTAATATTTTGATGCAAAAATTCAGGTAGTACATTCCATTTGTTCCAGTGTAAAATTATTTTTCAACAGGTAGTTTTTTACTATTTTGCGCATTCAATTTTCAACTATCAAATTTTAAATCATGAAAAACAAAATCTTGTTTTTACTCCTTTTATGTGTCGTTCTTTTGAGTTCCTGTTCTCAAAAAACTGAAAAAGTTCAGGAATCTAAGCCTGAATTTATTACCATTTCCGGCCCTGATCTTTTTACTCCCGATGGCGAAAAGCTTTTCATTCAGGGAATTAATCTGGGTAACTGGCTAAATCCCGAAGGTTATATGTTTGGATTTGGCCGCACCAGTTCTGCCCGTTTAATCGACCAGGCGTTTAAAGAGATAGTTGGTCCCGATTTTACCCATCAATTCTGGCAGCTTTTTAAGGACAATTACATTACTGAAAAAGATATTCAGTACATAAAATCAACGGGAATGAATACCATTCGCTTGCCGTTTCATTATAAACTTTTTACTGATGAAGATTTTATGGGATTATCTTCCAAACAGGATGGTTTCGCACGTATCGATAGTCTCGTAAACTGGTGCCGCAAGGCAAATTTGTATGTAATTCTGGATATGCACGATGCACCGGGCGGACAAACCGGCGACAACATTGACGACAGTTATGGTTATCCGTGGCTGATGGTGAGCGAAGAAAGCCAGCAGCAGTTTATTGAAATCTGGAAGAATATTGCGGAACGGTACAGTAACGAACCGGTTATTCTAGGTTATGATTTGCTAAATGAACCCATTGCCACATATTTCGAAGATGAATATGAAATACTTAATCCGCAGCTGGAACCGCTGTATAAAAAGGCCGTCTCCGCCATTCGCGAAGTGGATAAAAACCACATTGTACTTTTGGGAGGAGCGCAATGGAACAGCAATTTCAGGGTTTTTACCGATTCAAAATTCGACGACAACATCATGTACACCTGCCATCGTTACTGGTGCGACACGTTGCAGGCCAATATTCAGGATTACGTGGATTTCCGCGATTCAGTCAATCTTCCGCTGTACATGGGAGAAACGGGCGAAAATAACGACCAGTGGATTGGTGCCTGGACAAGGTTGATGAACAAAAACAACATCGGCTGGACTTACTGGCCCTACAAAAAAATGCGGCGTTCAAGTTGCATGCGAACGATTCCGACACCTGAAAACTGGGATGTTGTGCTTGAATTTGCAAAGGCGCCGAGAACCGGTTTCGATGAAATCAGAAAAGTGCGGCCCAACCAGGAAATTGCCAAAAAAGCAATGCTGCAGTTTATCGATAATATGAAATTTGAAAATACAGAAATCAACGAAGGTTACATAAAAGCAATGGGAATGACACCTTGAAACATGCTGTTTACAAATGTACAACAACTTGATTTTTAGTATTTTTATTGTTAATTTAGAGTTGAATAAAACGGCCTTTACATAATTGATGTGAAGCCGTTTAGTTTTTTTTGTTAACGAATAACTGAATTATCTGGAAGCCCTTTTAATTATTAATCCGATTCCAAAAATGATAAGTAGTAATCCAACTGAAAAAATAAACCACTGATAATTATCAGGAACATAACTTGTCAGGATATCCAAAAACCCCGGATTTTCAGGAAGTGTCAGAAAATCGCCAAGAAAATTTCCCTTCAAAATAATTTTTCCAAAATCGTAAACGAATGTATATAATATTACTCCTGCGCCAGTATATATTAACAGCAATTCAATCAGCTTGATTTTCTGAAGTTTACCTCTGCTGCGAAAATGTTCCAGAAAAACAGCCATAAAAATCATCACAGCCGAACAAAGCACCGGAGCAAGTACCGGGCTCGTCCACGTTATTGGAATTAGAAATAATATGTCCCAGGTAAACAATGATTCCGGCCAGTCCAGGAAAATTTTCAAAGCGATATAATAGATGATATCCCAAATTCCGAACATAAAAATAAATGCTGAAAGTCTGCGGATAAATGTTTTTCCGGTCAGCCACGCCACAGAACCAAGCATAAACATGGTAGCAAGTTCACGAATTAATTCTATCACAATAATTTTTGGCGGCAGCGCTTTTAATGGAAATTCAAAACCATTGGGATAATATAATTCCCGCACGTAAACAACAACAATTGCTTCCAGAAATCCCATGGAAACAGCGAAAACAATTAGTAATGCATAATTAAATCGGTGGTCATCCTTCAAGCGGTTCATAGCTGAATATTATTTTGTTCAATTTCGAAATTATAAAAATGATATGCAAAAAATTAAAACATTTTCGGTAACGTTCCCGGTTAATAATTTTGGAAATACGACAATAATTTAAATTACTAAAGTTGCTTTTTATATCTTGCAACAAATCAAAAAAAATAAACCAATACAATGAAAAAATCCAGACTTTTTTTAGTCATTCTTCTCTGCCTGACTATGCATTTAAACGCTCAGTATCCGGTAATTAAAGGTGTTCCGGTAACGGTAAAATTTAACGAAAAAGTGCGCGACTGGGACGGGTTCGGTTTTAACTATGTTGAAACGGCTCAAACTCCTGATTACAATGAATATGCACAGGAGTATGGCGGTTTTAGTTTGCTGGATGAGCAGCAAAAAAATGAAATTATTGAAATGGTTTTTGGGGAAGATGGCTTGAAAGTGGGGTTGGTAAAAATGTTTTACGATCCTTTTCATCAAACCCAACCTGGTGGTAAGTACGACCACGAAACAACGACTAAAAACATGCGCGAATTTGTACGGAAAGGATTGGCGAAAACACGCGAGAATAATCGTGATTTGCAGATAATAACAACTTTATACGGACCTCCGGCCTACATGACGTTGCAAAAGAAAATACGCGGCCGCGACCTCGAGCCGCAGCATAAAGAAGATTTGGCTGAATACCTGGTGAGCTGGGTAAAGTTTCTTCGCGAAAAAGAAGATTTTCCGGTTAATTATGTTTCGCTCCACAACGAAGGCGAGGATTGGGAACGCTGGCCACTCGACGGAAAAGATCCAAACATTGGGGAGGGCCACGATTACAACATGTTCTGGAGCCCTGAACTGGTGGTTGAAATGATAAAACTGACCAATAATAAACTGATAGACGCCGGTTTGGGCGATGTGGGCGTAACACCTGGAGAAACTACCAACTGGTACCGTTTTTCGTACTGGGGATATTCCGATGCAATTACCCGCGACAATGAATGTGTAAAAGCTCTGGGACTGATAACTTCACACGGCTTTTTCAGCGGAAATTATAACAGCCGCTGGTTTGGCGACCACAATTGCCTCGGCACACAAATGATCAGGGCAAAAAAGCCGCTGTTGCATGCCTGGGTAACTTCAACCAGCTGGAGTAAAATGGATGCAAAAAATATAAAGGAGATGCACGATAATATTTATTCAGCACGTGTAAACGGTATAATTCCGTGGGCTGGAATACAGCGTCCGCCGCAGTGGGTTGGCGGCGATCCAAATCCGGGTTCGGCGTTTACAGTGCACGAAGACGGAACTTATGAAGTGCGCCGCGGATATTATTTCTACAAGCAAATTACGCGTGCCGGTCAACCCGGAATGGATGTCTGCCGTACAATTTCTATGGATACCGAGGTGCCGGTTATTGCTTTCGGGCATGGAAAAACAGAAAATCCGAATGCTTTTGTGGTCACCAACATGAATACCAATACCGATAAATCAATAATAATAAAAATTGAAGGTTGTTTGGCAGAGAAGTTTAAAGCATTCCGCACAACGGAAGATGAAACGAACTTATACCAGGAAACAGGAGATTTTGATGTTATAAACGGAGAAATTTATTATACGGCGCCAAAAGGTTCAGTTACAACTTTTTTTGCTGTAACCAATTAAATATCAAGGTAAATTTTATTAAAACCTGTGTCAAACGATGAAGGTTTTTTTATTTTCGCTTCTTATAAATGGCATAAAAAATGAGTTTAGGGCAATAATTGTGTTGTTCAACATCGCCATTCACACCAAAAAAAGTTTAAATTTGTCCATATCGTGTTCGTACACGGGAATTTTTTAAAACAACAATTTAATTAGTAACCAATGAAGCAGATAGAAGCCGGCCATCATAACAGTTGATTGAATAATCTTCCTATGCGATTTCCGCAGTGTCATAAATTACTGATGTTGAATTGTATGCTGAATGATTTTGATAAAACATTATATTAAACAAAATTTTATAAAATGAAAAAATACTTTATTTATTCCATTTTCCTGTTGTTAACATTTCCTCCGGCCGCATTTGCGCAAAATGATGGTTGGGTGAATTTATTCAACGGAAAAGATTTAAGTGGCTGGAAACAGTTGAATGGCGAAGCTTTATATGGAGTTGTTGACGGTACAATTGTAGGTACAACGGTATTAAATACGCCAAATTCTTTCCTTCGCACCGAAAAGGAGTACGGTGATTTTATTTTTGAAGTGGATCTGCTGGTGAAAGAAAACATGAATTCGGGCATTCAGTTTCGCAGCGAAAGCAAAGAAGATTATATGAGCGGCAGGGTTCATGGTTACCAGTGCGAAGTGGATCCTTCGGAAAGGGCATGGAGCGGTGGAATTTACGATGAAGCACGCAGGGGCTGGCTCTATCCGATGGAATTAAACCCGGAAGCGCAATCAGCTTTTAAAATGAACGACTGGAACCATTACCGGATTGAGTGCATTGGAAACAACATAAAAACCTGGTTGAATGGTGTGGCTTGTGCACATGTTATTGATGATATGACGAAGAAAGGTTTCATCGCGCTTCAGGTACATGGTATTGGTGATGATGAAGCGAAAGCCGGTCACCAGATTAAGTGGAAAAATATCCGTATAAAAACAGAAAACCTTAAACCGGCGTCAGCCGAAGGAATTTACGTTGTAAACCTGCTGGCCAACGATTTAAGCGCGGCAGAAAAAGAAAAAGGTTTCGAGTTGCTTTTCGACGGCAAATCAACCGATAAATGGAAAAGCGCCACGGGCAGCGGATTTCCTGATGAAGGATGGAAAGTGGAAGACGGCATTCTTACAGTTGTTGGAAACGAAGGAAATAATTCGGCCAGGGGTGGCGATATCGTTACAAAAGAAGAATTCGGGCCATTCGAACTGAAATTCGATTTTAATTTTACCGAAGGAGCCAACAGTGGAATAAAGTATGGTCTGGGAAACAACGGTCCCGGCATTGGTTTGGAATATCAGATTCTGGATGATAAAAAACATCCGGATGCAAAAGAGGGCGTTGTTGGAAACCGTAAACTGGCTTCGTTATACGATTTAATTCCATCGGAAACAGAAGGTCGTTTTGTAAATGGCCCTGGCGATTGGAACCGCGGCCGCATTGTAATGTATCCCGACGGAACTGTTCAGCACTGGCTGAATGGCCGAAAAGTGGTGGAATACGAGCGTGGAAGCAAAATTTATAAAGCGCTGGTTGCCCGCAGCAAATATGCCGATTATGAAAATTTCGGAATGGCCGAAAAAAGTCCAATTCTAATTCAGGATCATAACAACACTGTTCATTTCAGAAGTATTAAAATAAGAAAATTATAATTATGGCAAACAGAAGAAGTTTTTTAAAAGCAGCCGGTCTGGGAATTGCAGCAACTGCTGTTCCGGGCCTCACAAAAGCATCAGTTTCTAAGGCTCAGGCCAAAAAAGAAAATTTTGATTTTGATTTGGGTGTCGCTTCGTACTCTTTGCGCGAATTCCCCAGGGAAGAAGCACTGGAGATGGTCAGTCGCTGCGGTGTTGATAAGGTTTCGTTTAAAAGCATGCACCTTCCGCTTGATGCAAGTAAGGAAACCATTAAACAAGCCGTTGCCGATTGTAAAGAGCACGGAATTGATTTGTACGGTGGCGGTGTAATTTATATGAAAACCAAAGATGATGTTGATCAAGGGTTTGAATATGCCAAAACCGCCGGAATGGATGTAATAATTGGAGTTCCAAATCACGAACTGCTGGATTATGTGGAAGGAAAAGTAAAAGATTACGACATCAAACTGGCTATTCACAATCATGGCCCGGGCGATAAACTGTATCCGAGTGCCGAAAGTGCTTACGAGAAAATTAAAAACAGGGACAAACGTATGGGATTGTGCATCGATATTGGCCACACCAAACGCATTGGCCGCGATCCCGAGCAGGATTTAAAAGATTATTTCGAACGTGTTTTCGATGTTCATATCAAGGATGTAACAAAAGCAACAAGCGACGGGCAAACCTGCATCATTGGCCGCGGCGTAATTGATTTTGTTTCGTTTTTAAATGCAGTGGATGATTTAGGTTACAACGGGGTTTTGGCACTTGAATATGAAGCTGAAGGAAAAGATCCGCTTCCGGGAATGATGGAATCACTGGGATACGTTAGAGGAATAATGGCAACGATGTAATTAAAAAGAATATTAAAATGAGTTCAAACAGAAGAGATTTTATAAAAAAAGTATCTGTCGGTGCGGCAGGTATTACCATTGGTGGAACAGCCATGGGAATGACAGCACAAAGTTACAGAAAGATAATTGGAGCAAACGACAGGTTGAATGTGGCAATTATTGGCCTTGGCCGCAGGTTGGGTGCCTATTACGAGCCGGTGTCGCAAAAAGAAAGCAATGTACAGCTGGTTTACCTGTGCGATGTTATGGAAAGCCAGCGAGAAAAAGCAGCAAAGAATTTTTCGAAGTATATCGATTATAAACCAAAACTGGAAAACGACGTCCGGAAAGTTATCGATGATCCGGAAGTTGACCTGCTGATGATTGCCACTCCCGATCACTGGCATACGCCCGGTGCAATTATGGCCATGCAAGGCGGCAAACATGTATATGTTGAAAAACCTTGCAGCCACAACATGTTCGAAAATAAACTGGTAGTGGATGCGCAGAAAAAATACAACAAAGTGGTTCAAATGGGAAACCAGCAACGTTCGTCGGACCATACCATCGAAATTATGAAGGAAATCCACAACGGAAGAATTGGCACTCCATATAAAGCGCTGGCGTTTTATTCCAATTCGCGCGGAGAGGTTCCGGTGCAGAAAAAAGCGCCAGCTCCTGCCGGACTGGATTGGGAACTTTTCCAGGGGCCGGCGCCACGCCGCGATTATACCGAAGAAACATGGGATTATAACTGGCACTGGTACGGATGGGATTACGGAACTGCGGAAACAGGCAACAATGCCACACACGAGCTGGATGTTGCCCGCTGGGCTTTGCAGGTGGATTATCCGGAGCATGTGCATGTTCAGGCTGCAAAACGTCATTTCCCGGAAGACGGCTGGGAAATGTATGACACCATGTTCGCAACTTTCAGTTTTCCGGAAGATAAAATAATTAACTGGGACGGAAAAAGCCGCAATGGTTACAATACTTACGGCGCCGACCGGGGAACTATAATTTACGGAAGCGACGGTTCTGTTTTTGTCGACAGGGGAAAATACGAATTGTACGACAGAAGGGGAAAACTGGTGAAAGACAGCAAGTCATCGTCAAACGAAGCCGGAACAGCTTTAGGCGGCGGTGGCGACATGACCACTGGTCACGTTCAGAATTTCTACAACACCATTCGCGGAAAAGATAAACTCAATTCGCCAATCGAAGAAGGCGCAATTAGCCAGTCGATGGTACATTATGCCAACGTTGCCTATCGTGTGGGTAAAGATTTTGATGTGGATGCCAAAACCGGGAAAATGAAAGACAGCGATGCCATGAAACTTTGGGATCGGAAATATGCACCCGGTTGGGAACCAAAAGTTTAAATACTTGTTCATTATTTAATACAAAACTCTCCGGTATTATTGCCGGGGAGTTTTATTTTGAAGGAAAATTGTAATTTTAAATTGAATTTCAGTAAAAAATAATTTATTCGAATGAATAGCAAAAGAAAAACCGGAAAAAGCATTAAAACCGAATTTTTGATTTTTACAGTTTGTTTATTAACCAGTTTCGGATTCGTTTTGTTTTCTGTTTTAAAGTACGATAATGGTTTAAAAGATTTAATATCACAGTTGCACATCGTCCTTTTGGGAGGTTTGGCGCTGTATTTCCTGTTGTTAATTTTCCGGCTGGTATTTTGGGTACTGGTAAAAATCATTCAGTAAAAAACAAATAAAATGAAACGGCTTTTCGCGCTCACAGTTTTTTTGAATTTTGTATTTGGTTTAAATGCACAGGTAACCATACAACCAGCCGACGACGGTATTTTAGTCACCGAACAGGGCGAAAAAATTCTTTTTTACCAGATTCAGCCCAAAAGTAAAAATGGAGAATACCAACGAACCAATTACATTCATCCATTGTGGGGAATTGACGGTAATATTTTAACTGAAGATTTTCCGGATGATCACCTGCATCATCGCGGAATTTTCTGGGCCTGGCACCAGGTATGGATCGATGGGGAACGAATAGGCGATCCATGGGAGATAAAAGATTTTGAACAGGATGTGGCTGATGTTGAATTCATAAGTAAAAGCAACGGAACGGGAGTCCTGAAAATCGAAGTTTTTTGGAAATCGGACAAATGGCAAATGAATGGCCGGAAAGTTCCGTATTTAAAAGAAAATTCAATTATCCAGGTTCATCCGAAATCAGGAAATTACCGGAAAATAGATTTTGAAATCCGGTTGCTGGCGCTGGAAGAAAACCTTTCCATTGGTGGTTCGCAAGACGAAAAAGGGTACAGTGGCTTTTCGGTGCGGATGATTTTGCCTGATGATGTAAAATTTACCGGCCCAAATGGCGAAATTGAACCAAAAGTAACCGCTGTTCAATCCAATGGTTATATCAATATTTCCGGTTCGGTTGGAGAAAACAACAGCTACGGCGGAATCATAATTGTTGATAATCCTGACAATCCGGGGTATCCGCAATCCTGGATTTTGCGGGCCAAAAACAGCATGCAAAACGCAGCATGGCCGGGAAATAAAACGGTTCCTCTTTCTGAAACAGAACCACTTGTGCTGAAATATTCACTGATTGTTTATTCCGGAAAAATGAACAACCGCAAAATCCGGAAGATTATTGAACAACAGAAATAATTCCATTAATATTTAGTATTTCAGATGATTGCATAATTGCACTCGCAGGACTTACCGAAGCAATATTGATTCATTTTTTGTAATTTACTGCAATGAAAGATTTGATTGCTGTAAAAGTGGAATGTTATTCAGGGTACAAGCCCGATGAATATCCGGTGCGCTTTTACTGGGACACCATCAAATTTGAAATTGTTGAAATTCTGGATCGCTGGTATCAGGGAAATCAAAATCCCCGCTTTAGGGCAGCCAACTATTTTAAGGTCCGAACCAGCGACGAAAAAGTTTTCATTCTGAAGCATGAAATTGCAAAAGACTCGTGGTTTTTATGGATTCAGGGGGAAAGTTTAAATTTGTAACTGAACCTGAAAAACAGAAAAAGGGCATCATCTGCAGAGACAAGGCATGCCTTGTCTTTACAACGGATGCCATTTTTCTGTTTTCTGTTTTCTACATCAAAAAGCTGAGCAAAATACCCGCCGCCACTGCCGAGCCAATAACACCGGAAACATTAGGCGCCATCGCATGCATTAACAAGTGGTTGGTCGGATCTTCCTTTAATCCCATTGTTTGCACAACCCGCGCGCTGTCGGGGACAGCAGAAACACCGGCGGCGCCAATCATCGGATTGATCTTATTTCCTTTTTTCATGAATAGGTTCATGATTTTGGCTCCCATAACACCGCCTGCTGTAGCTATTACAAATGATCCCGCACCCAATGCGAATATCTTTATCGACGACGGCGTAAGAAACACGTCGGCCTGCGTTGACGCACCAACTGTAATTCCCAGAAGTATGGTAACTATATCGATTAACGTATTGCTGGCTGTTTGTGCCAGGCGTTTTGTAACACCCGATTCTTTAAGCAGGTTACCAAAGAAAAGCATTCCGAGAAGTGGCAGTGCCGA
Source organism: uncultured Prolixibacteraceae bacterium (assembly GCA_963771595.1). GTDB lineage: Bacteria > Bacteroidota > Bacteroidia > Bacteroidales > Prolixibacteraceae > CAVYUC01. The sequence continues at coordinate 172,040 of CAVYUC010000038.1, read as the reverse complement.
TGGCGCAATATAAGCCGTTAACATCAATCCAAGTATCGGAAAAAGAATTTTCTCCAGTTTGGAAACTGCGCGCGGTGGTTTCATCCGTATCCGGCGTTCTTTTTTAGATGTAAGCAACCGAATAACCGGCGGCTGGATAACAGGCACCAGCGCCATGTACGAATACGCTGCAATGGCAATTGGCCCAATCAGGTTTTTTACCGTTACGCCGTTGGCCATCACATTTAAACCGTTTGCCAGTTTCGACGAAATAAAAATAGCCGTCGGACCATCGGCGCCGCCAATAATACCAATTGCACCAGCTTCGGGCGGGGCAAATCCAAGATACAATGCACCTAAAAACGTAAGGAAAATACCTACCTGCGCCGCGGCTCCCAGCAGCATCAGTTTTGGATTTGAAATCAGCGACGAAAAGTCTGTCATAGCTCCGATTCCAAGGAAAATCAGCGGCGGATACCAACCCTGAACAACACCCTGGTACAAAATGTTTAATACTGATCCCGGTTCATAAATCCCCAGTTTCAGGTTAAAATCAACCGCCTGAAACATGGGAATATTTCCGATTAAAATCCCAAATCCGATAGGAATAAGCAGGAGTGGTTCAAAATCGTAGCGAATAGCCAGAAATATAAAAAAGAAACCTACAATCATCATTACCAGGTGTTTCCAGGTAACGTTTGCAAAACCCGAAAATTCGTAAAAGTTCAGCAACCCTGAAACAGCGCCGCTGTAATTTTTATAGGTAAAACCATCGCCACCCAATTTACCATTGTCAGTCAATGTTAATTCCCGCTGCGGCAGTTTCACGGTTTCCTTAACTGAAATATAATCGTTGGATGAGCTGTTCGGATCCGTTTTTTTCCGGAAATGCGTGACTTCAACCGGATTAAAATTCATGATGATTTTATCACCCGAAAGCTGGTATTTCCCGGTATAACGTTGTTTTGCCGAATCGAGAATAAAGGTGTTGTTTTCTTCGAACCCAAATGTTTTAAAACGTTTTTGGGTTTGAATGTTTTCATTGGCCCCGGTTTCTTCCGGATTGTAAGTAGGATCGGGAACATAGCCGTCGCTGCGGTTTACCCATTTTCCGCTGGTGACAATCGTTTTAACATCCCTTTCGTTTCCCGAAACCAATACAGCGGGAATTACCAGCAATGCAACTAATAAATACTGAACTATCTTTTTCATTGTAAATTTGCTCTGAAAGGTTAACCGATTTCCATGAGTACGTCGTCTTGCATTACGCTGTCACCCACATTTACTTTTATTGAAAGCACTTCGCCGCCTTTGGTAGTCTGCACCTGGTTTTCCATTTTCATGGCTTCCATCACCAGCACATTCTGACCTTCGGCAATCACGTCGCCAACCGCAACATTCAGTTTAAGAATAGTCCCGGGAAGCGGCGCCAAAACCGGATGTTTCCCGGTAGATTCACTTTTTTTGATTTGTCCCTCGCCAGGCATTTTTTCCACCGGTTTTCGGACAAGTTTTGGTGTTTTCGTAGTCTTTATTTCGTTGTGGATTTCGACTTTGTAAATTGTTCCGTTTACGTCGAGTTCAGCTACATTGTCTTCAATGTCTTTTATATGAACGTCATAGTCGTTCCCGCTAATGGTGAATTTATATTTTTTCATTTTTTTGCTTCATTATTGTGATTTCCGCTGTTTATCTTCAAAACTGAATGATTTTTTTGCAGATATTTCAGGCGGATTTAATTTTTAGGCCAGTTTTGGGTAACACTGTAAATTTTTGAACTCCACGGTGAATAGGCTTTTCGAACCTGTTTAATGGTAACAATGTTGCTCTCTTCGTCGTGCAGTTCGTTAAAATAGAGGTGCAGCGCCAGACTGATTGCAGCCGATACATTTCCCTCCATAACATGGTCATCAGTAATGATTTCTTCCTGTTTGCCTTTCGGTTTTCTGATGCTGTTGAATTTTATTTTAAGCAACTTTGGAAGCCGCTGAAAAACAATCACCAAAAGAGTAAGTGAAGCAAAAACAATGGAAAAACCAACAATGGCCACTGTAAAACCAAATTCCAGAGAATTGGCCAGTAACAAAAAAAGTAGTTTCATGGCTTTTTCATTTAAAGTGGAATATTTGAATGTTTTTTAGGCGGATTAACCAGCTTTTTGGTGGCCAGGCTTTGCAATCCGCGGATAATCCTGAACCGGGTGTTGCGTGGTTCAATAATATCGTCGATGTAACCAAAGGCTGCTGCCTGATAAGGATTGGCAAATTTCTCCCTGTATTCTTCCTCATGACTTGCAACAAATTTTGCTTTTTCAGAAGGATCATCAATTTCTGCCATTTTTTTCCCATGCAGCACTTCTACCGCCCCCGATGCTCCCATAACAGCTATTTCCGCAGTTGGCCAGGCATAATTCAGGTCGCCGCGCAACTGCTTGCACGACATTACATCATGCGCTCCACCGTAAGATTTTCGAAGAGTAACTGTAATTTTTGGAACAGTTGCTTCGCCGTAAGCAAACATCAGTTTGGCTCCGTGCGTGATAATTCCACCATATTCCTGCTTGCTTCCCGGAAGAAATCCCGGCACATCTACAAGTGTTATTACCGGAATATTAAAACTGTCGCAGAAACGGACAAAACGCGCCGCTTTTCTCGAAGCTTCAATATCGAGTACGCCAGCCAGATAATTAGGCTGATTGGCAACAATTCCAACCGGCTGCCCATTAAACCGTGCAAAACCAACTACAATATTCTTGGCATAATTGCGGTGTATTTCAAGGAATTCGGAATAATCTACAATGGAATGAATAACATCGATTATATCGTATGGATGGTTTGGATTTTCCGGAATGAGTTCATTCAGATAATCATCCATACGTTCAATGGGATCGGAACATTCACCGACCGGCGGGTCCTCAAGGTTATTTTGCGGAAGATAACTGATCAATTTCCGGATAATTAAAAGCCCTTCCTGTTCATTTTCCAGAAGGAAATGTGCCACTCCTGATTTTGAAGCGTGTATTTTTCCACCGCCCAAATCCTCCACCGAAATGTTTTCTCCGGTTACTGTTTTCACCACTTTTGGCCCGGTAACAAACATATAGGAATTCTGCTCGGTCATCATAATAAAATCGGTGAGGGCAGGGGAGTAAACCGCTCCACCGGCACAGGGACCAAAAATTGCCGAAATTTGCGGAATCACGCCAGATGCCAGAATATTGCGTTCAAAAATTTCGGCATAACCTGCAAGTGATGTTACTCCTTCCTGAATACGGGCGCCACCCGAATCGTTAATTCCTATTACAGGCGCACCGGCTTTCATAGCCATGTCCATTATTTTGCAAATTTTCTGTGCAAAAGTTTCAGACAATGAACCGCCGAAAATGGTAAAATCCTGCGAAAAAACATAAACCACGCGGCCATCTATCGTTCCATGGCCGGTAACTACTCCGTCTCCAAGGTACTTCTGTTTTTCCATTTCGAAATTGGTGCAGCGGTGGGTTACAAACATGTCAAATTCTTCGAAACTGCCCTCGTCGAGCAGCATATCAATTCGTTCGCGGGCCGTAAACTTTCCTTTGCGGTGTTGCGATTCAATTCGTTTTATACCGCCTCCAAGATTTGCTTCGGCACGCAAATCAATCAGTTTTTTAATTTTATCCTGGGTACTCATAAATCGGTTGGTTGTTGGTTAATCTTTTCCGCAAATTTCAGTTAAAACGCCTAAAGTTGATTTAGGGTGAAGAAATCCAATCTGTAAACCTTCGGCCCCTTTTCTGGCCGAGCTATCGATTAATTTCACCCCTTTTTCATCCAGTTCATTTAGCGACTGGTTTACATCATCAACGGCGAACGCCAGGTGGTGCATTCCCGGTCCTTTCTTTTCAACAAACTTCCCGATTGGCCCTTCCGGATCTGTTGATTCCAGCAATTCAATTTTTGTTTGGCCAACCATGAAAAAAGCAGTTTTCACTTTCTGGTCTTTTACCTCCTCGATGGCATAACATTTAAGGCCCAGCATGTTTTCGTAAAATGGAATGGCTTCATCGAGATTGTTTACTGCAATTCCAATGTGCTCAATATGTGTAATATTCATTTATATAATTTTTAGTAATACAATTGTTCTTTTTTCAGTAAAAACGATAAATAATGAAACGTTGGTTTTCCGGTAGTTTTGTGTTATAATTCAAAAGTTTAAAGTTACTGAACTGCCAATTTCAGCCGGGAAACATTTCAATTTTTTGTTCGGAATTCAGATTCAGTTAATATTGGTTTGTTTGCAAAACGGTTTTAATATTATTTAGTTCGTGAAACCACCCTTCGACTGCGCTCAGTCTGACAGTCACCCTGAGCGCAGTCGAAGGGTGTTGTAATGCCATTGCTTTTATTTCTTTTTTAATTAAGCTACATTAAAATTGTTTTGTTGATCAAAAAAGGCAGAACAAAGTCTGCCTCTTAATACTATTTTTTTTCATTCTTCGTCCCAGACAAAATGGAAATGAGGCCCAAACCGTTCGAATGCTGCTTTATCCAGTTCTTCCTGATGGTCGGGATGTGAAATGGATATTATCATTTTTGCCCTGTCCTGCATGGATCGGCCGTAAAGATTTACAGCGCCATATTCAGTTACCAGCCAGTGAATGTTTGCGCGGGTACTGACCACCCCTGCACCCGGTGTGAGAATGGGTGCTATTTTACTGACACCTTTGTTGGTTACCGATGGCATTGCAATAATTGGTTTTCCACCCCGGCTCAGTGAAGCTCCCCTCAAAAAGTCGATTTGGCCACCCACTCCGGAGTAAAATTTTGTCCCAATTGAATCGGCACAAACCTGTCCGGTAATGTCAATTTGTAACGCTGAATTAATAGCAGTTACTTTTGGATTTTTGGCAATAACACTTACCCGGTTTGTATATTTAACATCAAGCATGGCAACTCCGGGGTTGTCGTTTATAAAATCATATAACTTTTTCGACCCCATTAAAAATGTAGCAACCAAACGGCCTTTGTCAATTTTTTTGTTTTTGCCATTTACCACGCCTTTATCAACCAGCGGCAATATTCCATCGGCAAACATTTCGGAATGCACGCCCAGGTCTTTATGGTTTCCCAGCATGGTCAAAACGGCATTCGGAATGGCGCCAATTCCCATTTGAAGCGTTGCGCCATCGTCTACCAGTTCGGCAACATAACGGCCAATTTTTCGGTCGATTTCGGAAATGGGGCCCGGTGCAGCAGAAATCAGCGGACTGTCATCTTCCACAAATAAATCAATTTCATCAGTATGAATCATTGCATCGCCAAATGCACGCGGTACATTCGGGTTAACAATTGCAATAACTGTATCGGCTTTTTCCACAGCGGCAAGAGTAGCATCCACAGAAGTACCCAGCGAGGCATATCCAAATTTATCGGGTGTTGAAACCTGAATCATTGCAACATTTACTTTCAGGTAACCTTCGCGAATCAAACGCTGTGTTTCCTGCAGGAAAACCGGGATGTAATCGGCAAAACCAGCCTGGGTCTGCTTCCGTACATTGTGTCCGACAAAAAATGATTCCAACTGAAAAATACCTTCGAATTCGGGATTTGCGTATGGCGCTTCTCCTTCGGTGTGAATATGCTGAATTCGCACATTTCTGAACTCCTTGTTGCGGCCGCGATCACACATGGCTTTAATCAGCGGATGGGGTGTTACTGCCACACTGTGAAGGTGAACCCTGTCGTTCGATTTAATAACTTTTACTGCTTCGGTGGCAGTTATGAATTTAATGTTTTTCATGCTTTTTTCCGGTTAAAAACGGGTTTTGTATTGAGGCGGCAAATATAAAAAATTGTTCTGCCATTAGAACTTTCGAATATCATAAAAACATGTTCAAATTCATTTGTAAACTATTTGTTAATTTAGGGATTTGGGGAGTATGATAATTGTCAGGAAAAAGCAATTCCAGGTTACAATTCTTTTCAACAGAACCTGGAATTATGAATTTGGAAACGGTGTCCGATTGACACGATTTTGAAAGTTTTCAAGGCATTAAAAGCTGAAATAAATTTTAATGTAAAACTTGAAGACAACTTTGTCAAATTAGCCTGAGAATAAAAGCCGAACACACACAAAGTACATATTTCATAGCGGGGTTGGTGCGGTTAGCAACTGCGGCTCTCGCATCGCCGTTCATGTCCTGCGGACAGGAACGCTCACCGAAATCCGCCCCGACCTATTGATTATTGTAACCGAAAGCAAAGACGCGCGATTAATTGCAATCGACGAATTAAACAAACGCCTAAAAAATGCCTGGTGAAAATATTTTAATGCTGCAAACTGTTGCCAATGGTTTGGGTGAGTTAAAGACGAAATGGTTTTTGTAGGTGGCGCGGTTGCTGAACTTTACGCTGATAATCCGGCGGCTTCAGAAAGCAGACCAACAATTGATGTAGATTGTGTAATTGAAATTAGTTCAAGACTCCAATTTGCACAACCGGAACAAAAACCTTTGAGCCAGAGGATTTAAAAACGACACTTCAGAAGGTGCGCCTATTTACCGATGGATTTACAAAGATATTAAAGTAGATGTGATACCAACAGATGGAGATATTCCTGGATTCAGTAATAAGTGGTACGAGGAAGGGATGGATATAAACTTTTAGAATGTTGCTTACTTTTAATAGAAAAAACGCTTTACAGGAAATTTTTTCTTTCCTGTTTTTGGAAAAACACGCAGAATATTGTCCGTCTCGTTATATTTTGATGCCCGAAAAACAAGCGTTCAACCCCCTAAAAGTCGTATTTCGGTTTAAAATTTAAATATTTTAGAAAACATACGTGAAATTACGTAGTTCTTTAAAGTTGTTTTTGTATTTTTAACTACTCAAATTATAATTAACTTTTTCAGAACCCGATCAACTTATGAATTCGAATGCAACCAAACTTAAGGTTCTTTTTATTACGACTCCAACGCGGGACAAATGTTTTATACGCGAAGCGCTGCAGAATACTGGTTATGAATTTTTTGAAGCTAAAAGCAGCAAGTCCGGAATACAAAAAACCATTGAGTACAAACCTGATTTAATCATTTGTCAAAACGAACTTGATGAATACAGCGGTTTTCAAATGTACAATCTATTAAAAGAAACAATCATAAAGGAGGGCATACTCTTTTTTATTTATTCTGATTATTTGGACAAGGAGGACATTCTGATTGGCCTTGAAATGGGGGTGGATAATTTTGTTATATCACCGGTGAATGAAAAAGCGCTGATTGAAAAAATCGAAAGACAGGTATTGAAAGTAAAAGATTCAAGAAGAACAGAACTTGAATCCTTAAAAACTTATTTGCAAAATACTCCAATTGCAAAATTTGTTGTAATTAACAATGTTATTGATTTGGCCAATGATGCATTTTTAAGGATGCTGAAGTTGCCTGATATCCAAAATAATAAATTGTTTTTTACAGAATTGTTTCAGATTGATGAAACAAACATAAGCGAGTACAAAAAATGTATGCACGGTTTTATCAAACACTGCAGACTAAATAATGTGCCAACTGTTTTAAATCATTATTCCTACGATATTTTTTTGCATTATATCGATCATAACGGCAAAGGTTGTTTGTTTGGAGAAATTACCCGTTCATTAAGTGAAGATATAAAAACAGGAAAAGAAAAAAAGCATTTAATAAACCTGCAGCTTACAAAACGCGAACAACAAGTGTTGGAATATTCTTCGCTGGGTTTGCCCATTAAACAAATTGCCGGACAGCTTGAGCTTTCGCAACGTACTGTTGAAAAGCACCGGGCCAATATTATGAAAAAAACCGGAACCAGTAATATTGTGGAAGCCATTTACGCAGCATCAGCTTTTATCAATTAAAAGTTTGTACCATTTTACCTAAACATTAATTGCACGTTTGACTATAACCCGGCAAAGCCTCCGGCAACTGCAATAAAGAAATAAAACCCGCCTATTTACAGATATTATTATAATCGTTTGCCATACAGCATAAAAAATGCTTTGCCGGACATAAATGATTATAATATTCAACACATTTCCAATATTTTAAAGAAATTTATAAAGAAAAGTTTCAGTTTGTATAAATTCGGAAGAATAAATGCTTTATCTCTACTAATCATCTGGAATACTTCATATTACATGCATGGATACATTGAAAACCGTAAACTTTTGGTGTCCCATTTTGAAATCAAAATTCCCGTTTCTAAACTATACGTGTCAAAAATGCTGGAAATTTCCAAAAACTACGTAGAAACACGTATAAAATTCCAATAGATGTGGAAATTACGTATTTTATTCTACGTGTGTTCCGCATAAATTTGACAAAGAATTTAAGGATTAAGCCATTTACTTAAAACCTTAAAACAGGAATTTTGGAACAGAAATTAAACCCTAAATTAATTTCATGAACCAAACAAAAACACCTTATCCGAAAGATAAGAACACATAAAAGGAAATTTGCTTTTTCTTAAAATAGCCTTCCATTAAATCGCGGCTTAAACAAGTTTGCCGGCTGTTAAATTGGCATAAACTTATTTGATTTAATGTGGAGGTTTATTTTAAAATGAAGATAACAACAATAATACCAGGCTTTTTACCGGTTGCCGCAATTTTAACGGCAATAAACCCGGTTTTTCAAAATGATTCACTGAAGGTGAATACTACCGGACCTAAAAATGAGGTGACAATAAACGGCTGCAAAATGAAATCCGGCATTGTTTCGGCCGATTCACTAAATATTACCGGCGAAATAATCCAGGAAGGCATCGCCAACAAAGTGGATATAACTGTGCTTCCTGCCCCGAAACAGCAAAAGCAAAGTACAAATCAACATAATATAACAGTTACCCAATCCGGTAAAAACAACAGTGTAAAAATTAACTCGCGATAATTTTTGAAGTGTAAATCTTTAAAACAACCAATTATGGAAAACAAAATTTTAAAATCAAATTCCGATCCGTAAATGAAAAAGCAGCCGTAACCGCATATAGCGGCGCAGCTTACGGCCACACGTTTCTTCGGGATTTCCCCGCGCTGCGGCGGGTGCAAAACCGGAACATTTAATACCGCGTCAATTGGTGTTAATTTACTGAAAAACAATTATTTATTTATTATTCAATAATTTTAAAAACGTTTATTATGAAAAAAGTAAGTTTATTTTTCGCAATGATTTTTGCCGTAAGTATGGCAATGGGACAAAACAATATCAAGTGTATCGACAAACTGGTGATAACCACAAAGCTGATGTTAACTCAAACTGGTAATCAGAATTCGGCAACTGTATCTCAAACTGGAGGTAACGGAAACCATCTGGAGCACCAAAGTAGTAGATGCCAGGGATTAATGCTAACTCAGAAACTGATAACGTAAGCCTTGCAAAGGCACTTGTACAGGAATGGCACAAAATAACGTTGCTTCTGTTTCTCAAAAGGGGAATTCAAATAAAATTCAGCAATTTGGGAAGCAGAAGTGATTTAATTCTGTTATCAAAACAGGGGACGAAAATAATTTTACAATTGAGTCAAATTGGTGATAATAATGTGGCTGGTAGGCATCATCAATGAGTACAAGTGCTTTGGAGCAAGTTGGATGATAAAAATACTGCTGGCTTTAGTCACAAAAAGGGGTATTTAATAAGATACCATATTTTATCAAACTGGATGTTAAGAATACTGCAGCATTGACCAAGTTGGAAATGAAAATGCAATTAATCATTCGTACCAAAAACTCAGTTTCTGCAGCTGATGATGCAAAGAATTCTATTGGTTATATTACAGTGTCAATGGAGCATAAAAACACTATTGCAATGGTGGCTGAAGTAGGTGAACCAATAGCGATGGCAATATTACTTCAAAAAGGCAGATGAGAACTGGGTTTCAATACAGTTGACACAACCAATGCTTTTGATATATCGATCAAGATTGGATATCATAATAAAGTACTTTAAGTATCAAAAACTGGCATGGGGATAATAATCAGTGAACAATGTTATCAAAAAGGAGATAATAATACTGCATAGGCTATCGTTGGATGAGAATGATTCAATTTTTGCTCAGATATTACTATGGAAACTAGTCAAATGGAGATTGGAATGAAGCTGATATACATTCTGAAGGGTTCAAAAATAATGTAACCATTTCTCAAAATGGAGATTATAATGTAGTGCTCCATTGACGCAATTAGGTGATGTAAATGTTGGAACTATGCTCAGTCAGGTAGTAGTAACAATGCTTCATTGTAACTCAAAATTAATAATCAAAAGATACCTACCATCAAGTTAGGTGATTCCTCGATCAAATTAATGTGATGGTTTTCCCGGGGGAATTTCCCCCGGGATTTTCCATAACAAAGTTCTGTAGAACATCATTTTGATAAAACGAAAAAAACTGTAAATTTGAACGCTATGAAGTACCTTTTAACACTTTGCTTTTTACTGTCGGTTTTTGCAAGTACCTCGTTTGCGCAGGTTACGCAGGAAGAAATAGATGATTTGCTCAACAGCCAGCAAATAAAACTCGAAAATCCGATTATTCATGACTTCGTTTCAATGTCTCAAATTCAGGCAGATTTTGCAACCACTGTTCAAAATTCAGGATTAAGTGCTGAGAATTATTCAAAACGGGGACAATAATAACACTTCAATTGAACAATCAGGATCCGGTTTAAAAACCATCGTGGTTCAGGATGGCTCTTCCAACGAAGCCATTTTATGGTCTGAAGGAAACAATATTCTTACGTCAGTTATACAGCAAGGCGACGGAAATGTAATTAGCAGCAATATTAAGAATCATTATTTGCAATCACGTACAGCCAGATTGCTGCAGGTAGGAAACGACAACAACATTACATTGGACCTGCGCGAAGCAGGTGTTCCTGAAAGTTTCGAACCACAGGAATTTAATATAACTCAAAATGGAACCGGCCATAGTGCAACCGTTACCGGAGTCGAATTTGATTCTCCGATTACCATTACCCAAACTTCCGGAGTTGGTGGCACAGGAATGCAAATAGAAATTAATACATCATATTTTTCTTTTCCAATGGGAAACTAATGAGATATTTTGTTTCCATATTATTCTTTTTAACCTTCGCCTTAACCGGCGCTGCTCAAACTGATTCAACAAAAATTAATCAGGATACCACACAACTAAAAAAGGCACCGGAAAGCCTGCAAAAGCTGATCGGGGAAATCACAGCTCAAACAAAAGAGCAGCAGGAAGAAAGTACCGATGCCGATTTGGAATTGGATGGAATGCTTTTCGACGAAACCAAAACGAAAAGCGGAAGAGATTTTTACGATTACTTTTACAATGGTTGGGAAGCGCCTCCCGGCGCCCAAAATTTTTCCATTTATATTTCGGAAAAACCTTACCGGCTGACAACAACACTCATTGAAATAAAAATAAACGAAACCACTGTTTTTCAGTCGTTCCTGCAACCACGCGGCGAAATTGTAGAACAATTGGCACAGCAGGCAGTTGCACAAACCCAAATGTACCTGGCCAATTACGAGGAACTGATGCGCCAGCTGGAAGGGGAGGATCAATCGGGAACAGGAATATTTTAAGGCCCCATCATTCCCCAAAAGGGGGAGATTTTCCCAATTTCAACGGGATAAGGAGGCAGAAAGAGTTCATTATATTTATTGCTAAAAAGAGGAACATAAACACGGACCTTTTAATCCCTCGAAGCGGGACTTAGGAGAAGCCAAAAACCATAACATTATGAGCAAATTTTTATTCACATTTTTAAGCGCCATGCTGTTGTTTACAATACACAGCAAAGCACAGGATTTTGTATATCAGCCTAAAAATCCGGCATTTGGCGGTAATCCTTACAATTACAGCTGGCTGATGAGTTCGGCACAGGCTCAGGATACGTACAAGGCGCCAACCGATGGTACCGATCCATACAGCCGTTATGCTTCAGACCCTGCAAAAGATTTTGCAGAAAGCCTGAACCGGCAGATTCTTAGCCGCCTCTCACGCGAAATAGTAACCCGTCAGTTTGGCGAAGATGCACTGGAAGAAGGATCGTATGTGCTGGGCGATTATCAAATTGATATTGGTAATGCAAGTGACGGAATAAATATAACCATTGTTGATATCACCACCGGTACAACAACAACGGTGTCAGTTCCCTATTTTTAATCAACTCTGTTCAATAAAAATAAATTAATTATGCTGAAAGTTGTGATTTTCAGGTGTATTGTATTTTTCCTGTTGCTGGGATTGCTGGCATCGTGCAGCCCGTTTTTTCACCAGCCCCTTGGCATACGCGAAGCTGAACTGGGACCTGAAACACCTATGAAAAAGGAGTTGCTCGACCTGCCCGAGCCACAGGAAAAAATTGTTGTGGCGGTGTATAAATTCCGCGATCAGACGGGGCAGTACAAACCTTCTGAAACAGGGGCCAACTGGTCAACCGCAGTAACACAGGGCGCTACAAATATCCTTATCCGTGCGCTGGAAGAATCGGGTTGGTTTATTCCCATTGAGCGCGAAAACATCAGTAACCTGCTGAACGAACGGAAAATAATCCGCTCGAGCCGCGAACAGTACGAAGGAGGCGGAAATATGCTGCTGCCGCCGTTGCTTTTTGCGGGTGTGCTCATCGAGGGCGGAATTGTATCTTACGAAGCCAATGTTTTTACCGGCGGCGCCGGTGTGCGTTATTTTGGCTCCGATGCTTCCGCACAATACAGGGAAGACCGTGTAAGTATTTACCTTCGTGCGGTATCAACCAGCAACGGAAAGATTTTAAAAACTATTTATACAACAAAATCGATATTATCGCAGGAAGTTTCCATGGGTGTTTTCAGGTATGTTAAATTTAAGCGGCTGCTTGAAGCTGAAACCGGTTTCACCTATAACGAACCAACTGAAATGGCTATTACAGAGGCTATTGAAAAAGGTATACAAAGACTTATCATTGAAGGAGTGAAGGATAATCTTTGGGCGGTTAAAGATTCAACAAAAATCAATTGGCAATCAAAGATTACATTAGGAAAAAAATGATAACATGGAAAAAGATAACATGGAAAGAAAATACAATGCAGATTATCGCGGAAAACATTTTTTTACCCTTAAGGGTACAGGTCAAATGTATAATGGCGATTATTCAGGAAGCAATATCAGGCCGGGAGGTTCATTGGGATATGCATTTGCATTTTCGCCTTCATTTTTTACCGAATTAAAATTTGGAGCCCAGCGACTTAATATTAGGGATATTTCTGAAACAATGGAATATTCGGGCGATATCAACTTGGTGTTTATGGCAAATACCTGGGATAAATATTCCCCGTTTTTATCTGTCGGAATAGGATCACTGTATAGTTATGGCTAAACGGTAGGATTTCGGATAAAAAGTACCGTATTTCACATTTGACGGAGGCATGGAATACCTTTTTTCAAAAAGAATAGCAATTACGGGTGAAACATTCTTCAACCAGTTCTTATCAGATTATTTCGATGGTTCAAAATAAGGATTGTACAACGATAGTTTTTGGGGGTTAAAATTAGGTTTAAGGGTTTATTTCTAAAAATATTAAAGATGAAAACAATAAAATTAGTTTAATTTATGCTTTTATGGTTCTTTATTAGTTGCGAAGAGCAAAAAATTGATATTGATAAATTCGGGGCCCTTTCAGGCGTAATTCTGAACGGTGATGATTATTCACCGCTTTCCGGAGTTTTGGTAACTACCAGTCCGGCCAGCTCTACAGCACTCACTGATGAGCAGGGAAAATTTGAATTTCCGAAAGTGGCAGAAGGAGAAGTGGCTGTTACCGCCCGCAAAAAAGAATTTTTAGGTAACAGCGTCAGCGTTTCGGTTTATGAGGATGAAACCACTGAATTAACTTTTTACCTTTTGAAAGACGAAAAAGATGTGGGCTGGGTCACCATTTACGATCCGGTTCCGGGCAATGGATCAGTTGACCAGAATACCACATTTACCATGCAGTGGAAAGTGGATCAGGAAAATAAAAGCAAAGAATTGGATTTCACGGTTTACATTTTTGAATCCAATTCCACTACTCAACAGATTGTGGGCGAAAATTTGACAGCTAAGGAGGTGGTAGTTTCCGGACTGAAACACGAAACAACCTATTTCTGGTACGTAGTTGCAAAACATGAAGGCAGCAGTGTAGCCAACAGTCCTACCTGGACATTTAAAACCGGGGCTGCAGATATTTAGTACCTGTTGCTTTACATTATAATAATAAATTATAACAGGAGCTTTATTAAAAAACTCCTGTTTTTTTTGAGTTCTTTACCCGCTTTTTGGATGGAGAAAATATAAGTGATTTTACGAAGAATAGGTAAAATTACGGATAGATATTAGTTCACGATTTTTGTAACTTTCTTTTTGAACATTGAAACCGTACAGAAGTCTTACAAACCCGTTTGTATTCATTAACTAAAAACTATTGACAATGAAATCAACCGGGTTACAGATTCTTTTAATTGAACCAGACAAAAAGCAAAATGATTTGTTGACTGAATTATTGATTGAACTGGATTATCAGGTAATTTCATCCAAAAATGTGGAAACCGGCTTAAAAAACCTACTGCAATTTACGCCAAACCTGATTATTTGTCAAAACGATATGAATGAATACAGCGGTTTCCATTTTTACGGCATCCTCAATAACAAAATGCTTGGTAACCGTATTCCGTTTATTTTGTTGATTAATGAATTCAGGAAAGATGATCTGTCAGTGGGTGTTGAACTGGGAATCGACAGTTTTATATTTCCTCCCTTTGAAAAAGAAAAAATTGGGAACATTCTGCACAAACAGTTGCAAAAACATACAGAAAACAATAAAGACGCAATCATTCAGTTTCGTTCCATTTTTAAAGATACACCCTTCGGAATTTTTGTGATGAAAAACAAAAAGATAACTTATGCCAATGAAATATTTTTTCAATTGGTTGAAAAAAACAACGCGAAAAATAAAGATTTTACCCTCACCGAGCTTTTCAATTTTAATAACGGGCAAAACAATGAATTACAGCTATTGCGCTGTTTAAACGGAATTGCCACTTACAGCAGTTTTCATTCGGTTCCGCTCCAATCCGGCTCAAAAATGAAGTTTAACATTTACCTCTCATTTATCGAAAACCGCGCATCATTTTTTAAAATGATTGGCCTGGTTATTCCTGATGAATCTGCTACCGGTAAAAACCCTACTTCTATCGGCAAGCTCATACGGAAAAGGAACAAAGTATTAAAAGAGGTAAACAGCGAACGTGTGAAAGATGCATTTTTTACCAACCGCGAAAAGCAGGTGCTTAAATTATCTGCGCAGGGCGCAGCGGTGAAACAAATCGCTGCACAACTGGGGATTTCAGTTCGGACTGTAGAAAAACACCGATCTAACATTATCCGTAAAACCAAAACTGCAAACATTACCGAAGCAGTATATTATGCCAACAGAAAGCAATTAATAGAAGTAGAATAAAAATTATCGGGTTAGGCTCTCATTAAAGCACCAAAAAATATATTTGTTTCATAAAAACGTCTGAATCATCAGGCAATAGTTAATACATCAAATCTTTCTCAAAATTTCAAAATCAAAGCTGTCTTAAGGGCAGCTTTTTTAATTTAAATTTAAACAAAAATTCTTCGAAGGTGGTCCGAGGCGTTTTTCGCATTCACCTTTTTCTTTTGAGTGATTTCGTGATTTCGTAGCTAAAGTTTTTGTCAGCGTGTTAAAGCATTTAACAAATTCAATTATAATTTGATCCTGCCTTTCTCCCGAAAACAGAGGCATTTAAGGCACTACGTGATTTTACTTATGCGTATGCCGGATCATAAAAAACCCATTGACTTAAGCCGTGGAAAGGTTTTTTCTTTTAGACATAAAAAGCATTTCAATTTAATTAAAGAATAAAGTGCTTTATAAAGCAGTTTGGTGTCTCGATTCTACCGGTATGGCAAACTTAAAATTGACTTTACTAATGTTTTTAAATAACATATTCTGAGTGAAATACTGAGATAGTAGTAAGGCCAAGATTTTCTTCAGCACAATATTATTTGAAAAATCAACTAACCAAAAAAAATAAAACTACTTATCTGTTTATGTTTCGCCGGCAATTTTTTATTCGCACAAAGTAGTGTAAGTGCCATTATGCAAACAGGCGCTGAACAATTTGCTGAAACAGTACAGGAGGGAACACTGAACCAGGTGCTGGTTGAGCAAATCTCGGATCAACCTCAGTTTGTGTGGGTGCTTCAAACCGGAGAATCACCCGGAGGAGAAGATAATCATGCTACTGTAGATCAAACCTATTCAATAGAGGATTTGGGCCATAAAAAAAATAGAAAAATGAAAAAAGTAGTTGCCTTGTTGTTTTTATTTATTTGTACCTGGGAAATAAATGCCCAAATTCTGCAGCCAGAAACAGATGAATTAACAAGCAATCAGAATGTTTTTCTGGAAATGAAATCGGAAAGCATTCCGCTTATTCAGTAAATTAGTGAAACCGGTAATGCTCTTTTAGCAACAGAACAGCAAATGGACTTTTCAAACAGAGCAATCATCAACCAAACCGGCAACAACCATATTACCACTTTAAGTCAAACTGGCAATGGCAACGAAGCCAAGCTTTTTTCAAGGGAAATTTCACTAAACTGGAAATGGATCAAAACGGAAACAATAATTCTATTTTTAGCAACCTCAGCAACAATACCACACAGCTTTATTCTGCCGTATTGCAGCAAAACGGAGACGGCAACAATATTGAATTAAACCTGCTGGGCAACAATGTTATTCCCGGTATCGACCGTCTGGTTTCAGTTACGCAAACAGGCAATGATTTAAACTTCACCGGCACATATGATTCACCGGATCAACCAGTAAAAATAGAACAAACCTCAGGGAACAGGCAGAGCCGGCATGAGTGTAAGCATTTCAACTTCTGCATTTTATTTTCCAATGAAATAACTTTCTATTGTAAAGACAACCATTTTTCGCAGTTTAGTGTCCATCATTATATCCCTGTTGAGGGGTATATTAAGAAAGGCTCAATTTTGAGCCTTTCTGTTTATTATCTCTCTGCTTTTTCTTACTTTTACCTGTAAAATTAAATCTTACAACATCATGGTAAAGGAAAATATGTTAAAAGCGCTAAACGATCAAATTAATGCAGAGCATTATTCAGCACTTCTTTATTTATCAATGTCAGCCTGGTTAAACGACAAGGGATTTGCGGGTTTTGCCAACTGGATGTTTATTCAGTACCAGGAAGAACTGACACATGCAAATAAATTCTTCAAGTATATTAATGATCGCAGTGGCAAAGTGGAAGTAAAAGCCGTTGAACAGGTACCAACTGAGTTTGACAATATTATTTCAATTTTTGAACAAACACTGGAGCATGAACAGAAAGTATCGGGATTAATTAATAAACTGGTGGATATTGCCGTAGAAGAACGCGACCACGCAGCACAAAGCTTTTTGCAATGGTTTGTGGATGAACAGGTGGAGGAAGAAGCAAATGTGGAACAGTTGCTGGATTCACTGCGGCTCATCGACGGACAGGGCAATGGTTTATTTATGCTCGACAGGGAATTGAGCCAGCGCGTTTTTAAAGACAGCACATCGGCAGCAGTGTAGGTTTTTCAAATAAAATATAAGTGAAAGGCTGCCGGTTGAGCAGCCTTTTTTGTTTGCGGTTTACCCGGCCTGTTTTAAATCAGGGATAATCAATAAAAAGATATGAAACGTTTGATTTGGGTTTTTTAATGAATGGCGTTGTTCTTAAGTCACCCTTTGGTGGATTTAGGGGGTCCGAAAAAACAACAACAAAATGTCAAAGAAGGAAGAAAATAAATATTCAAAACCTCGCTGGAATACTGCCGAAAGAAAATTTTATCCGCACGTAAAAGAAATTAGAGGCGATCTGAAAAATGAAATGACAGCAGCCGAACAAATCCTGTGGCAACATTTGCGAAATAAAAAAATGGGAGTAAAATTCAGGAGACAGCATATAATTGATATTTATATTCCTGATTTTGTTGCATTATCAATTAAATTAATTATTGAAGTGGATGGAAAGATCCACATGAAGAAAATAATGGAAGATCAGGAACGAACTATACGACTTGAATCTTTTGGGTATCGCGTAATTAGATTTAAAAATGCTGAAATTGAAAGTAATTTAGAAGAGGTTTTGGCAAAAATAAAATTGATTGTGGATGACCGAAAAACCAATGACCTCTCCCTACCTCTCCAAAGGAGAGGAGTCAATCCTCCGGCTAAGAATGAGTAGGAATTGCATAAATGAAATTTGTTATATATTTAGTATGATTTGAAGTGCTTTTTAGAGGGGTTAAAATATGGAAATTAAAGAACAAATATTTACGCGATACGAACATCTGAAGGAATTTTGCCAGTTATCGTGGGATGAATCATCGTTGCACAACCTGCAAAAAGCTTTTCAGTTTGTACTTAATGTAATAGATGAAAAGCAGTTTGAAACGGGCGAAATCATTGTCAACCATTCGCTCGATGTTGCAACAGTAATTGCAATGGAAATAGGACTGGAACCTGATTCTGTGATAACAGGATTGCTCCACAACATCATGTATGCCGGGCTGGAAAGAAAGGTTTCGCAAAAGGAAATTGAGGAGCAGTTCGGGAATTCAGTCTATTCCATTCTGGAAGGAATGACCAAAATCAATGCACTGGGAACCGACACAGTTGAATTGCATCCTGAAAATTACCGTAAACTTTTATTGGCCCTGGCCGGCGATGTGCGGGTTATTATCTTAAAAATTGCCGATCGCCTGCAGGTGATGCGCCACATGGATATGTACAACGAAGAAAGCCGGAAACGGCTGGTGAGCGAAACCGCCCATTTATATGCGCCGCTGGCCCATCGGCTGGGTTTGTACAGCATCAATTCCGAATTGCAGGATTTATGCCTGAAATATCAGAATCCGGAAGCCTTTGACTATGTGGTTCACCGGTTAAAGGAAACAGAAAAGGAACGCGAAAATTTTGTAGCCGAATTTGTTAAACCGGTTGAAAAAACACTGAAGCAGAAAGGGTTTAGCTTTTCCATGAAAGCCCGCACCAAATCCCTTTTTTCAATCTGGAATAAGATGCAGAAAAAAAAGGTTTCGTTTGATGAAGTGATGGATTTGTTTGCCATTCGTATTATCCTCGATTCGAAACCTGAAAATGAGAAATCAGATTGCTGGACAGTTTATTCAGTGGTCACAGAAGAATACCAGGCTAATCCTGAGCGGTTGCGCGACTGGATTACCATTCCCAAATCGAACGGCTACGAGTCGTTGCATGCCACCGTAATGGGGCCGCAGGGAAAGTGGGTGGAAGTACAAATCCGTACGCGCCGAATGGATGAAGTGGCTGAAAAAGGACTTGCCGCGCACTGGCGGTACAAAGGCGGAAAGGAAAGCTCAGGTTTCGATTCGTGGCTGACCGGCATTCGCGAAATTTTGGAAAACCCGGAAATGAATGTAGTCGATTTTATTGATCAGTTCAGAATAAATATTTACAGCGACGAAATTTTTGCCTTCACTCCAAAAGGCGATTTGAAAAAATTGCCGGCAGGGGCAACGCTGCTTGATTTTGCCTACGAAATTCATTCCGATGTCGGGGATAAGTGCGTGGGCGGCAAGGTGAACGGGAAAAAAGTAACGCTGAAATACAAGATTAAAAACGGCGATCAGATTTCCATTGACACATCAAATAATCAAAAACCCAAAATCGACTGGCTCGATATTGTTAAAACCACAAAGGCAAAAAACAGGGTTAAAACCAGCTTAAATGAGGAACGTAAAAATCAGGCGGCATTGGGACGGGAAACGCTTGCCCGGAAGTTTAAAAACTGGAAAATCGAATTGAATGATGAAGCCATTCGAAGGATTTTAAAAAAATATGATTATAAACTGGCGGCAGATTTTTATTTTGATCTGGCCGATGGAAAAATCGATCCGCTTGATGTAAAATCAATTTTCACTGAAAAAGAAGAAGAAAGCACAAAAAACCGGATTGAAGAGTTGCTGCCTAAAAATGAGGTTAAAGATCTGACTTTCGATGGTGGCGATGATTACCTGATTATCGATAATAACCTGAAAAACATAAACCACAAGCTGGCCCGCTGCTGTAATCCTGTTTTCGGCGACTCTGTTTTTGGTTTTGTAACCATAAGCGAAGGCATAAAAATTCACCGGAACAATTGCCCCAATGCCCCGCAAATGAAGGAGCGTTTTCCGTACCGTGTGATTAAGGCCCGCTGGAAAAATGTGGAAAGCCCCGGCTCTTTTTTTACTTCAGTGCATATTTCAGGTACCGATGAAACGGGAATAGTGGCCGATATTTCACATATCATTTCAAAAGATGTTGGCGCGCAGTTGCGCTCGATAAACATTGAAACTGACAGGGGCAAATTTGAGGGAATATTAAAACTTTCGGTTTATAATATCGACCATCTTGAATTCCTGATACACAAGCTCAAAAAAATAAAAGGCGTAACTTCGGTTTCCAGAGGCGAAAAATAATCCAAAAAAAGATTGACTATGAAGATTCTTGCAGCGCCCAATTCAATGAAAGGCAGTTTAAATGCATTCGATTTCTCCGACAGGATTGAAGAAGGTTTTATTCAATGTTCAAAAAAATTCGAAGTTCGGAAAATTCCTGTAGCCGATGGAGGTGATTTTACCGGCGAAGTTTTGAAACAGGCCCTGAATGCCACAGAACACAGTGCCAGAGTAAAAGGTCCGTTCGGAAATGAAATTGAAGCAAAATATGCTGTTTCCGGAAAAACTGCAATAATTGAAATGGCAGATGCTTCGGGAATCAAACTGATAAAAGAAGAAAAGCTTGATCCATTAAAAGCCTCCACATTTGGCACCGGTCAGTTAATTGCCCATGCAATTGAAAAAGGATGTAACGAGATTTTCCTGGGAATTGGCGGCAGCGCAACTGTTGATGGCGGAACCGGAATGATGCAGGCGCTGGGTTTTCAACTTTTGGATGAACATGGCACTGAACTGGAAGGGAATGGTGAAAACCTGGAGAAAATAAACACCATAAAAAGGCCGGATAAAACAGAAAATATTACCATAAAAATAATAAGTGATGTTGACAATCCGCTATTGGGGAAAAATGGCGCAGCAGAAATCTTCGGGCCACAAAAAGGGGCAACCCCGGATACAATTCCGGTACTTGAAAAAGGCTTAAAAAACTGGGCGCAATTGCTGGAAAAGGAGTGCGGGAAACAATTGACAGAAACAGAAGGGGCAGGCGCTGCAGGTGGAATGGCCATTCCGCTGATTGCTTTTTTTAATGCTGAAATTGTTGCAGGCGCCGATTTTATTCTTGCGCAACTCGATTTTGAAAACCATGTAAAATGGGCCGATATTGTAATTACAGGTGAAGGAAAAATAGATTCGCAAACCCTGAATAACAAAGCACCGGCGGCTGTGGCCAAAGTTGCACGCCGTTTTGACAAACCTGTTTTTGCCATTGGCGGCAGTGTTCAGAATGAAGCATCGGAAGCTTTCGATGGAATTTTTAGCATGCTGAATGAATCGATGTCACTTGAAGATGCGATGAAAAATTCGGGAAAAATGGTTTATGATTTTTCCTTTCAGCTGGCAAAATTAATTTTGGCGTTAAAAAATGAAAAATGAAAAGCTGCGGATTGTGGAGGAGCTGCTTTCAACAGAAAAAACAGCCGAAGCGGAAAAAGTTTTCAATGAAATCAAGCCGGAAGAAACGGTTGAATATTGGTTGCTGAAAGGAAAACTTGAACAGAAATTTCAGCACTGGAGCAGATCCCTGAATGCTTATTTTAAAGTTCTCGATTTGGATGAAAATAATGATGAAGCCAAAAATAATATCCACTTAATTAAAAACATACTAAACTTTTGGAATCCCGAAATGTTTAATCCTTAGGTGTTTAAAAGATCCAAAAATCAGGAAATAAGGATTTCCCTAAAATTGGCAGGAAGTTTGATAAGATAAAAAGGTGTCACTCACACAATTATTCTAAAAATAAGTTTTAGGTATTTAGTTCATAATTGTTATTTTTGGTCATTTACATGTGCAAAAATTTAAAAGAAAACATATAAAAAAGTAATTTAAAACCTTAAAAGAAAGAAAAGATGAAAAAATTAGTATTGTTAACTTTGGCCGTTTTTGTTACGGTATTTTCGTTTGCGCAGGACGCGGCGGAAAAAATCAACCAGGCTAACGAGGCACTGCAGGCACAGGATTATGCCAAGGCATACGCACTTTACGATGAAGCCATGAATAACATCGGTGATGTTCAGGTAGATAAGTCAATTAATTTCAATATTGGTTATGCCGCTTATAAAGCTAACAATATGGAAGGTGCATTGAAATATTTTGACAAAGCAATAGAAAACGGGACCAATGTTTCGAAAAGCTATGAATATAAAGCACTTTTGTACAACGATAATAAAGAATACGCCAAAGCAGTGGAAAGTTTTGAAAAAGCTGTGGAAACATCAGAAGATGATTCCAACGATTTGGTTTACAATGCCGGAATTGCTGCTTACCGCGGTGATTTACTCGACAAAGCAGTGGAATTATTTGGGAAATCAGTAGAAAACGGCTACAAACCCGAAACTGCATTGTACTATAAAGCAGTAGCACTGAATAAACTGAACAAGGATGCTGAATACAAAGCAACACTGGAAGAAGGTGTTAAGAAATTCCCGGAAGATGATAAAATTTCATCAGCACTTGCAAATGTGTATGTTTCAGAAGGAAATGAATTGTATAAAAAAGGAGCTGCCATTATCACTGCTGCCAATCAAAAAATCAGCGACGGCTCATTAAAAACAACGGATGACGCTTACACTGCAGAAGTAAATAAAGCAAAAGAAGAATTTAAAACAGCTATTGATGTACTGGAAAAAGCAAAAAAACTTGACGCATCAAATCAGAATGCACAAAAACTTTTGGATGCCTGTAAATCAATAATGTAAAAGATATTTTCAATCATAAAAGAGCCGTTTCAATTGCTGAAACGGCTCTTTTGCTTTATATGGATTTATACAAATTCGCTGACTTACAAATCTCTTTTTGCAAGGTAAAAATCGACCATTTCATAATCGCTTTTTTCACGTTCCTCCATTTCGTCAACTGTTTTTGGCGGCGGAACAATGACTTTTTCGCCGGGTTTCCAGTTCAGCGGAAGCGCAACTTTATATTTATCTGCTATTTGCAGGGCATTTAATACGCGCAGGATTTCTTCCATATTTCGGCCTACATTAAGCGGGTAGTACATAATCAGACGGATTTTTTTTGCCGGATCAATAATAAAAACAGCCCTTACAGCAGAAGTGTCGCTTTCGTTTGGTTGAAGCATTCCGTAAAGTTTTGCCACTTTCATATCAATATCGGCAATTATTGGAAAGTTGAACAGTACACCCGAATTTTTTTTCACGTTGTTCACCCAGGCAACATGCGCATGAATGCTGTCAATGCTTAAACCCATTAGTTTGGTATTCAGTTTTTTAAATTCATCACTTTGAACAGCAAAACCACTCATTTCGGTGGTGCACACCGGGGTAAAATCAGCTGGATGTGAGAACAGGACAACCCAGCTGTCTTTATTGTATTCAGAAAACTGAATGGGACCATGAGTTGTATTTGCATGAAAATCCGGAGCAATGTCGCCTATGCGCGGCATGTTGAATGTTTTTTCTTCTTCCATTGTTGTTAATTTTAAAATTTGAATTTTGTTATATAAGGATAACATTTCTGGTACAAATAGGTTCAGCCTTTTTAGAAGAAGATGAAACAAACTTTTGTTAATTAAAATGAGAGGAATCTAAGTTGAAATAGCAGAGCTTTTACAGTTGTAAAAATTCTATGTTTTATTTCGTTTGCTGAACAGTCTTTCGCGTCTTTTTTATCCATCGTGTGGTGAGCAGGTACATAAAAATTATGGAAGCAGCTACTACCAAACCACTGACATACAGAAAATCATGCTTTTCCATCAGGTAAATGGGATGGGCATAAATTTGTTCCCAATAGGTTACCGAAAGTAAAACCAGCAGATTATTTATGGAGTGACCCAAAATTGCAAGAACAATGCTTTTTGTACGCACCATTAGCCAGCCAAGCAACAAACCCAGTACAAACGTTGCCGGAAATTGCCAGGGATTTAAATGAAAAAGGGCAAACAACAATGCCGAAATAAACACTGCCGTAAAACTGTTGTAGTTTCGCTTTAATCCGTGGTAAATTAATCCGCGGAAAATAAGTTCTTCAACAATGGGGGCAACAACGGCCACCCGCAAAAAAGCGCCCCACCAGCCGTAATCGCTTTCAAAAACCTTATTAAACATTTCCCAAAACCAATATGGCGCCGGAAGTATTTTTTCAATGTAAGCATTTACAATATCGAGCAGATTATGCATTCCCCAAAAAAATGCAAATAACGGAACTATTATGAGCGGGTTGAAAAATTTAACCGGAAAAACCTGAAGCAGGGGAGCTTTCGATTTTTTGAAACCGTAAATCAGAATAAACAAAGTTGAACCAACTCCAAGAATTATCTTCTTAACCGGCCAGTATAAATAGTCTGTTCCTTTGTAATAATCAATAAGAGCCAATGGAAAATCAACAACCGTTTGTATGAAAATATACAAAATAATCAGGTGAATGGCCTGCAAAATAGTGGGATAATATTTTTGTCCGGTTTGATTCATGAATCAGCTAATTAAAGATAACATAAACATAGAGAAAAAAAGCTTCTCTGCCGGCAAAAAATAAAGTGAAAATTTTATGGGTTTATTTGTTTGGCGACTAAAACATTTGCTGTTTTAAACGAAAAATAGCGTTGTAAAATATAACTGTAAATAACAACAATTACGGTGGTTACAATTTTTGAAAAAGTGGCAAACCAGCCTATGTATTCTACAAAAAACTTGAGGCAAATGTAATTGATTAAAATTGAGCCTGCAACTGTAACACCATACCTGAACAACTGGATTTTTCCTTTCAGTTCGGAAGCAGTGAAAGTGACATATTTTGCCAGCAAAAAACCGGAGGTAAAAGTAATGGGAAATACAAGTAAAAAGGCGGCAATGTGCGGACTGATAGCAACAAAACCCAAATCCACAATTTGCATGTCGATAATGAAGCGGTAAAAGATGAAATAAAGCAAAACATCAAGAAAGGTGTTTGCCCCTCCGGTAACCCCGTACCTGAATATTTCGATTGGAACGAACCGCAAAAACGGGAAGTAAAAACTATCGACTATCCGGATGATCAAGTCCCGGATTTTTTTCATTAAATTGATCATAAAGGATATTTGTTCCCTGAATACTTCACAAAGAAACAATTTTTATAAAAAACATAAAAAATTACATCCGCTTTTTTTACAACGAAGGAGGTTTTCGCCACTGCTTTTTTTGGGCTGTTTTCTTTTTGCTTTCAATTCTTTTTAAACGCGAAGCTGCTGTGGGTTTCGTTTTTACTCGCTGTTTTGCCGGCGTCAGCGCTTTTTCAATCAATTGAAAAAATTTATCGGTGACTTTGGTTTTGTTGCGCCACTGGCTTCTTTCCGAACCTGAATTCAATACAAGTTCTCCTTCGGTATTTACGCGGTTTTTTAATTTCGACTGAAGGATTTGCTTTTGTTGTTCATTCAGAAATTCCGAAGCAGGAATATTAAATCGAAGTTCAACACGTGTGTTTACTTTATTTACATTTTGTCCGCCGGGGCCGCTGCTTCTGCTGGCCGAGTAATTAAATTCCTTTGCAATATTTTCTTTTTGTTCTGTCGAGAGCATCATTTTTACAAAATATTTAACCGGTTTTGCTGATTATTTCCAGTTTTCTTTTGTCGGTAATTTCAATATTTCGGCCTTTTAATTTAATGATGTTTTCCTTTTCAAACTCTTTCAGGAATTTTATGGCGCTTTCGGTTGAAATAGCAGCAAAATCAGCAATTTCCTGGCGGGTTAAACAGTTGAAAATGTTTTCCTTCAAAAATTCTTCCTGCGACAGGTAGAGTAGACTTGAAGCCAGTTTGCCGCGCATTTGCTTATAGGTTACATTCTTAATTATTCCC
Organism: uncultured Prolixibacteraceae bacterium; assembly: GCA_963771595.1. Classification (GTDB taxonomy): domain Bacteria; phylum Bacteroidota; class Bacteroidia; order Bacteroidales; family Prolixibacteraceae; genus CAVYUC01. The sequence continues at coordinate 145,965 of CAVYUC010000038.1, read as the reverse complement.
AGTAAATGGCGCTCATTCCGGTAGTTTTTCGATGTAACCTGAAGGGCAAATTCAGGATGTTCCAGCAGAATTTTTTTCAGGCTCTCTTTTTCAATCATACAAATTACCGAATCCTTTAACGCCTGCGATGAATAATTGTGGATGTTTTCGCCAAAAACGGCAGAAAAAGCAAGAAAATCTCCCGTGCCGGCCAGGCTGATGTTTATTTGTTTGTCGTAGCCGGTTTGCAAATAAACTTTTATCAATCCTTTAACCACATAAATAACATAAGGTGAAAAAGCGCCTTGTTTAAAAATATTTTCACCCTTTAAATAGGAAATCTGTGTTTTGCTGCCGGCAATTATTTTTAATTCGTCCGGGAAAAGTTCTTCAAAACTTCCGGATTCTTCCTGCTCTGATAATTTATTCTGTTGATTCATTCCGCCTGTTCAAGAAAACATAACAAAAGTACCAAAACAAACAGGATTTAACCCGATTTTAAAGGGATAAACTACATTTTTTGGCTGATGACAGGAAAAAAGCTGTTATTTTTCAATTTTCTATCCGGTATTGTTCACCCGTAAACTTTTGTGCATTAAGCCGCGGCAGCTTAACTTTGCACTATCAATAAAAAAGAAACAAGCGAAAACAGCTTTAAGCAAATAAAGTACGAATGAAACATGTAGCAATTCCGGTAACGAACAACAGGCTCAGCGAATATTTTGGCGAATGCGACCATTATTTAATTTATAACACCGGGCGGAAGGTAGTCAGCAAGAAAACTTTACCGGCGCTGCCGCTTGCCGATGTTGCGGCTCAACTGCCGGCGTGGCTCGAAAAATACCGGATTACTGATGTTATTTCATTCAAAATAAATCCAAAAATTATTACACTGTTTATTTCCCGGAAAGTAAATCTGTATGTGGGAATTCCTTTTGAATCTCCGGATAATCTGATAGAAGATTATTTGCAGGGAAAGCTGGAATCGGATCAAAATATTATTAAAGAAATTACCAATAATCAATTTTAAGATATCAAAACAATTAATTTTTAAAATCATGAAAATATTAAGTACAGCACTTCAGGAAATTGAAACAAAAGCAGAACTGCAAAAACTGTTGGATGAAAATGAAAACGTGATGGTTTGCTGTGGCCGGATGGGCCCGATGTGCATTCCGGTTTACGATGTAATGGAAGAACTGGAAGACGAACGCCCGAATGTGAAATTTGCCGTAATGGCATTTGATAATCCGGAATCGGCGGTAATACGTAATGCGCCCGAATGCCGCGGTTTTATGGGTTTGCCGTTTACCATGTATTATAAAAACGGGAAAGTGGTGAAAGCAACCAGCAGCATCCAAAACATGCAGCAGGTTACAGGCATTCTGGATGAAAAGTTTGGAAAATGAGATTATTACAGAAATGAGATTGCTGTGAAAGCGGGAATCTCATTTTAACTGTTGAAAAACAACGGTTGAAAAAAACAACAATTAATCAGTAATTATGGACGAAGTTTTTGATGTGATGATAATTGGGGCAGGAGCAGCCGGATTAACCGCCGGAATTTATGCGTCCCGCTCAAAATTATCGACGCTTATATTAAATGAAGGTGCTGTTGGCGGACAAATGGTGCTGACCGAAGAAATTGCCAACTATCCGGGAGTTGAACCCACAAAAGGTTACTTGCTGGCCAACATCATGAAACAGCAGGCCAAAAGTTTTGGGTGCAAAATAAAATCGAATGTGAAAATTTTACGCTACAATCTGGATGGTAAAATTAAATCGGTGGATCTTGAAGATGGACGAAACTTTAAATCGAAAACCATAATTTTAACACCCGGCGGAAGGCCACGTTCATTAAATATACCAGGCGAAGATGCATATAAAGGATTCGGAATTTCGTACTGCGCCACTTGTGACGGCGACTTTTTTACCGGAAAAGAAGTGGTGGTAGTTGGGGGCGGAAATTCAGCCCTCGAAGAAGCTGTGGCACTGACAAAATTCGCAACAAAAGTAACGATCGTCCATCAGTTCGATAAATTCCAGGCATTTAAACATGCTGTGGAAGAAGCATCGAAAAATGTGAAAATAGAATTTGTAATGGAATCGGAGTTGCGCAGTTTTTCGGGAAACGGGAAGCTGGAAAAAGTTTCAATTGAGCATCTGCCCACAGGAAAAAAGAGTGAGATGAAAACAGACGGCACTTTCATTTTTATTGGTTATCAACCTAATACGGAAAGTCTCATTAATGTTGTACAGTTAAACGAGCGAAATGAAATTATTGCCGACAGCAACATGAAAACCAATATTGACGGAGTTTTTGCGGCTGGCGACTGCATTGCAAAAAAATACCGGCAGGTAACAACTGCTGTGGCCGACGGAACAATTGCAGCACTGAGCGCGTCGGAATATTTGAGAAACAATTAAAATTTTAAAAATATGGATAAGCAGGAAGTAAAAATAAACTGGTTGGAAAAAATGGCTTTTAAAGCCCAGGTTGACGGACATGAAATGACTTTGGATGCGGCAGAAAAAGTGGGTGGCGAAAACCGCGGACCCCGCCCAAAGCCGCTGATGCTGGTAGCATTGGCCGGCTGCACCGGAATGGATGTGGTGTCAATTCTGAAAAAAATGAAAGTGGAACTTGACGATTTTAATGTCATCGTTAGCGGCAATATTTCCGATGATCAACCAAAACGTTTTGTTGATATGCACGTGATTTACGAGTTTAAAGGAACCGATTTGAAGATGGAAAAATTACAAAAAGCAGTGAGCCTTTCGGAGGAAAAATATTGCGGAGTAAGCGCCGTTTATAAAAAAGCTTTTGAAATTACCTCAGAAATCAGGATTGTAAATGAATAAAAATTTTGTTTTTTTTGACCGCTGAAAAAGTAATAGTTATAACATCAGAATTTGAAAATTATGTCGACTACGTTAATTATTATTCTTGTTTTTCTGGCTGTGCTTATTGGTTTAATAACGTACAGTTATTACACAATGAAACATACCAAACCAGTTGAAAACAGTCAGAAAATTAAGGTTTTGGGCAACCGGAATTTTAAAACAGTTGTAAAAAAAGGTTTGGTACTGGTTGATTTTTGGGCGCCCTGGTGCGGCCCCTGTAAAATGATTGCCCCGGTTTTAAACGACATTGCCGAAACCGAAAACAACATTACCATTGCCAAAGTAAATGTTGATCAGCAGCAGCCACTGGCTCAAAAGTTCAAAGTACGCAATATTCCAACCATGATTTTATTTAAGGATGGGAGAGAGGTGCATCGTTTTGTTGGTGTAAAAACCAAAAAAGCCATTCTTAAAGAGGTAAATACAGTTTTGGCCGGTTAAAAAAACTGCTTTAGCCTTATCTGTTTATAGGTACTCCTCTTTCGATCTTTTACATTACAATGAAAATAATTTTTTTAAGGGATATTGTAACAAGTAGTTTTGAAAAATAGTTCCGTCAAAAGGTGGTCTGTTTTAATTAAGTTACTTTAGTACCTGCTTTATCTTTGCTTTCATTGATTTTTCAATAAATCTTTGCAGAGCATCAATCTAACCCAGAACCTGATTCTTTTTCAATTCCACTGTTTGAAAGAATCTTTTTTGCCTCGAATTATGTTTTAACTACTTGGCAAATTATACTAACTCCTGAATCTTTTTGTAAATACTGCTTCTTCATTTTTCTTCACTCAGTTTTTGGGGATTAATTTTATTGCATTTGAAGGTAAATTCCAAATCCATACGAAGCATCATTTTGGCGTTACTCTTAGGTTTACAGGCAGTTGAGTATAATATAATGTTCCCATAAATGAATATGTGCTCAATAAATTTTCTTTGTTTTCGAGTGTTGGATGAACTTTTCAAAAGTGCTTTTAAATATTTTGTTTTGGATCATCAAATTTATTGAAATCCGAATAGGTTATTAAAGTAAGTTATAAATTTAACAGCCAGCGCAAGATCATGTGAAATGATTGAAATTAACTGTTCCATGTAATAATTCTCTGTCTCAAGTTGTTAATTCATTACTTTTAATTCTTTTCCTGCCTGCGAATTTTTTTTAAGTATTTTGGCAAAAAATACAATTCATGTCATTATCCTTTAAAATATTTCCTTAAATGACATCAGTATTCGCTTAATCTAAGCAAAATGCCTATGTTTACTTTCGACAGAATCGGTGCAAAGGGGTATAAATAATTAAATGATTCTAAAATGAAAAAGACGATATTGGGATCAGAATTTAATTAATATAATAGTTCTAAATTAAAGATTCACAAGTTGTTATGTTTTAATTGTATCTACAAATATCCATTCATACAAAAATCAGTAGTATCAGCTTTCCAAAATACTTATTCATATTCTTCAGGAATGATTACCAATAAGTAAGCATTCCTGAAGAATTGCATCATACTTTTTAACTCAGGAAAACAGCATCTAAACTATTACTAAATCAGCAAAAAATTGTGAAACCTTATCACTCATCCCAAATACATTTGCCACCAAAATTGAACCTAACATGAAGGTATAATTCTTCACATTGAGGATCATATTTTTATTTAATCAGTTCGTTTTTTGAGGTATTAATTAAAAAGAAAAAAATGAAAAAAGTTTACAGAGTGAATGTATTGGCTACTTTATTTGTAGTGTTGGCTTTTCTCGGGGTACAAGCTCAGGAAGTTAAGGCTGATGGTTTTTTAAATAGTTACGGAACTTCAGCATCTATGGAAAGCAAATTTATATCAAGTGTTGGAGAACCGGTTATAGGAATGTTAAACAACAGTGGATTACATTGCTTACAGGGTTTTGTTTATAAAACATTGGCTACAGCCATTCCTACTAGCATTCCTTATCAGGATTTGGCTTCCATATCCATAAATGTATATCCAAATCCTGCAAGCAATTTTATAAATATTGGGTATCCCTCGGAAGATTATGATAATCTAAGATACTCTTTATTTTCCGAAAAAGGAGAATTAATAAAAACTGGTTTGCTAACCGGACAGAAAACACGCGTATCTGTATCTGAATTAATACCCGCATTTTATCTTTTAATTGTGGAAAACACAAAATTAAAAATGTCCATCAGCACAAATAAATTAATGATTATAAAATAAATTCTATGAAAAAATTGTACTTTAAATTGATTACACTAGGGGCAGGATTATTACTTTTTTGCCAAACCTATGCACAACAACCTGAACCTTTTAATTACCAGGCCGTCATCAGAAAGGCCGACGGAACTATTGTAAAGAACGAACAGGTTAATGTAAAATTCATTCTCCAGAGCAAAGATGAAACCATTTACTATATTGAAGAACAAAATCTTTCAACTGATGTATATGGAGTCATCAATGCTTCTGTTGGAAACGGGCAAGCAATTACTGGATCTTTAGAGGGCATTAATTGGTCCGGACAACTTGAACTTAATGTTGAAATTGATACAAACGGAGACGGAATAGCTGACCTCGCGGGGAGTAATCAAATTACTTCGGTCCCTAAGGCCAGCTTTGCACAGAAGGCAGCTGTAGCTGATTCCTTATCATTCAAATTGGCTCCAGTAGCAATTAGCGGCGACTATAATGATTTATCCAATAAACCCTCATTGTCCATTGAAGGGAATACCCTTCAGATTTCGGGTGGCAACAGTGTAGTTCTCCCTCAGATTAATGGAGAATCTGCCTATCAAATAGCAGTAAAAAATGGATTTATTGGAACGAAAGCAGAATGGCTTGCTTCACTCAAAGGAACTAATGGTGCAGATGGTAAAGATGGAATTAACGGTACTAATGGAACAGATGGAACAGATGGACAATCTGCATACCAGGTAGCAATAAATAATGGATTTACCGGAACAGAAGTGGAATGGTTGAATTCAATAAAAGGTGCAGATGGTAAAGATGGTAAAGATGGAATTAATGGTACTGATGGAACAGATGGACAATCAGCCTACCAGGTAGCAGTAAACAATGGATTTACCGGAACAGAAGTAGAATGGTTGAATTCAATAAAAGGTGCAGATGGTAAAGATGGTAAAGATGGAATTAACGGTACTGATGGAACAGATGGACAATCAGCTTACCAGGTAGCAGTAAACAATGGATTTACCGGAACAGAAGTGGAATGGTTGAATTCAATAAAAGGTACAGATGGTAAAGATGGTAAAGATGGAATTAACGGTACTGATGGAACAGATGGACAATCAGCCTACCAGGTAGCTGTAAACAATGGATTTACCGGAACAGAAGAGGAATGGTTGAATTCAATAAAAGGTGCAGATGGTAAAGATGGAATTAACGGTACTGATGGAACAGACGGACAATCAGCCTACCAGGTAGCTGTAAACAATGGATTTACCGGAACAGAAGTGGAATGGTTGAATTCAATGAAAGGTGCTGATGGTAAAGATGGAATTAATGGTACAGACGGACAATCAGCCTACCAAGTAGCTTTAAACAATGGATTTACCGGAACAGAAGCGGAATGGCTGAATTCAATGAAAGGCACAGATGGAACTGATGGAGAATCAGCCTACCAGGTAGCATTAAACAATGGATTTACCGGAACAGAAACGGAATGGCTGAATTCAATGAAAGGTACAGATGGAACTGATGGAGAATCAGCCTACCAAGTCGCATTAAACAATGGATTTACCGGAACAGAAACTGAATGGCTGAATTCAATGAAAGGCACAGATGGAACTGATGGAGAATCAGCCTACCAGATTGCAGCAAACAATGGATTTACCGGAACAGAGGAGGAATGGTTGAATTCAATGAAAGGTGCTGATGGTAAAGATGGAATCAACGGTACAGATGGACAATCAGCCTATCAGATTGCAGTAAACAATGGATTTACCGGAACAGAAGAGGAATGGCTGAATTCAATGAAAGTGCTGACGGTAAAGATGGAACAGATGGACAATCAGCCTACCAGATTGCAGCAAACAATGGATTTACCGGAACAGAAGAGGAATGGCTGGCTTCACTTAAAGGTGCTGATGGAACAGATGGAGCCGACGGAACAGATGGAGAATCTGCTTATGAAGTAGCAGTATCTAATGGATTTACCGGAACAGAAGCGGAATGGCTGACTTCACTTGAAGGAACTGACGGAGTGGATGGAGCTAAAGGGGCTGATGGAACTAATGGAACAGATGGAAAATCTGCCTACGAGGTTGCAGTAACCAATGGATTTACCGGAACAGAAACGGAATGGCTGGCTTCACTTAAAGGAACTAGTTCTCCGGACGCAGATGCTGACACTAAAGGTATAATCACATTATCTGGTGATTTAACTGGTACCGCAGCATCACCAGCTGTTGCAGCAAATGCAATAACTACTGCAAAAATTGCCGATGCAAGTGTAACTGATGCAAAGATCGCTTCAGGAATCAGCGCATCTAAAGTTGGTCTTGAAAATGTGGATAACACAGCAGATATTGACAAGCCAATTAGTTCAGCAACACAAACAGCACTTGATATGAAAGCCTCGTTGGATTCTCCAAACCTTACAGGCACACCAACTGCGCCAACTGCTGCCCCGGGAACCAATAATACACAAATTGCCACTACTGCTTTTGTAATGGCAAATGCCGGCAGTGGAACAGGTGCATTAAATGTTACCGCTGAACAAACAGGCAATTATACAGCTCTTGCTACAGATGATATTATTTTGTATAATGCAACTACACCTGCTCTTACATTAACGCTTCCAACAACAGGTATTCAGGTTGGTAAAAAATATTATATCAGTAATACAGGAACTGAAGCGGTTAACATTTCACCCCTACCGAGAGAGATGAGCACTTTGCAAGCCCAACCATCACAAGCTTGTGTTCTGATGTATGTTGGAAACGGACAATATTCATACATAAGCGGATTCTAAAATTTTAATCAATTAAGCTCACTCCGGAAGGATATATCCCTTTTGGAGTGAGTTTATTTTTTACAGAGTCTTATAAATTTTCTTCGCTAAATATATTTCGATGAAAACAATAAAAATTTTCATTACAGTAATATTCCTGAAATCACCGGGTTGTCATTTGGGCAAGTCAGAATAGTAACTACTCCTACAAATACTGTCAGCAGCCAATAGTTCTGCATTTATTGATGCATCTTCAAATACCGCGAATAATTTAAAAACAAATGTTGGTAAAGGATTGATATACCCACGTGCTGATTTAACCAGGTTTACATCATTTAGCGGAATGCCTGTAGGTATTGCGACTTCCTATCCTACCCGTTTTGATGGGATGGTTGTGTATAATACGGCTACTGGTGTGGCAGGAATTGGAAATACTGCTGTTAATCCGGGGTTTTATTACTATTCCAATCAATCAACCAATGCGAATGGAGGTAAATGGATCAGGATGAATGACAGTAATATTTCATCCACTCCAAAAGGAACATCATTCCCGGACGCCCAGGAATCCAATGATGGCGATGTGTTTTACCGCACCGACCTGCAGAAGTACTTTTTTTACAACGGAGCAGATTGGGTATCCACATCTCAAACTCCGGTCGGAACAGCTCTGCCAGATGTTGAAACTGCAACTGTTGGCGACACCTATTTCAGAACAGATAATAATTCTTTTTATGTATTCAATAACGGAGCATGGCAACTTATCAATGGTTCGGGAAGCTCGTCGGGCAGTGATTTGGGCAGCTCATTGGGCAATGGAATGTTCTATTTAGGTGATGAATTGAATGAAGCTAAACCTACTCCAAAATCTTCTATCCCGTTAAGTGGTTTTGGGGAAGCAACAACCCACGTTTCCATGGGATCCCAAAATATTAAAATGTTAGGTAATCCTGTTGATCCCCAGGATGCAGCTACAAAACAGTATGTGGATGCACATGTTGGAAAAACTTACGAGATTTCTGTGTCCAATGATGGTGTAGTTGCTTATAATGTTCCTTTTACTCTGGATGAAAATGCTTTGGTATTGTACAATGGACATAAAATAGTTAAAAGCCAATGGTCGGGCGTTGGCACCGAAATCATCCATTTAAATCTGGATACCAGATCATACGATAATATTACGGTGAAACAATAATATCAAAATCAAAAAACAATTTATAAATCAATAACATTTTACAAAATGAAAAAGTTAATTATTTCAATGGGAATTTTGCTTGTCACTTTGACAGGTTTTTCACAAGTTACACCAACCCAGATTTACCGTGTAGCTGATGCAAGTACAACATTTAATGTAAATATTTCAGTAGGTAAACAAGTTTATAACGTTGCAACAAACGAGCTGTGGATTGCCACGGAAGGTGTTGCCAGTTCAGAAACCTTAACTTCTGCAGCAACTTCTTTTACGGCAGTTAACGGAGAAGGTAAAACCGATCTGGCGGAAGCAAATGCTACTCAAACCACTGTTGACGTAACATCAAGCACCGGAACTAAAGCTACTCTTGAAAGTGCAACCGCTGGAAGAGCAGGTTTGATGCCTGCCACAAAGTTTGCTGAGGTTGAACTTAACAACGAAAAGGAAACAAATGTTCCAACCGATTTGAGCTTGGGTACCGTTAACGAAACCACAGTAGCAATAAACAGCGACGGTGGTGATGATGATGTTATTCTAGCTGCTGCAAACTCAACAGAAGCCGGTTTGATGACTGCCACTGATTTTAGTAAACTCGGAAGCGTTGAAACAGGCGCCCAGAAAAATTACTCCCTGGTAACAGAAGATTTTGAAGAAACCGGTGAGACCGCAGCCGCTCATCATCTCGGATTTATTGCTGAAACCGTAGCCTGCCGTGTTTCACTGAATGGTGTTGTTTTGGCTCCTTCACAATATACACTATCGACGTCAACCATTCAGGTTAAGTTACCAGTCGCAAAGTACGATAAGATTGTGATTACTTACAATACCAGGCAGCAGCCGTAATAACAGGGTTTGTTTTGTTGCCTTGTTATTGGCTGCACCCATGTGCTGAGGCAAAATCATTTTTTCAGGAAATGAAATACGTTGCAACCAAACACAATGACATTTAATTGATTTAAAGGAAGTAAAGTGAAACAGTTAATAATTTCTATTCTAATTTCCATTGTTTGTTTAAGTTCTTACGGTCAAAGTACCCCGGTAAAAGTGGTACGGATCGAAAATGCGACAACAGTATTTGGCTCCAATATTAGTGTTGGCAACCAGGTATATAATATAGCTACCGGAGAGCTGTGGGTTGCTATCACTGGTGTTTCGGGAAGTGCAACATTATCAACTGCTTCAGCATCATTTAAAAAGGTGAATACTGATGGCACTGTTACCGAAGTAACTTCAGTAAATCCTGATCAATTATCTGTTGTAAATAGCACCTCAGTCCCTGAAATTTCAGTGGTTACCGGTACCGTCGCAAACGGGAGAACGTCCCTTACAACCGGAGATCAGGTTTATGATTATGTGACTTCTGTAACAAGTAATTCAGGAAACTGGAACATGGCCTATACCGACCGCATGAAATGGGATGGCGGTTCTTCAGGTTTAAATGCTTCAAACGGCCGGTCGTCATTAGGGGCGACAACTGTGGGTTCAAATTTATTCACTTCAACCAATCCTTCTGCCGTTAGGTTCTTACGGACAAACGCCGATAACAGCGTTAGCTGGCTCGATGCTGCTTCATTCAGAAGCGCAATTGGTGCGGGTACTTCTTCCACAAATGGTACGGTAACCAGCGTAAATATTTCAGTTCCAACAGGACTGGCAGTTTCAGGAGGGCCCGTTACTTCAGCAGGAACTTTGGCAGTATCACTTGCTTCCGGGTACTCCATACCAACAACTTCCAACCAAACCAAATGGAATACTGCTTACAGTTGGGGCGATCATGCAGGTTTGTACCTTCCTGTAGATTATGTACCTGCATGGGGAGAAGTAACAGGAAACCGGATTTTGCGACAGTAGCCACATCGGGGAGTTATAACGACTTGACAAATAAGCCAACCATTCCTTCGGCACAGGTAAACAGCGACTGGAATGCGAGTTCCGGAGCAGCACAGATTTTGAATAAACCGACCATTCCAACCAATACAAACCAGTTAACAAACGGAGCAGGGTTTATTACAGGAATTACCTCAGGGAATGTTACCTCGGCACTGGGATACACTCCTTATGATGCCACCAATCCGGCGGGTTATACTTCAAATACCGGGACTGTAACATCAGTTACAGCCGGCAACGGGATGAAGCAAACCGGAACTTCAACAGTTAATCCGACAATAAATGTTGTAAGCCACGCAGGTACGGCAGGAAGTATCGGAACGATTGATGTAAGTGCTGATGCCATTGGAGTAAATCTTGGCACTACTTCAACAACAGCATTTAGAGGAGACTATGGAAATACAGCCTATACCGACCGCATGAAATGGGATGGCGGTTCTTCAGGTTTAAATGCTTCAAACGGCCGGTCGTCATTAGGGGCGACAACTGTGGGTTCAAATTTATTCACTTCAACCAATCCTTCTGCCGTTAGGTTCTTACGGACAAACGCCGATAACAGCGTTAGCTGGCTCGATGCTGCTTCCTTCAGAAGCGCAATTGGTGCGGGTACTTCTTCCACAAATGGTACGGTAACCAGCGTAAATATTTCAGTACCAACAGGACTGGCAGTTTCGGGAGGGCCGGTTACTTCAGCAGGAACTTTGGCAGTATCACTTGCTTCCGGGTACTCCATACCAACAACTTCCAACCAAACCAAATGGAATACTGCTTACAGTTGGGGCGATCATGCAGGTTTGTACCTTCCTGTAGATTATATACCTGCATGGGGAGAAGTAACGGGGAAACCGGATTTTTCGGCAGTAGCCACATCGGGGAGTTATAATGACTTGACAAATAAGCCCACTATACCTTCGGCACAGGTAAACAGCGACTGGAATGCGAGTTCCGGAGCAGCACAGATTTTGAATAAACCGACCATTCCAACCAATACAAACCAGTTAACAAACGGAGCAGGGTTTATTACAGGAATTACCTCAGGGAATGTTACCTCGGCATTGGGATACACTCCTTATGATGCCACCAATCCGGCGGGTTATACTTCAAATAACGGAACTGTAACATCTGTTACAGCCGGCAACGGGATGACACAAACCGGAACTTCAACAGTTAATCCGACAATAAATGTTGTAAGCCACGCAGGTACGGCAGGAAGTATCGGAACTATTAATGTAAGTGCTGATGCCATTGGAGTAAATCTTGGCACTACTTCAACAACAGCATTTAGAGGAGACTATGGAAATACAGCCTATACCGACCGCATGAAATGGGACGGCGGTTCATCAGGTTTAAATGCTTCAAACGGCCGGTCGTCATTAGGGGCGACAACTGTGGGTTCAAATTTATTCACTTCAACCAATCCTTCTGCAGTTAGGTTCTTACGGACAAACGCCGATAACAGCGTTAGCTGGCTCGATGCTGCTTCCTTCAGAAGCGCAATTGGTGCGGGTACTTCTTCGACAAATGGTACTGTATCTTCGGTTTCAATAGTAACTGCCAGCGGAGTAAGTGGCACAGTTGTCAATGCCACCACTACTCCCTCCATTAAGCTGTCACTCGGCGATATTTCCCCTAATTCGGTAGCTGCCACAGGAATTATTACCGGTTCTAACCTTTCAGGAACAAATACAGGCGATGTAACAATTGGAATATCACACGGATTAAGTTTATCCGGGCAGGCTATATCGCTTGGTCTTGCAAGCACTTCATCAACAGGTGCATTAAGTTCGGCGGACTGGAATACTTTTAACAATAAAGGAGATATGCTCCTCTCAGCCACGCAGACTGTTACGGGATTAAAAACTTTTGACAAGAAAATAGCCATTAAAGGAACTTCCACAGGGGTAACTCAGATTTCTTCTGACAACACTTCCGCATCAAACTATGTCATCCACTTACCTGCTGCAACGGGAACTGTGGCATTAACCTCAGATATCACCAATGGAACTGTAACAAGTGTGGGAATGACCACTCCAACCGGACTGACTGTTTCCGGCGGCCCGATAACATCGTCAGGTACTTTGGCGCTATCGCTGGCATCGGGTTATTCCATTCCAACTACTGCCAGTCAATCAAATTGGAACACTGCCTATTCCGACAGAATGAAATGGGACGGCGGTTCAAGTGGGTTGAATGCTTCAACAGCCAGGTCTTCACTTGGAGCTACCACGCTTGGCGAAAATATTTTTACCTCTTTAAACCCTTCAAAAGTAAGATTTCTCCGGACTAATGCTGACAATTCAATAAGTTGGTTGGATGCAACTGCATTTAGGAACGCAATCGGGGCAGGTGACGTTGGGGGCAGCGGAACCACAAATTACATCCCGAAATTCACGGCAAGTGGAACGATCGGGAATAGTGGACTACAGGAAAATGGAGCCCATTTGTATTACAATGGATCTGATGGCATGGTGGTGACCGGCGAATTCCAGTCACAGAATCACATGCCTCAAGAAGCTAACGGCGCTGGTGTCCGTATGGCGTGGCTCCCAATGTATGCTGCATTCAGGGCTGGGGGGGTTAGTGGTACTCAATGGGACGATGGAAGTGGTGCCATTGGTGAATATTCTACAGCCTTTGGATACAATACAACAGCGAGCGGCTCATATTCAACTGCCATGGGTTATCAGACAATTGCAAGTAGTTTTGCCAGTTTAGCTGCCGGAGCTGGGTCGGAAGCAAGTGGTAGTATGTGCGCCTATGCACTGGGATTTGAGGCAACAGCCAGCGGAAATAATTCCTTTGCAACCGGATATAGGGCTAAAGCGAGCAGTGACTATGCTTTTGCAGCGGGATATTATGCAACAGCAAGCGGACAAGCCTCTGTTGCCATGGGACAGTATGCAACAGCAAGCGGAGAATCCTCTGTTGCCTTTGGAAAATATGCAACAGCAAGCGGTAACAATTCAGTAGCCATTGGTAAAAATGTGTCCACCAACTCTTATAGTGGATCAATATTTATGGGCGATGCAAGTAGTAATACAACAGCTAAAAATGATCGAACGAACCAGATGAAAATGCGCTTTACAGGCGGCTATAAATTATTCACAGATGATGAAGGCGCCGATGCGGCCAAAGCCGTTGTGGTAGCGCCAACCTCGGGCAACCTGGGAGTAGGCACCGACGCGCCAACATCAAAACTGGATGTGAACGGATCAGTAAGTCATGCAATTACAATATTAACGGGTTACTATTCTAGTATTGACGCAAACATGCATACTGTTATTTTGCAAGGGTCAGTTAGCAATGTAATTATACCGGATGCATATACCGCAGAGGGAAGGGTATATATAATAGTAAACCAAACGAGTAGAAGCGTAAACTGTACTAATGATATGTTTAATACAGGTTACAGGAATCTCTATAATACTAATACTACTACCATTCCAAAAAACACAAGTATTACAATTCAATCAGATGGTACATATTGGTATCTAATACAATGAAGAGGGAGAGGGAAAAAACCATAAATATAATTCACCTTCAACTGGGCAATGATTCCTGGTTTTCAAAATCAGTAATTTTGCCCTGTTTTCAAACATACGATGATTGTTGTTCGTTCAAAGTAACTAGAGGCTGTCTCAAAAGTGCAGCCTCATTAATTTGTTGATAATCAACAATCAAATGTTTATAATTAAGCCCCAAATAAACCTATTATCAGACAGATAATTTTTTTAAATTGGGTATGAAAATGTGAAGGATAAAATTTAAACCTTACAATCAGCATCAGTTGATGGTATTGCCGCCGACTTTTGAATTCCCGCGACACACCCGGTGCGGGTTTTAAGCCAGATTATCAATCAGATAAACCTAGATCCTCTGCTGCGCAAATATTAAGGAGGAGGAGAAAGCGGTTATCATCCAAGAATGTTGCTTAAGGTATTGATTTGTGGATGCTTGCAATGTTTATTCATCGTGTAAGCTGTAATATGCCAACAGTGAGAACATTCATTTTATCTGCGGGGTGGAGAAATCAGACCACAATACCATTAATCGTGTTCGAAGTGATCGGTTGTCTTATCAAAAAAGTATTTACGCAGTTGGTAATGCTTATTACAACGAATCTCTTAATTGCTATATTTGCCCGATGGGCCAGCCCTTAACATTTATCGGAACTAAAACATCAAAAAACCAAAAACGGATACCAAATCACCCTTTTCCGCTACCAGACCCAAAATTGCCGGGTATGTCCGATTCATGGAAGATATTATAAAAGCAAGAGCAACAGAATAATCAAAGTCACAAAAACATCATTGTTTTACTATGTGCTTTTTTAGCACCATCAGCAAATCTGCTTTTTTTACTGGTTTGGCAATATAATCGGCGCAACCGGCTGCTAGTGATTGTTCTTTTTCATTATTCAGAACATAAGCCGAATGGGCTATAACCGGCACAGAGCTGTTAATTGCTTTTATTTTAAAAGTAGCATCTATACCGTTCATTACCGGCATTTTAAGATCCATAATTACCAAACTTATATCTTGTTCCTGCTGATAAAGATTCACCGCTTCTTTCCCGTTTTTAGCATGTATAAGAATACAACCCTCTTTTTTCAAAACTGCCTCTAAAAAAAGGTAATTGAATTCATCATCTTCTGCAATGAGTATTTTTTTACCATCAAGAAATGAGTCGTCAGATAGTTCAGTCACTTTGTTTTTCAACGTATTTTGCTCCACAACAACCTGAAATTTTGGCAGCGCAAAGGAGAAGCAGGAACCTTTTCCTTTTTCTGACTGTACCTGAATTTCGCCACCCAACAGATTAATCATTTTTTTTGCTATTGTTAAACCGAGCCCATTTCCATCGAAGGCTCTGTTCATGTTTATATCAATCTGCCGAAATGGTTCGAAAATTACGTTTAAATTTTTATTGTCAATACCAATTCCGGTATCACAAACTGAAAATATAATTTGATTTTTGGTATCGGAAATTACAAATGCAACTTTTCCTTTTTTTGTGAACTTGAATGCATTCTCCAAAAGACTTCTAAGGATTCTTAGAAGTTTGGATTCATCAGTTTCAATTTCGAAATTTTGAAGCTCCGGATCAAGAACGCAATAGAATTCCACGTCTGAATCAGCATATTGTTTATTGATATTTTCCTCCAATTGATCCGTAATTTTTTTCAGTTTTACGGGTTCTTTTTTTAATTCTGTAATTCCTGAGTCGAGTTTTGAAGTCTCCACAATATCTTCAACTGTATTGATTAAACGATGTCCGCTTTTTCGCATGATATCAACAAACAGTCTTCGTTCTTCTTTCGAAATTGTATTGGATTCGTCTTCAAAAAAATCAAGAAAACCAAGTAATCCATTCAGTGGAGTACGGATTTCATGGCTGATGTTATTTAAAAAAGCAGTTTTTAATTTTTCCGAAACCTCTGCTTTTTCTTTTGCGGCAACCAGTTCCGTTTCCATTTCCTTTCGGTCAGTAATATCATTAAGTGTAGCAATGTATCTGGTGGTGCCGTTGCTGCCTATAACTGCTGTAGATAGCAAGAATGTGTGCATTCTGGTTTTATCATCTTTCACTAACTTTACACTTACTTCCTCTTTATTGTATTCAATGTCGTCTTTTACAGTAGAATTGATAAAATTCAATAGTTTGCACTGCGAGCATTCTTCATAAAATCCGCAAGCTAAAGCGCCATTATATGCGAATTCACAATTAAGTATTTCACCAATAAATTTGATTCTGGAATTATTTTCGTCAATATTAAATTGGCGGTTTCCTTTTTGATTGACCCGAAGAAGCCGTTTGTTTTTATCAAAAATAATAATGGTAGAATCTACCTTATTAAAGATGGTGAGAAGTTCAGCCTCATTATGTTCTGTGAGTTGCTTGGCTTTTTGCAACTGATTTTCAATATTTTCGTGTGCTGAAATGTCACATGCAATCCAAAGTATTAATTTTTTGCCATTAATATAAACAGTACTGCTTGAAACTTCGACCGGGATTTTTGTGCCGTCATTTTTAAAGAACTGCTCTTCTTTTACCGGCTGGACATTGTTGCACAGGTAATCTTTATTAATGTAAAAGGGGTCATTGCATTTTTTTCCTGTCAGCCATTTGTAATTTCCCAGTTGAAGTGCCTGCTTGTTGGCATAGCGGATGGTTTTATCGGTTTCGGTTAATATCACCGGAACAGGGATGTCTTCCAAAATACTAAAAGGTTCCAGCAAACTGATATAGTTCAGATTGTCGTTGAGCATAGTCATTATTTCGATTTTGTGTTTACAATTTGTGCCTGCAAAAGAAATAAAATGAAGTATTTCCGGCAATAAGCAATTTGCTTAAAATGAATTCCAATTCTCTGAAAGTATTTCAAAAAATACATCCCCGGATTCAGCCATAAAGTGCAATAAATTTCGTGAACATTCGTGGTATGCTCTCTTTTTACAGTACCTTATTCTTGTAATGCAAATCAGTTTTAGAATTTACCCAATTGACAGTTTGTAAAAGGTTATCGACTGTCACGAAATCACCGCTGACAATGTGTAAATCTTCGTTACAAATAGCAAAATAGCTGCTGATATTTAGTAAATTTTCATTGACAGTTGCGAAAATGCCGGTGACGGTAGGAAAATGCTGTGACAATTCCTACTCATACTGCTATCAATCAACAGTTCAACTATCTATTACAAGGACAAGAAAACCGCTTTTCCCGGAGTCAATCATTAAGGGAAGTCAGCCCGGTATTGATGGCATATTTGGTAAGTTCGGAAATCGAATACATCTCTAGTTTATCCATAATATTTTTTCGGTGGGCATCGACGGTTTTTGAACTCACAAACAAAATACCGGCAATTTCCTTCGAACTTTTCCCCTCTGCAATAAGCTGAAGTATTTCCTTTTCGCGCGAAGTCAGTTCTGTATTTTCTGTCAGCACTGCACTTTGGAGATCGTTCAGCACTGAATCAGAAAGTTTGGGCGTAATGTATTTCTGGTTGACGCACACTGTATGGATGGCATTTATCAGCTCATGCGAATCGCAGTCTTTCAGTACATAACCATAAGCACCCGCTTTAAACATTCCCAGCACAAACTGTTTGTTCGAATGCATGGACAGGGTAATTACCTTTGTGCCAGGAAACCGCTCCGTTATCCGCCGGGTGGCCTCCATACCGTTGAGCCCTTCCATTGCAATATCCATAATAACCACATCGGGCTGCTGTTTTTCGCACAGCCGCAGCGCCTCCCGGCCGTTTGTTGCCTCGCCAATGACTTCAAGGTTTGCATTTTTTTCAATTACATTTCGCAGTCCTTCGCGTAAAATCTGATGGTCATCAACCAGTAGTATTTTAATCGGCATCTGTATTTTCGTTAAGTGTCTCTAAAGGTATAAAAATTTTTATTGTTGTTCCTTTTCCCGGTTTCGACTGAATCCGGAATTCTCCTTTCAGATTATGTACCTTTTCCTTCACCGCAAACAGTCCAAAACCGTCATTTTTAAACCTCGATTCCTTTTTTTCTTCAAGAATGAACCCCTCACCATTATCGGCAACAACAATTTCAAGATGTTCAGCAGATCGCTCCAGTGAAAGTTTCATGAGCGAGGCTCCGGCATGTTTTATTACATTGTTTGTCAATTCCTGTATAATGCGGTAAATCAGGATCATTTTCGACTCGGAAAGTATCAATTTTTTTATTTCAGTTTGAAAAGAAACCTTCAGGTTAAATTCTTTCTGCGTTTTTTCGGCTAACCACTGCATTGCTTCCACCAGTCCCAGTTCGTAAAGCACGGGTGGACTAAGATCATAAATAATTTTTCTTGAATTTTCCAGCGCCTGCGAAATATAACTTAAAACCGATTGAATTATTTTCTCTGTATTTTCTGAGATATTTTCATCAAGAACTTCTGATAATTTCATTCTCGAAATAACCAGTAACTGGCTCAGATGATCGTGGATATTGGAGGCAATTTCTTTTTTCTGTTTCTCTTCTGTCAGTGACAATTCCAAGGAAAGATTTTTCAGCGATTCCTGGTAATTCTTAATTTCCTGTTCCTTTAGCACCTGTCCGGTGACGTCGAGCGAAATTCCCAAAAATCCGAGAATCTGATTTTCCCGGTCTTTAAGCGGCACAAACCAGTTTTCGAGCCAGAAACTACCATAATGTGTTTTCCCGGTAATTTTTTCGCCTTTCAATACCCTTTGAATTGCTTCACTGCCTAAAATTGTATCTCCTGATTCCAGAATTATGGGTTGTCTGCCATAAATACCATAGGCTGAATTATTCAGAAGATCTTCCGGTTTTTCGTTCACTGATTCAAATCCTGTCCAGTTTGTAAAAGTAAAAGTGGCATTTTTGTCGAGCGTGAAAATAATCAGCGGTGCGTTTTCCAGGATAGTCCGTAAATTTGCCTCGCTTTTTTTCAGGGCTTCCTCTGCCTTTTTTCGTTCTGTAATATCGCGGATTAAACTTATAATTCCGGATTGCCAGCCGTCATTTTCAACAATTGCCGTGGTTATAATTTCGCAGTCGAAAAGAGTACCGTCGTTGCGTTTCATGGTGTAACCGGTTTGGAAAATTCCGTTTTTTTCAAGTTCCGATCTTCCGGATTCGGCCAATTTTGCAAAACTTTCCGGACTCTGGTGCAGTAATTGAGTTGATTTGCCGATTAAATCTTCCGGTTTGTAGCCAAAAACTTTTTCAAGTGTTTTATTGGTCATTATAACTCGCCGGTCGCGATCGGCTACCAAAACCACCTCGCTCAGGTTGTTCAGGGTTTTTTCCAGCAAAACTTTCGATTCTTTCAGTCGTTCTTCCATTTCTTTACGCTCCGTAATGTCCATCATCACACTCAGGTTAAAATCTTTGGCAATCCGAATGGCATGATGCAAGATGGTACATTTTTTTCCTTCATTATTTATTAAACTAAATTCACCTACATCCTGTTGTTTCGATAAATAATTCCGGTATTGATCATTTGTCTCCACCTGCCGTAACGACTGTAAATCTGCCACTTTCATTGAAAGCAACTCCTGTTTTGAATGTCCGAGGATTTTTTCAGTAGCTTTATTCACCGAAAGATAACGACCTTCATCATCGGCAATTACAATAGCGGTTAAACTGTTTTCAAAAATAGCCCTGAATTTTTTCTCACTTTCGGAAAGTAGTTTTTTTTGCAACTTGAGTTCGTCGATATATTTTTTGTTTTTATTGTTTTCACGTTGTATTAAAATAAAGAACAATACAGAAGTTATTAATATGAAAATGAGTCCTTTATACGATTGAACATTACTTAAATGCTCCGGTGATACTGAATGATCAAGAAGTTGCAGGGTAATTTTGTCTGAAAACAAGAGATAAACTGAACTTAATAAAAGATATAAAATCGAAATTTTCAATGCTCCGGAATATTTCTTAAAATTGATATTATGCATTCTATGGGTTTTATAATTTAAACTGAATCGGTCAAAATTAGTTTAAATAATTATTGGGAAAGTTTTTGTTACACCCCATAAACTGTAATTAATAAACTGGAGCTTTTGTAACAGTTGCAGTACTTTTTTCTGAAAAACAGAAAATGACCAAATAAAATGTTTTATTTTCATGCAATCAAACTAACATTTCAGAAATGCAGCATGAATAAAATACTAAACGGATTCATTTTTCTCTCATTTTTATTTTTGAACCTGATGTTGAATGGGCAGGACAAAAAAAACGAGAATCAGCTTTCTCAGGATAAACGGCCCAACATCATTTTTATCCTCACCGACGATCAGCGCTGGGATGCATTGGGTTATGCCGGAAATCCAATTATTCAAACTCCCGAAATGGACAAGCTGGCGGAAAGCGGCGCGTATTTCAGGAATGCCATTGTAACCACACCCATTTGTGCGGCTAGTCGGGCCAGTATAATTAGTGGTTTATATGAACGTACCCATAAATACACCTTTCAAACCGGTCCTATTCGTGAAGAATTCATGCAAAATTCCTATCCTGAGGTATTGAAAGAAGCAGGATATTATACCGGATTTTTCGGGAAATTTGGTGTGAACTATCCTAAAACGGATCAGCTTTTCGACGTGGTGGAATCCTACGATCGAAACACAGGTTATCATGATTACCGCGGGTATTATTACAAAACGCTCAATGGCGACACGGTGCATTTAACCCGCTACACCGGTGAAAAAGCGCTTGAATTTATTGACCATGCCCCAACGGATAAACCGTTTTGCCTGTCGCTGAGTTTTAGCGCGCCGCATGCACATGATCCGGCTCCGCTGCAGTATTTCTGGCAGGAAGGTCCCGGTAAACTGTATCAAAATATGGATATGCCACCAGCGAAACTTTCAGAAGATAAATATTTTGAAGAACTGCCGCTTTCGGTACGCGAAGGATTTAACCGGGTGCGCTGGACCTGGCGTTATGATACACCAGAAAAATACCAGCACAGCGTGAAAGGTTACTACCGGATGATTTACGGCGTAGACCTGGAAATTGCCAGTATCCGCAATAAGCTGAAAGAAAAAGGACTGGATAAAAATACAGTCATCATTTTGATGGGTGACAATGGCTATTTCCTGGGCGAGCGACAGCTCGCCGGCAAATGGCTGATGTATGATAATTCCATCCGGGTGCCGTTGATTGTTTACGATCCACGGGTAAATAGGCACCGCGATATTGATGAAGTAGCTTTAAATATTGATGTGCCGGCAACGATCGTCGATTTGGCCGGTGCAAAGCAACCGGATTCCTGGCATGGAAAAAGCCTGGTGCCACTGGTTACGGGTGAAAGGAAATATTTTCCGCGCGATACCTTTTTAATCGAACACCTCTGGGAATTTGAAAACATTCCGCCAAGTGAAGGTGTGCGGACGGACGAGTGGAAATATTTCAGGTATGTTAACAACAAATCAGATGAAGAATTATACAACCTGAAGGACGATCCAATGGAAACTGTCAATCTGGTTAACGACAGAAAATATACTGCTGTGCTTCAAAAACTTCGAAGCAAACTGGATGAACTGGCTCAAAAATATGCCGATCCCTTTTCAGGAATCCCATCGGGTTTAACAGTTGAATACATCCGCGATCCGAGGTTTACAAAGATAATTGACAGCCGGCCTGAATTTAGCTGGATTGTTCCAAAGGAAGCTGTAGTGCAAAAAGCGTATCAGATTTTGGTTTCCTCAGGTAAAGATTTAATTGATAAAAATATCGGCGATGTCTGGGACAGCGGAAATGTAAGAAGCGATAAGTCCACTGATGTTGAGTTAAGTGGCGCCCCATTAAAACCAAATACCAGATACTACTGGAAAGTCAGGATATTTGATAAAGATAACCGGCTCACCGAATATTCCAAACCGCAACAATTTACCACCGGAATATTTGGCGATAAAATCACCTCATCCAATTATTTTCAGGTTGAAAAAATTAAACCTGCTGAATTCAGGCAGAACGGGGATGGAAGTTATTTTGCCGATTTTGGTAAAGATGCGTTTGGAAAACTTCAAATTAATTATTCTGCAAAGCATCCGGAATTATTAACGGTTCGGTTGGGCGAAAAACTCAAAGATGGAAAGATCGACCGGAATCCGGATGGAACTATCCGTTTTCAGGAAGTTGAGTTGAAGGTAGTCCCTGATAAATCGGATTACATGGTACAACTTCCTCCCGACCAAAGAAATACGGCACCGGCAGCGGTTCAGTTGCCGGATTCGTTTGGCGTAATCATGCCGTTTCGCTATGTGGAAATCGCCAGAGCGACTTTATGACCTGACTTTCCCAAGTCAGAGATTAATTTGCAGGCAGACGACCTGACTCAAATTGCATATTTCAGCTATTTCAACGACGACGCCAGTTCATTTTCCAGTTCCGATTCCATCCTGAATCAGGTTTGGGAACTGTGCAAATACAGCATAAAAGCCACTTCCTTTGCGGGATTGTACATCGATGGCGATCGCGAACGCATTCCTTACGAAGCAGATGCTTATCTGAACCAATTGAGCCATTATTCAGTGGATAATGAATATTCGATGGCACGCAAAACCATCGAATATTTTATGGAACATCCGACATGGCCGACCGAATGGCAACTGCATGTGGCACTGCTTTTTTACCAGGATTACATGTACACCGGAAACACGGAACTCATTGAGAAATATTATGAGCCACTGAAATTCAAAACACTGATGGAGCTGGAGTATGAAGATGGATTGATCAGCACGCATTCACCAAAATTAACGGGTGAATTTATGGCCAAACTCGGCTTTGCAGACACTACGCAACGCGTACGCGATATTGTCGACTGGCCGCCGGCACAGGAAGATACTGGCTGGAAGTTGCCAAAAGACTGGCCGCAGGGCGAGCGCGACGGATTTGTATTTCGACCGGTAAATACTGTCATCAACAGTTTTTACTACCGGAACATGAAAATCATGGCGTTGTTTGCACACCTCCTGAACAAACCGGATGAAGAACTGGATTTCCATGTACGGGCAGCAAGAGTTAAAAAGGCCATAAACGAACGACTTTACAATGAAAAAGACGGATATTATGTTGATGGCATCGGCACTAACCACGGCGCAGTTCATTCAAACATGCTGCCGCTGGCCTTCCATGTTGTGCCTGAATCACGCAAACAAAACGTGGCGGATTATATTAAAACCCGCGGAATGGGTGCCAGTGTATATGGAGCGCAGTTTCTGATGGAAGCGTTGTACAATGCCGGCGCTGCAGATTACGCACTGAGTTTGATGACCGCAACCAATGACAGAAGCTGGTACAACATGATTAAATGCAGGCTCCACAATTTCAATGGAAGCATGGGATATGCGCTACAAACCCAATTCCGACTGGAACCATGCATGGGGTGCGGCACCTGCCAACATCATTCCACGTTATCTTTGGGGAATTCAACCCAAAACTCTGGCCTTTGGTGTGACCACTATTAAACCGCAAATGAGTGATCTGAAATACAGCACGATTAAAGTTCCAACGATTAAAGGTGAAATTAAAGGAGAGTACCATTTCGTAAACGATCGACTGCAAAAATATTCGGTTGAATTGCCTGCAAACATGGTAGGGGAGTTCAGTCTCGATTTTTCTCCGCAGGATGTGGTTACCGTAAATGGCAAAATTGTGAACCTTTCATTCGGCACCATTCGTTTGGAACCGGGGCAAAATAATATTGAGGTGAGGATAAATTCGTTTTAAATGTGCCAGCTTGAACTTGTCATTTCGAATCCCGGTATTCCGGGTGAGAAATCTTTAGATTTGTAAGCGATTTCTCCTCGGATACTCGTTGAAATGACAGTTGCCGTTGTCATAAAAAGGTTGAACCTGTTATGTATAAAAATCTAACTAAAAGTAAATATGAAACTGAATAAAACTAATTACAAACCAATTCTTTACATTCTTCTTCTGGTTGCATTATTTTCCTGTCAAAATAAAAACCTGACGGTAAGTATTCAAAGTGAATCTGACGCATCACCGGTGAATCATGGTATCCATCAACTGGAAAAACTACAGGATGCCGGAATAATCGAAGTGGTTTCAAATCGTGCTGATATCAATATAAATGCATCCATTGATTCTGTGAATTTAGCAGCGGAAGCATATAAAATCGATGTAAACGGAAAATCGGTAGAAGTAACCGGCGGCGATGCAGCCGGATTAATGTACGGTTTGCTGGAAATAAAAGAACAGTTGGAAAATGGAAACCATTCTATCCAAAGCAAACAGGAAGCCCCGAATCTTTCGTTTCGTGCCCTTAAATTTAATCTGCCCTGGGATTCATACCGTACAGGAGAAGCGCTGCAACTGCATTACGAAACCTGCCGCGATACCAGTTTCTGGGAATCATTCCTTGATATGATGGCCGAAAACCGATTCAATAAGCTGACATTGTGGAACCTTCACCCGTTTAATTACCTGGTGAGAACAGAAAAATATCCGGAAGCCTGTAGTTTTACCGATAATGAACTGGCCGAATGGCAGCAATTCTGGCATACATTGTTCCGGATGGCAAAAGACCGCGGCATCGAAACCTACCTGATCAACTGGAATATTTTTGTTTCACCGGAATTTGCCCGCGCACATGATGTGGCCTCTTATTGCCTGTCGGAAGATTATTTTGTGGATAAGGGCGACACTTCGGAAATCATTAAGGATTACACCCGCGAAAGTGTAAAAGCAGTAATTGATACCTATCCCAATTTAACCGGTTTGGGAATTACTCTTGGCGAAGCGATGGGTGGAATGACCGCTGAGGAACGCGAACAGTGGCTGCTCGATAGTTTTATTGAAGGAATGAGAATGGCGTCGCGAAAGGTAAAGTTTATTCACCGTGTACCACTTTCGGCAGGGAAGGGAAGTGGCGGCTCCACTTTGGCATCGGTGGAAAAAATGACACGTCGGACGCTGGATACGCTCTCCTATGTGGATGGCCCCATTAACATCGAACTGAAATTCAACTGGTCGCATGCACATTCCACACCGCACCTCATAAAAGTTCACGGTGGAAAACTCACTGATGCTTACTGGAATCCAATGCCCGAAAATTATTACCTGGCCTGGATGATGCGAAACGAAGACTTTTTTATGCTCCGCTGGGGACAGCCCGATTTTATCAGGCAGCACATCGCCCTGAATGTTCATCCTTATGTTAATGGATATTATGTGGGATCGGAATGTTACATTCCTGCAAAAGATTACATCACAAAGCTTGACGGCGCCAGTTATGATTATGCTTTTCAGCGGCAGTGGATGTATTATAAAATGTGGGGTCGGCTGCTATACAATCCGGAAACTCCTGATGCGGTTTTTGAAAATGCATTCGAAAAACGGTTTCCGGAACAAGGGGAAGAACTTTTCGACGCCCAGAGAAAAGTGAGCCGCATTCCATTGATCATTGCCTCTTATCAAAATGCTACCTGGGATTTTACGCTTTATTCCGAAGGATTTCTGACCGTTTTAAATTCAGATGGAAAAAGATATGTCGGATTGATTCCCCTTGCCGAAATGGCAGCTAAACAGCCAATGGACCCTTCATACATGAGCATTTCGGAATATCTGGAGACCGAAAATAACCTCCCGGCAAACAAAATTTCGCCCATTCAACTGGCCGATTCTATAGATTCATTCTGCAAGAAAGCGCTCCGGGAAGTTGAAAATACAGAAACCGGAAACAACGTGGACTTACTGTATGAAGTATCCGACATAAAAACCTGGGCGAACCTTGGAATGTATTTTTCAGATAAGTTGCGCGCAGCGGTTGAATACAAACGGTTTACTCTTTCAAAGAAGAAAGCAGATTTGGAGCATGCCATATCCTGGCTGGAAAAGGCCGGAGACCACTGGCACATGATCGTTGAGATTACCAGTCCGATTTACGATCCGGTACCGCTGGAGCATCTTTCTGAAAACGACGATCAATATTTCCACTGGTCGAAAATTGAAAACCAGGTACAGGACGAAATTGATAATCTGAAAAATGAATTGAATGTAAAATCGGTAAATTAACCGCTGTTAATCAGTCTTTTTCACTGTTTAAAATCCAGACTAAGAAACCGGCAATAGTAGCAAGGCTTCCCAACAAAACAGCCATATTAACATTGCGCTGTGTCTTTCTGGCCTTGGTTAATTTTGAAGATCCTATTCCTTTGTCCGCAATAAAATCTTCGAGTGCTTTAATTCTTTTTTCCAATTCTTCTTTTACATTTTTATTGATTTCCATGGTATTAATTGTTATATGTTTGTTTTATAATTGAAAACACACAGCATAATAAAATGTTTGACGGTTGGCTTTTTACATTCAGAAAAGAACATTTAAACAGTATGGACAGGAATTTATAGTACAGAATTCCGATTCTTTCAGAAACAGAACTTTTTATTAAATACAGATGGTCACTTTTTTATAATTTTGCATTTCAGTATGAAACATAAAACATGAATAAACTTTTAATATTGGTGTCGGTTGCATTACTAATTGCCGCATGCAATACAACATCAAAAACAAATAGCGATATGCAGGAAAATCAGGAAATGAAAGAAAAAGTGGAAGAGTATGCACCTTTTGCTTTAACAACCGATTTAAACACATTGTCAGAAAAAGAAAGGCAAATGTTGCCCCTGCTTTTTAAAGCGGCTGATTTGATGAACGAAATCTTCTGGATAGAAGCTTTTGGGGATAAGGACACCTTATTTTCGGAAGATATGGGAAAATACACAAAGGCCTTTCTGGAAATAAACTATGGTCCGTGGGAGAGGTTAAACAACAACAAACCTTTTTTATCGGGTTACGGTGATAAACCTGCAGGTGCAAATTTCTATCCGAAAGATATGACAAAGGAAGAATTTGAAGTCTGGGATGAAAATACAAAAACCAGCCAGTACACATTAATACGACGTAGCGAAGATGGAAGCCTGGAATCAATTCCTTACCACGTCGCTTTCGAAAAGCAGGTTAAAGAAGCAGCTGATTTGATTCGTCAGGCTGCCGAATTGACTGAAGACCCCGGACTTAAGAACTACCTCGAAAAAAGGGCACAGGCACTGCTTACTGATGATTATTATGAAAGTGATGTGGCCTGGATGGAAATGAAAAACAATACCATTGATTTTGTAGTTGGGCCAATAGAAAATTACGAAGATCAGCTTTTTGGCTATAAAACTTCGCATGAATCGTATATTTTGATAAAGGATAAGGAATGGAGCCAAAAACTTGAAAAATTTGCAGCTCTCCTTCCTGAATTGCAAAGAAATTTACCTGTGGAAGAAAAGTACAAAGCCGAAATGCCAGGCACTGATTCTGATTTAAATGCTTATGATGCGGTTTATTATGCCGGCGATTGCAACGCTGGGAGCAAAACCATTGCCATTAATCTGCCGAATGATGAAAAGGTGAGGCAAACAAAAGGGAGTCGAAAGCTGCAGTTGAAAAATTCGATGCAGGCGAAATTCGATAAAATACTGGTACCGATTGCAGATTTAATGATTGCTGAAGATCAACGGCGGCATGTGAAATTCGATGCATTCTTTGAAAATACAATGTTTCACGAAGTAGCTCACGGACTGGGGCTAGGAAATACAGTGGATAAAAGTTCCACTGTCCGCGAGGCGCTGAAGGAAACCTACACCTCAATGGAAGAAGGCAAAGCTGATATATTGGGTTTATGGGTGGTTTACAAACTGAACGAAATGGGCAAGCTGGGTGATAAAGATATGATGGACAATTTTGTGACTTTCATGGCCGGTATTTTTCGCTCAGTGCGTTTTGGAGCATCAAGTGCACATGGGAAGGCTAATATGATGCGGTTTTACTATTTTGAAGAAGCAGGCGCCTTCGAACGGGATGAAGCAACCGGCACATACCAGGTGAATTTTGAAAAAATGAAAGATGCCATGGATAAACTTTCCGAAGAAATTCTGGTAATCCAGGGCAATGGCGATTACGAGGCAGCAAAAAAAATAATAGAGGATAAGGGATTTATCCGTGAAGCACTTCAAAAAGATCTGGACCGGATAAACGAAGCCGGCATTCCCCGTGATATCGTTTTTGAGCAAGGTCCGGAGGTTCTGGGGCTTTAATCCATTGCCTTCAATAAAATTTTAGTCCGGAAGGCAGGGTTCAAAAAACCGGCCTTCCGTTTTTTATTCAAAATCTCAACATTTCCTGTAGGTTATGGTTTTGGAGTAATGGCCGGAATCATGAAAATTTTATCCTGATTAGGCCATAGAACCAATACTTTTGCAGAAACAACTTTTATGAATATTAAAACCCGCTGGAACAACATTCCTTTTCATCCTGCTAAATTGCCGTTTTTTTACGGATGGATTATTCTGTTTGCTTCCACTGTTGGAATACTTGTCAGTGCTCCCGGACAAACCATGGGGGTTTCCACATTTACAGATTATTTACTTGAAAATATAGGAGTCAACCGGAATCAACTCAGCATTGCATATATGGTTGGAACCGTTGGCAGTTCACTCATATTGACTTATGCCGGAAATCTCTATGATAAATACGGAGCTCGCTGGGTAGCCATGACAGTTTCGATGCTTTTGTCGGTTGTACTCGTTTTATTGAGCCAGTCCGATCGGATTATTCATCTTTTTACCCGTAAAACGGATTCAGCGGTATATGTGGCAATTGCAATGGCCACATTAATGTTCTTGTTTTTTATGCTGCGGTTTTCTGGCCAGGGTGTATTAACAATGGTTTCAAGAAATATGCTCATGAAATGGTTTGTTGCACATCGGGGTCTTGTAAATGGCATATCATCTGTATTCGTTGCACTTGGATTTTCCATCGCACCTTTATCTTTCGATATGCTTATCCAGGGAACTTCATGGAGACAGGCGTGGCTGATAATGGCGCTGTCGATTGGAGTTGTTTTTACCCTTTTCGTATTTATCTTTTTCAGGGATAATCCGCAGGACATGAACATGCCGCCGGATGGTGAAAAACAGGCGGCACGGCAGAAAAATAAAAAACCACAGAACATCAGGGAATTTTCACTGCAGGAGGCGCGTAAAACATTAACCTTTTGGCTGTTTGCCATTCCACTGGCCTTATATGCTCTGTACATTACAGGGTTTACATTTCATCTTGTATCTATTTTTGAAAGTGCCGGTTTAAACCGCGAGAAGGCACTGGCAGTTTTTATTCCCTATTCCATAATTTCCGTTACCCTTTCGTTAATAGGCGGATGGATAAGCGATCGGATAAAACTAAAATATCTGTTGATTTTAATTCTTGCCGGACAGCTTATCGCACTTTATAGCCTTGCCAAATTGAATGGCAGCTTTTATTACTACAGCTTCATTGTTGGAAACGGAATTGTTAATGGCATGTTCAATGTATTGATGGCAGTGAGCTGGCCGCGGTTTTACGGATACAAACACCTGGGAAAAATAACCGGATTTGTAATGGCCCTTATTGTATTTGCCAGCGCCCTGGGGCCAATAATATTCAGTTTTTCATTTTCCCGTTTGGGAAGCTACAGTTATGGTTTGTACGGACTAGCCGCTGTTGTTTTCATTTTGTTTATTTTAAGTTTTAAAGCAGATAACCCACAGG
The DNA here is from genome assembly GCA_963771595.1 of uncultured Prolixibacteraceae bacterium. Classification (GTDB taxonomy): domain Bacteria; phylum Bacteroidota; class Bacteroidia; order Bacteroidales; family Prolixibacteraceae; genus CAVYUC01. Next base: position 115,963 of record CAVYUC010000038.1, on the reverse strand, counting down.
ATAAATACAATAGTTTGTAATATTTTATTTAGTTTTGAATTTATAATTTTTACCTAAACCTTTTTTAAAATGAGGAAATTAATAACATTTCAATTTTTTGTTGCACTGCTTTTTCTACTTGGTTGTCAGTCGGAAAACAAAACCGGCGAATGGCAATCTTTATTTGACGGCGAGACGTTGGACGGCTGGAAGAAAACTACTGAAAATGCTGAAAGTATTACGGTTGAAGATGGCGCCATCAAATGTTCAGGGCCAAGGGCACATCTGTTTTACGATGGTGAATTCCGTAACTTTGAATTTGAAACCGAAGTGAAAACACTTGAACATGCCAATTCCGGAATTTTTATCCATACCCAGTACCAGGATGAAGGTTGGCCGCAGAAAGGATATGAAATCCAGGTGAACAATTCCTACCGCGGTTCGGAGAAATATCCGGAACGCAGAAAAACAGGCAGCATTTACAACATCAGAAATATTTATTACCCGCTGGTAAAAGATAACGAATGGTTTAAAATGCGTATAAAAGTGGAAGAAAACCATGTGCAGATTTTTGTTAATAATGTCAAGGTTAACGACTATATTGAGCCGGAAGATCCCTGGCGACCCGAAGGCAGCGAAGGTTTGCGGCTGGGGAAAGGTACTTTTGCACTGCAGGCCCACGATCCAAACAGCACAACCTACTACCGGAACATAAAACTCAGGGAATTGCCCAAAAGTAAAAAAGAAAAGCCGGAAGTTGATAAACAATGGGATACCCTGGTGACCAAACTGATGAAATCCGGTTTCCCTTTTATTGATTATCATGTGCATTTAAAAGGCGGTTTAACTATTGACCAGGTGGTTGAAAATTCCCAGAAACTGGGAATAAATTATGGTATAGCCCCCAACTGCGGGCTGCATTTTCCGGTTACCAATGATTCTTCATTGTACGCTTATGTAAAAGAAGTGGAAGGAAGCCCAACTTTTAAAGGAATGCAGGCAGAAGGCAGGGAATGGGTGACTTTGTTTTCGCCTGAAGCAGTGGCACAATTCGATTATGTTTTTACTGATGCAATGACTTTTACTGATGGTAAAGGGCGCCGCAACCGTATTTGGATTCCGGAAGAAGTTTGGGTGGACGACAAACAACAGTTTATGGATCAGCTGGTAGAAAAAATAGAAGCCATTTTTTCACAGGAACCCGTCGATATTTATGTAAATCCTACCGTTTTACCTGCTGTTATTGAAGATGAATATGACGAATTATGGACACAGGAACGAAAAGAACGGGTGATAAAAGTACTGGCCGATAATAACATCGCGCTCGAAATAAATGCCCGCTATAAAGTGCCGAAAGCCGATATGATTAAAATGGCGAAAGATGCGGGGGTAAAATTTTCATTCGGGACAAACAACACAGGAGATGAACTGGGCCGCCTCGAATATTGCATACAAATGATTGAGGAATGCGGATTAACTCCAGATGATATTTTCGAAATTAAGCCAGATAGCCTGAAACCCGTGGTGGTGAAAGGATTACCTGAGAAAATTACCGGTTAAGTTATATATTAAAGACAAACAAACAGTTCTGAATCATTGAATTCACCGGAGGGCTTTATGCTTTTCGGTGAATTTTTATTACAGAACAGGAAATGAAAGACTCAGCTTTTTTATCCGGAATTAAAATACACAATGACTGGAAATCCTTTCTTTCAAAAGAAACGGTGCAACTGATTAATCAGATTGAATCCCAAATCTCAGAAAAAGATTATACGCCACCGGTGACAAAGGTGTTGCGTTTTCTGGAACTGCCCCTGAAATCCGCCAAAATAATCATCATTGGACAGGATCCTTACCCTCAACCCGGAGTGGCCACCGGACGATCTTTCGAAGTCGGAACATTGAAATCGTGGAGTGAATCCTTTAAAAATATATCCCTGAAAAATATTTTAAGGACTTTATATAAAGCATATTCCGGTAAGATTTTGAATTATAGTGATTTGAAACAAAAACTGGATAATGAATTTCCTGTTCTTGCCCCGGGAAAATTATTCAGCCATTGGGAAAAGCAGGGAGTTCTGCTGCTGAATACATCCTACACCTGTGAGATTCGAAAACCCGGAAGTCATCAAAAAATCTGGCACCCTTTCACTTCGCGGTTATTGCATTATGTAAATGAAGAAAACAAAAACCTAACATGGTTTCTATGGGGGAATCATGCTCTTGAAGCCACCCGGAATATCGAAATTGGAAATACTGTAATCAGCCAGCATCCGATGATGTGTTACGAAAAAACAGGACGTGACAATGATTTTTTATACGGAAAAATCAATTGTTTTGAATTGTTCATTCCTGAAATTGACTGGACAGGTTTTCAATTGCAAACCGGATTAAAATCAGCCGGTACTTTATTTTAATAATATTCCATTTTGAATTTGTAGCTTTCCAGAATATTCTTTTTATCTACTGCAAACTCAATCATACTTACAACATCATCATCGTTAAAAGATGCCCTGTTAATGTACAAATCAAAATAGTCCATCCCGGGGTTATCTTCACTGATTGCTTTTCGGAAAGCAATTCTTTCCTGTTCTACTTTGCGAATAAAAACCAGGGCTTCCTGCCGGTTAAGGTTTCTGTTTTTCATAATTACGTTGACCCTGTATTCCAAAGGCGCAATTAAACGCAGGTGCAGCGCATTTTGAATGTCTTTTGCAATAACATGTCCTGCACGTCCAACAATAATGCAAAATCCATCAAAAGCCAGTGTATGAATTACATCAATAACTGATTTTATAATTTTTCGTTCGCTTTTAAAACTCCTGTTATTGAATGCATTTAAGATTTCATCGAAAGCATATTTGTCCGTTTGCTTAAATATCTTTCTTACTTTTTCCGGATTCAGGTTGAGTTCCCTTGCACTTTCATAAAAAATCTCTTTGCTCAGCACTTTCCAGTCCGATTTTAAATTTTGCCGGTTTAACCGCTTTGCAATTTTTTGAGCCAAATCCAAACCATCACAACCCACTTCGCGCGAGATGGTTATTACGGGTCCTGGCATTTTACCATGTTTCACGAATAAATTTTCCTCTGCCAGCCGTTTATTGAGGTAAGTCATTAATGCATTTCCCATTGCTTTTAGTTTTTTTATATAGCTACGAAATTTTCCGGTTGCGGGTTATTAAAATTTTAAGTTCCATCTTATTTTCAAATTTAATATTCTGACAACCGTCAGCAGAAAAACTGGCATTTAGAAGTATCTTTAAATTTTTGAATTTGAAAACAGAATACTAACAGGAAAAAATTACAGAATTATGTTTGAGCAAAGTGTTTATTCCAATCGAAGAAATAAGTTAAAAAACAGCAAGTTAAACGGAGTTGCCTTAATCCTGGGAAATGTGGATTCTCCCATGAATTATTTGGGAAATACATTCCACTTCCGGCAGGACAGTTCGTTTTTGTATTTCTTCGGGCTCGATTTTCCAGGTCTTGCAGGTGTAATTGATTTTGACAACGATGAAGATTATATTTTTGGGAATGATGTGGATATTGAAGACATCATCTGGATGGGGCCACAGGTTTCGCTAAAGGAAAATGCTTTAAAAGCGGGCATCAAAAATACAGCACCTTTCAATAAGCTTTTTGATTTTGTCACCCAAACCATCAAACAAGGTCGTAAAGTTCATTTTTTACCACCATACCGTGCCGAGAATAAAATATTACTGGAACAACTTTTAGGCATATCATCTTTACGTATTAATGATTATGCTTCAGTTGAACTGATTAAAGCGGTCATCGGGTTACGTTCAGTTAAAGAACCTGTTGAAATTGAAGAAATAAAAAAAGCTTGTGCTGCAGGTTATGAAATGCATGTTGCCGCAATGAAAATGGCTAAACCCGGTGTGTGGGAACAAACAATTGCAGGCACACTCGAAGGAATTGCACATTCCAATGGAGGTAGGATTTCCTTCCCCATAATTTTATCGCAGAATGGGGAAACACTGCACAATCACGATCATTCGATGAATTTAAAAGAAGGAAGACTGATGCTGACAGATGCAGGCGCCGAAACCGGTTTACACTATGCATCCGATTTTACACGAACAGTTCCTGTTGGTGGTAAGTTCACTCAAAAGCAGCGCGAAATTTATGAGATTGTTTTGGCTGCAAACAATAAAGCAACGGAACTCATTCAATCCGGAGTTACTTATCTTTCGGTTCATCTGGCTGCTGCAGAAGTAATTGCTTCGGGATTAAAACAATTGGGTTTAATGAAAGGCGATGTAGAGGAAGCCGTTAAAAAAGGGGCACATGCCTTGTTTCTTCCGCACGGACTGGGGCATATGATGGGCCTTGATGTGCATGATATGGAAGATTTGGGGCAGATTTATGTTGGCTACGATGATGAAACCCGGCCGGTAGATCAGTTTGGAACCGCTTACCTGAGGCTGGGACGAAAACTCCAGTCCGGTTTTGTTATTACCAATGAACCCGGTATTTACTTTATTCCAGCTCTAATAGACAAATGGCAATCCGAACAAATAAATACTGATTTTATCAATTTTGAAAAAGTAAATCAGTACCGCGATTTTGGAGGAATTCGTCTGGAAGATGACATTTTGGTCACAGAATCGGGAGGTGAAATTATTGGGGAACGTGTGCCAATTGAACCGGATGAGATTGAAAAAATTATGTCAGAATAACTGGAAAGCAGCTACAACGGCTGCTTTTCTTTTTTAATTATCCGGGTATAAAAATAATTCATTTCTGTTATAATTTCATCCCGGATTTCGCGACACTTTTGTTTAATCTCTTCTTTGCTTTTTGAATTTTGGTAAGGGTTGTGAAAACCCAAATGCATTTTTCGTTTAAATTTAATGGCTGGAATTTTAAGCTGTTCTGTTGTACCGTCTCCAACGGTAATTAAATAATCAAAATCCAGTTGAGTGAATTTCGAGAAATGTTGTGGTATTTGTGGTTGAAGATTAATTCCTGTTTCAGCCATAACCTCAATTGCCACAGGACTTACATGATCTGCCGGTTCAATTCCTGCTGAATATATTTCAAGTTCTTTATCAAAACTTCGCAGAATGGCTTCAGCCATTTGACTGCGACAGGAATTTTGGTTGCTTAAAAAGAAAATTTTCATTCCGGAAATATTTTGTAAAATTCAATGCTATTAAAATAGACAAAATCCCACAATTATAAAATGCCTTTTGTTAGTTTAAAACCTGAATTTAAAGTTATTATGGATGTTATTCAGCATACTTTCAGAACATCTGTAACTTATTAGTAAATAGCCATTGATTTTGCCGGACTAATTAAGGTTTCTTACATTTGACATTTCATAAGAATGAAAGCTAAACCTGATACGAATGAAAATAATAATTTTCCTTTCTTTGATGATAATCGTGGTACAATTTAGTTGTTCCAACATTGAAAATCCCAAAGTTATATTCCGTTCCGATTTTGAAAATATTCCAGCCGGCAAAACATTACAGTGGAAAAAATTAATATCAGAACAAGTTTCATCGGGTATAATTGAACCAACAAATAATGCACATTCCGGTAAATTTGCGTTTAAAATTTCAAGAATCTGGGCCGATGGCTGGTCGATGGCCGGAATTGAAACTGATTCGCTTATTTCACTGGATTCCTCTAAAAAATATCTGTTGGATTTCTGGTACAAAACTGACAGTATTTTTGAATATCCGCTTCCTCTTACCGTTCGATTTAAAGTAATGCGGAAAAATCACGATCCCCTGAATTACAGCAAAGACATTTCGTGGAGTGAAAACAGGTGGCAGCAAAGTTATTTTTTACTGGAGAATTTGCCGGATGATGCTGTGAATGTCAGCATCCGGTTTTATACCCGGCACCGGTTAAAAGGGAGCATCATTATTGATGATGTTGTTTTTCAGGAAGCAACACAACAGGATGTTCAGGATTTTGAAAAATGGCGCCGGCAGGAAATCCCAAATCCGCTGGGCAATGCACAATCCACTGAATTTAACAGCACCGGCTTTTTCCACCTTCAAAAGGATAGCAAAAGATGGTGGCTCATCAAACCTGATGGCATCGCAACCTGGTCAATCGGGACAATGGCAGCAATGCCAAATAATTCAGGAAACGGCAATGTGGAACTTTATAACTGGTACCAAACCAGGTATGGAGAAAATCGGACAGGTTTTGCAAATATGCTGTTCGATACCCTGAAAAGCTGGGGGTTTAATTCGTATGCCGGCTGGACAAGCGACAATTTTGCACAAATAACAAAACAAAAGTTTAAAAGCGGGGAAGATTATTTCCCTATGTTTCGCGTATTGGGCCTTTCGGCGATGGGTGACGAAAAGGATTATTATGTAACGAACAGCAAAGGCGAATCAAAAAACGGAGATCACTCCATGGCCGATCCGTTCAATCCCGACTGGAGAAAAGATGCCAGAGAAAAAGCAGAAAAACAAATTCCGGAATACAGAGATGAACCCTGGTTTGCAGGATGGTATGTCGACAATGAAATTGAGTTTAACGATTTATTCAAATTTGTTTGGGCTGAATATTCCGGGAAAGAATTTATCAGGCGGTTGCAAAAAAAATATGAATCAATAGATCAGCTTAACAAAACATGGAGTTCCGGTTTTGGAAAATACAACTATTCGTCGTTTGAAGAAATTCTTCAGAAAAAGCCGGAACCAAAGGATTGGACTGATCAGCTTTATAGCGACTTTACAGAATTTGAACGGACAATAATAAAAGAATATATCCATTTTACTTACGATTTAATAAAGGAACTCGATCCCCATCACCTTGTGATTTCAAACCGGCTGAACCTTGGACCAATGGGCGACCTTTACAGAACAATGGACTTATGGGGTAAATACGATTTAATTTGTATGAATATTTATCCTGAAAATCTGTTGTTTGGATTTTCGCCCGGCGAACTGGAATTAATGAAAAGACTTTATGAGGGCACCGGAAAGCCGGTAATTATTGGCGAATGGAGTGTTCCGGCAATAAGTGAAAAATTGTATGGATTTGGAAAAGATACCTATAACCGTCCGCTGGACTGGAGCTGGCCGCAGGTTGTCCGTAATCAGACTGAAAGAGGAGAAGTTTATCGTGCATGCATGAATCAGCTGGCATCAATGGATTTTATTGTAGGGGCCGGCTGGTTTAAGCCAATTGATGTTAATTCACCTGTCCGCCGCGCAAACCGGGGTTTAATTGATAGTAATTTTCAGCCATACAATGAAATGATAAAGGCCATTAAAGAAACAAACTTCAATATTCAGCAAAAACTAAACATGTAATACTTCATTATAAAATTTCTAATATTTTTAAGTAAACGACCAAACAATTGAGCTTCAGGCAGAAGAAGTATATTTTGTATTTTGTTGAATTTCAATATGAAAAAAGAAAAACGAATTATATTTTATTTTAAAAACTTTGAGTATTAGGGCGTAATTGCCTATTTTCGTAGTCTGAAAAATTATGTACACCATTTGATTAATGGTATTTAAAATTTTGTAAATGGAACCTAAAGATCTTAAAAACTCGGAAGAGTTAAAAAGTACGCAGAAAGCTGACCTTGAAAATTCTAAAAAGAAGGATGCTTCAGACAAGGAAGTTAAAAAGGAGAACACTGAAGAAAAAGAAATCAAAGGAAATGAAAAGGTTTCTGAAGAATCAGAAGTTCAACCGGATAATTCTTCCGAAATAAAAGAAGTTGAAAAATCAGTTGCAGAGAAACCTGCTAGTAAACCTGCAGAAAAAGCTCCGCAGAAAAAAACTGAAACTTCAAAAGAAGCAGAAAAAACTGAAGTTATAAAAGAAGAGTCAGCAACAACTTCCGAAAAGAAAAAAGAAAAAGTACCTGTTGCAAAAAAAGAGGAAAAATCTACAGCTGCTGTTTCCGAAGAAAAAGCTGCAACCGAAACATCTGAAGATCCGAAAGTTTCAGAAGAGATAAAACCTGAACAGGTTGTAAAATCAGCAAAAGATACAGAAGCTGAGCAAAAAAACGAAGTAGCCTCGGAAACTGAAAAAAACGAAATACCTGCTGAGGATAAACAGGATAAATCTGCCGGACAGAAAACCATTTCCGAAGATATTACTACGGATAAAGTAACTGAAGATTCGAAAGTTTCAGAAGAGATAAAACCTGAACAGGTTGTAAAATCAACAAAAGATACAGAAGCTGAGCAAAAAAACGAAGTTGATTCGGAAACTGAAAGAAAGGAAAAACCTGCTGAGGATAAACAGGAAAGACCTGCTGAGAAGAAATCCCTTTCTGAAGATATAACTCCGGATAAAGTAACTGAAGATTCAAAAGTTTCAGAAGAAGTAAAACCGGAACCAGTTGCAAAATCAACAGAAAAAACTGAACCCGCCGAACCTGAGGCTAAACCGGAAAAAGAGCAAAAAGCTGTAATTCACAAAAAAGAAAAGCCGGATTATTCAAAGTATTCTGAAGTAGAACTTGTAAATGCTTTAAAAGAGGTTCTGGATAACAGCAACGATGAAGATATCAAAGAAGAAGTTGATACGATAAAGGCGGCTTTTTACAAACTCATAAAAGAGGGGGAAGAAGAACAGAAAAAGGAGTTTTTGAAAGAAGGTGGTAATGAGGAAGAATTCGAACCGAAAGAAAACCCCTATGAGCGGGACATTAAGGACTTATTGAAAAAATACCGCCAAATCAGAATCGATTTCAATAAAAAATATGAACATGAAAAAGAAAAAAATCTGGAGTTAAAATACCAGATTATTGAAGAAATAAAAGGCCTGATTAATAAAGAAGAATCGATTAACAAAACATTTAACGATTTCAGGGATTTGCAGCAGCAATGGCGTGAAATAGGGTTGGTACCCCAGTCGAAAATGAAAGATTTGTGGGAAAACTATCACTTTCATGTTGAGAATTTTTACGACTACATTAAAATCAACAAAGAGCTGCGGGATCTCGATCTGAAGAAAAATCTTGAAATGAAGATTAAATTGTGCGAACAGGCTGAAGAACTTTTGCTCGAGCCAAATACAATTAAAGCCTTCAATTCGCTTCAGAAGTTACACGAAAGGTGGCGCGAAATTGGTCCGGTACCACGGGAGAACAAAGATGATTTGTGGGAAAGATTCAAAGCATCAACGGCAAAAATTAACAAAAAACACCAGGAATATTTTGAGGATCGAAAAATTGAACAAAAGAAAAACCTGGAAGCCAAAAAAGCCCTGTGCGAAAAAGTGGAAGAGATAAATGATCTTGATCTGGAAAACCACAAAGAGTGGGATGAAAAATCAAGAGAGGTGGTAAATCTTCAAAAAATGTGGCGGACAATTGGTTTTGCACCACGAAAAGACAACAACAAAATCTATGATCGTTTCAGGAAAGCCTGCGACACTTTTTTTGATGCCAAACGTGATTTCTACTCGAAAAACAAGGAACTTCAGCAAAATAACCTGCAAATGAAAATAGATTTGTGTGTGCAGGCCGAATCGCTGAAAGACAGCACTGAATGGAGAAAAGCCACGCAGGATTTTATCAATATTCAGAAACAGTGGAAAGAAATCGGCCCGGTGCCGCGCAAGCAATCCGATCTTATCTGGAAACGTTTCAGGGCTGCCTGTGATTATTTCTTCGATAAAAAAGCGGATCATTTTTCAAATATCGATTCAGAACAGGTGGATAACCTGAAGAAAAAAGAACAACTGGTTAAAGATGTTGAAAATTTCGAATCAACCGGCGATGTCAATAAAAACCTGAATATTTTAAAAGATTACCAACGGCGCTGGACTGAAATCGGACATGTACCAATTAAAAAGAAAGACGAAATTCAGAAACAATTCAGAGAAGCCATAAATAAACTGTACGATGATTTGAATCTGGATGAGACAAAACGTAATTTATTGAAATTCAGAACAAAAATGACTTCGTTTTCTGAGTCATCGCGCGGCCAGAATAAAATGAGGCTTGAACGCGATAAATACATGAATAAACTGAAACAGCTGGAAAACGACCTTGTTTTACTGGATAACAATATTGGTTTTTTTGCCAAATCGAAAAATGCCGAATCGTTAATTGAAGATGTTAACAAAAAGATTGAACAAACACGGGAAAAGATTGAATTTATGAAAAACAAGATCAGGGTGATCGATGAAATGGATCCATCTGATGAATAATACAGAAGCCGGCTAAACGCCGGCTTTTTTATGCTTCAATCTCAAAACTGTTAAGCGTTTCAAACTGCCAGATTTCAAGCACCTGCGCTACCGGAATTTCGTATGGCGAGTAATTGCGGTTGGTAGAAACCAGCAACAATTTTCCTTCATTTAAACGGTTGTAAACCAATTTAAAAACAATGCCTTCGTCTTTTGTAACCACAATACATGCCTTACCATCTTTTATTTGCTCCCAGTTTTCGATATACGAACAGGTAACCCATGATCCTTCTGAAACCGGCAACATGGAATCGCCCTGAATTTGAAAGCTTCTGTAGGTTTTGTTTTCAGAAAGAAAAGGCAACCTGAATTTAGGCAGTGAAGAAATAAACCCGATATCTCCATAACTTGAAGTATATCCGGCCTGCGCTTTAACAGGCACCATTTCAATATTTTCACGCCCTTTATTGTCAACAGAAATAGTTAACAGCCGCAATCTATTTCCGGTTACATCCACATCAAATCCCTTTTCAATTTGCGACAACTGAAATTCTGAAAGTGCATCAAGTTTATATTTTATCAACGCATCGAGGGATACATTGAAGTATTCAGAAATTTTTATCAGTGTCTTAAACGGCGGCTGAACATTTTTCTCATATCCCGAAAGCGTCGTTCGTGTTAAATCCAGTTCGGCAGCTAAATCCACCTGTGATTTATTGCGCCTTTTTCTTAAGAATTTAAGATTTTCCGGAAAGTACATTTTTTTCAATTTTTAATTGTCTGTTTACCATTATAGTTAAAATCAAGTGAGAATATTTCAAGATTTACCTTTTTCAAAAGTAATAAATTTTGACTATATTATTGACAAATATTTGACGATAATATAGTCATTTTTTATGAGCAGACATATATTACATCTTGATTTAGATACATTTTTTGTGTCATGTGAGCGGTTGCTCGACAGGCGGTTAAACAATATGCCGGTTCTTATTGGCGGCACCGGCGACAGGGGAGTGGTGGCATCGTGCAGTTATGAAACCCGCAGATATGGAGTTCATTCGGGTATGCCTATGAAAATGGCCCGGATTTTATGTCCGCAGGCAATAATAATTCGTGGTAACAGCACAGTTTACAGCAAATTTTCTGACATGATAACTGAAATTATAAAGGAAGGTGCGCCTCTTTTCGAAAAGTCATCAATCGATGAATTTTACGTTGATGTGAGCGGAATGGATCGGTTTTTTGGCACCTATCAGTGGGCAAAAGAATTACGAGAGAAAATTATCCGAGAAACTATGCTGCCCATTTCTTTTGCGCTTTCAGTAAATAAAACCGTCTCAAAAGTTGGAACAGGCGAAGCAAAACCAAACAATTACATGAATGTTCCGGATGGTTTTGAAAAAGGATTTCTGGCACCGCTTTCAGTAAAAAAAATTCCAATGGTAGGTGACCAAACTTATCGCCTGTTACGGAGTATGGGGGTGGAAAAAGTAAAAACAGTACAGGAAATGCCGGTGGAAATGATGGAAAGTGTACTGGGGAAAAATGGTGTTTCTCTGTGGAAAAAAGCCCAGGGTGTAGATAATTCACCAGTTATTGCATGGCAAGAGCGAAAATCGATTTCGATGGAACGTACATTTGAACAGGATACAACGGATGTTCATAAAATGAGAACCATTTTAATGTCGATGGCTGATAACCTGGCATTTCAGTTGCGAAGCGGCAACAAACTTGCAGCCTGTGTTACAGTTAAAATCAGGTATGCCGATTTTCAGACTTACAGCAAACAACGTAAAATTCCATACACTTCGCTGGATCATACACTTGTGGAAACTACACTTGATTTGTTCAATTCGCTTTACGACAGGCGTGTACTCATTCGTTTAATTGGGGTACGGTTGAGTAACCTGGTGGGAGGAAGTTACCAAATCAGATTGTTCGAAGATTCTGAAAAAATGATTCGGCTTTACCAGTCAATGGATCGGATTCGCAACCGGTTTGGTGCTCAGGCAGTGCAGCGGGCAGCAACAATGGATATTAAAAGTATTGCATCAACCGGCAATCCGTTCAACGGCCAGCCGCCTGTAATTCCTGCCCACAGAAGAAGCTGACAGTCATAACAATTTAACGTTTAACAATTAACAATTTAACAGTTTAACAATTTCACCGTTTCAAAATTTAACAGTTTAACAATTACGCAATTTAACAATTTAATAATTTAACAGTTTCACAATTTTCCAATCTCATGTTAATTAATTGTCATTCGTGGTTTAGTTTAAAATACGGCGTAATTTCTCCGGCGAAACTGCTCGAAGAATTATCCGGAAAAGGATTTACAGTATTTGCCCTTACTGATATTAATAATACTTCGGCAAGTATTGATATCGTCCGGCAGGCTGAAAAACTGGATATCCGACCGGTGCTGGGAATCGATTTCAGAAACGGAATTACACAAAAATATATCGGGCTGGCCAAAAACAACGAAGGTTTCCGGTCTCTGAACGAGCATTTAACTTCCCATTTGCAGGAAAAAACTGATTTTGGAGATGCTGCCCCTGAACTCGAAAATACCTTTATCATCTATCCTTTCAAGACCAAAAAATACGGGGACTTAAAAGAAAACGAATTCATTGGAATTAAACCGTCCGAACTGGTAAATTTATCGTTTTCCGAATGGCGGAAGCACCCCGAAAAGCTGGTAATCCTGCAACCATCAACCTTCAGGAACAAGCGCGATTACAATATTCACCGTTTATTGCGGGCCATGGAAAACAATATGTTACTGAGCCGGCTTCCCTTGACAGAACAGGCTCCGGAAGATGAAATGATACTTTCTGAAGATGAATTATTTAATGCTTTCAAAAATTATCCTGAAATAATTCAAAACACACAAAACTTATTGAAGAATTGTGAAACACCGGATTTTGAATTCGGAAAGAACAAAAACAAACTGTACTTTACTAACTCGCTGGAAAATGATTTCAGACTGCTGCAGCTTGAATGTGAAAAAGGATTAAAATACCGGTTCGGAATCCCTTCGAAAGAGGTAACAGAGCGCCTGGAGAAAGAGCTAAAGATGATCCGTGATTTTGGTTTTTGTTCTTATTTTCTGATTAATCTGGACATTGTTAATTATGCGCGCAGTAAAAATTATCCGTATGTGGGGCGGGGCAGCGGCGCCAACAGTATGGTGGCTTATCTGTTGCAGATAACAAATGTTGATCCCATTGAACTGGATCTTTATTTCGAACGGTTTATAAATCCTTTCAGAAGCAATCCTCCCGATTTTGATGTCGATTTTTCATGGACCGATCGCGATGATGTAACCCGGTATATTTTTGAACGGTATGGCTGGAAAAATACGGCTTTGCTGGGAACCTACATTACTTTCGATCATAAATCGGCTTACCGCGAAATCGGGAAAGTATTTGGTTTACCGGCCGATGAAATTACACGGTTGCAAAAAAATCCGGTGCCGGATGAAAACGATACTTATGGAAAATTGGTAGTTAAATACAGCAAATATTTAACTGATATGCCCAGCCACCTGAGTATTCATGCCAGTGGGATTTTAATTTCGGAAAAGCCAGTCAGTTGTTATTCTGCCACACATATTCTGCCCAAAGGGTTTCCAACCACCCATTTCGATATGCATGTGGCTGAAGATGCAGGGTTGTACAAATTTGATATTCTTAGTCAGCGTGGCCTTGGGAAAATAAAAGATGCGCTGGAAATCATACGTAAAAACCGTAATAAAAAAATTGATATCAATAACATCAAACAATTTAAGGAAGATCCAAAGGTAAAACAACTGCTGAAAAGCGGGAAAGCAATTGCCTGTTTTTATGTTGAATCGCCGGCTATGCGAATGTTGCTTACGAAACTTAAAGCCGAAGACTACAAGCGGCTGGTGGCAGCCAGCTCCATTATCAGGCCGGGTGTTGCCAAAAGCGGAATGATGCGCGAATATATCCTGCGGTTTCAGGATGAAAACCGGCGTGAAAAAGCCCGGAATGAATTGCCCGAATTGTATGAAATTCTGAAGGAAACATACGGAGTAATGGTTTATCAGGAAGATGTAATAAAAGTGGCGCATTATTTTGCCGGACTATCATTAAGCGAGGCCGATGTGTTACGGCGCGGCATGTCGTGGAAATTTAAACAGCGGAATGAATTCTCAAAAGTGAGGCAGAAGTTCTTTGATAATTGCCGGGAAAAGGGTTATGCCGAAAATACTGTTTTGAATATCTGGAACCAGATTGAAAGTTTTGCCAATTATGCATTTTCAAAAGGGCATTCGGCAAGCTATGCAGTGGAAAGTTTCCAGGCACTGTTTTTAAAAGCTTATTTCCCAAGGGAATATATGGTTGCCACCTTGAATAATGGGGGAGGATTTTATTCTGCTGAACTTTATTTTCATGAAGCCCGTCTGCATGGTGCCCGCATAGAATCACCCTGCGTAAATAAAAGTGAATGGCTCAATTCGATTTCGCAGGATGTGATTCATATTGGTTTTTATATTCTGCATGAACTGGAAAGCAATACCGCTGAAAAACTGCTGACTGAACGTCAAAGAAGCGGAGAATACAAAGGGTTGAATGATTTTATCAGGCGGGTACGGATTTCGCTGGAGCAGTTAATAATCCTGATTCGGGCAGGCGCTTTCCGTTTTACCGGGAAGAATAAAAAGGAACTGCTGTGGGATGCACATTATTTACTGGGCCATTCAAAAAAAACAGTTCCCGAAAAAACATTGTTTGATACCAGCGTAAAAGAATTTAAACTTCCGGAATTATGGCGGCATGAACTGGAAGATGCTTTTGATGAAATTGAGTTGATGGGATTTTCAACCCAATCCCCGTTTCAGTTACTTGAATCGAAAGTTCCGTCTGGTTTAACCACTGTGCAATTAAAGGGTTTATTGGGAAAGGAGGTTGAAATTGTTGGTTACCTGGTCCACCGGAAACCTACCCGTACCAGCAATGGTAAAATCATGTATTTTGGCACCTGGCTCGATTTGGAAGGGAACTGGCTGGATACCGTGCATTTCCCGTCATCAAACAATAAAAATCCGTTTACCGGCCCCGGTTGCTATCTCATTCGCGGAAAAGTGACCGAAGAATATGGCTTTTACAGTATTGAAACAAAACAGATGAAACGCCTGAATTACCGGAATCTGGATGATGTAAAATGAAAGAAAAAAATATTTCACCTCAAACATACTGACAGTTGTACGGACAAAATCAAAAAAGGGTAGGGGAACCGCCTCTTAAATCCACACTTTTTTCGAAGTATTCCGGATGTTGTTCAAGCAGCGGAAGCAGTTCATTGTACTGGTAATAAACAGTGATTCCCGGATCGTTTTCAACCTGCAGCCGCGGATTGATTTTTTTTATGGGCCGGGCTTTTAAACGGTTCACATCGAAGGGTTGAATGAAAGATTGAATTTCATTATCGGAAAGATTCGGCTCCAGCCATTTCAAGGCTTTTTCAGGTTCGATTATCAGCGGCATCCGTTTCTTCGAATTATGAACCAGTTCCAACAGTTCATTGGCCGGCGTTGTAATAATGGCGTAAGTTGAAACCACTTCGCCGGTTTGGCGGTCGGTAAATTGTTCCCAGATACCGCCAAATACAAACATTCCTTCATCTTTTAAAGTAACATAAAACGGATACTTTTCGGTATTTTTTTTACCGGGTTCCTTGTGGCGCCATTCAAAAAAACCGCTGCATAAAACAAGACACCGCCTGTGCCGGATGGAATCACTGAACAGACGGCTTTGAAAAAGGGTTTCAGCTTTTGCATTCAAAGTATTGTAACGCGAAAGAAATTCCTGTGCTTTTTCATTTGAACTGATATGTGGCGGTACAAATCCCCAGCGAAACAGCTGAATTTCTTCCGGTTTATCGCTGCTGATAACCGGCATCACCGGATAATCAAATCCTTTTACAAATTGCTGTTCCTGAAATAAATCAAGCTGTTTTTCCTTAATAATTCCGTTTTTAACCAATTGTTTTGCATTGGTTTTTACAACCGCATAATAAAAGCACATATTCAGGTTTTTACTTTGATTATTTCATTCCAGTTGGTGGTGTACCGCCCCGATAATTTTTCCTGGCGCAGTTTCCATTCCTTTCCATTTCCCTGTACAGCAAGTTTAACCTTATCGCGGCCAAATTGTTTATTGAGTTTATCCACAGATTCCAATAACTTTCGTTGCTTCTCCCGGTCGGTTTTATCAAAAATATTTCCCTGGAAAGCCTGTTCATTCTGTAATCCGTCAACAATTACACCGGCTTTTTTGTATTTGTATTCCGGCTCAAAAAGTTCGCGCAGGCACAACAGGGCATACCGTGTTAACTCTGAATTGCTGTTTGTGGCTACCGGCAATGTAATGGTTTTGCTTTTATTGAGTTGAGGTTCGGCTGGATTGAAAGGATCGGTATGAATAAAAACCGTCAGCAAGTTGGCCACTGATTTTTGTCTGCGCAGTTTTTCGGCACAACGTGCAGCGTAGGTGGAAACTGCTTCTTCCACATTTTTAATCTGATTTGTTTTTTTCCCGAAAGCGCGGGTAGTAGCAATTGCTTTTTTTGCCGGAATAACCAGTTCCAGCGGAATGCAGGATTCGCCAAGCAACTCTTTTTTTATGCGTAACCCAATTACTTTCATTTTGGTCCGCAGCCAGTTATCATTGAGCTGGGTAAAATCGTAAGCAGTTTTTATGTTGTTTCGAACAAGCAGTTTTGAATACTGACGGCCAATTCCCCAGACCTTGTCAATGGGCGTGTTTCTAATTAATGCATCGCGGTGATTATCATTTCGGATAATAAAAATCCCATTGGTTTGTTTGGCGGCTTTGTTTGCAATTTTTGCCAGGGTTTTTGTCTGACCAATTCCCACAGAAACCGGAATCCCGGTGAATTGTTTTACGGTTCTTTGAATTCTTTCAGCCAGTGTTTCAAGGTTTTCATTCATGCCGCTGAGGTTTAAAAAGGCTTCGTCGATGCTGTAAATTTCAACCTGCGGCGAAAGCTGTGCAAGAATATCAGTTACGCGTTGCGACATATCGCCGTACAACGTATAATTTGATGAAAATACTGCTACCTGTTTATCTTTCAGAAATTGTGTCTTCTTGAAAACCGGTTCTGCCATTTTCAGTCCCAGTTTTTTGGCTTCCTCCGAACGGGCAATAATGCACCCGTCATTGTTTGAAAGCACAACAACAGGTTTACCTTCGAGTTTCGGATTAAAAACCCGCTCGCACGAAACATAAAAATTATTGCAATCTACCAGGGCAAACATATCAAATCATTAATTATCAGTTTATCAAATGTGCTTTTTAATGGTGTACGTAACCACTCCCCAAATGGTAACACTATTTTCAGGCTTTATCCTAATGGGCTTGTATTCAGGGTTTTCAGGCATCAGATAAAAATCATTTTCATGTTTTTCCAAACGTTTTACCGTAAAATCACCATCAATTAAACACACCACCACGGACCCATTTACCGGAGTTTTCGACTTATCGATAATGAGCAAATCGCCGTCTGAAATCCCGGCCTGTTTCATCGATTCGCCTTTGACGCGGGCATAAAATGTTGCGCTTGCATTTCCAATAAGTTCTTTGTTTAAATCAAGGCGTTCCTCGAGGTAATCATCTGCAGGTGACGGAAATCCGGCCGAAATGGATGCTTCAACCAAAGGTAATGCAGCTTCCGATTCAGCGGAAGGGGTAAAAAATGATAACTTATCGTATTTTTTATCTTTTGCCATTGATTCAAAAATATTAAAAAATCAGTATTTATTCCTGCAAAAGCAAGATTTATTTAATGCCTTTCATTTCCGTTATGATAAATAGGGCTTGTTTAAAACCGGATAGAAAATTGTAGTTAATTCGGGAGAATTATTGCGGAAATAAACATGCTGAGAATCGCGTAAAATTATTTTTTAGCACAGTTATTCAGATTAGCAAAATTAAAAAGCCTCGGCCTGGTGCGTTTTATTTACCTGAGTGGATTTGGCGAAGGCAACAGGGAACTTAGTTTATTTATTATCAAATTTAAATTTCATTTAAAGGAAAAATCAATAATAGAAGCACGAATATTAACTCACTGAGATCGGCCTGGTGCGTTTTAATTACCTTAGCGGAAATGACTGTGCTAACTTTTACATAAAATCTTTGCCGTTATCGGACTAATCGTCGCGATAACTGATTTTATATAAACCAGCAGAGCTGGGCGTAATTTGTGTGGTATTTCAAAATATTAAATAAATACGCTTGTCCTATAATTGATATTAAGTTAAATAGTATTTTATTTAAAAAGGAGAGTGGTGTACTCTCCTGAAATGTATATGTTTTTATTACTGACCGAGTTCTTCCAGAATTTTGTTGTATTTGTCCATCATTTTTAACCGGTAATATAAATTCTTCAGCGACTCCAGTGTCATGATATGTTCCGGATCAATCTCGTGGCTTTTTTCCATATACGGCAATGCTTTCTCAAACCAAACGTTTGCTTTCTGCAATTCTTCCTGGTAGCGTTCATTTTCGTTTGGTGGAATTGAATTTGCAATTTCTATTTGCTGAACTCCTTTGTTGTAATAAAGTGCGCCTAAATTATAATAGGCATCAAAATAATCATCCTTCAAATCGATTGCCTTTTGATAGGTTTCAATTGCCTTATCTTCATTTCCCTGTTTTTCGTGCAGCGTTCCGAGGGCAAAATAAAATGTAGCATTTTTCGGATCCTGTTCAATTGCCATCTGCAGGTATTTCATGGCTTCTTCAGTTTTATCCAGATCAAGATACATCTGAATCATACTGGTTAAAATGCCATTATCCTGCGGATATTTTTCGAAGCCTTCTTTTAACACCTCAAGCGCACCAAGTGTATCTTTTTTCAACTGATACGAATTTGCAATAAGGCTGTAAGTTTTTGCACCATTGTATCCATATTTGGCTGCTTCCCTGTAATATTCAATTGCTTTATCATAATTCTCTGCATTATATGCAGCAAGTCCGGCATTAAAAATAATTACGGTATCTACAGCATTTGGATTATCCTGTTTAATAATAGGAATATCCTGTATTTCAAGTATTTGCTCAAAAGATTGTAGGGCTTTATCGTAGTTGTTCTTATTGAAAGCTTCAACTGCCTGATTGGTAAGATCATTGGTTAAAAGCGTTAACTTTACCTTAATACTTTTGCTGAATTTATCCTTTTCATCCAGTTTTAAAGCTTTTTCAAATGACTGAAGTGCTTCATTTAACGGATTATCTACCATTTGCTTTGCCTGTTTATTATCCGACTGGTAAATGGACTGGTAAATATCTCCCCTCACCTCCCAGGTTCGTGCCCAGTTAATGGTTTTTTCTGCATTTTCATTGGAGGGATCAACGGCTGCATTAATCGTTTCAAGAGCTTCAACAAGATTTCCGTTATCTTTCATATTTAATGCTGTTGTTACTTTACCTGTTTGACATGCTGATAACAAGAGCAATACTGCTGTAAGTGGAATAACAATTTTTTTCATCTGTGTATTTTTTTATTTAATATATACAAAATTACGAAGAATGAAGCATTAATCCAATTTCAAAAAACCATCCTAATAAATATTATGTTAGCTTATGCATGAAAAATAAAGGAGAGTTTTTGGCTCTCCTTTACTTCTTTTTATTTTCTGGTAGTTATTATTGACCTAATTCTTCCAGTATAGCATTGTATTTATCCATCATTTTTAAACGATAGTACAAATTCTTTAGTGATTCCAGTGTTAACGACTGTTCGGGTTTCAATTCGTGGCATTTTTCCATAAATGGTAAAGCTTTTTCAAACCACTGATCTGCTTTTTTCAATTCTTCCTGGTATTTTTCATTTTCACTTGCAGGTACTGCATTTGCAACTTCTATCTGTTTTACTCCCTTGTTGTAATACAGCGCACCCAGATTGTAATATGCATCGAAATAGGTATCATTCACGTCAATGGCTTTATTATAGCTGTCAATGGCTTTTTCGGTCTGTCCCATTTTTTCATACAACGTTCCCTGCGCAAAATAATAGGTAGCATTTGTTGGATCCTGTTCTATTGCAAGTTCGAGGTAACGCATTGCTTCATCTTTTTTATCCTGATCGAGATAAATCTGAATCATGGTAGTGAGCACGCCATTATCCTGCGGATATTTTTCAAAACCTTCTTTTAATACATTTAACGAACCAATTGTATCGCCTTTTAACTGATAGGTATTTGCCAGCAGATTGTATGTTTTGGCGCCATTGTATCCATATTTGGCCGCTTCTTTGTAATATTCAATGGCTTTGTCATAATTTTGGGCATTGTATGCGGCCAGACCAGTATTAAAAATAATCACGGTATCAATTGCATCCGGATTGTCTGCCTTAATTAAATCCATGTTTTGCACTTCCAGAATCTGTTCGAAAGATTTTAAAGCTTTTTCATAATTTTCATCATTGAAAGCCTGAACAGCCTGATTGGTGAAATCGTTAATGAGCAGTGTTAATTTAATCTTAACACTATTGTCATTTCTGTCTTTATCATCCAGTTCGAGCGCTTTTTTATATGATTCCAGAGCTTCCTTTAATGGATCTTCAGCAAGGTTTTTTACACTTTTATCTTCTGACTGAAAGATTGCCTGGTAAATTTCACCGCGAACTTCCCATGTACGTGGCCAGTCGATAGTTTTTTCTGATTTATCATTACTTGGATCAACTGTAGAATTGATTGTTTCCAGGGCATTGGCGAGTTCACCGCTTTCTTTTAAACTTTCGGCGGTTGATACCTTACCTTTTTGGGCAAAACCCGCAAAAAATGCAAACACAAAGGTCAGCAAAATGATTATTCGTTTCATTGTTTTTAATTTAAAATTTCTACAAAAATATTATGAAATATTTATTATGATTCTTATTCCAAATGTCCCTCTGTTATTTATTCTTGTTCTAAGTTATTTTCATTATCGTCAACATCATCATTAGCGTCTTTAGTATCATCCATGCCGGTAATTTCATCCACATCTTCCACATCATCAATTTCAGTGTTTTCTTCTTCAACCTTCACGATTCTTGCTACCGAAGCTATTCTGTCTTCGCCTTTCAAATTGATTAACCGTACTCCCTGGGTTGCTCTTCCCAAAATTGAAATTGAACTTACGGCCAATCGGATGGTCAAACCTTTAGAGGTGATAATCATTAAATCATTATCATCTGACACTCCTTTAATCGCAATTAATTTTCCTGTTTTAGGAGTTACATTAATCGTTTTAACCCCTTTTCCTCCCCTGTTGGTAATACGGTAATCATCTATATGTGAGCGTTTTCCATAGCCATTTTCAGAGATAACAAGAATTTCTTCGTTGCCGTTATTTACACAAACCATGCCAATTACCTCGTCGGTTTTATCCTTCAGAGTTACACCCCGCACTCCCGAAGCTGTTCGTCCCATTGGCCTTACTTTGGATTCGTTAAACCGGATTGCTTTACCTGAACGCACAGCCAAAATAACTTCACTTTCACCATTTGTTAAACGCGCTTCGAGTAATTCATCGCCTTCTTTAATAGTAATCGCATTTACACCATTTTGTCGCGGACGCGAATATGCTTCGAGTGTGGTTTTCTTAATGGTACCTTTTTTGGTTGCAAGAATTATATAATTGTTATTGATAAATTCCTGGTCGGAAAGTGTTTTTACTTTAATGAATGTGAGAACTTTATCATCCGGTTCTATATTCAGAATATTCTGGATTGCCCTTCCTTTCGATGCCCGGGTTCCTTCCGGAATCTGATATACCTTCATCCAGTAGCACTTCCCTTTTTCGGTGAAAAGAAGCACGGTATTATGCATGGATGCAATAAAAACATGTTCCAGAAAATCTTCATCGCGGGTGGTGCTGCCTTTTGAGCCAACTCCTCCCCTTCCCTGTGTCCTGAATTCGTTTAGTGGCGTACGTTTTATGTAGCCCAAATGAGAAATGGTAATCACCATATCTTCATCAGCATAAAAATCTTCAGGATTGAATTCCTCTGCATTCGGAATAATTTCGGTACGGCGTGCGTCTCCAAATTTGCTCTTTATTTCGAGTAATTCATCTTTAATAATCTGCATCCGCAAAGTAACATCAGCAAGAACACTTCTGTAATATTCAATTTGCTTTATAATTTCTTCGTATTCGCTGCGAAGCTTATCCTGTTCAAGTCCTGTAAGCTGTCTCAAACGCATATCTACAATTGCACGCGCCTGTGTTTCGCTCAGATTAAACCGTTCTATTAATTTTTCTCTGGCCATATCCGGAGTTGCCGAGCCTCTGATAATGGCAATTACTTCGTCAATATTGTCGCTGGCAATAATTAAACCTTCAAGAATGTGTGCCCTTTTTTCAGCCTGTTCAAGTTCATATTGTGTACGACGTGTAACTACTTCGTGGCGATGTTCCACGAAATAATGAATCAGTTCTTTAATATTCAACATTCTCGGTCTGCCTTTCACCAAAGCAATGTTATTTACATTGAATGTGGTTTGCAGTGAGGTGTATTTGTAGAGTTTATTCAACACCACATTACTCATTGCATCCCGCTTCAAATCGTAAACAACGCGCATTCCTTCGCGATCCGATTCATCGTTGACGTTCGAAATTCCTTCTATTTTTTTCTCGTTTACCAGGTCTGCCGTTTTTTGGATCATTTCAGCACGGTTAACCTGATAAGGAATTTCAGTAACTACAATTTTTTCTCGTCCACCCTCATTTTCAATATGTGCCTTACCTCTGACGGTAATTCTGCCGCGGCCGGTTTCAAAAGCATCGCGTACGCCCTGGTATCCGTATATAATTCCACCTGTCGGAAAATCGGGTGCTTTTACAATATCAATTACTTCATCAATAGTAATATCGTTGTTGTCGATGTAAGCAATCGTTGCATCAATTGTATCCGATAAATTGTGCGGGGGCATGTTTGTTGCCATTCCCACAGCAATTCCGGAGGATCCATTTATAATAAGTTGCGGAATTCGTGTTGGAAGCACTGAGGGTTCGGTCAGCGATTCATCGAAGTTCGGCTGAAAATCCACTGTATTTTTATCCAGATCGGCCAGTGTTTCTTCGGCTATTTTCGACATTCTTGCCTCGGTATAACGCATGGCTGCAGGACTGTCACCGTCGACGGAGCCAAAGTTTCCCTGCCCGTCCACCAGCGGATAACGCAGCGACCAGTGCTGAGCCATTCTCACCATAGTAAAATAAACGGATGAATCTCCGTGAGGGTGATATTTCCCCAAAACTTCCCCAACTATCCTTGCAGATTTCTTGTATGACCTGTTTGAAAACACTCCTAACTCGCTCATACCGTACAACACACGGCGATGAACCGGTTTAAAACCGTCGCGGACATCAGGCAGTGCACGCGAAACAATAACAGACATCGAATAATCAATATAGGCAGATTTCATCTGCTCTTCAATGTTTATTCGGATAATTCTTTCACCATCACTCATTTATATCTCCTTTTAAAAAATAAATTATCATTATAAAAAGCCGCACAAAAATAATAAAATCATCTGTCAAAAGGGCATATTTTATGGGTATTTAAACACATTGGTAACGAGAAGATATTAACAAATTCACTGTCAATAATTCAGCAATGCCGTCATTTATTGATAACTTGATAAGTTTATGTGCTAAAAGAGGACGATTTTTGAGTAATTTTATTGTTTCAACATTTAGGAATAATATTTGTTGATTAAGTTAAAATTTGAAAAAATATGGAATCACAATTTTCACCAAGAATTAAGGATATAATTGGGTACAGCAGAGAAGAGGCTATCCGGCTTGGGAACGATTATATAGGGCAGGAACATTTATTTCTCGGGATATTAAGAGATGGTGAAGGAATCGCCACTGATATTCTGGAGAATCTGGGTGTTGATCTTGCCGAAATAAAGAAGTTGCTGGAAATAAAAATCAGAACTGATAGACGAATTGACGGAAATCATGATCTGGCAATGCTGAAATCAACTGAAAAGGCATTGAAACTCATTTATCTGGAAGCACGATCGTTTAAAAATCCAACAGCCAACAGCGGTCATCTCTTGCTTGCCATCCTGAAAGACAACGAAAATATTGTTACTCAGGTTTTAGTAGAATATGGAGTTAATTATTACATGGTAAAATCACAAATGAAAGATTATAAAAGCCCGGAAGCCAAATCGAATTTTCCGGAAAGCGATGATGATGATGCGGGCGAATCCTTTTCAAAAGGACCAGGTCAGGGAGCGAAAAAAGGAGCTACCTCAAAATCGGATACTCCGGTACTCGATAATTTTGGAATCGATATTACCAAACTTGCCGAGGAAAACAGTCTGGATCCAATTGTTGGACGTGAAAAAGAAATTGAACGTCTGGCACAGATCTTAAGCCGCAGAAAAAAGAACAATCCGATTTTAATAGGTGAGCCCGGAGTTGGTAAATCAGCAATTGCGGAAGGACTTGCACTTCGGATTATTGGCAAAAAAGTTTCCCGGATTTTGTTCGACAAACGGGTGGTAAGCCTTGATATCGCATCCATTGTTGCAGGTACCAAATACCGCGGCCAGTTTGAAGAACGAATGAAAGCCATTTTGAATGAGCTGACGAAAGTAAATAATGTAATACTGTTTATTGACGAAATTCATACCATTGTAGGCGCCGGTGGAGCAACAGGTTCACTTGATGCTGCAAATATGCTAAAACCGGCTCTGGCGCGTGGCGACATTCAATGTATTGGAGCTACAACACTGGACGAATACCGCCAGCATATTGAAAAAGACGGCGCATTGGAACGGCGTTTCCAAAAAGTAATGGTCGATCCTACTTCAGTGGACGAAACCATTGAAATCCTCAATAATATTAAAAGCAGATATGAGGATCATCATAATGTTAATTTTACACCGGCTGCAATTAAAGCTTGTGTAACACTAACTGCACGTTATCTTTCCGACAGGTATTTACCGGATAAGGCAATTGATGCACTGGATGAATCCGGTTCAAGAGTACATATTTCAACGATTAATGTTCCGGATCAGATTGTCAAAATTGAGGAAAAAATAGAAAAAACAAAAGAAGAGAAAATTATAGCGGTTAAGAGCCAGAATTTTGAACTTGCCGCCAATTTCAGAGATAAGGAAAAAACATTGCTGCATCAGCTTGAAAAAGAAAAAGAAGCATGGGAAAAAGAATTGATAAACCATCGCGAAACAGTTGATGAGCATAAAGTTGCCGAAGTGGTTGCAATGATGTCCGGGGTTCCGGTTCAGCGAATTGCACAAGCCGAAGGAAAACGGCTGATGAATATGGGCAGCGATTTGAAAAGCAAGGTAATTGGACAGGATGAAGCCATACAGAAAATTGTAAAAGCTATCCAGCGAAACAGGGCCGGCTTAAAAGATCCAAACCGACCTATTGGTTCGTTTATTTTCCTTGGGCCAACAGGAGTTGGAAAAACACAGCTGGCAAAGGTTCTTACCACTTATCTTTTCGACAGCCTTGATTCGATGATTCGGATTGACATGAGTGAATACATGGAAAAATTTGCTGTATCGCGGCTGGTTGGAGCTCCTCCGGGATACGTTGGTTACGAAGAAGGTGGCCAGCTGACCGAAAAAGTAAGAAGAAAACCTTATTCTGTTGTTCTGCTCGATGAAATTGAAAAAGCACATCCCGATGTATTCCATTTGTTGCTGCAATTGCTTGATGAAGGAAGGTTAACGGATAGTTTGGGCCGAAGCGTCGATTTCAAAAACACAATCATTATTATGACTTCGAATATCGGTACCCGCCAGTTAAAAGATTTTGGTCGCGGAGTTGGATTTGTGACGAATAAAAATGCTGTTCACGAAAATGAGCATGCAAAATATGTTATTCAAAAGGCACTGAAAAAAGCATTCGCACCGGAATTTATAAACAGGATTGATGATTTGGTCATGTTTAATCAATTGGAAAAAGAACATATACATCAAATTATCGACCTTGAAATTAAAGAATTGTATGACAGGGTGGAAGCCTTGAATTACAAACTGAAAATTTCGACGGCAGCAAAAGATTTTCTTGCAGAAAAAGGATACGATCCGCAGTTTGGTGCAAGACCGTTAAAACGGGCTATTCAAAAATACCTTGAAAATGAAATGGCTGAAATTATAATTAAAGCCTCAATAACCGAGGGAGATACCATTTCGATTGGTTACGACAAGAAAAATGAAAAGCTTCAGATGCGAATCCTTACCGGAAAAAAAGAGATAACGAATCAATAAAAAAAAGCCTGCGAAAGCGGGCTTTTTTATTGGTTATAACGAATTACAAACAACGTTAAATCATCAAATTGTGGCGCTTTTCCCTGGTAATTTCCCAGCGTTTTTTCAACCTCACGGACCATTTCTTCAGGTTGCAACAAGGCAAGCGGGCTCAGCGTTTGTTTAAACCGTTCCAATCCAAACTGCATTTTATTTTCATCCTGAAGTTCAGTAACTCCATCGCTGTATAAAATAATGGAATCCCCTCTTTCAACGATTGTCTTCGAATCGTTGTATTCCTTTTCAGGATAAAGTCCCAGCGGTAAACCATGTGAATTATTCAGCTCTGCGATTTCACCATTCTGTTTAACAATTAAAATTGTGGTATGCGCAGCATTGCAAAAATAAAGTTCCCCGTTTTTTACATTCAGCACTCCCAGGAAAAGTGTTAGAAAAAACTGGTGCTGGTTGTTTGTACACAATTCCCGGTTTGCTTTGTTGACGATGTTTTTGGCTTTTGCATATGTGGCATTGCTTTTAATAATAGTTTGGGCAATGCTCATAAAAATAGCTGCCGGCACGCCTTTCCCTGAAACATCGCCTATTGTAAATATAAGTCGGTCATTATCAATAAAAAAGTAGTCGAATAAATCGCCGCTTACGATGCGGGCAGGTTTATAAATGGCATACAAATCAATTTCATTTCTTTCGGGAAAAGCCGGAAAAGTGGTTTTTATTATACTTTGCTGTATTTCGGAAGCCTGCAGCAAATCCTGTTTCTGAAGGTTGCTTTTAATCAATTCGCGGTTTTGTTCCTCCTTGTATTTTTGAAACCACAATCTCAGAAAACTTAAACTTTCGGAAACCAGCTTGATTTCATTGAGCGTATTCATCGGGTGCTGACCACTTTGGCTGCTGAATGTAATAAGCTGATTGGTAACTTCACTTAGTGGTTCAATAAGTTTTTTTGTGATATAAGTAATTATGAGATAAATAATTATTATTCCGATAACCGAAAAAAACATCAATCGCAAAGTTATGAGATACAAATTGTTAAACAGCTCATAATAAGGCATCACAAAAATCAAAAACCAGTTATTGTCGTTCACCGGCGTATAATAAGCCCACGCTTTTTTATAATCCAGAAGTTGGGGATAAACCACCGCAGAGCCGCTTTTGTTGTTTTCTATTATTTTTTCGAAGTTTATATTATTCCTGTTGTATACTTTATCCGAAAGATTAGGAATGCTGGCAGAGAGGATTTTTTCTTTTTCCGGAAATGTAATGTATCTCCCCTCCCGGTCGATAAGAAATGCAAAACCTTCCGTGCTGCCGATTTGAATGGTATTGATTGCATCGTTCAGCTCCAGCAGGGACAATTCACACAAAACTTCCCCCAGTTTTTTTGCTCCGTTTGTTATCGGGTAATAATATGAAACCACAACCTCCCCATTTTGGTCGCATCTGAAGGGTTTTGACCAGCCGCTTTTATTTGTGTTTATCAATTGTGTAATTATTTCTTCTTCCGATATACAGTCATAAATTTTGGCATTTCCACTTTCAAAATGTAAAGTATCGGCTTGCCGGACAATAAAAGAATTATGATTATCAAAGGGAAGTGTCGAATCAATATTTATATGAATGGCATTGAGAAACTCGTATTTATTCATTACCTGAGACAGCAATACTTGTTCATCGTTATTCCGGCTGTAATAAAGAATCTGGTCTGACAGGTTTTTTGCAACTTCCTTTGTTGTCACTATGT
This sequence comes from uncultured Prolixibacteraceae bacterium, assembly GCA_963771595.1. Classification (GTDB taxonomy): domain Bacteria; phylum Bacteroidota; class Bacteroidia; order Bacteroidales; family Prolixibacteraceae; genus CAVYUC01. The sequence continues at coordinate 87,791 of CAVYUC010000038.1, read as the reverse complement.
TTTGGTTCACAACAGCGCTTACCCTGGAACTTAATCCAATGGCATGATTTTCGATATTTTGTTTTAAAAGTTGCCGGTTAAAAAAGAAAGTTGTGCTGATAAATGCCACAAAAACACCTATTACAGCAAGAGAAATAAATATACTTAGTCTGTAGCTGATTGATTTATTGATCATCCCCCCATATTTTTTACTCCAGCATCAATTTAAGGAATATTTTTCACAATAACTGTTATTTTGTAAAATTATAACCACTTTCTGGTCCCCCTGAAAAGACAGGTATTTGTAGCAAAATCAGCTGATAGTTTTAATGCCGTTTGAAAATTAAAATTCTCCTTCAGGTAGAAATAACAAAATGCCCCATGCATAAAATCGCCGGCACCCAGTGTGTCAACAGCTTTTACAGGTTGAACATGAATTTCTCCCTGATGTTCCGGTTCATAAAATAATATACTTTTTTCGCCACGCGTAATTGCTGCTCTTTTTATATTTTTTGTGTTTAAAAACTCAAATACATTTGTAACATTCACGCAATACGGAGGATAAAAATCTTCTGAACAAATAGCAATATCTGCCAGGGAAAATAATTCGTCGAATTGAGGTTTCCAACTTCCACAATCCAATATTACCGGCACTTTTTTCTGTTTTGCAATCTTTGCCAAATGAATTGCTGCTTCCGGATAAAAGCCGTCCAGAAGTATAAAACCAGGATTTACATTTGTAAATATTTTATTAACATTAACTACACAACGTACAGGTTCGGGCGTATGAGAAACAATACATCGGTGGCCATTATTTAACGTAGTAATTACTGAAGCAAAAACAGGATTGTGGCTTTGGCCTGAAACCATATCAAAATGTGTTATTCCCGTTGCTTTCATTTCCTTTTGAACCAGTTCTGAAAATGAATTTTTCCCGCAAACCGAAACAAGAAAGGCTCCGTTGTTAAGATGCGAAAAAGCAACTGCAGCATTGGTCGCCGGACCGCCAATTACTATTTCGGGTGCAGTAGTTTTTACTTTTGTATTCGAGCCGGGAAAATTATCCACAAAGAATTGTATGTCAATTGTAGTCAATCCTATAAATAGTCCTGAATACTGCATTTCTATTGAAATTTAATCTTCTTAAAATAAATTACAGGTAATTCTTTTATGGCTATATTTTGATTATTAAACCAGGTGGTAAGCAACCTTTCGGCAATAAAACCGATAATTCGCTGCTGGTAACCCGTATATTCTTTCATATTAGCTCTTTTTTCAAATTCAAAAATAATGGAAAACCACCATTCCATGAATTCATTAAAAATTGTTGCCGGCAAAATAAACATATTGTTGGCATATAATCTTTTCCCATTCATCACGCTATGAAAAGATTGCAGGTATTCAGGTGATTTTTCTGAAATTATTTCTGCCAGAACTTTCATGTCGCTGTTGTTGTGGTAGCGCCTGTAATGTTCTTCAACAGTATATTTTAATTTTCTATGCTGAGGCAGAATAACATCATAATTCCGGAGGATTTTCTCAATTTCATCTTCATTAATTATCCTTCTTTTGAATCGTTTAAGATTACCGGTATAAATTAATCCAAACCTTTTTTTGTAAAGTCCGGGCAGATAATATAAATATCGCTTCAGTTTGTAGTCAAACGGTTCCGGTTGAGCGGAAAAATAACGGCGGTAGTGACAACAACCTGTTATTTCCTGCTTTGTATTTTTCCAAACCCAATAAATTCCCGTGAGTTCGCTATAATGCAAGTTTTTATCCGATATTGAAATACCCGAATCGTCCCGCTTCATACCTGTTACTGTTCGATTTAAAGCACTTCCGGCCATCACCGGTACATAAAGATGATTTTGAACAGGAATTTTCGTGTCCTTGTAATAAAAACTGTATATGCAGATTTTCCCGCCGGTTTTCATTTCCTGTTAATTAATATTTCAGCAGATACATATTTTGCAAAACATCGTCGCGGTTTTTTGGATTAATGAACCTGCCGCCCCTGTTGAGATATAAATGCCTGTATTCGATAATGGTATCCGGTTTTTGCTGCAATTTTTCAATCTCAGTAAACCCTTCTTCGTTGGTAAAAATCCAGCTTCCGTCTTTAACGGTAACCGATTTCATTTCGCTGGAATTGTTAAGTTGAATTGCCTGCGGTTCACTATAAAAAAAGAGTTCGTACTGGCCGTACTTATAGTTATATAATTTATCGCCGGCTGAAGCATTTTCGGTAAAATACCGGGCTGCTTTTGGTGGTGCCTGAAAACTGAATATATACCTGTAAACCTGCGTATTCAATAAAAAAATCAAACAAATAAAAGCAATAATTGAGGGCGCCAAAAGCTTCAAATATGATTTATTCTTCCTTAAATAAATAAATACAGAAAACATAATTCCCAATACTGCCAGCAACCAGTAATAAACCGGTGGAAATGGAAACAGGTAAACCGCTATCAGAACTATTGAAATCCAGGTAAAGACAGTCATAAATAATTGAGTGCCAAAGAAAATTTTATACAGCTTCACTTTTTCCTTCACGGAAATATTTATCCATTTTGCTGTTAAAACTGCCATTAAAGGAACAATTGAAAAAACATAGTTGGGAAGTTGGCTGCTGGCTGAATTCAGAATAATAAAATATATCCAGATTCCGGTTAATGTAAAAAATTCTGTTGCTTTAAACTTGTTATTTATTAATGCTTTAAATTCAAAGAAAACGGCGATAAAGAATAAGAAACTCCAGGGAAACAACTGGTAAATTAAATTATGAACATAAAAAACCGGATCGTTTACTGCTTTTACATACGAACCGGTAATCCGACCCACCATATTTTCCCAGAAGAAAAAGCGGATACCTTGCCATCCAAACTGATTCATCAGACCAATCAGGGCCGGACTTACAATCAGCAACGAAATTAATATTCCTAAATACCAGCGAAAATCAAGCAATGATTTGAAATCTTTTTTCAGCAAAAGATGACCAACCACAGCAAATGCCGGAATTGCAGCTCCAACAGGTCCTTTGCTGAGCATTGCCAAACCAATGGCAGCAAATCCAATTATCAGGTTTCGGTTTTTCCCTGATTTAATGAACTCAAAAAGCTGCCATAACGCCAGCGTTACAAACGCCTGCAGCGGTGTATCGGTGTGAATATCCATGCTGTAGAGCGAGTAAATAAATGAGAAAAAGAGCAAAACAGCAGTGAGCACCCCTACCCTTTTATTGTAAAGACTTTCACCCAGTTTATAAGCCCAGTAGAAACCAAACAGAACGAGAATGAAAACAGGAAATTTAAACCAGAAATTTGATATTCCTCCGATGGTAAATCCCAGTGCACCAAGCCAAAAAAGCAGTGGTGGTTTTTGATCGTATGGTTCGTTATGTATGGTTAGGTTTACAAGGTTACCGTTTTGATAGACTTCTTTTGCAACCGTGGCATATTTACCGGCATCCCGAGTTACATCAATGGAGAGTCCGGAAATATAATTTACTATTCCTACAAGAAAAAAAAGGATAATATGATTATCAGTAATCTGTTTTTTTGCATTCTGCGGCAATGTCAGAAAAAAGTTCTAAGTATTCATTGCTCCGCAAACCTGTATTACCTGACCACTAACATAGGACGATAAATCGGAAGCAAGAAAAGTAGCCACACCAGCAACTTCTTCAGGAGTTCCGCCACGTTTCATCGGGATAGATTCTTCCCATGCCTTGCGTGCATCTTCCGGAATTTTGGCTGTCATTTCGGTAATAATAAAGCCTGGAGCGATCGCATTGGAACGAACTCCCCTTGAGCCCAGTTCGCGTGCTATTGATTTGGTAAAACCTATAATTCCGGCTTTCGATGCCGAATAATTTGCCTGGCCTGCATTTCCGCTAACACCAACTACCGAACTCAGATTTATGATAGAACCCGAACGTTGTTTCAGCATTGTCCGTTGTACCGCTTTTGTAAAGTTAAAAACCGATTTCAGGTTGATATTGATAACTGCATCCCATTGTTCTTCCGTCATTCGCATCAACAATGTATCCTTTGTTATTCCGGCATTATTTACCAACACATCAATTTGGCCGAATTCTTTTGCTATTTCAGCAACTATTCTATCTGTTTCCTCAAATTTGCTGGCATCAGAAGCATAACCTTTTGCTTTTACACCCAATGCATTCAGTTCTGAGGCGGTGGCTTTCATATTTTCATCTTCAAATAAATCAGTAAAAGCTATGTTACAGCCTTCCTGTGCAAATTTTATTGCAATTGCTTTACCAATACCACGCGATGCTCCGGTGATTATCGCTGTTTTTCCCTCCAATAGTTTCATTTCTTTAAGTTTTAATTTTCGAGCAACAAATATAAACCTTTAAGTGGTTTAAAAAAAGGTTGAAGTTGACCTGTGATTGCCAGATATAAACCAGGAATTTATGCTTTCAGGTGCGCTCTGAAAGCATATTGAAGAAATCGCATATCTCCAATATAATTCAGAAACAACAAGTTAAACAAATAGAAAAAGGGACTTTTGGTGGGCCGTATTCCTTTTGTCTTCTCAATTTCGAATCCCCAGTTTTTAATTGCCCTTTTCATACTCTTTTTGGTGAAAAAACGCAGATGTGTATAATCCAGAATGCCGCTTTTTTTGTATTTCCAGTCCTTCAAAAAAAGATAACGGTTAACATGTTTCCAATGCCGAACATTGGGAAGCGAACAAATGAGAATAGCATCTCCGGTTAAATGCTTTTTCACCTTTTCAAAAAACTGTTCAGGTGAATGGATATGTTCAATAAAATCGTTGCAGATAATGTAATCGAAATAATTTTCGGGAAGATTGCGCATTTGTTCAAAAGCATCGCCACAAAAAACGTTGTCCATCTTTGTTTTAGCAATTTCCACCGATTGCTCATCTACATCAACCCCCCAGGTTTCACAGTTGTATTTATGTTTTAACCGTTCCGAAAACCGGCCACTCGAACAGCCAAATTCTATTGTCCTTATTGGTGGGCGGCCAATAAACTGTTCCATCTCCGAACGATCATCTTCGTAATATTCCCTGTTTTCCATACTTATTTATACCGAAAAATTAAACGTCAAAAATAGGATTATTTTATTGAGTGTACTTTTAGAAAAGTTGTTCTTCGAGCTGAGCCATAATTTCCCCTGCATTTCCCTGCAAATGAATATCGGTGATTTGCGATGTAAACAATGATTCTTCCGGATTGATTTCGATGATTACAGCGCCGCTTTGTTTCGCTGTGCGGGGAACATATGAAGCCGGCACTACTTCGCCGGTGGAGCCGATTATCACGCAGACTTCCGCTTTTTCAGCTTCGGCAAACGCACCGGAATATGCATCCCGGGGAATTCCTTCGCCAAAGAATATAAAATCGGGTTTTAATACTTCATTGTCGGCCTTACATTTTGGCGGAATATTCTTGAAGTCAAATTCCGACGAGGAATACGATTCTCCACATTTTAAGCATTTTAACCGTTTTGAATTTCCGTGAAATTCATGGACATTTTTACTGCCCGAAGCAAAATGCAGATTGTCAATATTCTGTGTAATCACAGCCTGTAGTAAACCGTTTTGTTCCATTCGTGCCAAAACCTGGTGCGCCTTGTTTGGCCGGGCATCTGCAAAGAAATCATAAAAAATTTCCCGGATATAGACCCAGCAATCTTCTGCATTTTCCATGTAGTAACCTAAATCGAGCACTTCCGGATTATATTTGTTCCACAATCCATGCGGGCCGCGAAACGGAGGGATGCCACTTTCAACAGAAATACCTGCGCCGGTAAAAGCAACGGTATATTTTGATTCGCGTAAAATATCGGCAGTTTCTTTTATTAATAATTTCATATTTTATGGTGCTTGTCTGCAATTCAGGCTTAAATTTAATCAAAATAATTGGGTTATCTTTGCCGAAAATATTTTGAAAATGCTTGATCAATCCACAATTTGTGCTATTTCAACTTCACCTGGAATGGGTGCTTTGGCTGTTATACGTCTTTCCGGAAAAGATGCGATTGCCATTACAGACAAGGTTTTCAGAAGCCCCAAAAAGGAAAAGTCTCTTAGAGGTCAGGAAGCAAATTCGTTGCATTTTGGTCAGATTGCATTTAAAAATGAGTTGATTGATGAAGTGGTAGTGGGCCTTTTTCGCGCACCACGTTCTTTTACTGGTGAAGATATTGTTGAAATTTCATGTCATGGCTCCATTTTTATTCAGCAAAAAATCCTCGAAATTCTTATTGAAAACGGGGCAAGGCTGGCACGACCGGGGGAGTTTACCCAGCGGGCATTTTTAAATGGGAAGATGGATTTGTCGCAAGCCGAAGCAGTAGCCGATGTAATTGCTTCATCGAGTGCAGCAGCACATAAACTGGCACTAAACCAGATGCGGGGGGGCTTTTCAAAAGAAATAAACGATCTCCGGGGGCAACTTGTACATTTTACGGCAATGGTAGAACTGGAACTGGATTTTAGTGAAGAAGATGTGGAATTTGCCGACCGTACAGCACTCAGAAAACTTACTGAAAAAATTGAGCGCCTGCTTCGTAAACTGAAAGATTCATTTCAGCTTGGAAATGCCATCAAAAACGGAATTCCTGTGGCAATAATTGGCGAAACAAATGTTGGAAAATCGACCTTGTTAAATGCATTACTGAACGAAGACAAAGCAATTGTTTCCGACATTCATGGTACAACCCGTGATGTAATTGAAGATGTGGTGAATATTCACGGCACGGCCTTTCGGTTTTTTGATACGGCAGGAATTCGTGAAACTGTGGATGAAATAGAAACGCTTGGAATAGAAAAAACATACAGCAAACTTGAACTGGCGGCAGTTGTTTTGCTGGTTGTTGATACTGAAAATTTCTATCAGGTTGTTTTCGACAGAATAAGAAAAATCAGGCAACGGATAACAAACGGGCAACATCTGATTATAGTTGCAAATAAAATTGATTCAGGAAAACGAGAAACCATACAGGAACTGGAGGTGATGGATTTAACGGATAATGAAAAGCTCGTATTTATTGCCGCCAAACAAAAAGAGAACCTGGACGAACTGATCGATTTTATGATTCATTCGGTAAACCTGGATGCAGCCAGCCAACAGGATATTATTGTTACAAACGTGCGGCATTATGAAATTCTGAAACTTGCCCACGAAGCAATTGTACGCGTTTTAAATGGACTTGACTCCGGAATCACCGGTGACTTTCTGGCCCAGGATATCCGGGAGTGCCTGCACTACCTTGGTGAAATTACAGGTGAAATATCCACCAATGAAGTGCTTGGCCATATCTTCAAGAATTTCTGTATCGGAAAATAGAAACATTTTCCTATTTTTACTTATCTATTCATTTACTGCACCTTAAATTTATTTTTCTTCTCTTTTTTGTTGCCCATTTGCACATTTCAAATCTGACACTCAACTTTGTTTGCCTATCCAAATACAGAGTCTTAGTTTTATGATCCACTATCCATACAACTCCTCAAGCTCCAGCTTTTTAATCTGCGATTTGATTGCCAAAGCCGTCCTATAAGGGCATTATGTAAAAAAGCCGCGCCCTCACGCACCCACAATTTCCCCTCCTACCTTTCACCCGGTAAAATTCTACCAAATTTTTTATTTTTGATATATGTATTATACTTACGTGTTGCAAAGCGAAAAAGACGGTCAACTTTATTCCGGTTACACAAAAAATTTGGAAGAAAGATTTGAGCAACATTCTATAGGTCTTGTTGATTCAACAAAAAACCGTAGACCATTAAAACTAATTTATTATGAGGCGTGTTTAAATCAGCTCGATGCCCTAAAAAGTGAAAATATTTCAAAACGCATTACGGTAGAATGTTCATCAATAAAAGGCTCAAATCTTATTTCACCGGGTGAAGCGGTGCAGGAAAAAATAAAGCAAAAAACATAGTGCTGTAAAATCCTGTGGCAACGGCATTAATCCTAAAATACAAATCTTTCGGCAAAAATTCGTTTTCCCAATCCGGCAAAACACCTCAAAACCTTCATGCGCCAAGCCTGTTTGTTCCATTCCGCAATGCCACTGCATTTGCTTTTTCCCTACCTGTACATTCTGCAATGCTTTATTTTTCCTGCGGTATTGTCCACCCCGTGAGAAAATCGTAATTTTATTCAAATCAAAATCCAAATAATTATGCCATCTCTGAATAGTCCATTACCATCTTTTGTTGCGCAGGAAATAGATTTGCTTAACATTTCCTTAAACGAAATCCCCTCAAAATCAGATGATAATCTATTAATTGCCACCTGGAATATAAGATGTTTCGGGAATCTTACGTCAAAATGGAAAGCAGAACCGAAAGATAGTCCCAAACGTGACCTGCAGGCTTTATTGAGTATTATTCAAATAATCAAGCATTTTGATATAATTGCTGTTCAGGAGGTAAAAGGAAACATCAAATGTCTTCGGGAAACCATGAATTATCTGGGCGATAACTGGAGTTTTCTGATGACGGATGTAACCAAAGGCGACCCCGGAAATAGTGAGCGTCTGGCATTTATTTTCAATAATCAAAAAGTAAAACTTTCCGGTTTGGCCTGCGAAATTGTAGTTCCCGATGAGCAACTCAAAAATAATATCAATATTGATGCACTTGACAGACAATTCGCTCGAACTCCCTATGCTGTTGGTTTTAAAGTAAAAAACAAAACTTTTGTCTTACTTACTTTGCACGTCCTTTATGGGGATAATTCAAATTCCAGAATCCCTGAACTTAGAGCAATTGCAGAATGGATGTATGATTGGGCCAAACAATTAAACCGCTGGGGCCAGAGTTTAATCATCCTTGGTGATTTCAACATTGACCGTGAAGGCGATGAAGCCTATGAAGCATTTATCTCTAAAAACCTATATATTCCCAAAGTTATAAGGTCATTGCCCAGCACAATTTTCAAACAAGTTAAACATTACGACCAGATTGGTTGGTTCAAAAACACAAAAGCAAAATCACAAATCAATCTGGAATATAATAAAGGTGGCATTTTCGATTTCCGTAACAAAGTTCTTGTAAACCGTAATCTGTCATTGACACAACTCTCCCACCGTATTTCAGATCATTTTCCATTGTGGATAGAATTTGTGGTTTGATTTATCCTTCAAAGATATTTTGCTTTTATAATCCATCCCTGTAATTGCCCGCTTAAAAATCTCATCGAAACTAAAACTCCTGGTATTACAAGTAAAGGTTCCCGATTTAGAAAATCTGTTTATCACTACCCTTCAGTTCTTAAAAGTAATAAAGCAGAAAATATTTCAGCCAAATTAATTGTTGAAATTTAATTCGTTTGCTAATCCATATCCAAACCAGCAAGCCACCATTCAAAGCATGGTTGGAGAATATTTCCAGGTCAATAGTGCCTTGGAAATCATTGAAAAGTATAAACTGCAACAATTCGACCTAAACGTGCTCGACAAAAGACAAACATTATTGAAAAACTGGTTTCCCTGATTCGATTCTCATTTGATAAAATTCTCGTTCAGGGAGTTGCAGGAAAAATCAGACATTTATACTTAATAATTAACCTCAAATCTTAGGTAAAATTCAGGGGAGAATATACGGAACCCTGAGGCAAAGCCTCGCGGAATGTTTTTAATTAAATGGGATGTTTTTCAAAAAATGGCATCAAGAGTAAAGTGAGGGTATCCGGGCACTCGATAGCCGGACAATGACCTGTTTCAGGCAAAATATGAAGTTCTTTTTTGTTTTCCGGCAACCCGGCAAGTGCATTGTAAATCAATTCAGCATGTCCTGTTCCTACCACATAGTCAAATTCTCCCTGTATTACCGCAACCGGGATGTTAATGCGTTTCAAGTCTGGTTCAATATTAATGTAATTGATCCTCGCTGGTCAAGGTAGGCTATAAGAAACTTATCTTCCAATCCTGGTCCCGTCAGTTGTATGTCAATGCCGGAATAGCCGCCTGGTCCTCCATGCAGATTGATAATCAGTGGCCCCTGTGGGTTTCCTCTCATCCGCACATACAACTCCGAACCGGGAACCTGAATCATAAGCTCTTTGTCAATGAAAAACTGCTTTGTTTTCTTCTGAGAACAGGCAGCTGTCAAAACAATTATCAGCCCAATAAGAAAAACTTTTGTTTTCATTTTGAAAATTCAATGAGTTCAACAGGAGCTCCATTATGCTCAATCATGGCTACACGTACACCTTCGCCTGGTGCATTTGGCCTGGTGAGTATTTTAAAATTGTTCCGCTGCAGTTCCTTATCAAGGTCATCCACTTCAAATGCTACATGGGCCACAGTTTTTACCAGTTCGTGTAACGGGCAATCTTCATCGAAGCGCATCCATTCAACACCAAAAGGGCTTTGTTCAAATCCCGATTTGTAAAACTTGAGGTGAGGCAAATATTTTTCTCCTGTCCTTTTTTCATTTGTTGGAATGCCAATATGATGAAATCGCCAGCCCCATTCGTGTGTAGCCCATGGCAATTCATCATCAGCCCTCTTTAATTCTGTCATTATATTTTGTTTTAGTTAACTTCCAGCCTTTGAAGATTATAAATGCAGGTGAGAATATAATGTAAACCATCAGAAAAACAGCAAACGTAAATTATTATAAACAGATAATAAAATCAGCTGATTCAGGATTATGAAGGATTATAAAGCAAAGAAAAAGATTCGCATCAATTTATATTTATGCGAAGTAAAAGTTCTTGTTAAACTTATTAATCCTGTTACTCCATGCTGTTTTGCTTTATTGGCTCAGGATAACTTTTCCATGAGACTGTTTTTTGGGTTTCACCAGTTTCAGTTTATGTTGCGCAGAATAAGGTGAATTCATTGATACATACTCCGGAACTATATTTTTCAATTGCGCCACGAGCCGGTGATCAGTTATTGTATCCAGTGAATACAGCAAGTATTTAATTTGATTGTTTACAGTATTGTAATCATGTTCCACATTTTTACCGATCATAATTTTATCATTATACGTTGGCAGTACACCTTCCTGGCTTTTCATCAGTTCCTCGTATAGTTTTTCGCCCGGACGTAAACCGGTGAATTCTATTTTAATATCTTCTTCCGGAATATAACCCGAAAGAAAAATCATTTTTTTTGCAAGGTCATAAATGCGCACCGGTTCTCCCATATCGAATATGAAAATCTCCCCTCCTTTACCCATGAAACAGGCTTCGAGCACCAGCTGGCAGGCTTCGGGAATAGTCATAAAAAAACGGGTGATATCCTTATGGGTAACGGTAACCGGCCCTCCGCTTTCTATCTGCTTCTTAAAAAGAGGCACCACTGAGCCGTTGGATCCCAGCACATTTCCAAAGCGGGTAGTAATGAATTGTGTGGCTACTTTTGGATTATGTGCCAGCGACTGTACATAAATTTCACTGATTCGTTTTGTTGCCCCCATTACATTGGTGGGGTTGACAGCTTTATCGGTGGAGATAAAAACAAATCTCTTAACACCATATTCCACCGAAAGATCCGCAAGATTGAGAGTTCCGCCAATATTTACAGAAACAGCTTCACCCGGAAATTCTTCCATTAGTGGTACATGTTTATATGCAGCAGCATTAATTACTATTGACGGGGTATATTTTTCAAACAATTTTCTCAATGTATGCCGGTGAGTGACATCTCCTACGATTACAGTAAATTTGGGATTACTGTATCTTGCCCGAAGATCATTTTGCAGATCATACAACTCCGATTCCGCTTTATCCAATAACACAACATGGTGTGCATTAAAGGAAATCAACTGGTTAACAATTTCAGAACCGATGGAACCAGCAGCACCGGCAACAAGTATTACTGCATCTTTCACACCTTCTTTTATTTTTTGGCGATCGAGCTGAATGCTGTCCCTTCCGAGCAGATCTTCTATTTTTACTTGTTTTATCTCACGGGCATTTAATTCGCCGTTTATCCATTTGTTGACGGACGGCACTTCTTTTACAACAACATTCAGTGGCAGGCACAAATCCACGATTTTCCGTTTCGTTGCTGTAATTGATTCTTCATTGTCAATTGCAAGTATAACTTCTTTTATATTATTGCGGGGAACGATTTTCTCAAATGCCTGCTTTACCGAATAAATCGGCACACCGGCAGTACGTTTGTTTTGCAGAAAAACGTTGTTGTCAATGTAACCTACCAGTTTAATTTTTTCGGAAGGATCAGATATGAGGGCATTCCGGGTTACCTGCCCAAGGTTACCGGCTCCGTAAATCATTACTCTTTTTACATTTTTACGTATGCCAAACCAGTCATTGTATATTGCTTTCGCCAGAATCCGGGAAACCAGCAACATATTTGATGCAATACCAAACTGTATGATTATTACAGATAAAGGAACAAACAATACGGGATTTGATGGATTAAAACGATTAAACAATGTAACAGCCAGTAATATACTGCTTCCGATACTTAGCGAAAATATAATACGGGCAATGTCCTCAGTTGTACTAAGCCTTAGAATTCCCGAATAAGATTTCACAAGGATAAAACTGACCAGAAAAACGGGAAGGATTATCACAATCTGCATTAGATTAAGATAGCGCCCCACTTCCTCCATGTTAAAATTAAACCGAAGAATATACGCCAGTACGAAGGTTAACAATACCACATTAATATCAAACAGCAATACCATCCATCGGGGAAGGTATCGCTTCAGAAAAAATTTTTTTAATCGAGCAACCATTTTAAAAAGTGTTTAGTTAGGAAATTATTTACTTTCTCATTCATTTCTCCTTAGTTTTAGTTCAAAATCTCACTATTACAATGAGATAACTCTCACAGGTATTAAAATGGTTGGTAAAAAAATAGAGTGGAAAAAGAAAATCACTGTTTTACAATATCCTTAATTTCCTGCAATCAATTATGGGTTTGAACAATTGCTGCCGGTAATTAGTTCATGGAATATTTATGATTCACGTTCTCCATTTATAAATGTGTTAAAGTTTGTACAAGTCCGGTTTGTTTTCAATTGTTATACCATAAAGTTTAAAAGTTTATTTACCAATAGTTTATATTTTTTTCATTAACATGGGTGTGTTTCATTTCGGGACAATGTTTCCCGTCATAACATTTAGGCAAAAACGTTTTGCTTTTTTTATGCCGGAAGGTGCAGTTAATTCCATAAAAAACCGTATCGCTTAATTTTTCCTTTTCAGAATAAAAGTTTTTTTAAACCATACGGAATAAACTGTTTCCAGGAAACATTCCTTGTTTTGATTTACATTTTAATTTTGTAAAGAACTTTAATTCCTCCCTGCTTAATCCGGCTATAGAATTTTGTCCTAATATTGGACAGCCTATACATTCATTAAATATAATAATATATATGGAATTAATAAACATTTAAAGTTTAAAGTTTTATGAAATATATCATTTTGGGACCGAAATGCGACATTTTAGTGCTGAACACCTAATTTTAACGATCGAATGAAATTGAAACCCAAACCTTAGAACCATTTTTTGAAAGCCCCCTCTTAACTCCCCCTAAAGGAAAGAAGAGCCCCACCTAACCTCCCCGGAGGGGAGGAACAGGAATTGTTCAAAGTGACAGAATACTCCCAACTCCCTCGCTACCCCTGACCCCAAGGGGAGACCTCCAGCCTCGTGACCGTCAGTTAAACTGATATAGTAGTTTGATGCTGCATCGGAATTAAATATGAATAAATGAGCGATTCGGAAATCGCTCGTCCCATTGTGCAAAGGCAATGCTGCGGCAGTTAAAGAATTTGGTGACTGAGAGAACCTCTTATGACTCAGGGGGTTCCGCAATGTTAATATAATGATTATCATTCTATAAACCATTCGGATGGAATAAAATCATGTGGCTTATATTTACTATACCCTGAAAGGGTTACACAATAATAGCTCCCGATACATTTCATTATCGGGACAAGCTCCGGGCAACGCCTGGGGTAGATGAGCGCCAGCGAATAACCGGCGCAATCAGGTGGTTCATTGAAATGAATTGTTGCGTGCGCCGGAAGAATTGGACTAAAGTCCGGAGTGCTTTCTTTCTATTATTTCCGTCAGTTGAAACTGACGGCAAAGGATATGGGAGATTGCTCTGCAGGGTACTGATTCAATTCATCGGATGACTTTGAGTCATCCGATGAATAAATCAACCACATGTAATTTTATCCTTTGTTCAAAATTTTTATCACCAAAATGCAGTTTGGCACGATCTTATTTTACTATAATAGGGTCTTATTTTACTGCTAAAATCTGTTATCAACAGCTTACAAACATGCTATGTTGATAACAAAATTACAACATTCAACATGCTAAAACACTTACGTTCTGCTATATAACATTTGAGAGTTGATAACTTTTAATAATTATACACATTTAATACCTTATGTATAATGGTTAATTGTTTATTTTTACTACCGCATTCTAAATGAATGCTTTTTGTTTTATTTAATTTTAAACGTATGATTCGAGTTAAATCGATTCCAAAGAAGAATCCCACGGAGCCCGAGGCGGCTCCCAGATTCTATGCGTCCGTTATTCGAGGCGCGAAGGTGGACCTAGACGGCTTGGCTATTACCGTAGCCAACAGGTGTTCTTTAAGACGTGCAGATGTGCACGGTGTTTTGATTGCTTTGATGGATATCATTCCTGATGAGCTGGCTGAAGGAAAAATTGTTTCTCTTGGAAAAATTGGTAGTCTTTTCGTTAATGTAAAAAGCGAAGGCGCCGATACAAAAGAGGACTTTACTCCCGGGCTTGTAAATAAGATGCATGTCCGTTACCGGCCAACAAAAGAGCTTAGGAAAAAACTTGGTATTATTGACGTATCAGTTACCGAGTAAATTCGTAAGCTCTGCAGAATCTCCCGGAGTGTGTTACCGCACACCCGGGATTTTTTGTTTTATTAATTACAGTGCCAAGTTACAATATCCCCGGCAAAAACACAAAGTAAATCCTTATCAAAAATAAAAGATTAATATGAATTTTATTTTTAAAGCGACAAAATGCCTTTAAAAATTTGGGGAAACCAACATTCTTTTTATCAAAATTCCGGGTATTTTTCTACCTGCCAAAACAGATGGGCATCCGATGATCATCAGATGCCCATCCGACGATCGTTACATGCCCATCTGACGATCGTTACATGCCCATCTGACAAACGTCAGATGGGCATCTGTTTTATGCGCCGGCCATCTGCCATAAAACTGACAGATTATTCTTTGCTCCGTTATTATCCTGTATTTATCATTCGCAATTTATCTTCGGATATTATTTTTACTTTTGAACAATGGTGTTCGGTCGATTTTTAAATGAAGGCCGGTAGAGATTGTATCAATCAGGATGTAAGTGCCGGTACTAAAATTCAACAATACCGAATCTCAATTATTGACTTCGATTACCGTTCATTTTCATAACTTTATAATTTTATACCGGACAATAATGATTTTTAAAATAAATATTTAGACAATCCTTGATGTATTATGGATTGCCTTAATGAATACCTGACATATTAAATCTTCAAGTATGGTTAATGTAAAGGCAGTTGCCAAAAGAAATCCACAGAAGCCAGATGAGGCACCACAGTATTATGCATCGGCGGTACGTGATGAATTGATTGATACGGACAGTTTTGTAAAATTGATAACGCAAAACTGTTCCCTTGGTCGTCCTGATGTTTACGCTTTAATGGTAACCATCAGTGAACTCATTCCCAAATTGCTTGCCGAAGGTAAATCAGTATCCCTTGGTGATATCGGTACCTTTTCAGTAAGTGTAAAAAGTGAGTCTGCAGAATCTGCAAAAAAATTAAAGAGTAAAATGATTAAAGGTTTGAATATCGTATACCGGCCATCAAAGCTTCTTAAGAAAAAATTAGCCCAGGCCGAAATAAATTTTATCCGATAGTTATCTCTGTCGCTGTGCCAGGGGAAAAAGCCCCTCCTAACCTCCCCTAAGGGGAAAAAAAGCCCCCTCTAACTCCCCCGAAGGGGGAGAATTAAAACATTTACATCCACAATATACCGTTTAGAATAAAATACCTGTGGCTTTAAAAGACCCAAACCCTCGAAATGGTTAAATATAAATAGCCCCGGGTTTCAACCCTGGGTATATGAGCGTAGCGAAATACCGGCGCAAACAGTTAGGTGATTGAAATACTGCCGTTGCTTGCGCCGGAAATATTAAAGCCACCATAATGTACATTTTTTCAATCAGCTCTTCATTTTCAGGCGCATGGAAATTTACCTGATAAAACGAATTTCAGATTGCGCCTGTTGTTATTATCCCAATTTTACCCCGGGTTGCGCTATCCTCCGGTCGCTTACCGGAGCTTGTCCCGAAAATGAAATGTATCGGGAGCTATTGTTGTGCTTCCCTTTCAGGGAAAAAAGAGCCCCTCTGACTATCCCTGAATACTTTAAGTGATGCCGGCGGTTTGGAAGGTATGTTAAATGAGCGATTGGGAAATCGCTCCTCCCGCTGTGCAAAATGCAATTGCATTGGCAGTTGGTACGCCCTGCGCCATGCACTCTGCTCTGCGGAGAACTTACTATATCGATTATCATGCGGGTGGAATAGAAATTTTTTGGCCGTGTATAGACAATACCCCATGGGGTGATATTTTGGTAGCTCCCTGATGGCAATGAAAGCCCCTCCTAACCTCCCCTTGGGGAGGGACAGGAATTGTTCACCAAAACAGTGAATACTCTAAACTCCTGCGTTACCCCATGAACTATACCCTGCAAGGGTTACACAATAATAGCTCCCGATACGTTTCACTACCGGGACAAGCTCCAGGCATCGCCTGGGGTAGATGAGCGCCAGCGAATAATCGGCGCAATCAGGTGGTTTATTGAAATAATTCGTTGCATGCGCCGGAACATGGAAGCCTCTCCTAGCCTCTCCCCGTCTCTTCAGCCGGACAAGCGAAAAAGAGGGACAGGAATTTTTCACAAACGACTGAATACTCCCAACTCCTGCGCTACCCCTGACCCCAAGGGGAGACCTCCAGCCTCGTGACCGTCAGTTAAACTGATATAGTAGTTTGATGCTGCGTCGGAATTAAATAATGACTAAATGAGCGATTCGGAAATCGCTCGTCCCATTGTGCCAAAATCAACACTCTGCATTGGAGAGAACATCCAAACTTCGGTATCTACCCTTTTACCCTTTGTCAACCCAACCCACAAGGAACGGGTTATAAAATGGAGAACGTTCAAAAGATAATCTGAATAGCCCGAAGAAAAAATATTATCGGTGAATTTCAAATTTCCCCTCCTGTCAGGGGTGGTTGAGCCCGAAACAATTGATTTTGTTGATGATGCATTTATGGGCGAAGACGGGGTGGTTGTATTTGCTGCATCATTATTTTTACTCCGAAACCACTGGACCTCATGGGGTCCCGCAATGTTCATATAATGATTATCATTCGGATGGAATAAATTCTTGTGGCTTATAAAATAAAATACCCTGTAAGGGTTAAATAATAATAGCCCCGGGTTTCAACCCGGGGTTAGATGAGCGCAGCGAATAACCGGCGCAATCAGGTGGTTGATTGAAATACTGCCGTTGCTTGCGCCGGAAATATTAAGGCCACCATCATGTACATTTTTTCAACCAGCTCTTCATATTCAGGCGCATGGAAATTTACCTGATAAAACGAATTTCAGATTGCGCCTGTTGTTATTATCCCAATTTTACCCCGGGTTGCGCTATCCTCCGGTCGCTTACCGGAGCTTGTCCCGAAAATGAAATGTATCGGGAGCTATTGTTGTACTTCCCTTTCAGGGGAAAAAGAGCACCTATGGCTCCCCCTGAATGCTTTATGTGATGCCGGTAGTTTGGAAGAGATGATGAATGAGCGATTGGGAAATCGCTCCTCCCGCTGTGCCCCTCCTAACCTCTCCGAATAGGAGGAACAGGAACATCCCGTGGAATAAATTCCGGTGGTTAATAAAACACAATAAATTTTGGCATTTATATATGTGCTAATAACTAATAACTAACTAACTAAATACTAATTACTAATTACTATTACTCCTGCAGTATCTCCGACTGCCTGGGGTTGACCAGCAACTCCCTACCCCTCTTCCTTTGTCTTTTTCTATGCCTGCATCTAACATTCTTTTATAATTTCATTATATCACAAATTAATATGTTTTACAGAAAGACAAAAAGTGGCATATTTTCTGTCCCGAAATGACACTTCAATTGTGGGGGTTTAAAATACTGATACATATTTGCGCGTATATTATCAATTTATCATACGATTAACTGCCTCGTCCACTTCCGGGAATTTTCCTGATTTGAACCTACTGTACATAATTGTGAAGCCGGTAATCAGCATTTTATGCAATTCTCCTGTTAATCGACTGATAAACACGAAACAATTGCTGAAATTTACAGTTTTAGACAAGCTAAAATAACAACATAATTCACTTATTATTAATATGTTATAGCACATTGGTTGATAACTTTTTACAGCCATTCTTTGACAACATAATTTTTTAACTTGTTTATGAAGTATATTTGTATAGGCGCTTAATATTGAGCGTCATAATTAAAATTAACATAATATGTTAGTTAAAGTGATTACAAAGCGTAATCCAAAGGAACCGCTAGAGGATCCTAAGTTTTACGCCTCGGCGATCCACGGAGAAAAGGTGGATCTGAACAAATTGGCGACAATTATCGCCAACAGGTGTTCGTTAAGGCGTGCCGATGTGCACGGAGTGTTAATAGCTCTGATGGATGCTATTCCGGATGAGCTGATTGAGGGCAACATTATTGCCCTGGGTGATTTGGGAACTTTTTGCGTTAACGTGAAAAGTGATCCTGCCGACAGCCTGGAGGAGCTCTCTCCTTCCAAGGTCAAAGGATTGAAACTCCTGTACCGCCCAACAAAAGAGCTTAAGAGAAAAATGCGCATGATTGATGTCACTGTTGCAGATTAATTCTTAAGCTCATCCTGAGGTCCTGGTTGGTGTTCCTGCACCTTCCAGGGCCTTTTTGTTTGATATAAATCAAGGACCAAAATACAATAAACAAAACAACAATCCAACAATTCTGTTATAAAACTCTTATAACCATACCATTATGCTAACAGAATTCAGTCTGATCCAGCTCTCATCTATTTGTCATACAACAAATTACAACTGAACTTAAAATCGCTCTAAATTAGTTTCGTATTTAATTGAGCTTTGCTCCTTAACAAATGTTAATGAATTCTGCTATCGGCATTTTTATGTTGTGTGATAACAAAAATAACCTGTGATTAAAAATTAATGACTTGTGATCATTTTTCCAATGACCTGTGATTACAATTGTAATCACAGGTCATTGGAAACGTAATGACAGGTGATCTCTTTCGTGATCACCTGTCATTTTACAAGAGCTTTGTTTGTGTTGTTGCCAAATGTAATCAGCTACTGAAAACTTCCGGCAACAAACCAAAGGACTGATGGAAATTTTTTCTCCTTTTTCATTGTTCATTCCTCCAACGTTCTAATCTCCGGGGTTAAACGGAAAAATCAAATTATACATCCAAATAAACCAGGAACGCAAATCCACCGGCAAATCGCTTTAATTCATGAGCCATTCCATAAAAATAAAGATGGTTAAACAGCAGGATGCCTCTTTTAATAAAATACTTTGTCAAGGGCTGCAAATATCCGGTCGAAATCCTTATCGGTCAGATTGGAGCCGGAAGGGAGGCACAGTCCGTTATTAAATAATTTTTCGGAATAACCATTTCCATAAAATGGTGCGCGGGCAAATACAGGCTGAAGATGCATAGGTTTCCAAAGTGGTCTTGATTCAATGTTTTCATTCTGTAGAGCCAGCCGGATTGTTTCACGGGTAATACCTTTATTTTTTGATGGATCAACAACTATGCAGGTGAGCCACCGGTTGGAAAAAAAGCCTGCAGGTTCGGGTTGAAATTCAACCTGAAATCCACGTGATTTTATGCCATCGAAATAATTTCTGTAGCGTTCAAAATTAGAGCGGCGAGCGGCGACCCGATCGTTGAGCACTGTCATCTGACCGCGGCCAATGCCGGCAATTACATTGCTCATGCGGTAATTGTAACCAATCTCAGAATGTTCGTAATGGGGGGCGTTGTCACGTGCCTGGGTAGCGAGGAACCTGGATCGTTCTATCAGTTCTTCATTGTTCGAAATTAATGCGCCTCCTCCCGAGGTTGTGATGATTTTATTCCCGTTAAAGGAAAGCACCCCCATTATTCCATATGTCCCCAAAGCTTTACCTTTATATTTACTTCCCAATGCTTCGGCGGCATCTTCAATCACCGGGATTTCATATTTTCCGGCAATCTCCATGATTTCTTCCATTTTTGCCGGCATTCCATACAGGTGAACGGGAATAATGGCTTTAGGCATTTTTCCTTTGGAAATTCTGTCTTTGATAGCTTCCTCCAGTAAATCAGGACTCATATTCCAGGTTTCCGGTTCGCTATCGATTAAAACAGGAGTAGCGCCCAGGTAGGTAATCGGATTCACACTGGCAGAGAAGGTAAAGGATGAGACCATTACTTCATCGCCGGATTTTATACCAAGAAGAATGAGCGCCAGATGAATAGCTGCTGTTCCCGAACTTAAAACAGAAACTGCATTAGCTCCGGTATAAAGCGCCAGATCCTTTTCGAATCCATTCACATTGGGTCCCAGCGGAGCTATCCAGTTGGTATCAAAAGCTTCATGAACAAATTGCAACTCCTTTTTGCCCATGTGTGGTGATGAGAGCCAGATTCTTTTAGACATATCTTAATTATTTTTATTATTCAAAAACCCCTGAAAAAGACCAGGGTGATACTCTTTCTATGACAGTTTAATGATTTATAATTATTGATCTGGAAACTTTTTTCCCTATAAAAAGGTAAGTTGATTGCTTATCTAAAACTTTCATGACTTTAAGATCATAAAGAGATTCACTATTCAGAAATAAAAATTCATTGATAGCACTTTTTAATGCTGTATGTTCTTTGGCAGGTGATTTTACTTCAAGTAATTCGTAATCCTTGTATTTTTGTGTGATTTCCGAGAAGCTAAAAGTTGATGAAGTTACAGATTCATTGTGATTTCCTTTTAACCGAAAAGTTAACTCGTGTAATTTATTGTTTAATCCCTTCTCCCTTAAATATTGTTTTAATTCGAAATACTTTTTAATTGTCTTACCAATCACCGTTGAAATCAGTGAAGACTTATCGAAAAATAAATGATATTCCAAATCGTATTTTTTACTCATCCAATGGGTTTTATAGTCAAAATAACCTTTAGAAAAATCAAAATATTGAATGTTGTTTTCAAAGCACCAGGAAATAAGATTAGCAAGGGCTATTTTTCCCAAATTGAATTTTGAATAATTCATATCAAAAACAGTAATGGCATCAAACAGAATATTTTCAGAGAAATAATTAAGTGTAACTGCGATTGGATTGGAACCTTCATAAACCACAAACAGCGACGCTTTCTTTTCGAGTATCATCGGAAATGCTACATCATAATAAAATGCCCATTCTTCCGGGTTTAAATTGTTATTTATTGTTTGTTTATCCGTGAAACGTTTTTCTAATAATTTTTTAAAACAATCAAAAATAAAATCATACTCTTCCATTGTAATATCACCGCAATACATTTGATATTTTATATTAAAGCATAATTCCAAACGTTTTTGATATTTTTTCAATTTTTTATTGGTGTTCTTACTGAATGTTTTTTTTGAATAGTCATTGAAGTCTTTGTATTTATAAAGTTCAATTAAATATCCGGGATACTGTTTAATTTTATGAAATATTACATTTTCAGGAATGACTGCAGTATCTATGTCAAAATAAGCCGGAACATCATAAATAAGTAGAACTGATTTTTTGAAATCAACAATTTTCTGTGTAATCAATGAATATGATATCCCTTTGGTAAGATTTTTTCCTGTATTAATATAAACGGGCAGAATACCAGGCTTAATAAATTTTAAACCAACTATAAAGTTAAAATCAAAAACAGGCTGATTTTTGTTAAAATGGTTTAACCATTTTGATGTAAATAAATTCGATGTAAAAGGATTTTGTTTTATTTTCATCTCCTGTTAGAATTTTCTAAAATCTGTACCTGGGAAAGAAAGAAGTGTTGGAATTTTTTCTTGTTTCTACTAATTTATCATATGCTTTTTGATTAACTACGAGTTCCCATAACTTAAAATCTTTAAAATCTTTAGAAAAAAGAGATTTAAAATGAAATAATGAATTGTTAGAATCGCTACCAACACCGCCACCAAGATTAAAATATGTCATACCTCTTTTTGTTGCTATAATCCGCATTTCGTCTATCAGTACTTTTGTAGGGCTTAAATGTAAAAAATCAGTTTTAGTACCGGATAAATGATATTGTACAATACTGTTCGTGGTTACGAAAAGGCATCCGGCAATTGTAATACCAGATTTTCTATCCTTTGCCAATAAGATTTCAGTTTTAAAATGACTGCTTGTAAAAATTTTACTAAAATATTCTTTATTAAAAAAATAATACTTTCTCGCCTTAACTCTATTCATATTCTCATAATAGATATCTATGAAAACACTTAACTCTTCAGGGGTATCTGCTTTTTTAATGATGAAATTTCGCCTGGATTGATTAATCTGAGTTTTGAGTCTGTTTTGATAGTTTTGTCGTTGAATGGTTAAATCCAATTTCAAATCGATATTTACAACCTTACCTTGAGTTACTGTATCACCAAAAGACTTTAAAATTTTGCACTGGTAATTAATGTACGGATTTAGTCTGGAGAAGACAGAAATTATATTTTTTTCCCGGAAAAAAGTCATTAAAGTGTTTGCAAATAATTCATTGTTGAAGCCAGAATCAATTCCTTTGGATATGGGTCCTGCATAACCGTATACTGAAGTGGCATCATAATAATTTGTATTACTGACTTTTCTGATTAATAACGGGAGTGCTATGATATAATTCTTTTCTGTGTATTTAATTAATATTGGGACTTCATCGTCCGGTTTTTCAATTAAATGATAATCATACGTATGATAAAAATCAAAAAACCCAATGTCTTGCAGTAATGCATTCCATTCTTTGGGTTTTGTAATTATTTCCAGCGAATTTTTGTTTAAATCCATACTTCTTTATGCTATCAAACTACCTTTACCGAATTAATTGTATTAGCTGTCATATTTGCTTCTCAATAACTGGAAGGTTCAAATACTTTATAAGTATTATTTAATTAAGAGGAAATTGCCTATTATTAATGCATCCAAACCTGTTGAATAAAAACAGCGAATGGCATCTTTGGGTGATTCAACCAGTGGCTCGCCCTGGATATTGAAACTCGTATTCAGAACTACCGGGATACCGGTTTTCTCTCCAAATTTTTTGATCAAATCGTAATATCTTGGGTGTAACTCTTTGTTTACAGTTTGTAAGCGGGCAGATCCATCTACATGGGTCACAGCAGGAATAACCGATTGTTTCTCTTTTAACACATTACAAACCTTTAGCATAAACGGCGCTTCAACCGTTAAGTCAAAAAAGTCATTTTTCGCTTCAACAATTGCTGAAGGTGCAAATGGGCGATACGCTTCTCTGAATTTAACTTCGGCATTAATTTTATTCTTCATATCAGGAAAAGCAGGATTTGCTAAAATACTTCGGCTGCCAAGGGCACGTGGTCCAATCTCCATTTTCCCCTGAAACCAACCTATTATCTGGCCCTTTTCCAACAATAAAGCAGCTTTTTCCGCAATGTCTTCGACATACTCGTAATTTAGTTTTGCGCCTTTTAATACCATTTCTATTTCTTCGTTGGTATAGCTGGTGCCGACATACGGATCCAAATGAACAAAATTTCTGGGCTGTTTTAAAATACCATTATATAAATAGTAGGCAGCACCAATAGCTGTTCCGTTATCACCTGCCGCAGGCATTACATAGACATCTTTAAATTTACTTTCGCGCACAATTCTTCCATTCATCACACTATTTAATGAAACACCACCGGAAATAACAAGGTAGTCTGTCTTGGTTTTTTCGTATAATACATCACAAATTTCCAAAACCCTATCTTCCAATACCCTTTGGAAAGCTGCGGCTATATCCATATGGCGTTGTGTAAATTCTTCCCCTGGATTTCTGGCTTTTCCAAACTTCTTATAAAATTTTGGAGAAAATCGTTCCAGGCTCAAATTATTAGGAACATTAAAATAGCTGAGATCAAAATGCAATTTCCCGTTTTTATCTACCCGAACCATTTTACCGACCTCCTCGCAATATACATCCGGATTGCCAAATGGTGCCAGTCCCATTGTCTTGCCTTCATCATAGTACGGTTTAAATCCGCAAAACTGAGTAACAGCAACATAAAATGCACCCAGAGAATGAGGAATATATGTCTCTCCCAACACCTCTATTCTATTCTCTATGCCATGCCCTAACCAGGTTGTAGCCCATTCGCCGGAACCATCAATACTCAACAAAGCTGCTTCTTTGTATGGAGAAACAAAGAAGGATCCTGGTGCATGACAATTGTGGTGTGGAATAAAATGAACTTTTGGGCTTTCCTTTTTTGAATTATAATGGTTTTTATACCAATTCCAAAAACCTCTCTGCTTCATAAATACATGGCCAATTTCATTACGTGCGAAGGCTTTTACTGCATTTATTCTTTTTGTATGAAGGGCCCAATATGTTAGTTTCTTTGCAATATTATGTGATGGCTTTATAGATATTGCAATAAGGTCAATATCGCTATAACTCAATTTTGCAATTTTAAGACAGCGGTCTATAGCCAGATGGGGAAATGCCCGTGTATGTTTATCTCTGTTTAAGCGCTCTTCCTCAATAGCGGCAATTAATTTGCCATCTACAACTATACATGCCGTTGAATCGTGGTAATAATAGTTCAACCCTAAAATAACCATAGTGTTACGTTTAATTTCTAATTGTTATCATCGTATAATTATGAATCACTCTTTCGTGATTACTGCCCTTATAATACCTCAGTTGCTTCCTTTGAATAATTCCATTGTTACTTCTTCTTCCTGATTTATACCTTCACTTTTGAACACTTTCAATACGGTCATAAAAAGAATTTTCATGTCCAGCCCGAAAGAAATATTATCCACATACCAAACATCATAATTGAACTTCTGCTCCCAGGAAATGGCATTTCTGCCATTTACCTGTGCCCAACCCGTAATTCCGGGTCGCACTTCGTGGCGGCGTGCCTGCCTCTTACTGTATAATGGTAAATACTGAACAAACAATGGGCGCGGTCCGACTAAAGACATATCACCTTTCAATACATTAATCAACTGCGGCAGTTCATCAAGGGAAGTTTTGCGTATGAATCGTCCAGCTTTTGTTAAACGTTGTACATCAGAAAGTAAATTGCCGGCTTTATCTTTTTCATCCGACATTGTTTTGAACTTTATCATCCGGAATATCTTTTCTTTTTTTCCAGGTCGTTTTTGGGTAAAAAAGACTCCTGCCCCCTGATTGGCAAAAAACAAAAACAAGATCAGAATAATAATTAACGGACTTAAAACAATTAACCCTATGAGTGCCATTATAAAATCAAAGAAAGGTTTTAAAAGAACCTTATACATGGTTTGTATTTAAACAAATTAAATCGAATTTCTAATTCATTGACAAGTTAATGACTAGCAACTTTTCTGTTTTAGGACCCAATATAATTAATGGCGAATATGTATACCAGGTAAAAGCAAAACATATAAAGTAACATTTATTCTACGGGAATCAAAATATCGCATTTTGCAAAAACCTGATTGTAATTCTTCTTGAACCATTCATCTTTTAAGGGCATATCATTTAACAAGGCATAAATAGCCGCCGGGAAATTTGCCCCAGACATTTGAGAAAAGGGATACCCTCCACCAAAACGAGGATTCATTTCCAACAGGTAATATTTCCCGTTTTTTTCAAAAATATCGCAATCAAGATTACCAATATGCTTCAGGTTTTCTCCAATTTTTTTTCCAATTTCTTCTATTGCCGGATGATTGCGTAAAACTGCTTTGTCCGTCTCTCCGGCACGCATTGCAATTTTTTCTTTTACATAAACCGAAATATTCCTACCTTCCAGATCGTTAAAAATATCAAGGCCATATTCAATACCATCAATTTTTTCCTGAATAAGAATGGAATTTTCGGCATCAGTTGAACTTATCTCTGACAATATGGAACGGAATAACCTTGTTTGCAAAAGTTTGTATGAAAGTTCCAATTCCTCCATATTCTCCGGAAATTCGATACCAACAGAAGCGCTTCCCCAACGAGGTTTAATGACCAGCGGAAAATTGAGTTCTCTTTGTTCTATAGCCTTTAAAGCACTTTGCAAATTCAAATATGTTTTAGGAGTTGCTATGCCAATTTTATTTGCAAATTCAATTGTTTTCCATTTATCAAAACAGATATCTATTACATCATTGCCACTAACAAGTAATTTAACTCCTATGGATTTAAAATGCTCTGCATTTTCAGACAAAATGGGCAATTCCAAATCGTTTAACGAAATAATGGCGCCAATTTGTTCTTTTTTGCAAATTAAAAGAAGTTCATCTATATAATTTGTTGCATATACTGAAGGAACTTCATATTTTTTATCGACAATAGCCATTGCAGGGGCTGTAGATTGCATATCAGCACCGACAATAACACTATCATGTGGTTTTGCCTGTTGAAAATAGTCGATGAGATAGTGCCGGCGCCCGGCACAGGTAAATAGTATGTTCATTTTTTTATTTGAATAAGTGATCTAATCATATATTTTTCTAATTAGCATAAACGTTTCTGCATAATTCATAAGCATTGCCTGCCCTCTGTAAGCTGCTAAATTTCTAATACCCTGCTCCGACCTTGGATGAGGAAACTGTTTAACTTCACTTTTATATTTCAAAAACAGATTTATTTTTTGTTCAATAAATTCATTTATATCTATATAAATATTTGGCAAAAATGAGAACTGTTGAAAGGGTGCTGACCACTCTGTTTCAGAGATAGTTTCATATGCATATATACTTTTTACCGGGTTATCATTAACTGGACGACATGCAACAAGTGATGCCTCAAAAGCAACTTGATGATCTTTGTGTATATCTCCAAAATGAGGAATAAATACGGTGTCGATATTATTTTTGA
Organism: uncultured Prolixibacteraceae bacterium; assembly: GCA_963771595.1. Lineage (GTDB taxonomy): Bacteria > Bacteroidota > Bacteroidia > Bacteroidales > Prolixibacteraceae > CAVYUC01. Next base: position 60,619 of record CAVYUC010000038.1, on the reverse strand, counting down.
AAATAATATCAGATATTGCATTTGAAATTTTATAACCCGGATAAGTTGAGAGCCGTGGGGCAGGAAAATCCAAAAAGATAGTTTCCTGAACACCAATTAATGAATGTATTTCCTGTGCTTCTTTACGATTTTTTTCAGTACCGGCTTTCTTGAACAGCTCAGGCGCACCAATTGAGGCATTTGTTAAGATGACAATAAAAATATTTTTATTGAGACTATTGAGCTTCAATAATGTTCCACCACAACCAAGAATTTCATCATCCGGATGAGGCGCTATCACTAAAAAATTGTTTCCTTCCATCAATTATCTTTTTTTGTTTGTAAAAGTAAATTATTTAATAAAAATTGCTGATAACAAATAAACCTCTGACCCACTTTGAAATCAGCTAAACTAATGTTTTCTATTTCTTTAATCCAAACAATACCATCATTTGCCTGCACCATTAGTCCTTTATTTAAATCCTTATACAAAATAGAACCAACAGTACCCTTATAATTGACGTTTTCGGCCAATGATACTTTAGTAATTTTTATTTTGTTTGTATTTAAAAATGTGAAAGCTCCGGGATGTGGTTCGGAGGCTGCTCTTATAATGTCATATATTTTTTTTGATGGCCAATTCCAATCAATATATCCATCTTGTTCCGTACGCTTTCCATAGTATGTTGCCATAGAATGGTCTTGTGGAATTGGATTAAAATTGCCATATTTCAAGTCAGGTAACAATTTGTCAAGCCCTTTTTCAATTGCATTTGCAATTTTACCAATTACATCCCTTGCATAATCGTATTCCGTTACAATATAATCTTCCTGAATTATAATATTGCCGGAATCAGTTCCTTCATCAATTAGAAAAAATGTTGCTGCCGTAGGAATCTTGTCAATTATTATCCAGGCAACAGGCGCCCTGCCCCGTCCTACAGGAAGTTTTGTTGGGTGAAAACCAATACAACCAAGTTTAGGTAAATCTATTATTTCTTTTTTAATTAATTGCGAAAAGCCCACAACAAAAAGGAGATCTAAATTTGCATTTTTAACTTGCAAAACAATCTCTTCACTGTTTATCTTTTTGAAATAATGACAAGGAATTGAGCTTTCTTTAGCAAGTTTAGAAATATCGTAATACCCGCTAACATTTTTTGAAACAGAAGGATCTAAAGCTAAGCACAGAACCACATTAACGTCATGCTGAATTAACTTTTGAAAAGTAATACGGGTACTGTTTACATTCCCAACAATACCAACTCTAATTTTATCAGGCATTTTTTTTGTTTTTAGCAAATTTTTCTTCACCAAGTAAAACTACCATTATAGTTTTGATGATTATTTTTATATCCATTAAAAATGATAATTTCTCAATATACGCCAAATCATATTTATATCTTTCTTCGCGTGACAAATAAATATTCCCATTTATTTGCGCAAGCCCTGTTAATCCTGGCTTAACTTTAAACCTATTCAGTGCTTTTTTATTCATATGTTCAGTATGATGGGCTAATAGTGGCCGAGGGCCAACAAAAGACATTTGCCCCATTATAACATTGATTAACTGGGGTAATTCGTCGATCTTAAATTTTCTTAACCAATATCCAACTAAAGTGACTCCTTCCATTTTACCCTTTATTTCTTCATCATAACTAAGCTCATGATTTTTATCTGTCATTGTACGAAATTTATACATTCTAAACTCCTTCAAATTTTTACCCAACCTGTTTTGAGTATAAAACACAGGACCCTTTGAATCCAATTTAATAATAATCGTAATAATGATTAAAACAGGAGATAATAATGTTAGTAAAATAGTTGCAAATAGAATATCAAAGACACCTTTAGTTATTAAATAACTTGTTTTCATGTTGATAATAAATTAAGTAGCCCACCGGTATGCCAAAATAGAAAATTACCAGATAATGATTCTTTTTTTATAAGGTCAATCATACCGTAAAAAGCTTTTCCCGAATAGGTTGAATCGGTTAAAATTCCAGTTTCCTTTGCTACATCGTTTAAAAACGGTGTCAACTCTTTTTTCGCAGCGCCATAGCCACCCATGAGGTAATCATCATAAAAATAAATATCACTTGAATTGCTTAAATTAAAAAATGACAGACCTTCTTTAATCCCATTAACACCTTTCATATAATTTCTACCTACAGAAATCCCATGCACCTTCACCTTTTTATGAAGGCCAAGTTTATACAACCCCAATAAAATACCTGCTTGAGTTGAACCAGTCCCGGAAGCAAGGAAAATATGGTCTGGAATTGTATCAATTTTTTTAAAAAGTTCAAAGGTTGTATTAATATAAGCCTCCACACCAGGTTTATTATGACCACCACCATAAAGATAATAAGGAGTGTATCCTTTTTGTTTTAACCTTGTCATTGATTCGTCCATTAATTGGCTAATTCCATCTAATGGAGAAAAAATGGTTTCTGCACCTGCCATTTTCATTATTAAATAATTACCAGACAACTTGGTTTGCTCATTTGAGTTATTATGCAGTATTAATACACACTTCCATCCATTTTGGGCTGATGCAAGTGCCGCGACCCGGCAATGATTTGATTGAATTCCACCTGTAGTAACAATTGCATTTGCTTTTTGTGATACAATTTCTTTTTGAATATTAATAATTTTTCTAGCTTTATTCCCACCTAAATACGGCAGGTAAAGATCGCCTGAATAAACAGATAGTTGGATACCCTGATATTTTATTTTTCTTATATCCTTTGTATATTTGTTCATATTAAATCTTTTTTAAAATTTCAACATATTTTTTCGCATTTGAAAAACTATAATGATTTGATATTTTTTTTGAGTTATTTTTATATTTATTAAGTAAGGTTTTATCTGCCAATAATTTCAGTAGATATTTAACTACTCCTTCATAATTCCCAGGTTCAAAGCATTCCCCACATATAGAATCAATTAAAAGCTTTTCTAGTTCGCTTCCTTTAGGTGCGATTACCAAAAGAGCAGCGCCTGCAGCTATTGCATCGTATGTTTTGCTAGGGATACTCGATTTTTCCACACCTGGCCCAAGTGTAACCAAAAATATATCGGCAGAAAGAAACACATCGGGAACTTCCTCTGCCGGTTTAAAAGATTCCCAAACGATGTTTTTTAATTGATTTTCAGAGATGAATTGTTTTATTTTTTCAGTCTGGTATCCGTCTCCAATAATTGAAAAAACAAATCTTTTATCGTTTTGCAATTTTTTTGCAGTTTCCAGAATTGTCATAAAATCATGTGTTGCTCCCAAATTGCCTGAGTAAACCACATGAATCTTTCCTTCAGCCCCACGCTGCTTTCTATATTTGTTTATTTTATTCTCTATTGTGTTGAAATTGATGATATTCCAGTTTGGAATAATTATAATTTTCTGCTTTAACTGTTCGTTTTGACTTATTATATATTCTGCCATCGTATTACCAATACAAATGATTTGATTAACTTTCTTATAAATTCTTTGCGTTAAAGAATACAAAAAACGATATAAAAAATGTTTTTCCGAGACAATATCTTTAGCAGAAAGTAATTCAGGATAAATATCATAAATTAATAATACCACCTTGCACTTTTTTAATCGTAGCAATTCGGAAAGCCATGGAGCAAACGGAGGATTGGTTGTAATAAGCCAAATACTTTTGCGAGGTGAAAAAATAATTTTAAAAAATAACGAGAAGGAAAATAACGACCAAGAAATTAGTCTTTTTAAAATCGAAGAACGATTGTATTGGTTCAATTTAACAAGTCGTACTTTGGGATTAACCGTACTTTGAACTTGATTGACCTGCCCTGTAATCAAGGTTGTATCTAACTTTGCGTTTGCAAATTCATTTACGATATCTATAAATAATGGACCGCAGGATTGGTTGACAAGGAAGTATTTCATTTTTTAATGGATGAAAGAGTTTAAGAAATTTAAAGTTTCTTGGCTCATTTTTTCATAAGAATAGCTGTTTGCCATTTTCAATGATTCTTTTGTTTTATTTAGCCTGTTTTTATCGCTAATTATTAATTTTTCCAAAGCTTCTGCGATACTTCGGGGGTTTTCCGGCTCAAAATATTCCCCCGTATTTTGTAAAATATCTGACATTGGCCTCCGATTTGCACATGCTATCGGAAGGCCCGAAGCCATGGCTTCAAGTAAAATATTGGGAAAGTTCTCAACTGAGGAGGCAAAAACAAAAATATCGGCCCTATGGTAATAGTAAATTAATTCTTCATTGGGTAAGTTATCTTTTAGATGTTATCCAGGAACGATCGGATATCTGGCACAGTGCGTTTTTTAATACGTAATGAGCTGTCCTGGAATACTCCATCCCACAAGGGTTAAATGAATATCTAGTTTTAATTTCTTCCTTAATAAATCAACTGCTAAAATTACTTTGTCATGATTTTTATAAGTGAATACTTTTGACACGTATAATAAATGAATTGTTTCGTTGGAGGAATGATCTGAGTCTTTTATTTCATGCTCTTTTCTTCTGAAATACTCATTAACGCCATGAGGAATTACCGTACTGGTAACTTTTGATTGAATGTAAGGCGATATGATCTCTCTGGTATAATCGGACAAAAAAATTAACCCATTAGCACGATTATATGATTTAACCATAGCATTTTTTGCCAAACTCAACCGTAACCTTTCTTTCGAAAAAAATGGAGCTTTATTTATAGCCGATTTAATAAATGGTTGCAGGTTACGGCTCATGGTAACCCGTGGGACAAACCTTATGCCGCGAAGCAATCCAGCCCATAGGATTAAAATGAATATCAGTATTATACCTTTTTAATATAACTGGTAATTTGTTTTTCCGCCAGCCATTCATTTTGTAGAATCCCAAAGGCAGATTTTCGTCAATAATAAAGTCGATGTTTGCATGAAATGGTTCCAACAACATTTTTAAGTTCTGGAACGACCATAAACAGTTATTTCGTGATTACTTTTTTTAACGGCACCGGAAGTAAGAAATCCTTTTAGATGCGATAAGATATCCTCCGAATTCCATTCCGAATTTGTGTCAATAAAAATGCGCATTATGGTTTATTAAGTTGAAGTTTTTCTCCATAGATATTGTCGAACTTACGGGGATTAAATACTAACATTCCTCCCCCCGGGAAAAAAGTATATTCACCAAAAATAATTTTTTCATTGTTGATTAAATATAAATCAATCCGCACATAATCAAATTCCGCTGATAAGTTTTCAGCAATCCTTAGCATTTCTTTCAATTTTGCCGGTTTTTGGAAACTGCCTTTTAATAATTTATTATAAAATGCAAAAGGTAATTGGTTCCAGTTATTATCATAAACATAAGTGAGAGGAATGCCTTTTGAATTGTCAATAATATCAACAAACTCCACTTTTCCGTTAAAACAGTAAAGTTTGTAATCAAGCAAGGGAGAGCCATCTTTATTTTCCAAAAGTTTTTCGAAAATGACTTTTGGCTTAATGGCATCATAATGAAATTCTGTTCCACCTACTGATTCGTTATATTTTGTTTTCAACCATTTTTTAGCCAGTTCTTTTATACTGCCGATATTTAATTTAGATTTATCTTTAACAATTTTAATCATGCCGCTGCCATGATTTGCTTTCATTACAAAACATTCAGGTAGACTTTCGAAATTTATCTGCTCGCTATTTTCAACTACCTGGAATAATTCATTTATATAGGCCTGGCAATTTTTGCTTTCCAATATCGACCTTACTTTAAATTTATCAGCGTAGTGCGATAAATCTGTGATGTTGGAGTTAAGTTTTTTATGCAGAATTTTTTCGTTAAAGGATTGAGGTTTGTTGTAGTCGACGATATAACCGAGTTTTACAAAGCTTCTAATTTTTGTATAACTTTTCAATGACAAGGTGTTCGAAAGAATATTTCTCAGCATTATGTCAAGAGAAAGTTGTGTTGTGTAGATAAATCCTCTGTATTTTACCGATAGATAATATATATACAATTTCATATACGTTAATATTTATGCAACGAACTGGAAAGCTCAGTTTTCAACTTCGTTTCTTTTAATTATTCAAATATCGTTTAATTAACTCTGTCAGGTCTTTAGACGCTAAACGAAATTAGATAAAATTTAGGAATAAGGTCATATTTGGAATAAAATACTACTTAGTTTTAATACCATAGGTTATTTACAGTTTAAAATAGATCGGTGCATGTATATGTTTTTCCCAGAAAAAATAGTAATTATCTGCTCCACCTCCCGGCCCTGCTATTATAAATAGAATGATTAGTAGTGATATCAATACAAAGTTGATAATTTTTTCTTCTCTGTCATTAAAACCTGATATTGTTTCCGGAATTAACAAAACCGTGTAGTAGGCAAAATACATCCCAATCCTCATGAATTGAGGACTTTGTATGGCAAAAGTTTGAAAAAAGATGCCTATGACAAATGCGTAATAATAAAAGCTTAATTTTGATCTTTTTAATTTTGAGCTATCTGAATAAAACAATAGTATATTAATTGCAATAAAAACAGCTATATAAAGGTAGTAATACAGGTATCCATAACCATCTGTGCTTTTATCATCGAAGTATATATCATACTGAGAGTCAAATGGCAGTAATAAAAGAATAGAATTAATATAATTTTTAAGAAAGTATGCAGCAGTTAATGCCAAAAACGTTATAATAAATGAATACCTGGTCAAACTTATAAATTGTACAAAATACAATGGCAGCAAAAAAATTGCACTTTTGTGCGCTAACGATGCTATAAAAATGAACAAGATAAATTTTATGAATTTTTTTTCGAATATAAATCTTGTGGAATAAAATACAATTGCTAAGGCAAGCCCCTGCCTTAACGCAGTCATGCTAAATGGAAAATACCTAAATGTTAGCAAAATCAAGAAGCTAAGTACAATATTTTTTGAGTATTTATATAGTGTGGTTGAGACAAATAATGCGTATAACAGTGCTATAACTGCTAAAACAAATTGTATGTCATTTATAATTTGATATATTGCTTTAACAAACATATAAAAAATGGGATCCCTGGAATTTTCAAATATTTGAATGTAGCTTTGATTTATTGCTCCTGGAATAAGATATTCAAAATATCCGAGAGTATCAGTTCCTACATATTTATGTCGAAGAGCTCCCAGCAAAAAGATAATGCAACCCATTAATAAAGCAAAATACTTTTTCGATTGCTGGTGATAATTTGGACTTATGTTATCTACTAAAGCCGTCCCTAAAATGCAAACTACTATATAAAAATAATAAACCATTTAATTGGCGATAAATATAAATTTGAGCTTAAATTTATTGTGTTAAAAGAAAATGTTGCAAGCATTATTTGAATAATAACTAATACCGATTATCAATTGAATTGAGCCTTAAAATCGCTTCACTCTTTAAAACTTTTCAATTGTATATCGGCATTAATCCCGAGCACTCGGGATAATTTTGAAACTTCGCGTAAGGCTCAGTTTAAAAAACAATTGGTATAATTTGGTACTATGCATCATTGTCGTTTAGTTAACGCTGTCAATTCTCTCGACGTTGACAGGTTGCCAGAAGCAAAGGCTTGTCAGCGTCCACCAGTTGGCGGACCTGACAACGTCAAACAGATATTGAGAATAAAACTCACTTAACAAACGACATTGTAATATGAATTTTACGCTTCATTCCTCTTTAATTTTACATAAGAAAGAAAAAGAGAAAGCAGATAGAAAAAATTGAATGTCAGCGAACTATAAATTACGACAATTGCACCTTTATCTGAATATTTCTGTAGGAGATAATACGAAAGAGCCACTATTCCCAAATTTCTGACTGCCGTTAAAATAAATACCAACCAGTTTTTCCCCTTTGAATAGAATGCCTGCATAAAAACACCACACGAGCTGAGAAGTAATGGAGTAAGCACTGCAATACGTATTAATTTATCAACCCCTGAAAAACTCGCTCCATAAATAAGTACTATTTTGTTTAAAAAAATATAAATTACTATTATCAGCGTTGCAACTGAACTAAAATTTATCAATAGCGCTTTTTTCAGGACATTGTCATGTTTCAACTGATTATTATGTGAGGATGAAAAGTGTGTTAAAAAAACATTCCTGAGTATAACGGGAATAAAATTAATAATTGCATACCACTGTACTGCTACGCTATACATTCCGAGTTCGGCATAAGATGCGAATTTAATCAATAGCAAACTTACTATCCATGCATAACCTGCATCTATCCCTTCCTGCATCGCTATGGGCAAAGAAAATTTAAGAATATCCTTTAACAACCATTGGTTTTTATGAGCTTTTGAGCGGCGTACCGGTATTACACGAATTATTAATAAATAATTCAAATACCAGTTTAATACCTGCGATAGCAATAATGCAATTAAAGCGCCTATTAATTCCCAAAAATAAGTAAAAGCAAAGCTTAAAATGAAAGTGGTAATACCGACAAAAATATTTACACGGCTCATTTCTTTAAATGAACCGAAACCCGCAAGAATACCTATCTGTGTTGTTGTTACTGCATTAAATATAATCCAAACTGATGTGACCCGCAAAGGAATAGTGAGATGTGGAGATTCGAGGATTTGTACCGCCACAATCTTAGCCCCAAGAAAAAGTCCGACAGCCATTAAGCCGCTTACTACTAAAGTAATATTTCTGGCATAATACAGAATTGCTGAAATGTTTTCAGTATTGTCCTTTTTATTTTCAGAAACATATTTGGTTGCTGTAAAACCAAGGCCAAAAGTTGAAAAAACGGCAATTGATACGAGCGTGTTGCGAATCATTCCATACTCACCATAAATTTCTTTACCTAAAAAACGTGCTACAACTATACCGGCAGCAAGTGCCAGCCCTTTTCCAAAGCTATTTCCAAATAAAACCCAAAAAGAATCGTTTATCAGGCGACTTTTTAGAGCACGATTTTTTAAATTAAAAATGCTTATCATTTATTATTTATAACAAGAAATTATTTTTGGATTTCAGGAAATTTCTCCTTTAGTTATATCCTGAAAAGATGCTAAGATAATTATGTAGTTCAATTAATAATTTAGTACATAGTTGATTTCATCAAAGTATCAGAAATGAGCAAAGCTCCTTTTTCATTTGTATGGATTTTGTCTGCAAAATATTCCCTATTCTGTAAAAATCCAGAAATATCAATAGTACTTGCGCCTGTTACTCGTTTAATGTTTTTAATGAGGTCATTCAAATTTTTCATCTTCGTTAAATAATTTGGATGATAGGGCGCCACAAAAAGATATACATTAATATTTTTTTTTCCTAACTTCTTAATTATTTGTTTTAATACGTTAAAATCTTTTTTATTAATTTGTAAATTAAAAGGAGTCATTTCTAAAATTTCATCTTCTAATTCCTTTGAAATAGTGTACCTGTTTATCCAATCCTGGTCAGATTTTTTATTCAAATAAAAAATGTTTCTGTATAATAATTCACTATTATATCTATAAATTGGGAATATTGCACTTGTTAAATATGTACTTTCGTCAGAACTTTTAATTCGCGCATTAAGTTTGTTTGATTTTGATGAATAAATGTTAAACTCAGAATAATTAATTGTTGATTCTGAATTAAATAAACTACTTATTTCAATAAAAACTATCTTCGGAATCTTATGATTTTTTAAATAATCATCCAGAAATATTTCTACCAGAGGCATGCGAAGTCCATTGTAGGATAGATTATAAGATTTTGTAGAATATTTTTGATCAATGTAAGGAGAGTAGAATGAATTAACACCTCGTGAGTCTCCAATACATAACACTTTATTATCCATTTTCTTTGTCTTGAAATATAACTTCGTTATCCGGAATGAACTTCTGGAAACTACTGAATCAAGGACATTTGAAATAATCATTTGCCCAATGAAAAAAATGAAAAGAAATATTATTATAGTCTTAAAAAATTTCATGTCTAACAATATTTTAAAATTGAAAATATATAAAGTTATTATTAGAAAATGTACCAAAAAGTAAAATCATCCAAATAAGAAATGCGCTAACGGATAATTGCACGAATTCTTTTTTTTCAGAATTATGTTTATTCTTTTTTCAAAGAAAAAATAAGTAACCTCTCCTATTAATAATATCCCAATAACGAACAATGCTTTAAAAATCTGAAATTTGGGCTTTAAAGAAGCAAAACTAATGTCATCAAACGAGATTATTTTGCTAATAATTTCAAAGGCTTCTGAAATGGATTGGCTACGAAAAAAAATCCAGGCAAAATTAACAAGAACAAAAGTAATAACTATTCCAAATAAAGATAAAAGGGATTTTGTAAGATATCGGTTCAAAAAAAGATACACAGGATAAGATATTCTTTGAACAACAAGGTAAATTCCATGTAATAAGCCCCAAAATACAAAGGTCCAGTTTGCTCCATGCCATAAACCGCCAAGAAGCATTGTTAAAATTAGATTTCTTTGTGTTAATAACCAACCCTTTCTGTTTCCACCCAGCGGAATATACAAGTAGTCCCGCAGCCAACTTGAGAGAGAAATATGCCACCTTTTCCAGAAATCGCTAAAGTTTTTTGAAAGATATGGTAAATTAAAATTATTTGTAAAATTATACCCCAACATTTTTCCAAACCAATTGCAATATCAGAATAGCCTTAAAAATCACAGTAAATTTGAAAAGCATAAAATACTACAACTATAAGCCATATTTAATGAGCTATAATTAAGCGAATTTGCAAAGGCATTCGTCAACAAGTGGTGCAACTGAATCTGCGATTACTAACTTTTTGAAATAACCCAGGATGATTAGAAATAATCCATTCTTTATTTGTTGCGATTTTATGTTATGGTTATAGTTTAAATCTGAGGGAGTAGGTCAATTGCTCTTACTATTGGACCTGCAACCAACTGGGGAAAAAATGACACATAACTTGCAAATACTATAAAATTTGATTCGGGCTTAAGCTTCTGCTTTTAAATATCAATTGTATATCTTAAGGTTTTAAATGTATAAAATGAAATTCCAACAGGAAGAATAATTCCAAGCGATTGAACGGACGAGAGACAGCCCCAGTAAAGAAGCAATATCAACAAATGAATCAATAAAAAAATTAAAGTATTTGAATACAAATAACAATCCAAGATTTGATATTAAACTTACTAATAGAAGTCTTTTCTTTTTTTTTATCTTGTTTATTTCAAAGTAAATTTTTTCTCCAACTATATAGTCAACTTTAGTGGAAAATAATATTAGTGAAAGAAAACGCCAGTCCCACCAACCATAAAATACATAACTTCCTACAAGAATTAAATATATTCGACCTTTTCTATTTCTTATTAATAAATATGAAATATAAAAGATTAGAAAAAAGATAATAAAAGGGATAGAATTAAAAATCATAATTATAAGTGCTACTAAGATTCATTTTATTCAAATAAGTTTTACACCAAATAACAAATCTCATTTTAACAATTTCTTTACATCGTAAATAGTTTAATTCGAAATTTTCGACCACCTCGATTATATCGATTTTTATTCGTATATGTAGATAAATATTATGAGTATGGTTTTATCAAAGACGGCAACTAAACAATTATTGTCCCTTTGCTAAAGAATTGAGTTATTTCATGTATATATATGTTCCCATGGCTAAAAAGAATCGCCACATAAGAGAGAGAGCCTATTTACTAAACGCTATTCTCTTCTAGATAAGCAAAATGAGATACTTCACCACATCGTTTATTAATTAGATCATATGATTGATTAATATTATCCTCAACCTCATTCATGTTTGTTTAAGCGACATTTATATGTCCAATAGTATGAGAACCTATTGATCATTGCCCATATTAGATATTGTAGGAAACCTATATTGGGTAATATGAAGTGAGCTAAAGATTTGCTCCCTTGTAAATAAGTACCAGAAAATTATTCTTTTTTTTATCTTAAAATCTTATTCTTGAAAATATTCATGGTAATCTGTAATAATTTTAGCTTTATTTTGTAAATATTTTGATTTTAGTATCAAGGTTCTGTGTTCTTGCTGGAATTAGTATTTTCATTAGCTCATACTTCATCAATCAATCAATCAATCAATCAATCAATTAATCAATTAATTTAACTTGCTAACTGTAAAATTATTACCAGATATGGTTTTCATTAAATAGATACCGGCCGGGAAGAAACTGAACATTTAAAACCTCCACCGTTGACAGTGCCTTGTGAATCATCAGAAGTTTTCCTTGTAAGTTAGTGAGGATTATTCTGGCGCCGGGTTCAGGTTGTTGTGTAAACTTCACTGTCACTTTATCACTTGCCGGGTTAGAATATATTTTAACTCCTATAAATGAACTTAAAGTATTTATGCCGGTTATAATTTCATTTGATAAATATAAAATTACACTGCCATGTTTTTGGTATATAAGATTACCATTAATAACTTTTAATGATGGCTCAATAGCTGCACCTTGATTCCAATGCCACACCCTTATTGTTATGGGATTTCCTTCGGTAAAACCATTTAACCCGTTTTCATCCGAAACCGAAGCAGCGATGCTCACGGCATTGATGTTCATATTGTTTTCATTCAGTTTTACGGCGCCGACACAAATATTACCGTCATAAGCGGCCAGCTCATCGCCAATTTTCAAACCGGATTGATATAGGTTTCCAATGTTAATGTTCATATGGCCTGAACCATTTCCTTCATAATCCACATTGAAATAGACTGGTGGGAGATTACCGGCTACTAAATTACCGGATTTCTCATAACTTTCCAAAATAGGTAACATCCCGTTTTGGCTGACCTGCACCAGGTAGCCCTCACCTGCCTCAAAATTGCCGATTCCATTTATCCATCCCATTGCACTTCCCCAGTTTTCGATTGAATTTCCCTTCTCGTCCTGCACTTTTTCCAAGATGCCGGCCTCATTAGAGGTTGAAGTACATTTATGGCATCAACTGTTCCGTTATACGGAAACGAAATGATATTCCATCCCTTCATCAGCGGGATATTTAAAGGAAGATTCACTGGGTAGCCTGATAGTTTCAAATCAACCGGAGATAGAACCTTTATTTTGTACCCTTCAGTACTTTTGAATTTCCCGATATTGTTGATCCATTCATTTTCTTCTTTTTCAACTGTATTGCCTTCTTCATCCTGAACTGCCACCAACAGATTCTCTTGCTGTAATTTTGCCAGTACTTCGCCCATATTGTCATTTACCGGAACTAACCAGGAAGAAAAAATGTTCCAGCCTTTTTCAAGATAGATAGTTTGATTTTGGAGCTGCCTCACTGTTAACCGGGTGGTAACTATACTGTCGCATCCTGTCACTGATGAGAGTATCCGTTCGTATTCCCCGGGTTCCGACCAGCCCTGATAACTTACCCCTTCAAGGATGGTTATATCTTCTGAAACATGAAAACCGGATTAACAGTAAGATTGGTGGTGACTAATACTGTCGGCTCCTGAGACAGCAGTTAATGTCCGCTGATACTGGCCGGCTTTTGTCCACCCCTCGTAGGATTCGCCTTCACAGATGTTGATTTCTTCAGTGGTATATTTTTTTTCGATCTTCATTTTTTTTTTGAAATTCATACGCTCCAATATCAGGACTTACCTACTATCGGATTACCGTTAATATCTTTTGTTAATCCAACATCAACACCTGCGTTAATTGCGGGTGAGCCTGTTTGCAAACTAAAATCTGTAAATTCGCTTGTAAATAATGGATCTGCCTTCAACTGAATTGGCATCCTAACCCTGTCGCTGCTTGCCATGCAGATAAATTAACGCATTTGTACTTGTTGTAGCTCCCATTTTAAAAGGATTTGCCCATATTGGGATGATAAAACAGGTTATAATTTGAATAAGTAAAATCATTTGTGGTAACATCACTCTAGTTGATAACCGTACCTGATAGTTTCTATAGCCAACAACTATGTTATTTCTGAAATCAATATTTGCGTTTGCAGTACTGTACCACCTTATTACATCTCCATGCAAATGTTGACAGGATTGACAAAATGTATTATTGTAATATTTATTATATCTAGCAGCTTCCGTCACCCAAACGAAAAGATTTGCATTACCATTTCCTGCCATAATCATAACGATAATGTTGTGGTGCATTAATACCGTTGAGCCTGCCCCCATTCTTGCGATATAAAATCCGCATTATTGGATGATACAATGCCTGAGAACCTAATGCTTTGTTATATCTAAGAATTGCCCCATAACCATTAACATTATTATTGTCAACTACAAAACCTCCATCACCATTATCATAGGCAATACAATATTCCAATTATGCATCCACCAGCATTCTTCAATTCCAAATCCATGACCATCATATATTGTCCCGTTTGTATTTATACCATTGGTATATAGCGAATATTATACTTTGAAGTATCTCTGCGTAAATGTATGTGTTATTAGAATTTGGAGAGCAATAAAACCCTGAGCCTGTATATTCAGCCCTTGAATCTGTAACTACGCCACCATCGTATTCATAAAGCCAAAATCCCATAAGTCGGGTATGGTGAACATAACAATTTGTAATCATCAATTCCGCTATTTGGAACATCACCAACAACTCTGAAAGCAATTCCCATTCTTTTTTGTCCTTTTACCTCTATATTTTGTATGTGTATGTTTGTTTCATCGTTCCCATCAACTATTCCATAATCCCTTGCCCCGGCCTCTATTTTCCTTGTTGATGGGTCTTTTTCTGAAAAGATAGATAAGACTTCACCCGTCCAAAACCAATCGCCATCAGTATCAAGAGCTCCCATTGTCAATCTTTCATTCCCAAGTTTATTATCGAAAAGAACAATCTTTGGGTCAGAGAGAGAAGATTGCCAGACTTGCGAATTATTGACCTGCTTCCAGTTTGTAACCAAATTTGAGCCATTTATAATTGGCCTTGCCCCACTCCCATAAGCATCAAAAACAATAGGATTACCAGATCTTCCAGATGATGGAATAGTGAGTTGTTCTCTCCATTCATCTCCTCTTTTGAATAAAATCCGGTCACCGGGAGAAAAGTTAAATTTATTCACTTTATTTATTGTTTGCCAAGCTGTTTCCGGAGTTGTACCTGCATTGGAATCCTTCCCGGAATTACTGACATAATAGGCTTCTGCACTTCCTGTAGCAGTAAAGAAAAGAGAGAACACAGCCAGGGAAATAATAGTCCATAGCTTTTTAGCTATAAAATATTCTCTTATTAATGTACCTGTATTCATATAAATAATAAGGTACATCTTTATGAAAATGTTTAATTAATAGACAGTTATTTTTGAATTTTGCTTCAACTATTTATTCTTTCCTGAAAATTGCAAATATATAATCCGTTAAAGCTGCCAAAATTGAATCAAAATTTTGAAGTATTGATGCATTGTGGTTATTAGCAAAGTGTTTTATCAATTAATGATTATTTTTTTTAATTAAAACATTGTCACCCCGCTGGTGCGCGATTCCATCGCGTTCCATTGTTTAAATTCAAATCAAAAGATGCAATCGCGCGTTAACGAGGTACTAATCATTTAATGATCAATTTTTTAACTATATTCATCCCTCCATTTTCCGTTTTTACCAGATATATACCGGCAGGGAAAGCCTGTACATTCAATACTTCCAGCGTTGACTGTACGTTGTGAATCATCAATTGTTTTCCGGTTAAATCGGTAAGAATTATCCTTGTTCCGGGTTCCGGTTTCTGTTTTCTGTTTAAATTCCAACGTCACATTTTCACTTGCCGGGTTTGGATATATTTTAATATCCATCATTGATTTAAAATCATTTGTTCCGGTTGTACCTGCCAAAATATTAACAAATACGCTGCTGTGCCTTTGGTACACCATCTTTCCTTCAATAGTTTCATGGATGGATTGAATCTCAGCACTCTTGTTCCAGTGCCACACCCTGATCTCTATCGGATGTCCCTCCGTAAAACCATTCACCATGTTTTCATCCGAAACCCCTGCTACCGCACGATTGCATCGTGTGGTATTACTGCAAAAACTATCCAATTTTATCGTATCGTTATTTCAGGGGATAATGCTGAGGTACGATTGCAAATCCGCACTAGCGGGCGACAGGCCCAATTAAATTACGGATAGAATTTGTAAATGTCTTTCCGGTGCAAAAGTCGTTCGAAAATCAGGATATCATTTTCAATTTTTATACCTGCCCTGTAGTTGCCAAACCGGATTCTGTAGAAATATTTGTATCCTTTGAGTTTTCTCAAATTTGGAATATCTTCCTTTCTCTCGAACGCAGGAGTATCATTAAAAACAAAATGCTCGATTTTTTCCCTTTGACTGACAGGTATTTTGGCCAATTCTTTTAAAAAAGTTTTGTTTACCCGTATTTCCATTATCGCTTTAGCTTCCGATAATATTCCTTTGCTTCGTTTAAGGAGAGATTTTCATTCGGATCGTTTTCTTCAATAAACTGCCCCAGCGCATAATCTTCGAGTAGTTGCTCCATTCTTTGGAAAGTTTCTATATCGACCTGAACTGCAACAGGGCGTTTTTTTTCATCTGTCAGGTATGTTTTTTTGATATTCAGCATGTCTCAATTTTTTTCAAATATACGAATTCTAAGAATTTGTTTCTAATGCTACCTTACCTCACTCAGTTGGCGCAGAATTGCTACGCCGCCGGTGCGTGATTCCATCGCGTTCCATTGATGCAATCACCACGCGTTAGCAGGTGTCTTTGGTGGACTTATCTATTTAACGATTAATTTATTAACGGTATCAATCCCACCGTATTCAGTTTTTACCAGATAGATGCCGGCAGGGAAAGACTGCACATTCAATACTTCCCGTGTTGACTGTACTTTGTGAATCATCAATTGTTTTCCGGTTAAATCGGTAAGAATTATCCTTGTTCCGGGTTCCGGTTTCTGTGTAAATTCCAACGTCACATATTCACTTGCCGGGTTTGGATATACCTTAACATCCATCATTGATTTAAAATCAATTGTTCCGGTTGTACCTGCCAATATATTAACAAATACACTGCTGTGCCTTTGATACACCATCTTTCCTTCAATAGTTTCATGGATGGATTGAATCTCAGCACTTTTGTTCCAGTGCCAAACCCTGATCTCTATCGGATGTCCTTCCGTAAATCCATTCTCCATGTTTTCATCCGAAACCGAAGCAGCGATACTAACTGCATTCATGTTGATGTTGCTTTCACTCAGTTTTACTGCGCCAACACAAATTTCACCGTCATAAGCAGCAATTTCATCGCCGGCTCTCAGGCCGGACTGAGCCAGATTTTCGATGTTAATGTTCATGTGCCCGGAGCCGTTTCCTTCATAATCAACATTGAAATATGCCGGTACAAGGCTGTTGATAACCAAATGACCAGTTTTTTCATAATTTTCCAAAATGGGTAAAATTCCGTTTTGGTTCACCTGAACCAGGTATCCCTCACCTGCATTGAAATTACCAATCCCGTTTATCCACTCCAGTGAATTCCCCCAGTTTTCAATTGAATTTCCCTGCTCATCCTGCACTTTTTCCAAAATTCCGGCTTCAATCAGGGGTTGAAGTACTTTTAATGCATCAACTGATCCGTTATACGGGAACGAGATAATATTCCAGCCCTTCTTAAGCGGAATGTTTAAAGGAAGCTTTACCGAATTACCTTTGATATTCAAATCACCGCTATTTTGTACTTTTATTTTATACCCTTCAGAACTATCAATTTCCACAATATTATTGTTCTGGTCATTTCCGGATTTTTTGTATGTATTGCCTGTTTCATCCTGGACTATCAATTGCTGATTTTCCTGCAGTAAATCTGCCATTACCACTTCCATATTGTTGTTTTCGGGCACCAGATAAGAAGAAAAAATATTCCATCCCTTTTCCAAATGCACCGTTTGCTGTTGCAGCTCATTTACTGTTAAGCGGGTTGTTATTACGCTGTCGCATCCTGTTACTGAAGAAAGTGTTCGTTGGTATTCTCCGGTTTCCGTCCATCCCTGGTAACTGTCACCTGCTGATATCATAATATCTTCAGTGACTTTATAAACTGGATTAACCAAAAGATTTGTACTGACGATGCTGTCAGCTCCTGAAGCAGCAGTCAATGTTCTTAGATACTGCCCGGAGGTTGTCCAGCCATTGTATTCGTATCCTTCACAGATTTCAATATTTTCGGCAGTATATTTACCCGCGGTTACCTGTAAATGGGTTGTTACAATGCTGTCGCACCCAGTGGATGCACTAAGTGTCCGCACGTATTGCCCGTTTTCCGTCCATCCCTGGTAACTTTCCCCTTCTCTGATAACAATATCTTCAGATACATGAACTACAGGATTTACATACAGGTTTGTTGTAACTATGCTGTCGACGCCTGATTGGGCTGTTAATATCCGCTGGTACCGGCCAGTGGTGGTCCGGCCTTCGTAGGAACTCCCTTCACAAATGGTAATATCTTCCGTGGTATATATGTTTAATGATACGGTTAAATTCGTGGTGACAATGCTGTCGCACCCGGTGGATGAAGAGAGTGTTCTTTCATATTTTCCGGTGCTGGTCCACCCCTGATAGCTCTCCCCTTCATGAATGTAAATGTCTTCGGAGGTATGAGATACAGGAGTAACAAACAGGTTGGTAGTGACAATACTGTCAGCACCCGAAGCAGCTTTAAGTGTGCGCTTGTATTCGCCTGATGTTGTCCAGCCTTTGTAGGAACTGCCTTCACAAATAGATATATCTTCTGTAGTATATTTATTCAATGATACTGTTAAATTTGTGGTGACAACACTGTCGCAGCCGCTTATTGAGGTGAGCGTCCTAATATATTTTCCGGTTTTTCTCCAGCCCTGATAGCTCTCCCCTTCCGTGATATATATATCTTCAGATACATGATATACAGGATTTACCGTCAGGTTGGTAGTCACAATGCTATCGGCTCCCGAAGCCGCAGTTAAGGTTCGCTTGTATTCGCCTGATGTTGTCCAGCCTTTAAAAGTGGTTCCTTCACAGATGGCAATATCTTCTGTAGTATATTTATTCAATGAAACCGTCAAATTTGTGGTGACAACACTGTCGCAGCCGCTTATTGAGGTGAGTGTTCTTATGTATTTGCCGGTTTTCATCCAGCCTTCATAGCTCTCCCCTTCCGTGATATATATATCTTCAGATACATGATATACAGGATTTACCGTCAGGTTGGTAGTCACAATACTATCGGCTCCTGAAGCGGCAGTTAATGTCCGCTGGTATACGCCTGATGTTGTCCAGCCCTGGTATGAACTTCCTTCACAGATTGTAATATCTTCTGTAGTATATTTATTTAACGATACTGTTAAATTTGTGGTGACAACACTGTCGCAGCCGCTTATTGAGGTGAGTGTTCTTATATATTTGCCGGTTTTCGTCCAGCCTTATAGCTTTCCCCTTCCAGTGATATATATGTCTTCAGATACGTGATAAACAGGATTTACCGTCAGGTTAGTGGTGACAATGCTGTCGGCTCCTGAAGCGGCAGTTAATGTTCGCTTGTACTGGCCTGTGGTTGTCCATCCTTTATAAGAACTTCCTTCACAAATGGCAATATCTTCTGTAGTATATTTATTCAATGAAACCGTTAAATTTGTGGTGACAATACTGTCGCATCCGGCTATTGAAGTGAGTGTTCTTTCATATTCTCCGGTTTTTGATCCAGCCCTTATAGCTTTCCCCTTCCAGAATGTATCTGTCTTCGGATACATTATAAACAGGATTTACCGTCAGGTTAGTGGTGACAATGCTGTCAGCCCCTGAAGCGGCAGTTAATGTCCGCTGGTACCGACCTGTGGTTGTCCATTCTTTGTAAGAACTTCCTTCACAAACGGTAATATCTTCCGTAGTGTATTTATTTAATGACACGGTTAAATCCGTGGTGACAATACTGTCGCACCCGGTTATCGAGGTGAGTGTTCTTATATAGCTGCCGGTTTTCATCCAGCCCTTATAGCTCTCCCCTTCCAGAATGTATATGTCTTCAGATATAGTATATACTGGATTTACTGTCAGATTGGTGGTCACAATACTATCAGCCCCTGACGCGGCAGTTAATGTGCGCTGGTACTGACCAGACTTTGTCCGGTTCTGGTAAGAACTTCCTTCGCAGATGGTAATATCTTCTGTAGTATATTTATTTAATGATACTGTTAAATTTGTAGTGACAATACTGTCGCACCCGGTGAATGAGGTGAGTGTTCTTATATAGTGGCCGCTTTTCGTCCAGCCCTTATAGCTCTCCCCTTCCAGAATATATATGTCTTCAGATATAGTATATACTGGATTTACCATCAGGTTGGTGGTCACAATACTGTCGGCCCCTGAAGCGGCAGTCAGTGTTCGCTGGTATTGGCCTGTGGTTGTCCAGCCTTTGTATGCGTTTCCTTCACAAACAACAATGTCTTCTGTGGTATATTTATTTAACGATACAGTTAAATTTGTTGTCACTATACTGTCGCACCCGAATATCGAAGTGAGCGTCCTGGTGTATTTTCCCGTTTTTGTCCAGCCCTTATAGCTTTCCCCTTCCAGGATATATATGTCTTCAGATATAGTATATACTGGATTTACCGTCAGGTTGGTGGTCACAATACTGTCAGCTCCGGAGGCAGCGTTTAATGTTCGCATATATTGGCCGCCAGTTGTCCATCCTTTGTAGGAATCCCCTTCACAAATTTCGATATCTTCTGTTGTATATTTATTTAATGAAACCGACAAATTTGTGGTGACAACACTGTCGCATCCGGTTATTGAGGTGAGTGTCCGCTCATACTCCCCGTTTTTCGTCCAGCCATTGTAACTCTCCCCTTCCAGGATGGTATATGTCTTCTGATACATGAACATACAGGATTTACCATTCAGGTTTGTGGTGACAATGCTGTCAGCACCTGAGACAGCGGTTAATGTCCGCTTGTACTGGCCTGTTGTTGTCCACCCCTGATAGGAACTGCCTTCACAGATGGAAATATCTTCAGTGATATATTTTCGTATTCGTCAATGATTTTTTTTTGGAATTCATATGCTCCAATATCAGGATCTCCTACTATCGGATTGCCATTAATATCTTTGGTTAATCCTACATCTGTTCCTGCATTAATTGCCGGGACTTCCGGATTTGTAAACTGAAATCTGTAAATTCGGTTGTAAACAATGGATTTTCTGCAATTGAATTTGCATCTAATCCTGTTGCTGTTTTCCATTCAGATAAATTAGAATATGTTGTACTTCCCATTTCAAAAGGTTTCCCTAAGTCTGGCGAATAATATAAATTATAATCTGAATAGGTAATAATCATCTGCATTTTTAGCATCGTTGAAGTTGCTAACCAGTACCAGAAGAACTTGATAACTTACAACTATATTATTTCTGAAATCCACATTTGCATTTGTTGTTTCATACCAACTCACCATATCTCCGTCAACAGTCGAAGGATTGACAAATGTATTATTGTAAATTTTTATATTAGCAGTTCCAGAAGCCTCTACAAAAAAGTTTGAGTTCCAAGCCCTGCCATAATCATAAGATAAATTGTGGTGCATTAATACTATCGGTATTGTTGCCAACTCTTGCTATATAAAATCCATGGTTATTTGTAGGTAACCCTCCTGCCCCTGATGAGCCTAATGCTTTGTTATATCTAAGAATAGCACCGTAACCTTCAACCTAGTTTGGGTCAACCTCAAAGGCACTGGCATCATTTTCATAAGCCACGCAATATTCAATTATACATCCCCCGCATTCTTCAATTCCAAAGCCGGACCATCCATATTCTGCCCATTTGTGTTTGTGCCAGGAACATAATGAATGTTATACATTGATGTATCACGGCTAAACACAGTATTGTTTGCATTTGGTGAAGCAATAAAAGCCCGCACCTGTATATTCTGCCCTTGAATGGCTTACCCCTACACCATCGTAGTTATAAATCCAAAAGCCTATAAGCCGGGTATGGTGGACATAGCAATTTGTAAATATTAATTCCGCTATTAGGAACATCATATGTCAAAAGTTCTGAAAGCAATTCCCATTCTTTTTTGTCCTTTTACTTCTATACTTTGAATGCTTATGTTAGTTGCATTGTTATTCATACCGCTTGCTCCACTAATAATTCCGTAATCCCTTGCCCCTGCTTCTATTTTTCTTAATGCTGGGTCTTTTTCTGAATAGATATATAAGACTCCGCCCGTCCAAAACCAATCACCATCAGTATCAAGAGCACCTTTTGTCAATCTTTCTTTCCCAAGTTCATTATCGAAAAGAACAATCTTTGGGTCAGAGAGAGAAGATTGCCAGACTTGCGAATTATTGACCATAGTTCCAGTTTGTAACCAAATTTGCACCATTTATAATTGGCCTATGCTCCACTTCCATATGTTCCAAAAACAATTGGATTACCAGACGTGCCGGATGACGGAATAGTGAGTTGTTCTCTCCATTCATCTCCCCTTTTGAATAAAATCTGGTCACCCGGGGCAAAAGTAGTATTTATTCACTTTGTTTATTGTTTGCCATGCTGTTTCCGGAGTTGTTCCTGCATTGGAATCATTCCCGGAATTGCTTACGTAATAGTTTGTTGCCTTTCCGGAGAATGTACAGAAAAGAACCAAAAGAGCAACCACACAAAATTCCTTCACCTTCATACCCATACCCTTTTGAAGAGTATGGTACTCGTTCATAAAAATGTTCAACATGATAAATTTGAATTAAAAGCGTCCAACAAATAATTTCAAAATCCTGTCGACAAATATAGTGTGGTGCTGTTGTTTCTAAATCATTCTAATTGCTTATAATAATATTCCAATTGCTGATTCTAATATAGGTAAAGTACTGATTATTATGTAAGGTTAATGTTGGTTATCTCCGGCTGCGGACTTCAGGTTTTTGTTTAGAACAATATGTTTTCTTCTGTGCAGCGGCAATGATATTGCTGTTAATTAATAATATTACTTGCTCTATCGTAATAAAAAGCTGAACCTCCTGAAATTTTTTTTATGCTTTTATGTATTAATATTCGTGGTTTACAGAAATACTTTTACAGATATTTCTAAACAATTTTTTAATTTTTTTATAATAGTATCCCATTTTTTGGTTACCCCCTCCACCAGTTTTTTCAATAGCACTCACTTTTTTTTCGGGAGAGATGATATTGTAAATTTCCCCCCAGGAAGGTAATCCTCCCAGATTTCTATCGTCGATGTAAATATCGGCCAGAATTTTACGGCTTTCGTTTTCGTCCCAGAATTCTTCAGGATAATTTTTATTCACCGCATAAAACTCAATACCATGTGAGCTACAGAATTTAACAGCCTCTTCCAATTTTAGTCCTGCCCGGTGGCTCCATAGAATTAATCGGTGACCATCTGCCTGAAGGGCTTTCAAGGTTTGAAATGCAAATGGACGAATTCGCCCAATGGCTGGATAACGATGTTCCACTATGGTGCCATCAAAATCGATAGCTATAATTAACGAGGGTTGAAAAGAATAACCTGGTTGTTTTGACTCCAGCATTTATTAATTGTTAATGAATGTCTGCATTATGTCGTATAGTTTCTTTGCACGTTATATTAAGCGCTCACCCAAAATTTTTTAGGCATAATGAGTAAATGACAGTGAAGCGTCAATGATTTACAGTTCTTTAGTGAGACTTTGTACAAAACCATATTGTTTCGGATTAGTTTTTTTTGATAATCAGTACATTATCAAATAGAACCTGAATCCGCCAGCTGGCGGACAGGTTGACGTTCGTCTTATGATGGATAACGGATATTTAATAATTGTTAAAACAATTTTACTTTTTATTATAGTACCCGTATCCCATTTGTTCGCGTACCCGTTTGTTGTCGTTTAAAATAAGATATACATTATTAATGTTTTTGTTTTTTAGTTCACTTAACACTAAGCTGAGCAATTTCTTTTTGGTTACATTGTAACGGGTGACTATCAAATTTAGGTCGGAATGTTGTATCACTGCAAGCGCATCAGAAACCTGAGCCAATGGAGGTGTATCAATGATTATATAGTCATAATTCTTTTTAAGAAAATCAAACAGGTTGATCATAATCTCTTTTTCCAATAATTCCAATGGATCCGGAGGAACGGGACCTGAATTGATAAAGTCGAGGTTTTTAAAATCTGACTTTTGAATTACATGCTCAAGAGTAGTTTCATCGGATAAATATAAACTTAGTCCAGTTGTATTATCCGCGTTTTTAATTATAGATTGTGAGTTGCGGAGATCGAAATTTAATAAAATGGTTTTTTTCCCTATTTGTGCATAGGCAGCCGCAATATTCAGGGCGCTAAAGGTTTTCCCTTCACCCGAAATACAGGAACTCACTAATATTGTTTTACTGGTTTTTCCCTGCATCGCAAAGTTCAGGTTGGTTCGCAATGTTCGAAAGGTTTCTGCTGTTTTGTCATGTGACGACGCAATAAAAACGTTTTTTTCTTTATGGTTATTGTAGTGAAATACTTTGCCAAGAATGGTTGCATTGGCAATATTTTCAATATCTTCCTGAGAAGAGACAGTCGTTTTAAAGTTCATTTTAAGCAACAAAATGCTAAAAGGGATAGTAAATCCAAAAAATAATGCAATTAAGTAATTTAATATTTTATTGGGTGAAACAGGCAAAAGTCCCACCATATGCGCAGGTTCAATGATAGTATTATCTGGTAAATTGGAAGCTTTGGTAATTTTAGCTTCTGCTTGTTTTTCAAGCAAATAGTTGTAGATAGAACTATTTAGATCGTAATTTCGTTGAATACCGCCCATTTGCATTTGTGTTTTAGGCAGGGTACTTATCTCACTTTCAATTTGTGCAATCCGGTTTTGCATTTCGTTAATTGAAATTTCATTGCTATGGGCAGCAGCAGCAATATTCTCCGAAACTGTATTTTTGAGATTTTCTATTTGAATATTGAGCCGGTTTATGATTGGATTGCGCTCCTGATTGTTTTTTATCAGATTGGCTTTTTGAGCTTGCGCAGTAGAGAGTTCCTCAATCAAACTGTTTAGCAGCGGATCCTGAACTCCCATTGCTGAAGGCGGAACAATTTGTGTTTCATCTGAGTTGTTTGAATTATATTCTTTAATGTAATCGTAGTAACGCTTCTGTGTCATCAGTTCAGCCAATTGATTTTGTAGATCCAATCGCTGTTGTGCCAATCTGGTTGACTGTTCATCAACATTCATCAACTTGTTCTGAGACATCAATCTCTGAAGGTTATTTTCTGTTTGATTTAAGGAAGAAGATACTTCATTGAGTTGGGTTTCAATATATTCAAGAGTCATGTTGGCGAGGTGATTTTTTTGAGCCAGATTGGAAGCAGAATAGACCTGAATTAATTCATTGATTACATCTTTGCCTTGCTGAACAGAAGTAGTTTCCATGCTAATTTCGATGACAGTTGCCAACTGGTCCGGAAGGTAAAATTCAAGGCTTTCTTCGAGGTGATTAACCATTTGTTTTATTGTGGACAGTTTAAAGGAAAAATATCTGTTGTCATTAAAAACTAAACTGTCTTTATCGTTGATTGTAATCAGTAGTTTAAAATCATTCGTTTGCATTACCTGGCCTACATTCCCTCTGAGGTTTAGCTCAAAATCTTTTCTTTCACCTATCTGCTGTTCTGTAGAATAATTATAAATTATACCATCTTGTTTCTGAATCTTTAATACGTAACTTCCATCTGAATTCAAAACTATATCAAATACAGGTCCGACCAACTGCGGATGCTCTTTAAAAATAAATACTTTGAATGGCGATTCCTTATAGGCATTGTAATACTGGTAATCTTTGTATTCATAATAGGAAACTTCCAAATCAAGGTTTTTTACTGTTTGTTCAATATTTGGATACGATTTAATAATCGCTGCTTCATTTTGAATATTTTGCTTTTTGGAAAGTAGTTCGCTGTTTATAAACCTGGTTTCTCCACTGTATCTGTTATTTCCTGAATCATCTTTTAATAATAACGAGGAAGATATTTTATAAGTTGGCACAGTATACCGGTTATAAACATAAGCAACTCCCAATGCTAAGATAACGCTTGGAATAATAATCCATACATTTCTAAAAATTAGTTTAATTGTTTCTAGAATTTTCAACTTGTTTTGTTCCGGGAAAGTCTGTTGATTCATAATACTTTTATTGATGGGTTGAGATACCTGGGTTTATTGACCAAATACGGTATATAACAGAACGGCTGTTGATAATGATGATAATAGAATCTGAAAAGGAAATTGGCGCATGCCCCAGAATTTTTTTCGCATTGGTTTTATATATACCATATCGTTGGGGCGAATGTAATAGTACTGAGAGGCCATAAGCTCTGAGGATGTCAGATCAATGTTTATACGTAAGTTTTTTCCGTTTTCATTTCGCGCCAGTATTACATCATTGCGGTCGCCATATTCCGTAATATCGCCTGCCAGGCCAATAGCATCAAATATGGTAAGTTTCTCCTGTGAATAGGAATAGTGGCCGGGTGTCTGAACCTCTCCCAATACCGAAACAAAGCGGTTGACCAATTTTACGGTAACTGTTGGTTGGCTTAAAATATTCTCCAATGAATCCTGCAGTATGGCACTCACCTCAGGAACGGATTTGTTCTCCACCTGAATATTTCCAAGAACCGGCAGTTGTATATACCCTGTTTTATCAACTGTATATGACATAAGAGATGCTCCATAAGGTTGAATGTAACTCATACTGCCACTCTCCTGGATACCGAGTTGCTGAAAAACATTTGTGGAGGGATCGTCCAGGCTTTTAATTTGAATGAAGAGCTCGTCTTTAGGTTTCAACTTATAATCCGGCACTTTGGCATCGTAAAATGTTTTTATATCACCGGGTTGCTCGGATGTGTCGCGGAGGTATTCAACATTCCGCTGTGAAACGCAGGAAGAAAAAAACATTGTAACACATGTAGTTATTACTAGAAAAGTTCCAATTCGGTTAAAGCCTTTTTTATTTTTGCTCATTTTCAAGGTTTGTTGATTCATTTTTGTAAAACTATTTGTAAATCTAATTAAAATATAATTAATGAAATCCTGGTGACGATGTAAGTCCAGGCTTTCATTGGGCTTGGTGCTAAAAGTCGTGGGTTCCCTTCGTCGCAAACTCCTCGGGAAATCGTACCAGGAATGTTGTTTTGTGCAGAGATTTCCATGCTCATAATAATATTAGGTGCACGATTCCGCGAGCCGAGGTACGAGGCGTGGCGGTCTTATCGTCCCTGCACCTTACAATGTTTCGTAAAGGTCCCTCCATCCCGGGTTCTTCTCTTCAATAAGCTTTATCTTCCGCGCCCGGCTCCCTGCCTTAATTTGTCTCTCTCTTGCATTGGCATCGATTTACCCTGTGAAATAACGCTTTGCGTTAAAATCTCCGATTTTATTTCACAGGGCAGGGATATTCCTACTCCTAAGTTTATTTGGTGCAGGATTCCACGAGGGAGGAACGACCGAAGTGGTCTCATGACTGAACTTCCATACTTGTTTTGGTTTTCGAAGGTATGGAGTACAATACATGTTGGGTGCTCAAGGCATAAGGCTGCCACGCCTGCGGCTCGCAGACTCGTGCTTCTTATAATGTTCTGTATAAGTCTTTCCATACCGGATTTTTTTCTTCAATGAGTTTTATCTTTCTGGCTCTGTTTCCAGCCTTTAATTGTCGTTCCCTTTCTCTTGCATCGATAATGCTGCTGAACTCCTGATACCAGACAAGCTTGTCAGCATTGTATCGGGCGGTGAAAGCATTGGGATACTTTTTAGTTTTGTGGCTTTCGATGCGGCTTTTCAAGTTACTGGTGACGCCAGTGTATAAAACGTTATTGTTTTTGTTAGTGACGATGTAAGTCCAGGCTTTCATTATGGGCTTGGTGCTAAAAGTCGTGGGTTCCCTTCGTCGCAAACTCCTCGGGAAATCGTACCAGGAATGTTGTTTTGTGCAGAGATTTCCATGCTCATAATAATATTAGGTGCACGATTCCGCGAGCCGAGGTACGAGGTGTGGCGGTCTTATCGTCCCTGCACCTTACAATGTTTCGTAAAGGTCCCTCCATCCCGGGTTCTTCTCTTCAATAAGCTTTATCTTCCGCGCCCGGCTCCCTGCCTTAATTTGTCTCTCTCTTGCATTGGCATCGATTTACCCTGTGAAATAATGCTTTGCATTAAAATCTCCGATTTTATTTCACAGGGCAGGGATATTCCTACTCCTAAGTTTATTTGGTGCAGGATTCCACGAGGGAGGAACGACCGAAGTGGTCTCATGACTGAACTTCCATACTTGTTTTGGTTTTCGAAGGTATGGAGTACAATACATGTTGGGTGCTCAAGGCATAAGGCTGCCACGCCTGCGGCTCGCAGACTCGTGCTTCTTATAATGTTCTGTATAAGTCTTTCCATACCGGATTTTTTTCTTCAATGAGTTTTATCTTTCTGGCTCTGTTTCCAGCCTTTAATTGTCGTTCCCTTTCTCTTGCATCGATAATGCTGCTGAACTCCTGATACCAGACAAGCTTGTCAGCATTGTATCGGGCGGTGAAAGCATTGGGATACTTTTTAGTTTTGTGGCTTTCGATGCGGCTTTTCAAGTTACTGGTGACGCCAGTGTATAAAACGTTATTGTTTTTGTTAGTGACGATGTAAGTCCAGGCTTTCATTATTAACTCTGTGCTAAAAGTCGTGGGTTCCCTTCGTCGCAAACTCCTCGGGAAATCGTACCAGGAATGTTGTTTTGTGCAGAGATTTCCATGCTCATAATAATATTAGGTGCACGATTCCGCGAGCCGAGGTACGAGGTGTGGCGGTCTTATCGTCCCCGCACCTTACAATGTTTCGTAAAGGTCCCTCCATCCCGGGTTCTTCTCTTCAATAAGCTTTATCTTCCGCGCCCGGCTCCCTGCCTTAATTTGTCTCTCTCTTGCATTGGCATCGATTTACCCTGTGAAATAATGCTTTGCGTTAAAATCTTCGATTTTATTTCACAGGGCAGGGATATTCCTACTCCTAAGTTTATTTGGTGCAGGATTCCACGAGGGAGGAACGACCGAAGTGGTCTCATGACTGAACTTCCATACTTGTTTTGGTTTTCGAAGGTATGGAGTACAATACATGTTGGGTGCTCAAGGCATAAGGCTGCCACGCCTGCGGCTCGCAGACTCGTGCTTCTTATAATGTTCTGTATAAGTCTTTCCATACCGGATTTTTTTCTTCAATGAGTTTTATCTTTCTGGCTCTGTTTCCAGCCTTTAATTGTCGTTCCCTTTCTCTTGCATCGATAATGCTGCTGAACTCCTGATACCAGACAAGCTTGTCAGCATTGTATCGGGCGGTGAAAGCATTGGGATACTTTTTAGTTTTGTGGCTTTCGATGCGGCTTTTCAGGTTTGAAGTTACGCCGGTGTATAAAACGTTATTGTTTTTGTTAGTGACGATGTAGACCCAGGCTTTCATTATTAACTCTGTGCTAAAAGTCACGGGTTCCCTTCGTCGCAAACTCCTCGGGAAATCGTACCAGGAATGTTGTTTTGTGCAGAGATTTCCATGCTCATAATAATACTTAGGTGCACGATTCCGCGAGCCGAGGTACGAGGTGTGGCGGTCTTATCGTCCCCGCACCTTACAATGTTTCGTAAAGGTCCCTCCATCCCGGGTTCTTCTCTTCAATAAGCTTTATCTTCCGCGCCCGGCTCCCTGCCTTAATTTGTCTCTCTCTTGCATTGGCATCGATTTACCCTGTGAAATAACGCTTTGCGTTAAAATCTTCGATTTTATTTCACTGGGCAGGGATATTCCTACTCCTAAGTTCTTATTTGGTGCATGTGATTCCACGAGGGAGGAACGACTTCTGAAGCTGGTCTCATGACTGAATCTTCCATACTTGTTTTGGTTCTTCTGAAGGTATGGAGTACAATACATGTTGGGTGCTCTTAAATAAGGCTGCCATTCGTTTTTTCCTGTCGGTTTCGAGATCTCTTTTGTGTTCTTATAATTTTCTGTATTTTTTTTTTCATCTTTTTCTTTTTCTTTTTCTCTCTGCAGACTACTTGGTGCTTCTTATCCAATGTTTTTTCTTTTTTCGTATAAGTCTTTCCATATTCCGGATTTTTTTCTTCAAATCTGAGTTTTATCTCTTCTGGCTCTGTTTCCAGTCTTTAATTGTCGTTACCCTTTCTTTCTTGCATCGATAATGCTGCTGAACTCCATGATACCACGACAAGCTTGTTCAGCATTGTCTATTCGGTGTTCGGTGAAAGCATTGGGATACTTTTTTCGTCTCTGTGGCTTTCGATGCGACTTTTCAGGTTACTGAAGTTACGCCGGTGTATAAAACGTTATTGTTTTTGTTAGATGACGATGTAGACCCAGGCTTTCATTATGTAACTCTGTGCTAAAAGTCACTGGGTTCCCTTCGTCGCAAACTCCTCGGGAAATCGTACCAGGAATGTTGTTTTGTGCAGAGATTTCCATGCTCATAATAATATTAGGTGCACGATTCCGCGAGCCGAGGTACGAGGCGTGGCGGTCTCATCGTCCCCGCACCTTACAATGTTTCGTAAAGGTCCCTCCATCCCGGGTTCTTCTCTTCAATAAGCTTTATCTTCCGCGCCCGGCTCCCTGCCTTAATTTGTCTCTCTCTTGCATTGGCATCGATTTACCCTGTGAAATAATGCTTTGCATTAAATTTCATGTTCGTTTCATTCGTTTATTATTGTTTCTTTTTTTAAGGTAACTCATGTAACTTGCATAATTGTGTTCCCTTATATTAAGAATGACTTTTTGTTATGCTCGTTTCATCTTAATCTACCTCCGATTATGGGAACTTCCGGTATATTCTGTTTCGGGGAGCAAAAGCTGCAAAAATTATTGTATTATCTTCGAAATAAAATCCAATACGATATTTTCCTTTTCGGTAACGATATGCTGTAGGGTGTCCTTTTAGTTTTTTGATATTTTGAATTTCATCGAGGTCTTTGGCTTTTTCAAACTGCAGAATACATTGAAGTACTATTTTAGCCAGTGTTTTATCCTTACTACGGGATAAATCCTTTTCAAAACCTCCCAGAAATTTAACTCTCATTCCTATAATCTGGTTTTTTCTCGTTCAGCATATTTTGGATTGTTTTTAAAATTTCTTCTTTATCAACAAACCCGGTTTTTTTATTTTCTTCCATATCTGCCAGCAGTTGAGTATCAATAATATCACTGACTGTTTTAATTTCAACACCCAGCCTATGCGCCAGTTCCACAAAAAAATTAAATTCTTTTTTATCTCTTGGTTTTATAATAATTGAATCCATTATTTACTTTTTTACAAATATACTAAAACTGACGGACTGATGGATTTAAAGCCTGACGTCAATTTGGGAAATTGTGTTTGCCTCTGTCTCTGTACCTTAGCCAACTGCTTTTGCCTATTGCTGTTTTTCTTGTTTCAGGTTTCAGGTTTCAAGTTGTGGGTTCAGGGAAATCCCAGCTCTAAACAGTATTTGGTGCATGATTCCGCGAGCCGAGGTACGAGGCGTGGCGGTCTTATCGTCCCTGCACCTTACAATGTTTCGTAAAGGTCCCTCCATCCCGGGTTCTTCTCTTCAATAAGCTTTATCTTCCGCGCCCGGCTCCCTGCCTTAATTTGTCTCTCTCTTGCATTGGCATCGATTTACCCTGTGAAATAATGCTTTGCATTAAAATCTCCGATTTTATTTCACCGGGTGAACTATCGAACTCCTGAAACCATACAAGTTTGTCAGCATTGTATCGGGCGGTGAAAGCATTGGGATACTTTTTAGTTTTGTGGCTTTCGATGCGGCTTTTCAAGTTACTGGTGACGCCGGTGTATAAAACGTTATTGTTTTTGTTAGTGACGATGTAGACCCAGGCTTTCATTATTAACTCAGTGCTAAAAGTCATGGGTTCCCTTCGTCGCAAACTCCTCGGGAAATCGTACCAGGAATGTTGTTTTGTGCAGAGATTTCCATGCTCATAATAATACTTAGGTGCACGATTCCGCGAGCCGAGGTACGAGGCGTGGCGGTCTCATCGCGAGTTCCGGGTTGCAAGCCTGTCCGGCTGAACAGCCGGGTTCAAAGTTTCGTAGCATGAAGCTTATTTAGTTTGCCAACTGCCAGCTCTCCAGTTTAACCCCAACCCCTAAAGGGGAGTTTGATTGTGCTTACAGGTGTTTTTCTTCCAATTGTATATTTATTTTTCCATGAATTATGCAAGATTCCGGGTTCTGTCAGGTTCCATGATTCAAAATAATATGCAAGATATGTGCGGCGGGTTCACCCCTCTTTACCTTTCTGTCCGGCCTCCCTAAGTTACTAAACCCTCGACCGGGTAGGCGCGGGACATTCGGGCGGGCTCTCCTGAACCCCCTTCGGCAACATCCGGCACACTTTCCTTACACTGCTGCCGTATTCCCCCTATTAGGGGAAATTATAAGGAACGTTTTATTGTTTGGCAGGGGGCGTGAGGGCTTTATTTGCCAACTGCTTTTGCCTGTTGCTGTTTTTTATCTTGTTCCATGTTCCAGGTTCCAGGCTCGAGGCTCGAAGCTTGTAACTCATTCATCTTTCTTCCATATCAGCAATGTTGGTTTATCGCTCAGGAAGTGGGTCATTTGTTCTGATGTAAGGATGAGGTAGATAATTTTACGGCCTACCATCTTTTCGGCTTTTACCACAAGGTTTTCAATATATTCCCGGTCGAGGTCCTCTCCTATCAGCGCCAGTTCGATGGCATCGGAATCGCGGCCGGAAGCAAAGTCTCCTGTTAAATATGCCGATTCAAGATTCCCAATCTGGCTTGTAACGCGTTCCACCAGCTGATCGATTCCTATGGTTTTGCGCAGGATGCTGTTGATATCGGTATACAGCGGATGTGTTATATTGGCTTTGTAGTACTTCCGGTTTTTAATATTTTCCGATGTAAGCAGTCCCGCCTCAATAAGCCGGTTAAGTTCAAGACGAATGGAGTTGCTCGACTCACCAAATTCCTTCTCCAACCCGCGAAGGTGACTTGTTGTTTGTGCATTTAAAAACAGTTTTAATAACAGTTTTACACGGGTTTTCGATGTAATTAATGATTCCAGCATGTGGTATAATATAAAGTTTTTATGGTTAAATATCCGTCGCAGGTTTACATGCAGGAGCTGTTTTTAAAGCGCAATTGGTTGTTTGGTTCTGACGGAGTAATTATCTGTATAATTAAATGGTATTCAAATTTATAATGGGAATTAAAGTAGTAATGTTTTGATTTTTGAGGCAGAAAATCTATGCATTTTTCACTGCTCCGCCTCCTCGGTTACACGTTTAGTGTTCAAGTTTAGTTTATATTATTGAATCAAAAAGTTACTCAATAATGGTCACCAAATTAAAAAATAATTTTTAATAACAAATAACCTTAATGCTATAAACCTGTTGATTTTCCTATTTATTTTTAAAATGGGACAACTTTCCCGGAATAAACAAGTAGGGGGATTTAGAATAATCTAAAAACAAGCAATTTTCGGGTCACATTAAAAAGTTGTGGAGAAATAAAATTGATTACCAGATGAGAAAATTGAAACTTCCGCATCTTTACAATATCCTGCCGGAGGCCTTCATCTTTGCCTTGAAGCAAAGACGAAGCAGAAAGTTCAAGGCTGTTTTTAACCTGCACCTTCCAACTTCATAAAACATAAGTTCGGACGGGCGATTTCACTCCTTTATTATCAAAGTTTTTGGCAACTCGTGTAACTCGCAAGCTCGTTTCCTCGATTCCTCGGAACTTCCCGCTCTCACTACTATTTTATTTCGGTTCCGGGCTGGGTTAAAAAAGGCCACTCCCGAAGGAACCGTCCGTAGGATCAAAGCGTGGCCTCGGGCGGTGAGCCGGAAAACAAATGATGTAGGCGTTAAAAAATTACTGCTGTTTGAGGAGGCACGACAGCTTGTCCCGCTCCATATCGGGAAGTTCAGTAATTTTAGCCGGAATCGTGTAGTTTTTCCGTGCGAAGCGGACGCAGCCTTGACCTTTTTGTTTACTTTTTGGGTCAAGCCAAAAAGTAAAATCCGCCTGATAAGGCAAAACAACATACAGAATTTCAACATCAAAAACAGTTTTCGCTCCACAAGAATATCAACTGATCCCAATTTTCCCTTCCTATTTATAAACCAGGTAAAAATCTCAGAAAACAAAAAATCCTTTCTGTTACGAAAGGATTTTATAAGCAACTTCCGGATTTCCGGAAATTGCATCTCCATGTTTAAATCAAAACTACTTATTTTTTTCCGGCGTTTATTACGCACTTCCTGAATTCTTCTCCGGGCTTAAAGGAAGGTATGTTATGTGCAGGAATAATTATCTGTGTATTTTTAGTGATATTTCGTGCAGTTTTTTCGGCCCGGTGCTTAACGGCAAACGTGCCAAATCCCCTCAAATAAACATTATCACCTTCAATAAGTGAGGTTTGAATGGTTTTAATTAATGCTTCCAGTGTTTGTGTAACAGTTGATTTTTCAATAGCTGTCTGGCTTGAAATTTGGTTTACAAGTTCTAATTTCGTCATGGTTGTTTATTTTAGCTGGTGTTTAAACTATTTGTAATCAGGCCCAAATATATATTATAAATTCTAATTTTTTATAGAATTGATTTATTTTTTTATTACAGATTATAAGGATGAACTCAAATTTTTAAATAATTGTTCATCTGCGATAACCCTGGTAACCTGCGGTTTATTTATCAGCCACGAATAATATGAATGGACACGGATTTTTGAAGCTTGTAAAAACAATGCATCTCTTTATCTGTGCTAATTTGAGTAATCTGTGGTTGGTTTATTTTTTACCACAGATTACATTGATTGACACAGATTTTTTCATCTGCGGTAATCCAAATAACCTGCGGTTTATTTTTAAACCACGGACAAAACGGATGAACACGGATATTTTAATCTTTAAAAACAACAGATTCATTTATCTGTGCTAATCTGAGTAATCTGTGGTTAGATTATTTTTTCCCTTCTGTCTGTGGTAACCGAAGCAAACTTAAACGCGCAAATAATCTGTTTTGCTGATGTGGTAAACAAAATGTTAGTTTAAATCAGCATTCCGAACCTTTAATTTCAGCAATTGGAACATTCTGGAATTTTCTAAAAGGTCTAATTTTGAGTTGTAAAATTTATGCAAACATTCAATGCAGGATTCAGATATCAACAAAGCCTTTAACAAACTTGTAAAATCGTGTCCCCATGGTAAACCTAATCCGCAATGTCCGTTTGAGATTTACCGGAGTATGAATGAGGAACTGTTTGCTGTTGCCGAAACCTGTTCGGACGACAATAAGGAAATTATGCTGAACTACCATAAAATTTGCCACCGTATCCGTTCGGAAAACTATGCCGGAGAGTTAGTTTCTGTTTGTAAAACGCAGGTTTAGTGTAACTCAGGAAGCCGGTTGAGAAAAAACTGCAATCACTCACTCCATTGTAAGCATTATATACATGACAATATTCTGTTCAGTCAATATTATATATTTCCAATATTTTTGAATTTGGAAATTTTGCATCTATATTTGAAAACTTCTTAAACTGATGACGACTGATAAACAAATATGGGATGACTTCCGAAAGGGTAACAGCTATGCATTGTCCCATATCTACTATCACCATGTTCAATTGCTGTTTCGCTACGGTAAAAAATTTAGTCAAAATGATGAATTAATAAAAGACAGCATACAAGACCTTTTTTTTGATTTAATACGCACCCGCTCCCGACTTGGAGAAACTGACAACATTCAGTTTTATTTAATACGTTCGTTTCGGCGAAAACTTGTTCGAAATATAAAAGCTCAGAAATTTGAAGAAATGGATAGTACCGGGATTTTACCGGAAGCTTTTATTATATATTCAGCGGAACAGGAATTTATTGAAAAAGAGGAACTGACCGCGCGGGAAAAGATGGTACAAAAAGGGTTGAGTGAATTGAGTCCCAAACAGCGCGAAATTTTGTTTTATAAATTTACCTGTGAATTCGATTACGAACAGATTTGTGAAATTATGCAACTGAAATATGATTCGGCTCGCAAACAGGTATTCAGAGCAGTAAAAGCTTTGAAGAAGGTTCTGCTGAAGAGTGGAACTTTTATATTGTTTGCAGGAATCTTTTCAAAAAGCTCTCCTCTGTTAAAATAATTCCCCTGAAGTGTCTACAAAATCTTCATTGGTCTCTTATACTATATAAAGACGGTGTTTTGTATAACCGGTTCATAGATTTCGTTTAGTTAAGAATAGCGCTCAGTTGCAGGGCGCTTTTCTTTTAAAGGAAAATCAACTTATGCAAGAATCATGGAAACTGTCGCTCAATTACTGAAAGAAAATCAGGCATTTTCAATTCGAATTTTAATCTTCGATAGCAAAAAAAAATTTCCATGGAAATGATGTCCACAAAAATCCGACGCCTGTCTTTTTTTAAATATACAGCTGTAAGTAACTAAATGAAATCAATTTTTTTAACATATAGTCCCGAAGAACTGCTTGAAGAAAAATCTTTTATCGCCTGGGTACTCCGGGGAAAAAATGGCAAGGAATGGGTTAAATTCATTGACGATAATCCGGATTTTAGAGATACGGCAAATAAAGCACGTAAAATAATTCTGTTACTCCGTGATACAAATGATATCCTGGACAAAGAATCAGTATTGGAAATATGGCAAAATATTGATCGGTTTGAACAAATTCAGCAGCAAAAGAGAAGAATTCCTGTATTCTGGAAAATTTTTACCCGGGCAGCTGCCGTACTGTTAATAATTTCAACGGGAACACTGGGTTACCTTTATCTGAATGAAAAGGATGAAAGCTATCAGTTCGAAACGGTTAAGGCAGATGGAAACAGCAAACAAGCCCGATTAATGCTGAGTCACGGTCAGGAGGTAATTCTTAAACAAGATAATTCAAGCATTGATTTATCAAGGAGCAATCAACTGGTCATAAACAACGATAGCGTAATTGATCTTTCCACCCTTGAACCGGATGGAATTGAAATGAACGAGGTAATTATCCCTTACGGGAAAAGTTCGGAACTTTTATTGTCAGACGGTACCAAAGTGTGGCTCAATGCGGGCACACGACTGGCGTTTCCTTCCAGTTTCAGCAAAAAAACACGCGAAGTTTACCTCGATGGCGAAGCCTGTTTTAAGGTGACAAAAAATGAAAGCCAGCCGTTTGTAGTAAATGTAGGGGAACTGGATTTAAAAGTACTGGGAACCTGGTTTAATGTTTCAGCATATACATCCGACGCCGATATTGAAACAGTTTTACTGGAAGGAAGTGTGGCATTAAGAAAACAAAAATTCTTAGGCCTCGGTACAAACGAAGTAATTTTAAAACCCAACCAAAGGGCAAGTTACAATAAGCAGAACACTGAAATAAACATTTACGATGAACCCAACACAACAATATATATTGCCTGGACCGAAGGATGGCTGGAGTTTTCAAAAGAAAGTTTACAATCGGTCTTCACCCAGCTCGAAAGGTACTATGATGTTGAAATCATGCTGCCGGAAAGTTTTCCATCTTCCGGCTTGATTACAGGTAAA
The DNA here is from genome assembly GCA_963771595.1 of uncultured Prolixibacteraceae bacterium. GTDB lineage: Bacteria > Bacteroidota > Bacteroidia > Bacteroidales > Prolixibacteraceae > CAVYUC01. The sequence goes on along the minus strand of CAVYUC010000038.1, from coordinate 23,026 downwards.
CTTGATTTAAAAGATTCTTTGGAAGAAGTTTTAATTGCATTGGCCGATGTAGCCCAAATAGATTACCGGATTGTAAACAACAAAATATTTATCGATAAAAAAATGAAAGAGATACAACGCAAATAAAAAACGAAAGCCGACAGGCGGCCAGGCCTGGCGACTTTCAATAAATTAAATAAAGTATTTAATCTAAACAATTCAAAATTATGAAAAAAAAGCGAACAATGCTGCGCTTTCCGGGAGGAAGCATGGTGAAAATTCTACTAAAGATGAAACTTTTGATTATTTTGATGCTTGCTGTTGTTGCTGTTTCAACAGCTAACAATACCTACTCGCAGGCAATAAAATTTGACCTGAAACTAAATGATGTAACTGTAAAACAGGTTTTTCAGGAAATCGAGGAAAACAGTGAGTTTATCCTGCTGTACAACGAAAAAGCGTTGAATATAAACCGCAGGGTAAACGTGAAGGTCAAAAATGAACCTGTTGAGTCAATTCTCGACCAGGTGTTTGAGGGCACCCGAAATGTCTATCGGATTTACGACAGACAAATTGTAATCCTGGAAGATGAAAATGCCGATACTCCGGCTACTCTGAAAACAAATGCTGTGGAAGCAGCAAATTCACAACAGCAGAAACAGGTTATTACCGGAATGGTTACCGACAGAAATAGTCAGCCGCTGCCCGGAGTTTCAGTGGTTGTGAAAGGGACTACTATCGGCACGGTAACCGGTACTGACGGAACATTCTCATTGACCGTTCCGGATGATGTTCAATCGCTTCAATTCTCTTTTGTGGGAATGAAAACCAAAGATGTTCCGCTGGAAGGACAAACATCGGTTAATGTTGCAATGGAAGAAGATGTAGTTGGAATGGACGAGGTGATTGTTGTTGGTTACGGTACACAAAAGAAAAGTGATATTACAGGTACTGTTGCTTCCGTACCGAACGATAGATTGGAAATGGTTCCCAACCTCGATGTTGCGCAGGCTATTCAGGGGGCAATTCCGGGAATTATGATTCAAACTACATCGGCCGGCGCTGCACCGAATGAAAACATAATGATACGTGGCCGTAACTCAATACGAGCAAGCAACAATCCTCTGATTGTTGTTGACGGTATTCCTTATGGCGGCAACCTCAGCGATGTTAATATAAACGACGTAAAATCGATAGAGGTTTTAAAAGATGCTTCGGCAGCGGCTATTTATGGTTCACGCGGCGCAAATGGCGTTATACTGGTTACAACAAAAACCGGAAGTGCAAAACAATCAACCATAAGTTATGACGGCTATTATTCCGTTCAGGATTTTGTGAAACTGCCGGACGTAATGAACGGTGAGGAATTCTATAATTTTAAACAACAAAGATGGCCGGACGCAATGACACTTTCGGAAGAAGCCATTTATGAAGCAGGCCCGGATGCATGGGTTGACTGGCTCGATTTGGGTTTGCGAAAAGGTCACAGTCAGCAACATAACCTTTCCGCATCAGGAACCTGTGGAAATACAAATTATTATATTGCCGGCGGAGTGCTCGATGTACAGGGGCTGTTGGAAAACGACGACTATTTGCGACTGACAAGCCGGATTAATGTGGATACAAAATTCGGCAAATGGCTTACGCTCGGTACCCGAACACAATTTAGTTACGATGACAAAAGCGGAAGTTCACCAAGTATTGACGGTTTGTTTTGGATGAATCCATTGACAAAAAACCTGGATGAAAATGGAAATTATCTGATCTATCCCTGGAGTGAAGATACTTTTTTTGAACATCCGATGGCGCCGACACTTTATAAGAACAAGGATGAATCTTACCAGATTTTAACGAATAATTATGCCATTGTCGATGTGCCTTTTATTCCCGGTTTAAGTTACAGGCTAAATACCGGTATCAGGTTTAGGTTTAATGATGATGGTACCTACAGGGGCCGGAATACCAAATCGGGTTATGAAGCCAATGGCCGCGCAGAAACACAGCGCGCCCGCCACAACAATTCGGTGATAGAAAATATACTTTCCTATCAAAGAGAGTTTGAAAAACACAGTTTGTTTTTAACCGGTGTTTACAGTTATGAAAATGACAAATACAGCTCCAACGGATTAAGTGCACGGGGTTTTCCGCACGATTTTCTTACCTGGTATTCTGCTGCCCAGGCAGAACTTTCCGTTCCCGAATATCTGTTTAACGAAACCACTTTAATATCACAGATGCTACGTATGAATTACGTTTATAACAGTCGTTATCTTTTAACGGTAACCGGCAGGAGAGATGGTTTTTCTGGTTTTGGGGCAAGTACTAAATGGGGATTGTTCCCATCGGTGGCTTTGGGCTGGAACATTGCCAATGAAGATTTTTTCCCCGCATCTGATCTTTTTAATGAATTAAAGTTGAGGGCTTCCTGGGGATTGAACGGCAACCAGGCTGTGGGAGCTTATGAATCAATTTCGAGATTGAGCGAAGAAAATATGGTATATGCCAAAACGACCTACGCTGGTTATGTTCCCAGTGTATTGGGACAAGACGAACTTGGATGGGAATCGTCACGAACAATAAACGTTGGATTGGATGTGGGTTTGTTAAACAATCGGTTTACAGGAACAATCAATGTTTATAAAACCAATACAACTGATTTATTACTGAACAGAACAATTTCGGCCGTACACGGTATTACCTCAATCACCCAAAATATTGGAGAAACCCAAAATACTGGCTTTGAAGTTTCATTAACTTCCAGAAATATAGTTTCAGGCGACTTTAAATGGTTCACTTCAGGTAATTTGTCGTATATGAAAAATGAAATAGTTTCACTTTACGGAACACTGGATGACGAAGGAAAAGAAATTGATGATGTTGCCAATGCGTGGTTTATCGGAGAACCAATCCGCGTGAACTACGATTGGGCCTGGGATGGCGTTTGGCAGCTCGATGAAGCGGAAGAAGCTGCAAAATACGGTTCCCAACCTGGTTTTGTAAAATTGCGGGATGTAAAAACTGACGGCCAGTTGACGGGTGAGGATCGTGTGATCATTGGTCAGCAGGATCCGAAGTTTTTATGGGGAATGACCAACTCGTTCTCATATAAAAATTTCAGCCTCAATATTTTCATGCATGGCGTTCACGGCGTTACGCGACATAATTCGCTGATGACCGATGAAGACACCTATTCCCAAGCTCGGAGAAGAACCATCAATAAAAATTACTGGACACCGGAAAATCCGACAAACGACTGGGTGGCCAATGTTGTTGATGCTGAACGGATGTCGGGGATTATAGGAAATTTTTATGAAAATGCGAGTTTTGTTCGTATCAAAGACATATCATTATCCTACGATTTTTCACAAAGTACTTTGGAGAAACTTCGCTTAAACAGGTTAAGACTTTACATAACCGGCCGCAACCTGTTTACTTTTACCGAATGGTCTGGCCTGGATCCGGAGTTAAGCTCTCAAGTAGCAACACCTCTGCAAAAAGAGTTTGTTTTTGGTATAAATTTAAGTTTGTAGAATAAATTTAAAATGAAAATTATGAAATTAAATATTACAGTTGCAGCCAGTTTTTTATTTGTATTGATTTTGTTTGGCTGCTCGGAAGATATGTTGGATGAAAAACCCCCGCACCTGATAACGACCGAAACATTGTATACTTCTTTAGATGGCTTTGAAACCGGGTTAAACGGTTTGTATGCGCTCGTTAGAGAAGAACGGACTGGTTTGAGAAACAACAGCAGTTGGAGCAAAAATGAAACGTTTATGTCCGGTACTGATGTTTTGCTCACGAATTCTGAAAATTCAGGCGGCGGATTCGGACGGATTGCTTTGCGCTGGGGCGACGAATTAACCCCGAATACCTCGTTTATCGACGGCATGTTTACATGGTTATACGAAATAGTAAATTCTGCTAATACTATTATTAATCAAGCTGAAAGCAAAACAGACATTGATTGGACTGGCGGAAATGGCACGGCGGAAGAAAATAAAAACAGGGTCATTGCCGAGGCAAGGGCTATCCGCGCATGGGCTTACCGGCATCTTTCTTTTGGATGGGGAGATGTTCCTTTAAACCTGAGCGAAGCTCTTGGTTCAACCATCAAAACCGATTGGGAAAGAACTCCTGTGGCCGAAGTGCGAAAGCAAATCATGTCGGATTTTTTATTTGCTGAAAAATATGTTCCGGTTGAACCTGATCTTCCCGGAAAAATTACAAAAGGTGCAATTCAACATTATCTGGCCGAAATGTACCTGGTATTAGATAAACCCGATAGCGCCCTGTACTGGGCAAATCAGGTGATAAATACTCCGGAATATAAATTGGTTACAGAACGATATGGCGTTCAGGCCGATCAACCCGGCGTTCCTTTTACTGACATGTTTTTGGAAGGAAACCAAAACCGCTACCAGGGAAATACGGAAGCATTGTGGGTACACCAGTTTGCACGGGAAACTGTTGGTGGCGGCGTAGTTCATACGGTGGTATCACACGCCAGCCGGTATGCAAATATCAACGTCGATGGTGTAAGGCCGTTTACCAATACTGTTGATAGAGGCGGCAGGGGTTCTACACGAATGTCGTTGTCGCAATATGCACTTGAGCTTTACAAATGGCCTGAATCCGGCCCCGTTACAAAATCTGATATCTTAAATTTTAAGGATGACCGGCTTTCTCCGTTTGCCATCAGATGGTTTTACATTTTAAAAGACGCAGAAGGAAATGCTCCCTATGATGCCGATCGTTTACCCCCGGGATACGAATATGGCGATACAATCTGGACAAGTTGGGACGAACCGATTACATTCGATACCCGGACCCGGGTAACCTGGCCGTGGTCGAAGAAAGTGGCTGCAGGCGTTGATCCAAATAATCCGGATGGAGGAAGTACGTATGGCGATCAGGTGTATTTGCGGCTTGCCGAAACTTATCTTCTTAAGGCAGAAGCTCAGTTCAAGTTGGGAAATCCGGAAGGGGCAGCCGAAACAATAAATATTATCAGAAGGCGATCGCATACCAGCGAAATAACTGCCAGCGATGTTTCCCTCGATTTTATTCTGGACGAACGGGCGCGCGAACTCGTGGTTGAAGAACACCGGCGGTGGACGTTGTTGAGAACCAACAAATGGATGGAGAGAACAAAGTTGTACAATACAAACGGTGGCGATTTAATTACTGAACGTGATAAATTATTTCCGATACCACAATCTGTAATTGACGCAAATCTTACAGCGCCCATGCCTCAAAACCCGGGGTATAATTAAATCCGGATGGTATATCAACATCAACTGTCCTAAAATATGTTGTGACTAATAAAAAGTACGGATCAAATAAAACTGGTCCGTATTTTTTTGTTACATTTTGGTTCAGAATTTTCGAAACTGAATAATGAGATTGAAATGATAAAAATATTGTTGCTGCCATTCCTTGTTTCATTGATGAGTATGGCATTGAACGGGATAGGACAAATAAATGATAACATACCCATTTCGAAAGTAGAGCCGCGAATTATTACTGATACTGTTAAATGGGACACAGATGATCCTGCAATTTGGATAAATCCCAAAAACCGGAAAAAGAGCTTGGTAATAGGAACGGATAAAAATACAGACGGCGCTCTTTACGCATTCAATTTAAAGGGTGATATAGTTAAACGTGCCGGAGGTTTGCGACGTCCAAACAATGTGGACATTGCTTATGATTTTAAAATGAATGGACATTTTATTGATATCGCAGTAGTTACAGAAAGAGAGGCACAGCGGCTTCGAATATATAGTTTACCTGATCTTCAGGTTTTAGACGCAGGTGATTTAACCGTATTCGACGGCGATAAAACCCGCGCTCCGATGGGAATTGCTTTGTATAAACGGCCGACAGATAGCGCTATTTTTGCTTTTGTAAGCGGAAAATCAGGCCCAACCCAAGGATATATTAACCAATATCGAATTGGATGCGACAGCAATGGAAAATTAGAGCTGATTCCTGTGCGTTCTTTCGGCCGGTATTCAGGAAAAAAAGAAATCGAGTCCATAGCTGTTGACCAGGAATTAGGTTACGTTTATTATTCCGACGAAACAGTCGGAGTAAGAAAATATCATGCCGATCCGGATGCCGTTGAAGCAGATAAAGAACTGGCGCTATTTGGTACGCAGGGATTCACAGACGATCATGAAGGGATTTCAATTTATAAAACAACAGACACTACCGGGTATATTCTGGTTTCGGATCAACAGGCAAATCAATTCCGGATTTTTACCAGAGAAGGAACCGCGGCCAATCCGCATGAACATGTTTTGGTAAAAATTATAAAAGTACCAGCAGAACAAAGTGATGGCAACGAAACAACAAACATTTCTCTGCCGGATTTTCCTGCCGGAATGTTTGTTGTTATGTCGCAGGGAAAAACTTTTCACTATTATTCGTGGGAAGATATTGCCGGTAATGATCTCAAAAAATGCAACTATAAAAATAGAATCGATGCCCAATAAAATCAGTTTCAGAACATATCATCTTATCGCCGGAAGCGGCCGGTTGTGCTTTTTGATTATTTTTTACCTGTTGTTTTCTCCACGTATATTACTTTCACAAAATGTAGCTGAAAAATTTAGCCAACCGGTAATTAAAGTGGATACCCCTAATCCAACTGCCGATAAGCCACAATCAAAACTATGGTACATGGACAATTGCTGGTGGGCGATTCTTCCGCGCAGTTCCGGGCCTTCCTTATGGCAGCGAACCGAGAACGGTTGGAAGGAATTTCCCGGGATTAACAAAGCGCTTCAGGGGGTACCCGGCCGGGTTGATATTTGGGCAGAAAAGAATAGCATTACTGCGGTTGGTGTGGATGAAACTAAACTTGTAGTATTTCATCTCGAATCGCGAATATCAAAGTATAATGGCCTGCGGTGGAAAACACAAATAAAGACAACTTTGTATCCTCCCTCCGGAAACGAAAGGTTTGAAACTGCTACTATTGCACGGGATAAAAAGGGTGTATTTTGGGTAGCTGCAACTGCAGGTAAAAAAGTCTGTGTATGGAATTCAGTTGCGAAAAATAAAAAATGGAACGGACCTTTTATTTTAGCTGAAGGAATAGATAATGATGATATATGCACGATTGCATCATTACCCGATGGAGTTGGAGTTATTTGGTCGAACCAGGTTCGGGATGCAGTATTGTTTCGTGTTCATAAAAACAATAAGCCTGATTCAGTTTGGGAGATAACAGAAATTGTTGCAGCCGGCAACAAAACAGCCGATGATCATTTGAATACTGCAATTACTCCTGATGGAACTTTATGGGTAGCTACAAAAAACAGCCTCGATAGTATTGGTGAACCGCAATTTATACTAAGGGTACGGAATTCCAAAAATGGATGGAGCAATTATCCCTATTTGTTGCTGGATACAATTGAACATCCAAGCCGCCCGATCATTATTTCCACAGACGAAAATCCACCGGTAATTTTAAGCGGACATACCATTTATAATACAAAAAATTCATTTCTTGGAAATATTGAATTTGGAATAATCGATACAACAACATCATCAGTTTTAATAAAATCCGCAACTGTGATTTCTCCAGATACCCTTGACTGGAAAAAGGATAACCGCATAAACGATGTCACATCCTCAAAAAAACCATTTCCCAAAAACGCCCCATGGATTGTCCTGGCATCCGACGAAGAAGGTAATATTTATGAAGCGGATTTGTCGTTGTATTTGAACCATTTTAAAAATCAGGTGGAGAAAAGATAAAACCGAGAAGCATTGCATAAAAAATCAGTATATGTTAATTAGTTAGAAATCAGCATAAGTATACCAAATAATCTCAGACAATATCTTCGGACTTTAAATGTTTCCGGCTGCTCTTCTTTTTATCCTTTCCGTTTTCGCCATAGCCGTACCCATAACCATAGCCATAACCGTAGCCGTAGCCATATCCGTAACCTCCGCTAAAGCTGTAACTTTTCTTATTTAGTTTTATATTGTTTACGATAAGACCGACACCTTTCAACTGGTGTTTGGATACTTCTTCCAGTGCCGTTTTCAATGCCAGTTTATGGGTATATTTATGACGGATTACAAACAGGTTGGTATCGATCATGTCGTGAAGGTGAAATAAATCGGCAACATAACCAACCGGTGCAGAGTCAATGACAATCACATCATACTGTTCTTTCAATTGTTCCACCAATTGTAACAGTTTTGCATCGGTAAGCATTTCTCCGGGATTGGGTGGTATTGGACCCGCAGGTATTAATTTTAACCACTGATGTTTTGTTGCAAAAGTAATTTCTTCAAGCGTTGCCTTACCGATTACATAATTTACTACTCCCAAATCTGAATTTAGATTAAACTCCTCTTTTAAATTTGAATTGCGCAAATCCAAATCAAGAATAACTGTTTTTTTATGCATCAATGCAAATGAAGAAGCAACATTAATAGCATTGTACGATTTTCCTTCTTTCGGAAATGTGGAAGTTACCGCAATCACCGGATTCGACTTTCCTTTGGTGATCAGGTTAAGTTTGGTTCGAATTGCACGATATGGTTCACTTGCCGGCGAATTGGGTTTATCCAGAACCAAGGTACGGCTTTCTTTTTTGCTTTCATTATGGAAAACATGACCTACAATAGGGAAATTGGTTATGCTTTCGATGTCTTCCTGCGAATTCACTTTATTGTTAAAGAAATCGCGAAGCAAAATGATACCTGCCGGAAACGCAAGTCCGAGTAACAGTGCAATGGCATAAATTCTTTTCTTCTGCGGTTCTACGGGCCCTGCACCCGCCATCTGTGGTTCTTCAATCACCTGACTGTCGGGCGTATTGGAAGCCTTTGCAATTTGCGCTTCCGATAATTTCTGTAAAAGGAAGGTGTAAGTTTCGTTGTTCAGTTTATATTTCCGTTCGATGTTGACATAATTCCGTTCGGTTGCCGGAAGTCGCCTAACCTGGGCCTCAATCTGGCGGATGCGCTGGTTCAGGTTTTCAAGCGCCATATCCGATTGCGAAATAATGTTGTTCACATTTTCCTCCAATGAATTCTTTACACTTTCGATGGTGGCATTTAAACGCAGTACGGTTGGGTGTTGCGAACCTTGTTTTATTGACGTCTGACTTGATTTTTCATTGATCAAATCATTCAACTGTAAAATCAAACTGTTCAGCAACGGATCCTGAATTCCCATTGCCGATGGTGCAATAACTGTTTCAAGGTCAGCATTGTTTCCCGATTGAATGTATTCACGCAGGTAATGGTAATATTTGTTTTGGGTTTCCAGTGCAACCCGCTCCCTGTCCATTTCCCTCATTTGCTCCAGCAACTGCTGCGACTGCATGGAAATGTCCACGACCTGGTTTTCGCTTTGAAATGTTTCCATCCTGTTTTCCGAAACTGTAAGCGAATCAGAAATAGTTTGCAGCTGACTGGTGATAAACTGAATTGTGCGGTTTGCATTTTCGTTCTTCTTTTCAAGATTATCCAACTGATACACCTCGGTAAGTTTATTTAAAAAATCCTCTCCCTTTTTCACATTATAATCACGTAATGTAAGGGTAAGAATGGAAGTTTCCTCAACATTCAGTGCAACATTTAATTGCTTTTTGTAGTATTTTACAAGTTCTTTTTTTGAATTAAACCTGAATTTGTAGTTGTTGGCAGCTCCCGGATTAAACCGCTCATTCAGCAGGATATTAAAAGAGAATTCATTCCCTGAAAGTTGCGCCCCCGGTTCAAATTCCTTCGAATAGGAGTAATCCGGAACTTTCTTCACAATTTGTTCTTCATTATAATTATAAACTGATACATCATCTGCCTCCATCTTGAGCAAAAGCTTTCCGTTGGGTAGAATAGTGAGAAGAAAATCAGCATTAATTATCTGTGGATGGTTTTTGTCCCAGTTTACCTTGAATGGAGCATCTTTGTAACTTTCGGAAACAGCAACTCTTCCAACAGTATAGTAGCTTACCTCAAAATCAAGTTCATCGAGTGTATGGGTAACAATAGGAGTCGAATTCAGCAACACCATCTGGTTATAAATATTCCGCATGCTGTTCATCACTCCCAGCCCCTGAAATACATTCTGGGATGCACCGGCAGCACTTGCCAGCGGTGAGTTCACTTTATCTTCCTCCACCAGCATCGTCGAATGAATCTCATATACCGGTGTTGTATAACGGTTATACGTATATGCTACACCACCGGCAACAATTACAGTAAGAACAAACCAGTACCAGTGCCGCAAAAATTTAAATACAGTTTTCTTCAGTTCGTTGTTATCATCGTAACGGACAGGTTGTTGATGTTGATTGCTGTTACCATTAAGCGGCAAATGCTGAATATTATCAGTAGGGGCCATTATTTGAATATATTAAAAATCAGTAAGCTAATTGAAATAACAGAAGCTGCAATACTTAAAGGCGCAGCATAAGGCAGGTTTTTCGCACCATAGACTTTGGTACTGTATTCCACGTACACGATATCGTGAGGCAGAATATAGTAATAAGGCGAAAAAATCACGGAAGGATCGGTAAGATCAAGTTTGGCAACATGTTTTCCGTCCGGAAATTCACGGATTATTTTAATATTCCGGCGGTTACCGTAGTCGGTAATGTCACCGGCAGTTCCCAGCGCTTCAAAAATAGTGAGCTGGTTCTTCACCATCAGCTTTTGTCCCGGATCCTTTACTTCACCCAAAATTGTGATGTTCCGGTTCACCAGTTTTACAAAAACCGAAGCACTTTCGAGGTAATTGTCCACTTTGGCCTGTAATATATCACGCACCTCGGATATATTTTTATTTTCCACTTCCAGATCGCCCAGTTGCGGATACGAAATTTTCCCTTCCGCATCCACCAGGTAAGTAATCAATTCAAGGCTGTTTGCAGATGATGCTCCTGAGGTGAGGTTTCCTTGCGACAGGTTTAAAAAAGCAGCATTGGCAGGATCGTCGCTAATTACCTGGATAAACAGCTGATCATTAGGACGGATACGGTATTCTTCCGGAACCGGACCTCCCGGATAAGTAATTCCTGATTCTATACCATTCAAATAGGTAAGTTCCTGAAGCGGAGTGCTGCAGGATGTAACCAACAGCAACAAACTTACTGCAAGAAAAGGAATATTCTGGAATGACCGGTTTTTGATTAACATGAATAATTTCAATTTTAGCTTCAAACGTTTAGCTATCAAAATGATAGATAAAAAAAATGCTTTTAGGTTTTGTGGATGTAATATTACCAAGTAATTCTGGTAAATCAAAAAGCCTATGTTAATTTATTTTCATTTCAAACAACGAGTAACAGCAGTATGATAATGGGCTGTGAATTATGATTTATATAGTGACCTTCTGAATCCAAAATATTTCATTTAATATCCTATTTCTATGGATAATCATACGGACAATACACTATTCGGCAACGAATATTATTTCAAGCTCATGTTTATTTAATGCTGTAATCCATTCTCTCCGGGAGATACCTTTGTCGATTAAAAAAGACAGGCTTAAACCTGCAATTTTCCCTTTTACATTACTATCAATTTGATAATTCGTTATTCAAAATGATAATTTCTGAACATGCACATATCTATGTAAATGCATGTAACATAATTTAATCTGTTAAATGGCTGCATGTTTGTCATTGAAAATCAGAATTAAATCTGGAGCATCTATCAGGCTTGCAAACGGTAAAACATGAAATCGACATATTTCTCTTTTATTATTAACTATTTCTACTTTAACAGATTTCAGTTTGTTTGTCAAAAGCAAGGTTTATATCGTTTTGTCGTCGGCAATGTCGTTCAAATATTTGGTCAATCATATCGTCTTCCGACATCTGCCGGTATAGCTTGAAAATAATCCATCGTTTAATATCATGTGCAGACAGCAATGGAATATTGTCAAAGCATAGCAATTTCTCTTTCAGGATAAAAGTTGACAGTAAAAAATTAAGTGCTATTTGATGATACCATGCCAACCACTTGCGTGTCTGGTATTTGTCCATTCCTAAAATTTGCTTGTTTTCCTTGATGCAGTGTTCCACAAAAAAACGTTGGGCTTGCATATAGGCAATGCCTTTCTCAGAGTACTGTTCCAAATTGGCATTGGTGAAAGAGTATTTATATTCGTAATCCCCTTTCTTTGTCTTATTTCGGCGTATTACCAACAACCGGCGCAACATGCGGTTGTTTTCTTTATCCCAAATATATACGGTACGAAAGTGATAATCAGCGAGCAACTTCCCTTTTGTTGTGTTGCGCACATCTATACGCTGCCAATCTTTTTCTGTAAGTTCTGACATATACCTGTCTGCCCTGGTACCTTCACACAAGGGTTTTTCTTTGGTTGGTTTGCGGCCTTTTCCGGAAGAGGGTGGAATCCCTATCTCACATTCTTCCAAATAAACAGTTAGATTGGAATGAATGTCAAGCATGTAGATAAAGCCCATATTTTCAATGGCTTCTGCAAGTTCTATGCTGTTGCCATAATAACCGTCCCCGCCAACATAATCAAAGTCAATCCCCATTTCTTTTTGGTGCCCGATGATGTCCATGGCTATTTCCCATTTAGGTTTAAAAATCCTGTCTCCTTCGGGAATGCCAGCTTCCTGACAACGCAAATCGTTATTGCACCAGGATTCCGGTAAAAACAACTGTGCATCTACCATAGAGGCAAAATCCCCATTGCTCAATGCTCCGAATACGGCTACCTGTGAGTTGCATATTTTCCCTGCATTGCCACAATATTGAGGGCTTACACCTACGCTTTTGTCCCCTTTCTTTTCCCAACCGCTTTCATCAATAATCAGTCCTGTCAGTTTTCTTTTGGGCAGACTATTACTTACATCTTTGGATACTTGATCCATTAGTGCCCTGTAATCCCAAGTGGATTCGGTTATGAAATGTTGCATTTGATGGTAGTTAGCAAACATCTCTTCGCTTATTCTTTCAATGTTACTAAGTTCACTCATGAAAATTCCTTGACAGTAGGTTTGAGCTTTATCGAAAAAACGTTTTGTTTTATTTCTGAAAAATTGCTCATAATCAAACAAATAAGAATCAAACCGCCCTGGCAACTGGCGCAGTGTTTCTCCATATCCATTCCTATTTTTAACTTGTATTAAACAATTTAATGATCTCCTTGTTTGTTTCTCGATCGTGTCATAAAGATAGTATTTATAACACTGATATTCAAATATTTAATCCCTTTTATTCATGAAATTTTTAATCTGTTAAAGTAGAACTATTTAAATTCAATTTTATGAAGAAATCTTTTATGAAAGCAAAATTGCTTTATGTTTTGCCGTTGTTTGCAGTAATTCTTTTTTCGTGTCACGACGAATGGGAAAGAGACGGCGAAAGGGAGCGGCACAGATCCGAAGATCGTGAATCCACGACAAATTATCAGGTCACGAATGTAAATTTACAGGGTAGAGCGCTGGCATCCAATTGTTTTCAGTGCCATGGAACAAACGGTTATGCAGGTGAATTAAAAATTGCCGGTGAAGGAGCCGGAGGTATAATTGATGAATTTCGGGAAATGCGATCAGAAAGTCCTGGAAAAAACATCATGAATGTTCATGCACGGGCATATACTGATGAAGAAATCAAATTAATAGCAGACTACATTTCAAAACAGTAAAATTTAAAAAATGAAACGCAGAAAATTTTTCACAAGTATAGGAGCCGGTGCAATTGGATTATCCCTTTACCAAATGGGTATGGCACAGCAGTTAATATCTGCAGCGACAACAGGACGTGTTGTAGTTGTTGGTGGTGGTATGGCAGGAACTACAGCTGCCAAGTTTCTCCGGTTGTGGAGCAACAAAACGGTAGATGTTACACTGGTTGAACCAAATGCTACTTATTATTCCAATATTTTCAGCAATATGGTTTTAACCGGCGAACGGTCATTGAGTCAGCTTGCATTTAATTACAATAACCTGCAAAGCAGGTATGGGGTAAAATTTCAAAACTCATCCGTATCCGGAATCGATCCTGTAGGTAAAAGGGTTACTTTAAGCAATGGCTCCACACTATCGTATGACAGGTTAATACTGGCTCCCGGCATCGACTTTGAACCATATCCCTGGGCCGGTGGAACCAGTACCCAAAAGAACAGAATTTTACATGCATGGAAGGCGGGTACTCAAACTACCCAACTGCAGTCGCAAATTAAGGCAATGACCCGTCAGGATACATTCATTATTACCATACCTCCTACCCCGTACCGTTGTCCGCCCGGACCATATGAACGGGCTTGTGTTATTGCCGATTATTTAAAACGTCAAAAAGGTGGTGGTAAAGTTATCATTCTTGATGCCAATAACGGAATTCAGGCAGAAATCAATAATTTTACACGCGCATTCAATGATACGCACCGGGGGGTAATCACCTATGTACCCAATGCTGCATTAAACAGTATTGATGCCGGCACCATGACCGTAAATACAAGCCAGGGTGCATTCAAGGGAAAAGTAATCAATGCCATTCCGGTGCATAAAGCCGGAAATCTGATAACCAATTCAGGTATTGGACTGAATAATGCCGGAAACGGAAAATGGGCTGCCGTTAATGTACTGTCCTATGAATCTACCAATGCCGGTTTGGCCGGAATTCACATTATTGGGGATTCTTCATCGACTACCCAGCCAAAAGCAGGTCATCTTGCAAATGCAGAAGCAAAAGTTTGTGCCGATGCAATTATCAGATCATTTATGGGTGAAGATATAAATCAGACACCGGTTACCAATTCTTCCTGTTTTACGCCGATAACGCGAAAAACAGCTTCCTGGCTGACAGCGGTTTATAAGTATGATTCTGCAACGCAGACAATGCAACCAACCGGTAGCGGCGTTACTGAATCCAACGGGGCAACTTCCGAAAATTATGAGGATATGCTGAAATGGTTTAACAACCTGATGTCGGATACTTTTTCCTGAGTAAGGATAAATTAATTTAACCGGAGGCTGTATGCAATAGTGTGTACAGCCTCCTAAAAAGCCCCACCTAACCTCCCCCCGTCTTTTCAGCCGGACAAGCAAATGGAGGGACAGGAATTATCAAAAGCCCCACCTATCCTCCCCCGTCTGTTCAGCGGGACAAGCAAAGGGAGAGACAGGAATGTTCACAAGTGATTGAATACTCCCCAACTCCTGCGCTACCCCTGGCCACCAAGGGGAGACCTGCAGCACTGAACAGTATTCGTAAATGAGCGATTGGAAATCGCTCGTCCCGCTGTGCCAGAATTAATGCTAGCGGCAGTTGAAGAACTTGGTGACTGGTAGAACCTCTTTTAACAATTATCTTGAGGAAGGAATAAAAAACCTGTGGCATGTATAGACAAAACCCCGAAAATTAGATATTGGTAGCT
This sequence comes from uncultured Prolixibacteraceae bacterium, assembly GCA_963771595.1. Lineage (GTDB taxonomy): Bacteria > Bacteroidota > Bacteroidia > Bacteroidales > Prolixibacteraceae > CAVYUC01. Next base: position 7,659 of record CAVYUC010000038.1, on the reverse strand, counting down.
CCCGATACGTTTCACTACCGGGACAAGCTCCGGGCAACGCCCGGGGTAAATGAGCGCAGCGAATAACCGGCGCAATCAGGTAGTTGATTGAAATGAATCGTTGCATGCGCCGGAAGAATGTTCGATTGATTTATGCAGGATTAAATGAAAAAACATTACCGGAAAACTGCTTTCCCCTCCTTTCAGGAGAGGTGGCTGAGCCCTGAACAATTGATTTATTGATGATAGATGTATGGGCGAATACGGGGTGGTTGATTTGTATTCTTCCAGACGCTTTCAGGTCTGAGAGACGCTGAAAGGTCAAGCCTCCTGCATCTTTTGACCTATGACTTTATTCTTTGTAGTTGCGCTTTTCAGCCGGACAAGCAAAGGGAGGGACAGGAACTGCTCACCAATGACGGAACTCCCCAACTCCTGCGCTACCCCTGGCCCCCAAGGGGAGACCTGCAGCACTGAACAGTATCCGTAAATGAGCGATTGGAAATCGCTCGTCCCGCTGTGCTAAAACAATGGATTTGATATTAACGATGTGGTCTGTCAAAAGGATTTCTGCTGCAGTGGAAACAAGACAAAACCTTAACAACTTTTCTTTCTTCATCGATTTGATAAAAAAGAGTATGCGGAAACTTTTTGATATTTAACCCTCTGATATCTTTATATCTTTTTCTGAAAAAAGGGTTAATTTCTAATGTTCTATATGATTTTTTGAGAGATTGGATAAAAACAGAAGGAGCTACATTGCTGTGACTCCTATAATATTCTAATGCTTCTGAAATTTCGATTTGTGCACGTGGAGATATAATTACCTTATAGCCCATTGTTCTTTTTGAGCCTGTCTACTGATTGTTTGGAAGTAATATACGTTGATTCATCTTCCTGAAGTCTTTTATCAAGAATGACTTTCATTTCCTGAGATAACTCTTCTACCTCCTCAACAATAATGGTTATGGGTTTTGATTTATATGCAGCTTTTATTGCATCAAGCAGGTCGGAACTAACATCCTGGGCCGAATTCAAATGAAATGTTGTATGCATCATTTAATTAATTGCTATAGAATTAAATCAAAAATACAAAAATTCCGGCACAATCAAAGAAGTCTGGCTCCACCCCCGTCTGTTTAGCCGGACAAGCAAAAGGGAGGGACAGGAACTGCAAAAGCCCCACCTAGCCTCAACGAAGGGGAGGGACAGGAATATTCACAAGTGATTGAATACTCCCCAACTCCTACGCTACCCCTGGCCCCCAAGGGGAGACCTGCAACTCTGTGAACAGTATCCGTCAATGAGCGATTGGAAATCGATCGTCCCGCTGTGCTAAAACAATGGTAGCGGCAGTTTTAACCTCCGGTCACTGTTGAAATGGCAAACTGCTGCCGGTGTCGCTTGAAACGATGCCGATGGTTTGGGCGCTACGTTTATATTCATCGGATGACTCGAAGTCATCCGATGAAATTGAAACAATTTCTGTCATTTTTTGGGCAATCATACGAAAATAGCTTATTTTAACCAGCCAAAAATCAAATAATTTGCAGGTGAAAATTACGAAAATAAACGATCAGACTGTTGTTATTTTGATGATGACTTTTTTCCTCCTGCCTGTAAACAGTTGTTGTTCATTCATTGTTTCATTAATTCTCTGCAATTCCGAAATGACACCACAAATTAAAAACATATTGCATGAACACACTCTCACTCCCTCTCTTCGCGAAAAGAGCCTGCCTGCCGTTTGCATTTCAGGCAGGGAAGATTGTAATCCTTTATCATACAAAAGAAAACTTTTTTAAAAAGTGGTGGTATAAAACCAATAACTAATTAATTTTACACTAAACAATCAAACCAGACTTTTCAACATGCTTTTAAATAAGGTATTCATAAAAATAACCGACAAATTTGTTCAGTATAAATTTACCCGACAGGTAATCATTATTACTTCCGCGATATTGATTTTTGAGTTCATGACAATGATCCTGTTGCATTACATGCCCCCTCTACCGCTGGTTTTAGCGGCAGCCATAGATTGCCTCACATTACTTCTGCTGCTCTCACCGGTTATATGGATGAGTATCCGCAAAGAGGCACAATATCAGAGTGGAAGAAAAAAAGCCCGTAGTTTGCTTAGGGAAAGGGACACCCGTTTTTTTACCCTTGCCAACTCCGGGCAGGCCCTTATCTGGACAGCAGGAAAGGATCAAAAAGCCGATTACTTCAATAAACCCTGGCTTACATTTACCGGCCACACCTATAAGCAGGAACTGAAAAATAACTGGATGAACCGGTTACATCCGGAAGATCTGACACCCTTTAAATCACTGTACACAAAATCTTTTGAACAACAAAAAGCATTCAACACCGAATGTCGTCTGAAGCATGCCAGCGGCGAATACCGGTGGATACAGATTGCAGGAACACCACGGTACAGCAGCGATGGTGTTTTTTCCGGATTTATAGGGCACTGCCTTGATATAAACATACGAAAACAATCGGAAACCTACCGCGAAATAACCCGGGAGATACTTCAAATAACCAATGAAACGGATGATCTGCAGTTACTCATCGAAAGGATTTCTGCAGTTTTACAAAAATCAACCGATTTTGAAAGTGTCATTTTCCGGTTGAAAAATACGCCGGATTTTCCATATGAATTGTTTGGCGGCATCAAACCATCCTATTTAATTAGCAATAGTTTAAACCCCGAAGAACAAAACATTAATGGAATCAAAAATGTTTGTTTGTGCCGACTGGTTATCAATGGAATAAGCCATCCATCGGTACCAGGATTTACGCAGGGTGGTAGCTGGTGGACGAATAACTTCAGCAGCTTCCGGCAAATTGAGGATTGTCCGGCAGACGGTATTTGCTTAAAGCAACAGTTCATCCGCAGTGAAAATACCTCGATAGCCCTTATTCCAATTGGCAATAAGGATAAGGTTTTTGGTTTGATTCAAATCACCAGCGACAGAAAAGAACGATTATCTGATTTAATCATTGAAAAGCTGGAAGGTATTGCTTTTCAAATTGGAGCGGCACTTCAGCATAAAATGGATAAGGAAGTTTTAAAGGAAAAAGATAAAATTCTGAACAGGGCCCAGCAAATTGCCCATTTGGGATCGTGGTCGCTGGATCTCCGAAACAACAGGCTTACATGGAGCGATGAAGTTTACCGGATATTTGGACTGCAACCACAGGAATTTTCTGCTACCTACGAAGGTTTTCTGGATGCCATACATCCTGATGACAGGAAAATGGTTGACCACGCCTACAGCAGTTCGCTTACCAATGGCCAGGACAGCTATGAAATTGAACACAGGATTATCCCCAAAAATTCGGAAATGATTCGGTATGTGCGCGAAAAATGCGAACATATAAAAGACAATCAGGGAAATGTAATACGCTCGGTTGGAATGATTCTGGATATTACAAGCACCAAACTTGCAGAGCAGGCATTACAGGAAAAGGAACGGCTGCTTCGTGAGTCGCAGACTGCCGGTAACATTGCCAGCTATTCTTCGGACCTTGTGAATAATACATGGAAAGCTTCAGATGAAATTTACACTATTTTCGGTATCGATAAAAATTATCCGAATACCCTGCAGGCATGGGCCGATTGCCTGCACCCCGATTTCAGGGAAAAGCTACTTAATGATTTGTATAAATCCGATTCAACTCGATCATACTTTGAACATGAATATAAAGTTTTCCGGGTTAACGACGCAAAAGAAATATGGGTGCATGGTTTGGGTAAATTCGAATACGACAATGAACAAAACCGTATTGGACTGGTGGGTACCATTCAGGATATTACCAAACGAAAGGAAGCGGAACTGGCACTCCGGCAATTAAACGAAGAACTGGAAGAACGTGTAGCCGGAAGGACAGCCCAGCTTCAGCAAATTAACGAAGAACTGACAAAGGAGATTAAAAAAAGGAAACAAAAAGAGCGCGAACTTATAAAGGCTGAAGAAAAATACCGCACTATTGCCGATTACAACTACGACTGGGAAACATGGCTCAATCCCGAAGGGCAGTTTATTTATGTATCTCCCTCCTGTAAACGCATTACCGGGTATTCTGTCGATGAATTTATCAATGATCCGGAATTGTTCATCCGTATAGCACACCCGGATGACCGGGAAATGGTAGAGCAACATTATGACGATGCAATTGAAGGCAAACTGAACAACATTTCCTTCGATTTCAGAATAATTACCCGCCAGGGAAACGAAAAATGGATTGCCCATTCCTGCTATTCCGTATATAATGCCCGGGGAAAATGGCTTGGCCAGCGGGGCAGCAACAGCGACATTACCGCCCGGAAAAACCTGGAGGCCTACCTCGTCGATTCACAAAATAAACTCAGGGCGCTGACGCAGTATATGACGGCAATAACTGAAAAGGAACGTACCAATATAGCCCGTGAAATTCATGATGAACTGGGTCACATGCTCACCGCGTTAAAATACGACATCGATAATTTAACTAACGAGCCGGAACTGACAGCAGAAACAATAAAAACAGAACTTCCGGTAATGAGCGGCATGGTGGAATCGCTTATTGATTCGGTACGGAAAATTGCCACAGAACTGCGCCCCGGAATATTGGATCATCTGGGATTGTTTCCTGCAGTGGAATGGCAAATTAACCAGTTTAGGATGATGACGAAAATCAACTGCAAGCTTGATATGGATAACAACCTGGATGTTACATTCGATAAAAATGAAACAACCACCGCTTTCAGGATTTTGCAGGAAATTCTTACCAACATCGCCCGCCATTCAAAAGCTAAAATGGTGCATGTTTCTGTATCATACCTTGAAAATGAATTTAAAATGAAAGTAACCGATGACGGTATTGGATTTCAGATGTCGGACCAAATAATGGGCAATTCCCTGGGATTGATGGGAATGCAGGAAAGAGCCCTGTCGATAGGCGGGGAAATTCAACTGGACAGCCGGCCGGGAAAAGGAACCACAGTGTCCTTCTTGCTTTTGAAACAATAATTCTTTATATTTAGTCTAAATAACTTGCGAATATATTTTTATGGTACAGAATGATTTAAAAATTCTCATAGCTGATGATCACAGTGTGGTTAGAAATGGCATCATAAAATCCCTCTCTTCAAAATTTTCAAAAATAACGTTTGGTGAAGCTTCCAATGGTGCCGAAGCATTAAAAACGCTTCAAAAAACAGACTGGGATTTGATTATTCTCGACATATCCATGCCCGGACGCAGTGGCCTGGATGTGCTGAAAGAAATAAAATCAAGCAAACCCGACATTCCGGTGATCATCTTCAGCATGTATCCCGAGGACCAGTTTGCCGTGCGATCAATAAAAGCAGGGGCATCGGCCTATCTTTCAAAGGATATTTCATCGGGCGAACTTGAAAAAGTAATTTCCGGCATCCTTAACGGCAATCGCTTCTTCTCCCCTTCCATTGCAGCGCTGCTGATAGATGAACTACAAAATAAAAATGAAAAAAAGGAAGTTCATGAATTGTTGTCCGATCGCGAATACCAGGTATTTATTTTCATTTCCAGCGGCAAAAGTGTATCTGACATTGCCCGCGAATTGAATATCAGCGTAAAAACAGTAAGTGTTTACCGTTCCAATATCCTCAGTAAAATGAACCTGAAAAACAACTCGGAAATCATGCATTACGCCTTTAAAAACAATCTGGTGGTGTAAAAGCCGCCTCTGGATGAATTCCGTTTGAACCTGCAAATTTCCCCTCCTTTCAGGAGGGGTGGTAAGGGCCACTGGGACGAGTGATTTCCTAATCGCTCATTTATTAAATCTGTAAATCCGATGCACGAAGATGAATGAGAAAATTGATTTGTATTCTGCCAGACGCTTTCAGGTCTGAGAGACGCTGAAAGGTCAAGTAACCCGCATCTTCTGGGCCATGACTTTATTCTTTGTAGTTGTGCTTTTAAAGATAATCCGGAATAGGATTAAAACCCCAGGTCATCTGTGAACGGCAAAAAATACCGGATTGCAGCGGCACCGGAATTAATTCGATGAATGAGTAAATGAGTAAATGAGCGATTGGAAATCGCTCGTCCCGCTGTGCAAAGGCAATGCTGCGGCAGTTAAAGAACTTGGGGACTGAGAGAACCTCTTATGACAATTATCTTGAGGAGGGAATAAAAAACCTGTGGCTTATAAATACAATACCCTGAAGGGTTAGATATCAATAGCCCCGGGTTTTAACCCGGGGTAACAAGCAAACGCGAACACCGGCGCAAATTGTTGATGGATTGAAACTGTACAGTTGCATGCGCCGGAATAATGTTAGGTTGATTTATGCAGGATTGATTTTAATTATCATACTTCTCAGACTTCGGCATCTTTCCTTTTACCCCTTTGTCACCCACCACACAAGCTCTACGCAGACATTTCAATGCTGCGGCAATTAAAGAACTTTGGGGACTGAGAGAACCTCTTTTGATAATTATCATGAGGAGGGAATAAAATACCTGTGGCTTATAAATACAAAACCCTGAAAGGGTTAAATATCAATAGCCCCGGGTTTTAACCCGGGGTAACAAGCAAACGCGAACACCGGCGCAAATTGTTGATGGATTGAAACTGTACAGTTGCATGCGCCGGAATAATGTTAGGTTGATTTATGCAGGATTGATTTTAATTATCATACTTCTCAGACTTCGGCATCTTTCCTTTTACCCCTTTGTCACCCACCACACAAGCTCTACGCAGACATTTCCCCTAATTCAGGGGAAAAAATAAGGAACGGTTATAGGAAAACCGCAGCCTTGTGAATAGCATTGTCAGTTAAAACTGGTACAGGAGATTGGCTGCATCGGAGTTAATTATATCTGAATGAGCGATTGGAAATCGCTCGTCCCGCTGTGCAAAGGCAATGCTGCGGCAGTTAAAGAATTTGGGGACTGAGAGAACCTCTTATGACAATTATCATGCGGAGGGAATAAAAAACCTGTGGCTTATAAATACAATACCCTGCAAGGGTTAAATATCAATAGCCCCGGGTTTTAACCCGGGGTAACAAGCAAACGCGAACACCGGCGCAAATTGTTGATGGATTGAAACTGTACAGTTGCATGCGCCGGAATAATGTTAGGTTGATTTATGCAGGATTGATTTTAATTATCATACTTCTCAGACTTCGGCATCTCCCCTTTTACCCCTTTGTCACCCACCACACAAGCTCTACGCAGACATTTCCCCTAATTCAGGGGAAAAAATAAGGAACGGTTATAGGAAAACCGCAGCCTTGTGAATAGCATTGTCAGTTAAAACTGGTACAGGAGATTGGCTGCATCGGAGTTAATTATATCTGAATGAGCGATTGGAAATCGCTCGTCCCGCTGTGCAAAGGCAATGCTGCGGCAGTTAAAGAATTTGGGGACTGAGAGAACCTCTTATGACGATTATCATTCGGAGGGAATAAAATCCTGTGGCTTATAAATACAATACCCTGCAAGGGTTAGATATCAATAGCCCCGGGTTTTAACCCGGGGTAACAAGCAAACGCAAACACCGGCGCAAATTGTTGATGGATTGAAACTGTACAGTTGCATGCGCCGGAATAATGTTAAGTTGATTTATGCAGGATTGATTTTAATTATCATACTTCTCAGACTTCGGCATCTCCCCTTTTACCCCTTTGTCATCCACCAC
>CAVYUC010000037.1:0-82015 GCA_963771595.1 uncultured Prolixibacteraceae bacterium | reverse complement strand
CAATCAGGTTTCCACCCAAAACCAGACGGCTGATTTCGTGTTCGCCAATTTTTCCTTTTGGTAATTCACCTTTTAAATCACTAATATCTGCAGCTCCAACCTGAATAGTTGCACCGGATAAAGTATCCGTTCCGTATTTTTGATTTTCATGAAATGCACTCCATCCAAGGACACCAACTGCCGGAAGCGTTGCAAGATTTTTTATGGCTTCGCGACGTGAGCTGGAAGGTTTATATTGAACTTCAGGTTCAGGTTCTTCTGCCGGTTTCAACGAATATAAAAGACCATAGATTCCATAACCCTTATCTTTTAGCAATGCAAGTGTTATAAGTGCCAGAGCTTCAATCAGGTTTTTATTTACAATAAAAAGGTTTCCTTCAGCACCCGGCAATGCACCTCCAAATGGTGGATAAGCAAAATAATAAAGCATAAGAAGTGCAACCCCTGAGAAATGCAGAAATCCGAATGGCAACCCCCAGGAAAAGACCCAGCCCGATTAAAATAAGGGCGGCAATATTCACAGGGTCGATAATATTCATTAATCCTTCGGATGAAGCCATCCACTGGTAAAATCCTGCAAATGGTCCGGTTGCATTTGTCAGATAACCTGCCGCCGACCAGTTTCCCGATCCAAAGTTTTGCTAATCCTTCGTATAAAAAATGCCAGCCAATGGCTACCCTAAATAAGGTGATTATTAGTTTCTTCCAGTTTGAATTTTTCATCATTACAGCGATTTAAGCGAATTTTCCTTATCCTTTATTTCAAAATTGAACCGGTTTTCCGTACTGTTTACAAGTCACCAACATGCGAAAATAAATAAAAATGCATTTCTGTGTACAATCTCCTACGACTGTAATGTATGACAACCCTAATTTAGATTACTTCTTGATAATCAGATAGTAGATTGTTTTGTCTTTGGCCCCGTCGATGTTAAATTTGTTGTTTTTAACGGCTAATTGTTTCTGTGTCATTTGCCCGTCCTGGTTTAAAATCCAAACTTCATAATTTTCAAGGTTTTTTTCTGAAATGTGTCGCATCTACCGGTTCAAGCAACAAATGGCTGCTTTCCTGTACTTTCCAAAGTGGTTTTTCACCGTTTTCATATTCATATTCCATGCCGGTATTGCTGGCCACGGGCAGCCACTGTGAGCAATATTTTTTCTGATTCCTTTAAATTTCCTTCCTTTGACAAATCTGTTAGAAAAATTACAGCAAACGGATTTTCAGTTTCAATTTGCCAATCACCAAGAACTATCTTTTTATTCGGAACAAAACCAGCAAATCCTTTTGTTCCATCTGTATTCACTGTAAAATATGCATTGTCGCCATACTGCCAGTTGAGCTCCCGGGTTGACGATTCAATGGTCTTATCCTTTTGATTCCAGTAATCATCAACATCCGGAATACCTGTTTCTTCGAATGTTTGTGTAAATTTCACCGGAAATCTTCCCACCGCAAGCATTTCAGGAGTGACTGTACCCGTAAAATTTTTATCATCGTACCCTTGTTGTACCAGTTCACTGAAACCCAGTATTCCTTTTTCCAAGGAAGGCACATGAACATTACGGGTCGCAATAATGGGACTTTCCTTTACATCGTTCCGGTAAATCATTCGCGCCAGAGCAGGATACAAACCCATATGCAGCGGACTTGTTGCGTTATAAACCCCGTGTCGCTCCGATTCCAGCAATCGTGAAAACCGTGGTATATCAGTAGCAAAGGAAAAAGAGGCATCCCAACCCTGCAATCCCATTCCATAGACCGCGATTATCGGGCCGGCTTCTGCAGTCCATTCATTCGGGACGAGGCTCATCCATTCCGAAAATGAAAACGGCCGGTCTTCTACCTGCTGCAACCCCGTACTTAATAATCCGGCACCCGGAGATTGCAGCATGGATTCATTTTTCACTTCTCCGGTTCCAAGACTGTGTCCTCCGGCACCACCACCAAAATAATTGTGCCGGTCAATCATTCCGACTTCATAATCGGCCCCTAAATTATACAGATGCGACAATCCAGAGCCTGCCTGCCAGCAGGAGCCAACCAATACGCCCTTGTAGCCGGTGGCGCGGACAGCTTTTTCAAATTTTTGGTAAAAATCCAGTTGCGTTTCATACAGGAACCGCATCTTATCCAGAACATGCTGTGCCATTGGCCGGTTTTTCTTCAACGCTGTTTCATATTCATAGCTGAATAAGCCATGGTTTGGCTGCGGATAGATATTTTGTTCCGTCAGTGATTCGCCTTCCGGAATATTTACTTTTCCCCAGGCTTTCTCCAATTCCTGCTGACTTTTATATTTCTTTTTCAGCCAATCCGAAAACTGCCGGCACAGCAATGCACGATAGGTTGGCGCCTGCTCCAGTGATCGTTCAATCGCTGCCCAGAAGATGTTGTCTTCATTCTGAAACTCGATGAATGCAAGCGCCGGATCATCAGCATAACGCAAGGCCTGTATTCGGATTTACATGGTTAAGCATATTTACAGTAAGCTGAATGCTGAGTTCCTGTAAATCAGGAGCAAAATTCACCAGGCTGGAAGTGGTGCCGTTTAAATGCGACCACGGATATTTCAGGTTTTTAATTTCGGAATAGACCAGTAGTTTGCTGCTGTCGCCGGGAAGTACGCGCTGTCCGTATATGTGCGACCACCCGTAATAAATTCCCTTTTTGCGGAGTTGAGACTGAAAATAATCGAACCGGGCAAACTTCTCCGGATTAAGCTGTGTAGACGTTTCATTGCTGTATGCATGACTGGAGAATTTATGAAAACGGACTGCATTGACTCCGTATTTTGCCAGAAAATTTACAAACTGATCTGCCTCCCTGGCATCCACGTATGGCAGATTACTGCAGATATTCGTTCCCCAGAATTTGACAGTTTGCCCGTCTTCAAAAACCAGATTTTCATTTTTATTCTGAACGAAACCATGTTTCCCGGCGGGGGCATCGAGCCAGTCGCTCATACCTGTTATTCCGTCATCCGGTGTATTTTTGGGAATGAATGGAAACCAATTATCTGTATTGTTCCAATCCTTTTGCGCAAATGTGTTTAATGAAAGCGTAACTAAAATTATACAAATAAAATACCGCATACTTGTCCTGTTAATCATTTAATAAAACCTTCTATTGCCTCAATTTAACCTTAAAATTTCTCCCTCCGAAACGGTTTTTCCCCCGGGATAGTTCCAAATCTGTGGTTTATGTGCATTCCATTTTTTTACCGATAATTTATTGATTTCCAGCTTACCATGAATCACTTCCAGTTGAACTTCCTTACGGTTTATCACCAGATTTCCCCAGGCCGCGCCCGTTGACCAAAATGTGCGGAAAATTTCTTCCGGATTAACTTTGGGAGCGAATGCAAGTTCTTTCTTTACACCGTCGAATTCAAAACCAGACAAGGCCAGCAACATCGACCAGGCCGATAAAGCACGTGCATAATGCACACCCGATTCTGCATGTTCAAATGGATTTCGTTTTCTGCCATTGTACCGGTTTTGAACAGCTTCTGCAACACGCAAACCTTCCTTCACCTTACCAGCGTATATCAGCGATGCAGCCATTTGGTATTCAACGCCCGACCAGATTTCTTCGGCATAAACAAAAGGCAAAACAGGACGATCGCCTTTGGGCCAGGTGCAAAGCACCATTCCTGCTTCATCATTTAACCCATATACGCGCTGAACATTATGATAGTTCCTCAGGCTTTCCATGAAATTATTTGAATAAACTGACATTAATGCTTTATCTATCTTTTCTGCTTCTGCAATGTAACCCAAACCGGAAATAAAAGCCATATACTGCCCCAGCACCTGATCCGCCAGGCAACCATTTCCGTATTGATATTTTGGTATCCGTTTCCCATCTGCATCAGGCGGGGAAAGATGGTCTTCATCATATAAATCCGGATCGTTTACCACCACCTGGATAAAATAATCCCCGTTCCAAAGTGAATCCACCAGCAATTGCGCACCTTTCTGATAAACCTCCAGGTATTCTTTGGATTTTTGATGATCTCCCATTGCAACTGCCATTTCGCTCCCTGCTTTTAGTGCAGCCAGATAAAGTGACGTTGTCATTGAACTGGGGCCATAAAAATCGATATCATAGGTATTTGGTTGTTTTCCGGAAAGTAATCCAGATTTTTCCGAATCCCATGCTGGCTGCACATTACCCGTTTTTTCTCTTGCCGGTTCGCCACTTCCGTTCCAGGCGAATTCAAGTGCTTTTTGAATATTTGGCCACAATTTTTCCAGCCAATCGCTGTCGCCGCTTAATTTCCATTCCCGGTATGCCCTGATGATGCTGCCCATCTGGCCATCTGCTGCTGCCGCTCCGTTAAACCAGTAATCACCGGTGGGAATAACCGAACGGTGTGTTTGAAATCCATCGTCGAAAGTATCGTGCAGAAATTCTATCTCCCTCATTTTACGCTCCAGCGATGGAAAAAGTGAGGCCAGCGTCTGCTCGTAATTCCAGACATGTGTGCATGTTCCCGGGCAACACCAGCCGTTGTCAAGAACTCCTTCAAAACCATGAATGTCTCCATCTGCCGTGACCTGAATCAAAGGACTTACAAGCGTTGCTACCTGCGTATTTAATGCTTCAATAATATAATCCGGATAAGTCGACTGTCCCAAAGTCTGAGCAAATGCGCCCGCTTTATCCATCACCTCTTTTTCATTGGCCAGATACTGTGATAGCGCATCAGATTCACTCGAAAATAAATTGGCATAGCTGTTTTTAAATGTTTTTCCTGCAGCCTGTTCAATTCCAAAAACTTCGCCGCCAGTAAATTCCCGTTCAGGAAAATACCAGGATAAGTAATAAGGGCACAGAAATTTCTTCTCCCGGTTTTAAGGTAAATGGCACCAGCACTGTTGCCATCCGGTGTGTAGATTCATTATACGAAGCAGGTTTGTAGTTTGTCACCCATTTCTCCTTTTTGGTTTCTATACGGCCATCCTCTTTAAAATCGTCCCAGAAAATGTGCGTTTCATCGCGCCAGGTTCCGGGATACCAGTGGGTTTGAACATCTACCTCAGAACCAGCAGTTCCGATAAATAAACCACCACTGTAATTTACCGGAACATCTTCCCCTTCTGAAGCAAAACGGATTCCTTCAATATTCTCTGTTGAACGATATTCATTTATGATTTTATCTGCCTCAATGGGATTTTCCATGGACAATGCTATGGATGCTTCAACGGTATTGCCTGTGTTATTTTTAACAGTCCACATAAACCTTGAAACAGGAAAGTTACTCGTTTTAAAATCAAGCGGAATGACAGGATTTAAAATCTCAAGAGAAACATCAACCGGCACCATCTCATCCTGAAACTGCCATTTCAGGTGCGGGTAATTATTTACCAGTATTGCTTCGCTCATTCTAGGTAAACCCCATGCAAACGCATGGGTAACGTCTTCAAAAGGCGGCAGTAATTCCCGCTCGAGCAATGTTGCAACAGGAGACTTTCCCGGTTCCTTGCACCAAAGCGAAAAAAATGTTTTTTCAAGGTGACGCACCCGGTTAGGCCGATTAAAAATTTCGAGGTATTCGATATTTCCACGGCCTCCCATTAAGAATATTTCCTGTGGCGACACCGCCAACCGGAATGCGTAGGGTTTGAAGTTCAGCACCTGTAAATACTGATTTTTCCGGGTACTGGGCCCGAACAAAAGCAGAAACCAGGAGTATAAAAAAAAGTACGGTGATTTGTTTCATGATTATTATTTTTCCGGCTGGTAAACATGGAGCACCCAATCACTGTAATTCAATGTTCCCGGGTACATTTCAGGGGCAATAAACTGCAGGGTTTCGTTGCCTTCAATTTGATGTGTTTCGGATGACTGTCCGTTTTCCGGATTGAACCAGTACCAGGCAAAATCTTTACCCGCAGCACGGTTTTGGGCAATTTCAGGTTTATCATCCCTCCGTAACGCATATAAATTACATAATCTTTCCCGGGATTCGCAAGGCAAAACGGTTGCGGGTAATCCTTTACCAAATCCGGCTCCGGGTGCATTTCCCACCAGTTGATGTTTTTAAAAAATTCAGCAAGGTGTTGCATGGAACGAGCACCTTCATAATCATATGACTCCACTTCTTTTCCTACTTCAATGGGCCATGCTCCACCTCCGCGTGAAGGTGCTTCCGGCACACTTGCCAGCCAGACATGTCCGCCACCGTAAGTATGTCCGGCTGCCCCTGACAGTATTGCCCCCCATGCAGCCAGACGAATATCTTTCCCGGTTGGATTTCCTTCTATAAATTCATACCACGGCTCTGTAATTACAATGGGCTTTTGCAGGCTGGCGGCTGTATTCTTTCTGCACCACCAGGGGAATCATTTCATTGGCATATTTTCCGTGCCCGGTCTGGCTTTGGTTGTAATCCAGCCAGCTTTCGTTGTGGAGCACTTCGCCCGTTGACCACTGCGGCGCTTCAGCTCCGCCAGTCCAAAATGGTGGCGTATTGTGCAAACTAACAATCCGCTCCCACGGATCCTCGTCTTTAATCATCTGCCCCAGTTCTTTCCAGAAACCGAGAGGGAAACCTGCATTATTGTGCATATTGTATTCGCCGGCCAAGACCCAGATAACATTATAAGCTCCAAACCTGTGTACCAGGTAACGCCACCAGCGCTTCATTTTTTCTGCACCAATTTTTTCATTTAATTCAGGCCTGCTCCACCACCCGTGTATCCAAACAGTAATTCCTTTGGAGTTGGCATAAGCAATCATCTTTTCCACCTTTTTTAAGTGGTCGGTATCTATCTTCGTAAAATCTTCATTTAAAAGCGAACTTTCAGCACTCCATCCATTCCCGGGAACAAATAATTGTCCGACGGTAAAACCTTTTTCCGCCCGGTTATCTACCATTTTTTGGAAGGTTTCAAAATGAATACTTCTTTGAGTCCAGTTCCACCATGTATCTCCAATCCATAAAAATGGCTTTCCGTTGGAATATTCAAAATAATGCCCTGCATTCTCTCCGCTTTTCCTGACCTGTATAAAACCATTTCTTGTTGGGTTAGATTTTAATTCGTCGAGCGTCCAGTCTGTCGTTTTTATTGTTCCTGACTTATTATTTAAGCCGGCGTCAGCCGAAATTGTCTGGTATTGCCATGTTCCGGAAAAGGGAGCGGTGAAATTTACGCACCATTCATTTCCACCATTCCAGAATCCTTTAATTCTTAATGACTTTCCGCTGGCTTCGCCTTCAACCCCCTTAAAGTTTACTTCGAGCAAATCGTCCGAATTTATCGCCTGAATATCTGCATAAGGATTTTCGTATTGATTTTCTGCGTGAAAAACTATGGGATATACTTCCCATTTGTGGATAGTTTGACCAGCCAGTTTTACGGAACAGAATGAAATTAATACCAGAATAAGCAGTAAATATGTATTGGTTTTTATCATTTTTAAAAGATTTAGTTTTCGTATTCTTACCGGTATACTAACCAGCGATTGATCAACTTCCACATCGCGCAACTCACAGAATCAAACTGTTTGCCCCAGAGGTAAAATCCTATTCTGTCTGCATACAGAAGAAGAATATTAATAATACAGCAAATTCAATTATATATGCCGTAGTTTTCATCCGATTATAACTTAATTTGAAATTCATTTTTGGAATCATTCAACTGAACTTCCTGGTTGTTGAAATAAAATTTTCCTGTCAATCCCTCGGGCAGCTGAATGTTTACGTTTAGTTTATTATTTGCCTGCAGGTACTCTACCTGAATTCTTCCTTTTGGATGCGGCATGGATGCGCTTACCGATTTCAAATCGCCTAAATGAGGTTCAATTACTACTGAATTAAATCCTATATCAGCAGGTTTAATCCCGCAAACAATACTTAGTAAATAATAAGCAGGATGGGCGCTCCAGGCATGGCAGTCGGAACGGTCATGTGAAGCAAAACCGGTTTCGCCGCACGTGGTATGTCCGCGGTCGATAAATTTGTACCAGAAATCGAGGTGATTCAGGAAAAGATCTTCCTGCCCGGTTTTCTGCATGGCTTTAAACAGGAAGAAAGAAAAGTAGGAACTGGCCATTTCATCAAACCTGTCGTACGTTACGATGCGCTGCATCAGTTGTTTTTGCTCAGCCGGCGGCAATAAATCGCAAAGAATTGCAAACAAATTGGTGTGCTGCGAATAAATTTCCTTGTTGGGATAATCCCGGAAAAGCTGTTTTTGCTTGTCCCAGCAATTGGTATAAACCGCCATTTTAATACCATCAGAAACCTTTTCCCAGTGGCTGGCATCTTCCGTAAAACCCAATTCATTGAAAAGACTTGGTTGTGCAGTCGAGGGTGTGGGCAAAATAGAGCGTCAGCAAGGCTGATTGCTTCATTTCCCGATTTTCATCCGACCGTGGAATACTTCCTTTTGTTATGCTCCAGTCTATAAAATTCTGGTTGGCAACGTTCCAATCAGGCCGGTTTGTTCATCCAGATGACGTTCATAAAATTTGAGAACACCTTCAATTTTATCCTTAAACTGCGCAACAAAAGCTGAATCACCGCGCATAAAATAGAAATCGTGCAAGGATTGAATCCATGCCAGCGACCAGCTTCCCATATCAAAATCGAACCGCGACGGGATATGCCGATTTGAATAAACCAGTTTCGCGGTTTTCCGACTGCGGGTACAATCGCAGCACCTCCCGCAGCAGTCGGTCATCAGTGGAATTATAAGTTGAAATTGCTGAAATGGGCCGGTTGTCGCCACCGTAACTCAGTTGCTCGTAAAATGGGGTATCATAATAGGTTTCGCCGGAACACATGCGTAACGTACGTAAACAGATTTCAAAGATTTCATTCAGCTTTTCATTACTGCTCTCAAAAACAGCCATTTCAGAATATGGATAACCTGAGTATTCATTCCGGTATGATACTATTTCCAAAGGTTCATTCTGAGTTTCAATATTAAACTGTACATACCGGAATGCGCGTTTCCAGAGCGGCCGGAAAGTTCGTTTTTCACCATCTGCATGAAAAATATCCCACACACCAAACATGATTTTTCCTTCAACAGAATCGCGGTGCGCTTTTAGATTAACCTCTTCATATAAAGCTTCGGCGTATTTTACCTGAATGGAAGAATTTTCGCCCCCGTCAATGGTTAATTCAGGATAACCCATAGTGAAAAAATCAAAATCGATTAAAACAGAAACTTTTGAATTAACGGGTATTTTCAAAGATTCGATTTTCCATCCCAGGTTCCTGTTTGAATGGATACGCCATCTACTTTTCGGATCCGCGCGGGAAATTCGGTGTGGTTATCCATAAATGCAATATTCCGCGGGACAAGGTTCCAGGGCGGTTGTTTTTCAAAAACCAGTGGCTCGGCATTTAACCAGTCGCTGTCATCGAATCCGGCTGTTTCCCAGTCCCACGGAAACTTATCAGCAAAAACCTCATCGCCGCCCCCACAGGCATAAAACCCATAAAACCAGCGGTTTTCAAATAACATTTTGTTGTATGAAATCACTTTATAAGCCGGATTTTTATAAGTCTTCCATTCTGCACCGGTATTCATTTCATTAAACTCCTCATTTTCGGCGCGTAACATAAAAGCAGTTTGTGCCGAAATAAATGCAAGTGGTTTGTCGGCTCCTCCATTGTAAACCAATGATGCCAGCAGATTTTCGCCATCTTTTAAAAATGGAGCAATATCGATGACATCAAATTTGTACGTTTTCAATCGCCTTTTGCCGGCCCGTAACAAACCCTCTTACCATTTACAAAGAGATTGTACCTGTTATCAGCAGAAACATGTATCATCAGCCTTTCAGGTACTTTTTCAAGATGAAATGTTTTCCGGAAATGATAAACACCATAAACTGTGTTGTTGGAAGACGGATATGAAATCCAGGGTGCATCTTGCGCGAAACTTCCCGTTCCGGCTAAAAACAGAAATATAAAAATTATTGATTTCAATTTTTGGTGCATCATCTTTTCAATTAATTGGTAGTTGAAATAATTTTCAGTTTAAATAAGGCTTGTAAACTTTAATGTCCTTAATTTCAGGCTTTTCCCCGTCACATTTTATTTTTAAAACATGTTTCCCCTGGAATTCCTTTAAAAAGAACAACATTGTTTCCAGGGATTGTATTTTTTGATTTCCCGGATGGAATTCATCTGTTCCCATAAAAACGTTTTCCATGTGGTCTGATATCCTTTTTCAATCTTAAATTTTAAAACATCATAATTTCTGAAAACATGCCAGTCTCCCGGAACAGAATCATGCACTTCATTGGCTTCGATGAAAACGCGACCCGAATTGGAAATAAAATCTTCGCGGTTGTTGCCACTTCCATCAAAACCAACTTCTGAACCTTCCACATGAAATGTAAAAAAACGGGTATCATAGTTGATGGAATCAAATGTCAGCGTGAAATGTTTCATTTACCCAGGGACTTTTATGCCGTATACGCACAGGAGCTGCCACAGACCAAATCCAGCCGGAAGCTCCGTTGTCATTCGGACGGCTATAATTCCAGGCTTCCTGAAATTCTGAGGGCTTTTTATCATCCACATAAATATCGCAGGTGTTTTGTATATCAGGGGTTGAATTGGTAATAATATCCACACGGTTTCCTTCAAACGGCAGTATTAATTCCCCGTTTTTCCATTTCACGTCTTTTCCAATTTTATAAACCGATAGTAAATCAAACGGATCGGAAGGATATTTTTCATCGTAAACTAAATGTGGGATAATCAGGCTGGCAATGAGTTCGCAGCCTTTTTCATTAAAATGAGTTCCGTCTCTTGTATATTCGTCTGCATAAACCAGCTGTTTTTCCTCCACCATTTTTTGAATGGGTGTGCGTAAATCAATAAAACTGCATTTATACTTTGCTGCAAATGCCGGAATTTTCTTATACGACATCTCCGTATTCCATTCGCTTTTAGGGACCTGGTTTTGCGGATCATTCCAGATTAACACTTCGGTGGCTGTCCGCGATCGCATGATTTTCAGCACTTCTTCATATTGAATATCGGATCCAAAAACATGAAAAATAACCAGGTCGGGATAAAAATCAAGCAAATCGCGCTCCACTGTTTTCACTAAAATCTGCGATGCAAATCCGCCGATTGCTTTGTTTTCCATAATCAGATTTGCATCAGGAAATCGGTTTTTGAGGTTTTCCCTTACTTTCAACCACCAGTCCTGCTCGCTCAGGGATTGTCCGTACACCAGTATTTTAACCGTGTTGTGATTTTCAGGAGTACTTTTTGCCAGTAAATTCATTGTCCGCTGGATGTATCGCGGACTTGTTATTTCCTGTACCTGATTTACCGGTAATTCAATTTGTGCAAAACTTTTATAACTTACGAAGCCTGCCAAAGCAAGCAAAAGGAAAATATATTTTCTCATTGATATTGTCATCTTATTTTTCAACATAAAAAGGAATGTTTGCATAAGAAAAATGATTACCTCCCTCGTCATAAATATAGACAAACAACCTGTAATTCCCTGCTTTTGGGGGAGTACTAAATTCAATCCGTTCCTGGTTTTTACCGGATTGGATTACATCAACAGGTTCAGGTTTCTTTTCGCCATGACCGCCATAACCAAATTCTGAATTTTCAGGTAAAATTTCCCAGTCGTAAACCATTTCATCACCATCCGGATCAGTGGCTGCAATTTCAGCAATGTGTGTTTTTTCATCTGAAAATATGATATTATCCAGCGCATCTTTCCCTTCGATTTTAAAGGAAGTAATTTCCGGCGCTCTGTTTTCAGGCCAGGTGCCCGTCCATTCGTAGCGCATTACATCCACCGCCGGCGTTTCGCGCCACTGTTTATCGAACATGCCATACCAGGTGTGGGTTCGCTCCTGGTGCTGCCGCCATAAAAAAACATACGAACCAAGACATTGTCCGGCTGTTCCCAAAATAACCTCTTCGTAATGCTTTTTATAGGAATTGGCTTTTTCTGTTGAATTCTCTTCAACAGGTATTCCATGGCTGGTTTGAGGAACCTGCCAATGCCCTGTTGGGCCCCATTCTGTAACAATAAATGGCTTATTGAAATTGTATTTTGCAAACCATTCCGGAATTTCTCCAATATCGGCATAGGCATTGATTCCCACCAAATCCATATCCTGACAGCGTTTAATAAATTCCTCCAGCTTCCATTTTTTGCCGGTTCCTAAAACCGTTAGAACCGCCCTCGTCGGATCTATTTTATGAATTTCTATTGCCATGCTCATTAATTGCATCATAAACTTTCCAGTTTGGCGGTGTTTCAGGGTCCACAAAATCGAGTTCATTTCCGAGTTGCCAGAAGAGAATAGCCGGCTTACTTCTTCATTTCATTTACTTCGGCAATAACTTTATCGAATTGCTGTTTTACCATCTGTTCATCATCGTAATCCATGCCATCGCGCTGTGCTTTTACAGGCAGGCTGTATAAAACTGTGAGCCCTTCACTTTTCAGCATATCAGTTTTTCATGGGTCAGATTTCCTGTTCTGACTGAATTTCCGCCGTATTTTTTTATTAATTCGAATTTATGCGACGAAACTGCGCCTCTTATATAATATGGTTTGCCTTTATACAGATAGCTGAAATCCATCATCGGTTTTAATAATTTCTGAAATTTTTTGCGACTCTTCGTGCCGGCAACTAAAAAAAAGGAAAACAAGAAGAATAATACCCGAATATCTTATATTCATTTTTTTTGATTTGGTTTAATTTTAAGTTTTCAATTAACAAAATTGAAAATTATTCCTGTAATTAAAAGGAATTAAATTTAGTAAACAATCCTGTTCTGACCTTTTCCATTAATTTTTGATTTTAAATTGATGGTAATCTACTCTCATTTTCTACTTTTGTGCTTCATCCAAAACGTAAACGATGATTAACAATTTCACCAAAACGAACTATTTGCTGAAATCGGTTAAAACCGGTAAAATATATGAAGATCATGGCTGGTTGCTGGATGCTCCGGGAGAAGATGCGCCGTCGCTTATTAGGGCAGAATACGAAAATATTCAGATAAATGTAAGGGACGATTCCTGGGGATTATACAAATTTGCCGACTGGCTTCCGGTTAACCGGGTATTGCATGGTTCATCGGCACCGGTTACATTTAAAAGTGAAAAACTGGCTGCCCGATTGGGCTTAAAAAATCTTTGGATTACTTTCAACGGGTACTGGCCTGAAAAAGGTGCAGCCATGAAAACCGGTTCGTTTAAAGAAACTGAAGCTTATTCCGTTGGTGGAAGAATGACTGCTGAAATGGATAAAGTTCTGGTAGTTGCTTCTGCCGGAAACACATCCCGGTCGTTTGCAAAAGTTTGTTCCGAAAATAATATCCCGCTGTTACTGTGTGTTCCCGAAGACAATATCAGCGCATTGTGGTTCGATGAACCCCTAAACGACTGCGTAAAATTGATCTGCAGCCAAAAAGGAAGTGATTATTTTGATGCTATCCACCTTTCAAATATTGTTGCCGGATTTCAGCATTTTATTCCCGAAGGTGGCGCCAAAAATATTGCCCGCCGCGATGGAATGGCACAACTGTGCTTTCGGCAGTAACAACAATTGGGCAAATTCCTGATTACTATTTCCAGGCTGTAGGTAGCGGAACCGGCGCAATTGCTGCATGGGAAGCTAATTTAAGATTGCTTGCTGATGGCCGTTTTGGCACAAATAAAATGAAATTGATGGTTTCGCAAAATGCACCTTTCACTCCGCTTTATCGATGCATGGAAAGCAAATTCACGTTCGATGCTACCGCTGGACGATAATCTTGCCCGGAAACAAGTGGAAGAAATTGATGCCAAAGTTCTTTCCAACCGGAAACCTCCGTATCCAATTGTTGGTGGATTGTATGATGCCATGATGGATTGTGGTGGTGATGTGCTGGTTTCCACAAATGAAAAAGCTCGTGCAGCAGCAGCATTATTTCGAGGAAACAGAAGGAATTGATATTCATCCGGCCGCCGCAGTAGCAACTGCTACTTTAATTGAAACTGCCAAAAACGGGTTCAATAAAAATGCACTTATTATGCTGAATATTACCGGTGGTGGCGAAAAAAGATTTAAACATGAAAAAAAATTATATTACCTGAAACCTGACATTGTTTTCGACATCAATCCAAATCCTGAACTGGTGGAAGAAAAAATAAATGAATTATTTGGGTTTTAAAAAGGTCAAAATTTTATTCTTACTCTGTAGTTTACTGAAATATACATCCACTTTCACTTACATCCGAAAAATACAGCTAACATGCTGTTAATTTAGATGTTAATTGTATTTTTGTAAAAAGGGTATAGAAATCTAAAATTCAAATAATTATATTCTTCTATGAAAAAACTATTCACCAAATCTTTCTCGATGCTGCTGATTTGTGTCGCTTTCTTATCGTGCACTCAATATTCAAATTATTCTGAAGTTCCGTTTCAGGAAGAAAATCCGCCCGTCTGGGAAGATCCGGCAGTTTTTCAAATTAATAGCGAAGACGCGCATGCGCATTTTATTCCTTTTGAAAGTGTGGAAAAGGCGCGGACCGAAGATAAATGGAATTCTTCAATGCTGCAGTCATTGAATGGAATGTGGAAATTTCATCTTGCCCATAATCCTTCAGAACGGCCATTTTGGTTTTTCAAAAATGATTATGATACCCGCAAATGGGACGAAATTAAAGTGCCTGCAAACTGGGAACTGGAAGGTTATGACTACCCTATTTATACCAATGTTAAATATCCGCATGCAAAAACACCTCCCAGAATTCAGGATGATTATAATCCGGTTGGTTCTTATAAGCGTACTTTTGAAATTCCGGAAAACTGGAATGGCAAAGAAATAATTCTTCATTTCGGGGCAGTAAGTTCAGCAATGAAAGTGTGGGTTAACGAACAATTTGTTGGCTACAGCGAAGACAGCAAAACTCCTGCAGAATTCAACATTACAAAATATTTAAACGAAGGCGAAAATTCACTCGCTGCAGAAATTTACCGCTGGAGCGATGCATCCTATCTTGAAGATCAGGATTTTTGGCGCATGAGCGGAATTACCCGCGATGTTTATCTGGTTGCAAGAAACCAGCAACAGATTCAGGATTTTAAAGTGATTTCCGGATTGGATGAAAGATATACCAACGGCATTTTTTCATTGGGAATTGATGTAATGAACCTTGGTGAAAAAGCCGGTTCAGGAACTATTGAAGCTACTCTTTATGAAGAAGGAAATCCGGTTGCTGAATTCTCAAAAGATTTAAATTCCGGAAAACAGAATGTACAATTTGCTGCCGAAATTGCAAATATTAATAAATGGTCGGCTGAAATTCCAAATTTATACGAACTGATTATTACGCTTAATAATGCTGATGGAATTGTTGAAGTTATCCGGCAGGATGTTGGTTTCCGCACTGTAGAAATTAAAGATGCAAATCTTTTGGTAAACGGAGAATACGTTTATTTAAAAGGAGCAAACCTACACGAACATAACGATGTAACCGGCCATGTTCAGGATAAGGAAACCATGCTTCTTGACATTAAAACAATGAAAGAACACAACCTGAATGCAGTTCGGACATCACATTATCCGGAACCTGCGTTGTGGTACGAACTCTGCAATAAATACGGTTTGTACCTGGTGGATGAAGCGAATATTGAATCCCATGGAATGGGTTATGGCGAAGAATCGCTTGCAAAAAATCCGGATTGGAAAGAAGCCCATTTGTACCGGACACAAAACATGTATGAAAGGGATAAAAACCAACCTTCTGTAATCATCTGGTCGCTGGGTAATGAAGCCGGAAATGGTGAAAATTTCATAGCTACCTACAATTATCTGAAGCAGGTTGATCCAACCCGCCCGGTACAATACGAGCAGGCACATACCGGCGAGAATACTGATATTTTTGCTCCAATGTACATGCGCATCGAAGGAATGGAAAAGCTATGCAAAAAGCAATCCTGAAAAACCACTTATCCAATGCGAATATGCACATGCAATGGGAAACAGTGTGGGCAATCTTGCAGGATTACTGGGATGTAATTGAAAAATACGATGTGTTGCAGGGTGGTTTCATCTGGGACTGGGTCGATCAGGGATTGCTGACAACAAACGAAGAAGGCGAAGAATACTGGGCATATGGCGGCGATTTTGGCCCGGATACTGTTCCATCCGACGGAAATTTCTGTTTGAACGGCCTGGTAAATCCCGACAGGGAACCAAAACCGCAACTTCTGGAAGTGAAAAAAGTGTACCAATACATCGAGTTTCGAACCGGTTAATTTAAAATCAGGTAGTGATTTCAATTCAAAATAAATATGCTTTCCTGAATCTTTCCAACTTTAATTTTAGCTGGGAAATAACAGGCGACGGTGCAGCTGTTGCCAGCGGAAAACTGAATGATTTGAATCTTGAACCTGGCGAATCGCAAAATGTTTCACTGAATTATACCGTTAATCCGGAACCGGGAGTTGAATATTTTCTAAATATAAAGGCAAACCTGAAAAACAACTGGAGCCTTTTAGATGCAGGCACCGAACTGGCTGCAGAACAATTTGAACTGCCATTTTCCGTGCCGGTTAAAAAATTTAATATGAACGGATCTGGCTGATTTGAATGTTCAGGAAAATGGTGATTTAATTACTGTTTCAAACGATAAATTTGCCGTTACTTTCAACAAAAAAGAAGGAGTGATGTCGGGCTATAAAATGAATGGAACAGAATATATTGAAAAAGGTCCGGTTCCTAATTTCTGGCGTGCTCCCATCGACAATGATTTTGGTAATAATCTGCATAAACGCAGCCGCGTTTGGCGCAAAGCAGGCGAAAATCGTAAAGTGACCAATGTTGAAGTTTCTGAAAAATGGCAATAACATTGCTGGAAGTTTCCATGGATTTTGATTTGGTAAACGATGAGAATGAAAATATTGCCGACTATAACTCAATCTACACCATTTATGGTTCGGGAGATGTAGTGGTTAATAATCATTTCAAAATGACGAAAGACGACCTTCCGGAAATTGTTCGAATGGGAATGAACCTTGTAATGCCGCGAAAATACGACCAGATGACATGGCTGGGCCGTGGTCCGCAGGAATCGTACTGGGACAGAAAAACCGGCGCTTTTGTTGGTTTGTACAGTGGAATCAGTTGCCGACCAGCAATGGGAATATTTGCGCCCGCAGGAAAACGGCAACAAAACAGATGTCCGCTGGCTTGCAATCACCGACGGAGAAGGAAATGGTTTGTTTTTCGAAGGAATGCCGCTCCTGAGTGTTAGCGCCCATCACAATATTATGGAAGATTTTGAATCGATGGAACGTACCGATGGCCGTCAGATTGAAGGAGTTCCTGTGGAAAATCGCCATACTACGGATGTGAAACCACGCGATTTAACATCAGTAAACATCGACTACAAACAGATGGGAGTTGGCGGCGATAACAGCTGGGGTGCCCGCACACATGATGAATACCGGCTAACGGATAAGGAATATTCCTATTCTTTCAGAATGAGAGCGATTGAAAAAGAAGATAAACCTACTCAACTGGCAAAACAAAATTTATAATAACTTGCAGGGATGTAAAATCGGAATTTACATCCCTGCTTTTTTTAACCTAAATCAATATCTGTTGAAAATGAAACATTTAATTTGCGTTTTCTTTATCCTCATTTTCATCTCCTGCACATCAGAAAAATCTTCTCAATTTAGTTTACAGAAAATCCAATCGGAAAACCAGCAAATAAGTTCCCTTCAAAAAGGAACCGGATTTGAAGGCGAAATTCTAAAAGTGGTGCCCGATTCAGCAGAACAAAGTCTTGTAATCTGGCAGGGTAAAAATGCCGGCATCTGGAAAGATGCAAAATACCTTGTTTGCGAAATCTGGCACGAAAATGAATACAGTGCAATGATAAATATTGAATTCTTCAGGAATGAAAAAAATAACGAATCATTGTAGCACAGAGTGGCTCAGTGGCCGGGGAAGTTGACGAAAAACCACGAATGTCGGCTAAAATTGGAGTACTGCCCAAGCTTAAAACAAAAGTAATTTTTCCGCTGGAACACCTCGACGGACAGGAAATTTTCATGCAACGATTTCCGCGACAACTTAAAGGAACTGTTTTGGGCAGCCGCATGAAACCGGAAGAAATCACAAAAGTTACCATTCAGGTTTGGGCCTTTTCAACAATCTCATTTTACCCCTGAATTTGAAATCTCAGCAATTTACCTTATCTGATGAATCTTCCGGAACCGTATCCGGACCGGAAGAACCTGTAGTCGATGAATTTGGTCAATGGTCTTTGAAAAGTGGCCCCGGAAAACAGAAAGTTTAAACGAACTTCAAACCCTGCTTCAATGACCAACTTGCTGGCGCAACTTTTACTAGCATTTCCAGAAAACTGGAGCAAATATGGAGGATGGAAAGAAAAAAAATTCGAAGCCACAGGATTTTTCCAAACTCATACGATGGAAAACGCTGGTGGATGGTCGACCCGGATGGTTATGCATTTGTTTCGGTGGGTGTAGACTGCATCCGGAATAATGTCCCGGGTGTAATTTCAGGGCAGGAAGATTTGTTTAAATGGCTTCCCGATACAAACTATAAAGAAGCATATTCCAGCCGGGGCGAAACAGTTTTGATTGATTTTTACCGCATCAATTTAATGCGCGTGTTTGGGGATAAACTGGAAGGACAAAACTGGGAACAAATTACTTCCGGACTAATCAGGGAATTCGGAATTAATACCATTGGCAACTGGTCAGATATTGATTTTGCCCGAAAAGCCAGCATTCCTTATGTACTGCCACTATCTGGATTTCCTTCAACCGAAATACAGCTTTACCGCGACTTTCCTGATGTATTCTCTGTTGAATATACTGAAAATGCCAAACAATTTGCACAACAGTTAAATGAATTCAAAAATGATCAGTGGCTAATTGGATATTTCCTGCGGAATGAACCACACTGGGCTTTTGGCGCCCATGATATCGCTTTCGAAATGTTTGGAACTTCACAAATTTCAGCATCCAAAAAAACTTTTATAAACTGGCTCGAAAAGAAATACACTACAGTTGATAAATTGAACAGTAACTGGAATTTGAAACTTAATGATTTTGCAATGCTGGAAGACAAGGTATTCGATATATATCCTTCTGAACAAGCAGAAAAGGATTTTATGAAATTTTCAGAAATGCTTGTAGCGCAATATGTAAATGTTCCCTGCGATGAAGTGGAAAAAGTGGATCCGAACCACCTGAATCTGGGCATGCGTTATGCCTGGATGAGTTCTGATTTGCTGTACAAAGCAGGTGAGCGTTTCGATGTGTTTTCGATTAATGGCTATGGAAATCCGGGACCGCCCGAAACGGCTGAAATTGCCCGTATAAGTGGCAAACCGGTAATGATAGGTGAGTTTCATTTTGGTGCCACCGATCGCGGATTGCCGGCTTCCGGAATTCAGGGAGCCCTTTCGCAGGAGGCACGTGGAAAAGCTTACCGCTATTATATTGAACAGGGACTGGCAAGGCCCGAGCTGATTGGCATGCATTATTTCCAGTGGCTCGACCAGCCTGTTTTTGGCCGCTTTGATGGCGAAAATTACAATATCGGATTCCTTGATATTTGCAATAAACCCTATCAGGAACTGGTTCAGGCTGCCATCGAAACCCACAGGAAAATGTATGAAGTGGCAATTGGAAAAGAAAAACCATTTTCAAAAGTCATCGAAAAAATTCCTCCGATTCATTATTAAAATGTTCACCGAACATACTAAATGAATGAAAACAGATATCAGAATGGAATTTAAGTTTTTCAGTTAACTTTGGCGCAAATTCTCAGTTATGGAGTTTAAAAGCTTTACTTACCTTCTGCTGATGCTGGGTTCTGTGATTGTACCTGTAATTTTCAGCTTCGAAAATCAGGTGCGGTTTTATGCAAAACTTAAATATTTATTCCCGGCAATTATTTTCACAGGTCTAATTTTTATTCTTTGGGATATCCGTTTTGAACAGATAGGAATCTGGAGTTTTAATCCGGAATATCTTACGGGTATCTACATTTTAAATCTTCCGGTTGAGGAATGGCTGTTTTTTATTGTCATCCCCTATTGCTGCGTTTTCATTTACGAGATTTTGAAAATAAAATTTCCGCAATTTGAAAAGCCTAATCTTTTTGTTGGTATCAGCCTGGTCTTATTAATTTTGTTTGCTTTACTTGCCTTTTTCGAACGTCAGAAACTGTATACATTTTTTACTTTCTTCCTGCTTACCATCTATTTCGGTTACACCATATTCAGAAGACGGTTTAAATCGCATCTAACCAAATTTTACCTTACATTCCTAATCGGGCTAGTGCCGTTTTTAATCGTAAACGGAATTTTGACTTCGCTTCCGGTGGTTGAATATAATGATTTGCACAATCTCGGAATACGTGTCTTTTCCATACCTGTAGAAGATTTCGCTTACTTTTTTCTGCTGCTGCTGATTAATGTTACCATTTATGAATATTTAAAACAACAGCGGCTGTACTAATCCGTTTAAAAGGAAATTATATTAACAGGACAACCATGATTCTTTTGTACAGAACCGGAATTTTTGCCTACTCAGTAGTTGTTCATGCCGCTTCGTTGTTTAACGAAAAAGCTTCAAGATTTATAACGGGCAGAAAAAACTGGAAAACAAAATTAATTGGCCAGGTTCAAAAAGATTCACGTTATATTTGGTTTCACTGTGCTTCATTGGGCGAATTTGAACAAGGCCGGCCTGTCATCGAAGAAATGAAAAAGCAGTTTCCGGAATATCAAATTATCCTGACCTTCTTCTCCCCTTCCGGTTACGAAATACGTAAAAACTACAATCTTGCAGATATTGTAATGTACCTGCCAATCGATTCACCGAAAAATGCGCACTATTTCTTGGAAAAGGTGAGGCCTGAAAAAGCCTTCTTCATTAAATATGAATACTGGTATTTTTATATTTCAGAATTGGAAAAAAGAAAAATACCACTGTACCTGGTTTCTGCCATTTTCCGTAAAAATCAGTACTTTTTTAAAAAAAACAGCTGGGGAAAATGGTTCCGTAAAATGCTTCCAAAGTTCGAACATTTTTTCGTGCAGGACCAGAATTCAGCCAAACTGCTGGCTTCTGTTGGAATTAACAATTACACAATTTCGGGCGATACACGGTTTGACAGGGTAGCTACCATTGCAGCCGGTTCACAAGTCATCCCAAATGTTGAAAAGTTTAAAGGAGATTTACCACTCCTTATTGCCGGAAGTACATGGAAACCCGATGAAGAGCTGCTTGTAAGGTTTATCAACACAACCGGCACAGTAAAATTCATTATTGCACCACATGAAGTTTCGCCAGCAAATATGAACAGACTGGAACAAATGTTGAAAAAAACATGTATCCGGTTCAGTCAATTTAATGAAAACAAAGCAAAAGATTACCAGGTATTGATAATCGATTCTGTTGGATTGCTTTCATCGCTCTATCAATATGGTGATATTGCATACATTGGCGGGGGTTTTGGAGTGGGAATCCATAATATACTTGAAGCAGCAACCTTTGGATTACCTGTAATCTTTGGACCCAAATATGAAAAGTTCAAAGAAGCCGTTGATTTAAAACAGAAAGGCGGCGCTTTTCCGGTTGATAATTTTATATCCCTTGAAAATACCCTTAATTCATTATTAAATAATCAGGAAAAACTGTCTGTAGCCTCGGATACATGTAAAAATTACATCGCTGAAAATACCGGTGCAACATCTGTTATTATAAAAAAAGTTTTTAACAAATAATTTATTTTAGCACGTTATTTGTTAGTATTTCCTTTCTTAAAAAATTGGTTTTTATCGACCGAATATTCGATAAAAAAATTCCTGATTTTCCTGCTTAAAATTTCAATTTTGGTAAACTTTTCTCAACACTCAACAGGACAACATTCTGCTAATCAATAATGTAACATTTCGAAGTTGATAACTTTTAATTATTTTATTAAATAAAATATTCCAATTAATTTGATTCTGCATTATCTTGCGATACGCAATTTCACTAAAGAAAGTATTCGTTCAAAATAAGCAATCATTAAAAGTAAAATCACAATTAACTGGACACTATGGCATACAATGAAGTTTCATTAAAAAACCCGGTCGGGAACAAAATTTATTCACAGGAAGAAGCGATAAAAGCATCTCTGGAGTATTTCAAGGGAGATGATCTGGCAGCAAGAGTATGGGTAAACAAATACGCTCTGAAAGATTCTTTCGGAAATATATTTGAATTAACTCCCGATGATATGCACCGTCGGTTGGCAAAAGAAATTGCGCGGGTTGAAAAAAAATACCCAAATCCGCTGACCGTTGAAGAAATTTATAAGGTCCTGAAAAATTTCACCCACATTGTTCCGCAAGGTGGACCAATGACCGGTATTGGAAATGATTATCAGATTGCCTCACTTTCCAACTGCTTTGTTGTTGGAAATGATCGCGATTCCGATTCGTATGGTGGAATTATGAAAATTGATCAGGAGCAGGTTCAGCTGATGAAACGCCGCGGTGGTGTGGGTCACGATCTTTCACATATTCGCCCGAAAGGTTCGCCGGTGAAAAATTCGGCTCTCACATCCACTGGTATTGTGCCGTTTATGGAACGGTATTCCAATTCTACCCGCGAAGTTGCCCAGGATGGAAGACGGGGTGCTTTAATGCTTTCGGTTTCCATAAAACATCCTGATTCTGAAAGTTTTATTGATGCCAAACTTGAACAGGGAAAAGTAACCGGAGCTAATGTCTCGGTAAAAATTCAGGACGATTTTATGCGTGCAGTTGAAGCAGAAAAAACTTACGTGCAACACTATCCCATCGAATCGAAGAAACCAGCTGTATAAAAAAGAAATTGATGCCGGTAAACTTTGGAATAAAATTGTAAAAAATGCCTGGCAATCGGCCGAACCCGGAATTCTTTTCTGGGATACCATCATCAAAGAATCGGTTCCTGACTGTTATGCCGATCAGGGTTATCGCACAGTGTCAACAAACCCATGCGGCGAAATTCCGCTTTGCCCTTACGACAGTTGCCGTTTGCTGGCAATTAATTTATATTCGTATGTCGAAAATCCATTTACGCCGGAAGCCAAATTTAATTTTGACGCTTTTTAAAGAACACGTGCATTATGCACAACGGATTATGGATGACATTATCGATTTGGAACTTGAAAAAATAGATGCCATCCTCGAAAAAGTAAATGCAGATCCCGAAGGTGATGAAATTAAATTCGTGGAACGCAATTTATGGGAAAACATTAAAAAGAAAGCGAATGAAGGCCGCCGCACCGGAATTGGTATCACTGCCGAAGGAGATATGCTTGCAGCCCTTGGACTTCAGTACGGAAGCGACATTGCCACCGATTTTTCAGAAGAAATACATAAAACTGTAGCGATCGAATCCTACCGATCATCAGTTTATCTGGCAAAAGATCAGGGGCCCGTTTACCATTTACAGCACCGAAAGGGAAAAAGACAATCCGTTTATCAACCGCCTCAAAAATGCCGATCCTTCGTTGTATGAAGAAATGACAAAATATGGCCGCCGGAACATTGCGTTATTAACAATTGCGCCAACAGGAACCACCAGTTTGATGACACAAACAACTTCCGGAATTGAGCCTGTTTTTATGCCTGTTTACAAACGCCGCAGAAAAGTAAACCCGGGCGATAAGGATGTCCGTGTTGATTTTGTAGATGAAGTTGGTGATCATTGGGAAGAATATGTTGTATTCCATCATAAATTTAAAACATGGATGGAAACACATAACTTACGAACTCAACCGTGATTATACAGAAGAGGAACTTGAGGAAATGGTGGAAAAATCACCCTATTACAAAGCCACTTCAAATGATGTTGACTGGCTGGCTAAAGTAAGAATGCAGGGACGGATTCAGAAATGGGTAGATCATTCCATCAGCGTCACTATTAACCTGCCGGCAAATGCTACCGAAGAACTTGTGGGCCGGCTCTATTTTGAAGCCTGGAAAAGCGGCTGCAAAGGTGTAACTGTTTATCGTGACGGATCGCGTTCGGGTGTTTTAATTTCGAATAATGTAAAAGATAAAAAGAAAGGCTCGTCTTTCCCGACAAAACGTCCGGAAAAACTGGAGGCTGAAGTCGTCCGGTTCCAAAACAATAAGGAAAAATGGGTCGCTTTTATCGGATTAATGGACAGCAAACCTTATGAAATATTCACCGGTTTATCTGACGATGAAGATGGAATTTTGCTGCCGCGCTCCATTACCAAAGGTTATATCATTAAAAGCTACGACAGCGAGGAAAATTCACGTTACGATTTTCAATACATCAACAAGCGCGGTTACAAAACTACAATTGAAGGGTTATCGCATAAATTTAACCCTGTATTCTGGAATTATGCAAAATTGATTTCAGGAACCCTGCGACATGGAATGCCCATTCACAAAGTGGTGGAACTGGTAACCAGCCTGCAACTCGACAATGAAACAATAAATTCGTGGAAAGCCGGTGTGGCCCGTGCACTTAAAAAATATATTCCTGACGGTACTTTGGCAGAAGATGCCAAATGCGGAGAATGTGGTTCAGACGATGTGATTTACCAGGAAGGTTGTTTGACCTGCATCTCCTGCGGTTCTTCAAAATGTGGTTGATTTCATAGTGTATGCAGAAAAAACCAGGACTTAGAAGTACCTGGTTTTTTTTCGATGCTTATACTTTGCATTATTCATGGATTTCCAAAAGAATACCTAACTTTAATTCATAAAATATTAGCAGTATATTTGCAAATACAGCAAATGAGAATAGTTTTATTATTTAGTAAAAAAGACAAATCCGTAAAAATTAAAACATTGCTGCACTAAAAAATCCATAATATGATACGCACTGTTATAGTACCTGATAAAAACCTTCTTTCCTTCAATATTCCTGATGATTATATCGGCAAAAAATTGGAGATAATTGCTTTTGCAGTTGACGAGCTTTCGGAAGATGTGATTTATACAACCAAAAGAAGAAAAAGCTTCTCTGCAATTAAATTAAAAACCAAAGGCTTTAAATTTAACAGGGAAGAAGCAAATGAACGATAATTGTTTTATTGACACCAACATTCTTGTTTATTGCTACACCAATGACGAACATGTTAAGCAGCAAAAAGCTTTAGATATTGTCAATAATCCTGAAACGTTTATCAGTACCCAAGTCTTAACGGAACTTTCCACACTTTAAAAAAGAAGTTTAAACTGGACTGGCAAGAAATTGAAAATGTTGTTTCAGAATTAAGCTCCAATTTTAATGTATATATAATTAAACCCATTTTCATAGAACAGGCTTGCAGTATTGCTTATAAAAACCAGTATTCGTTTTATGACGCGCTAATTATTTCAGCTGCCTTATCTTCCAATTGCAAAAAGCTTTATTCCGAAGATATGCAGGGCGGACAGATAATTGAGAATAGACTTACTATAGTTAATCCGTTTAAATAAATATCGGAACATAAATCGAATAGCAGGGGAAAAGAGGTTGCCCCTTTTTTATTTAACCTATTTTTATTTCTAGAAGTCAATTATCGATTTAATCTTTTCGTTATAATTTTTACTACAGGAAATAACCCTCTTTTTTGCACATTTCATTTCCAGATCATACCTGCCATTGCCCATATTTTTTACTTCGGAAATAAGTTTACGGTTTACTATAGTTGATTTATGGACTCGAATAAAATCATCAGGTAACTTTGTTTCCAACTCAGTGAGATTCGAATCGATCAAATAATCTTTTCCATTAATATCGGTCAGGAAAATATAATTATTACTTGCTGAAAAATCCACAATCTCATCAAATCGAATCAATGTAATTTTGTTTCCTTCCTTCACCGGATAATAGTCACGAATATCCTCCTGGGTTAATTTGGAATCCTGGTATTTGTTAAACTGATTTTCCAACTCCCTGGCAACCCATTGTGATTTTTTGTTCCGGCTGCCAATCCGAAATAATGCAACCAGAAATAATGCTGTCAAACTTCCTATGACAAGCAGAACAAAGAATATTACAAAAATTTCTTGCGGGCCAATAAAACCAAGTATAATTGAATTCATAAAGGTTGGATATTTTTTAAATCAAACTAAATGAATTATTTTATCTTCTCAAAACGAAATATGCCAACACGCCTGAATTACATGGCAACAGGACTGATTTTACTGGTGAAAAGCCCTATGTTCGTACAAATGCCTGAATAAATCAGCTGGTCAGGCATGTTCTATAAGGTTTTGAAATAACTTTTAGGTTTCGTATTTTTGCAGTATTGATTATAAATCAATGTAAAAACTGATTTTATGCAAACATTAACAATAGAACTTACAGGAAATAATTCTTTAGAAGCTTTACAGGATTTAGAACAAAAGCATTTGATTCGAATTATAAAAGAACCCGATTTAAATTTGTATGCTTTGCCTGGCGAGCCAATGACTGAGCAAGATTTTAAGGATTGGGTTGAATACACCGAAAATTCTCCAACTGTAAGTATGATCGAAGCCAAACAACAATGGTCAACTCAAAAGAAAAAGCTCCAAAAACTTATTCGTTAAGGGTAACCGAAAGCGCCCTCCAAAACATTGATGATATTACGGGCTATATTGCCTACATCAAACACCAGCCTTTAAATGCTATCCGTGTCGGTGATAAAATATTCGAGACCATAGAGCACGTTGAACAAAACCCTTTGGCATTTCGGGAATGCGAAGAGATTCCGACCAAAACCAAAATCTACCGCAAAGCGGTTTGTATGAGTTGGCTTATCATCTATAAAATAAAAGCTACTGAAATTGTTGTAATTGGCATTATTCACGGTAGCCGTAAGGCTTCGAAAGTTAGAAAGCTTAGAAAAATAAAATAAAAGGCAATAAAAAAGCCCGGTTTCCCGAGGCTTTTAATGTCATTCCAGTTTAAAGCTCCATAAATTATTGTGGAAATATATGCTAGTGTAGCAATCGATAAAAGAATAAGCAGGAGCATATCTAAATTAGTATTTTTATACTTTTAAGTAATCTTCTTATATCTGTTATTATAAAAAATCAAGAAGTAATCGAAAATTCCAAATGGCAGAACAAACTCAATTGTAAAAGCGAAAAAATTATCTAATCATTTTCAAGGGAATACATCAATCCTTATAATTAAAGAATTTCAATCAACCAAAACAATCCACCAATATTTGGGCGTTCCCAATCCATTGCTCGATTACCCTTCCGAAGTCAGCATTATATCTGGTTTCTGTTCGCCAAAACGTCAAGTTTGCCAATGGCTTCTTTTCAGATTCAAGGTCACCCCTGACACCCTTGCCAATCGCTAATGTTTCCTATCGACTCGGCTCATACAGAGACTTACACTCTGCTAGTTTATCATGTCCGAAATACAAAGAAGGCTGTCCTTTTGGAACAGCCTCTTTTATTTATTGAATATCAAATTATTTTTATGCTTCAATCATTTTCTTGTAATCGTCAGCATTGAGTAAATCTTCCAGTTCCGATGCATCTGATATTTTAATTTTAATCATCCAGCCGTCTCCGTAGGGATCTTTATTTACCAGTTCCGGTTCATCTTCCAGTGCCGGGTTTACTTCAGCGACTTCGCCGCCCACCGGCATAAATAAATCCGAAACAGTTTTTACCGCTTCAACTGTGCCAAAAGTTTCCCCTTTATCCAGTTCTTCGCCTTCAGTTTCAATTTCAACAAAAACCACATCGCCTAATTCTCCCTGTGCAAAATCTGTTACTCCAACAACAGCAACATCGCCTTCCACTTTAATCCATTCGTGGTCTTGCGTGTATTTTAAATCAGCAGGTATTTTCATATTTGAGATTTATTAATGTTTTTGCCAAAATTAATATAATTTAATGAAAAAATAACCGTCATTAAACTCAATCAATTCCGTGATTTATGTTGCATTTTAAAAGTTATACCAAAATTTATCTGATACATTTTGTAATATTGCAGAAACACAATTGGAAATGTTTTCTGAAAAAGCAGCTACAACTAACGATTTGACACCTATTGGCGGGAAACTTATTTCCGGCTTTCCGCAGCAACGTGTGTTTGCATTCTACGGAAAAATGGGAGCAGGCAAAACCACTTTCATTCAGGCAATTTGCAGGTATTTAGGTTCGAAAGACAACATTACCAGCCCTACATTTGCATTAATTAATGAGTACAATACACCCGCCGGTGCGGTTTATCATTTTGACTTTTACAGAATCAACGATATGAGCGAAGCTTTCGACCTGGGTTATGAAGATTATTTCTACAGCGGAAACTACTGTTTCATTGAGTGGCCCGAAAAAATTGAACCCCTGTTACCGGATAAAGTGGTGGCCGTTCATATTCAGGTGGATGAAAATGAAAACCGGTTAATCACCGTCACGTAAACCGAAAAACAGTATACATTTTGAAAATTCAGCTATTGAATGTAAATTGTTCCATATTTTCAATTAAAATAAATAAGGCCAGATAATTCAAGAAAAGTATGAACACCGGAAAAGAAAAAACAACTAAAGAGAAAGTTTCGGTTTCAAAAACCATGCTGCTGCCCCAGGAAGAGATGCTGGAAATAAAAAAAAGAGGCCAGAAAATTAAGATTGGCATCCCTTCCGATCTTTCAAAAGTAGAATACCGTGTTCCGCTGACTCCACAGGCTGTGGATCTTCTTGTATCCTATGGCCACGAGATTTTGATTGAAAAGGGAGCCGGTAAATCAGCCAGCTATTCTGACAAGGAATACCGCAAAGCAGGCGCCACAATCATTGAAAACAAAGCAGAAATATTTCAATGCGACATAATCTTGCGGGTTGCCCCATTCGATTCGGAGGATATTGATTTGCTGCGCGGCAATCAGGTTATTATTTCGAATATGCAAATCCAGGCACACTGCAAGGACTCCATTCAAAAACTGATGCATAAAAAGGTAACTACTGTTGCCTTTGAATACATTCAAAACGAAGATGGTTTTCTGCCCATTGTGCATCAGATGAGCCAGATTGCAGGAGTAACTTCCATTACCATTGCCAGCGAATATTTAAGCAATGCACGCAACGGAAAGGGAGTTTTGTTTGGTGAAGTTACCGGAATTACACCTGCCGAACTCGTAATAATCGGAACAACAACTGCTGCAGAATATGCAGCACGTGTAGCTTTGGGATTAGGCATATTTGTGAAAGTATTTGATACATCGGTTTATGAATTAAGCCGTCTTGAAGAAAAACTGGGCCGCCGGATTTTCACTTCGGTTTTTTACCCGAAGGTTTTACTAAAGGCTCTGGTTTCGGCCGATGCAGTAATTGGCGCATTGTCGTTCAATTCAACACCGAAATTTAAGGTTTCCGAAGATTTGGTAAAACAGATGAAAGAAGGATCAGTTATAATTGACCTGAATATCAGCCAGGGAGGGTGTTTTGAAACGTCGGAATGTACAAGTTTTAAAAACCCCACTTTTGTAAAACATGGTGTTGTGCATTATTGTGTTCCGAATACGCCGGCAATGGTTGCACGCACTGCCTCCATTTCACTGAGCAACATTCTCATTCCCATTTTACTGTCCATTGGTGATAGCGGTGGTGTTGACAATCACATAAAAAATTCACCTGGTTTCCGAAAAGGAGTTTATATGTATCATGGAATTTTAACCAATCCTGAAATTGGATACCTGTTTAATATTCCTTCAAAAGATATTGATTTGCTGCTTGCTGTTTTCTAACCTGTGTATGTTTTCAATTTTGCGTTCTCACCAGCAACAGCATGGATATTGGATTCACTTTCACCGCATTGGATACAACAGGGCCTAATCCATTTTCAGTAACATTATTTTCATCGGCAATTACCTTAAATTCTCCCTCAGGAAGCGGAATTGAAACTTCCTTACGGTTGCCGTTAAAAATTAAAATTATTTTCTCCCATGAATCTCCAACATGGTTACCTTCAACACAATAGGAAACCACTCCCAACATATACTGTGTACAAAAATGCAGGTTCTTTTGAATTGCTTCAGTTGAAACCATCCTGAACGCTGGATGATTTTTACGCAACTGAATCAGCTTTTTGTAATATTCAAAAACATCGTAATATTCCTTTTTCCGGCTCCAGTCAATCTGATTCACTGCATCGGGAGATTTGTATGAATTTCCGTTTCCCTTTTTTGTGCGGCAAAATTCCATTCCTGAATGCAAAAACGGAATCCCCTGGGAAGTAAGGATTAATGCGCCGGCCAGTTTTACCATCTTCCGCATATCTTCATCCGACGACCTCGAACTGCTCGATTTGAGTTTGTCCCACAACGTGAAATTATCATGGCATGAAACATAATTGATACACTGATCCGGCTCAGCCGCCCAGGGCTCTTTTGTTGTTTCCACATAATCGTAAACAATCTGCGGATGTTTTACTGCTGCTACTATTCCATATTTTACCGATTCCTCCCTTAAGTCAAGTCCGCTGATAAATCCTTTACTTTTTTTGTTGCAATTGTTTCCCTTCAGCGCATCACGGAAGTCATCATTAAATGCGGCAATTCCCGGCAATAGCGACATATTAATTTTGATAGCCCGTTGCTTCGCAGGCATGGGACTTTGATCGGCTGCCCAGCCTTCTCCGTATAAAACCAGTCCAGGCCTTACTTTATCCAGTTCTTTACGAATGGCTCTCATAGTTTCCATATCGAAAATGCCCATTAAATCAAATCGAAAGCCATCGATATGAAATTCCTGTGCCCAGTATTTCAGGGAATCTATAATGAATTTCCGAACCATTGCCCGTTCAGTTGCCATTTCATTTCCGCAGCCAGATGCATTGGCAAATGTTCCGTCAGATTTTTGACGGTAAAAATATCCTGGAACAGTATGATTAAAAACCGATTCTTTGGCAAAATAAGTATGGTTATACACCACATCCAGAATTACGCCAATTCCTGCAGAATGAAGCGCCTGTACCAGTTTTTTAAATTCACTGATTCTGACTGTTCCATCATAAGGATTTGTGGAATAAGAACCTTCAAGTGCATTATAATGCTGCGGATCGTAGCCCCAGTTGTATTTTTCAAGCGGCTTTTCTTCATCCACCGTATAGAAATCGTTTACAGGTAATAAATGCACATGTGTAATTCCCAGGTCTTTCAAATGAGCCAATCCGGTTGAAATACCCTCTTCAGTTTCCGTACCTTCCTCGGTAAAACCTAAAAATTTCCCTTTCTGCTGAATACCGGAATTTTCGGCAATGGTAAAATCGCGAATATGTGTTTCGTAAATTACAGCTTCGGTTATATTGTTTAATTGAGGGCTTGAGTCATTTTCCCAGTTCTCAGGATTTGTTTTTTTGGGATTGAAAATCATTCCACGCAGGCCGTTTACACCCACACATCGGGCGTAAATATCCGGAGTTTCTTCAAGCCAGTCCCCATCATTTATTCGTAATGTGTAAAATTTACCTTCGTAGTCGCCTGTTAAAACAGTGGACCATGTTCCGTTATCGCCACTCTGCAACTGAGTTTTATGATAAGCTTCACCCGTTTGCCCATCCTTAAACAATCTGAATTCCACTGTTTTTGCAGTGGGTGCCCATATTTTAATACTTGTTCTTTCCGGTGTCCAAAAAACGCCCAAATCATCTCCGTTATAAACAGGATAAATCGAAAAATCTATATGGTTAAACTTCCAGTCTCTCATTTAAAATTTAAATAATGTTTTCCGCAAATAAACACTCTTGCTGCTTAGTTTCTTTCCACTAACTTCATTAATTATAATTTTGGTTTTTGGAAATTTCTTCAGGCGGTTGTCGTGCCTGTAAAACCGGTTAATGTCGATTTTTATTGAATGTACTTTTCCTTTTTCCAGCAAAAGCGGATAAAAAGAATACTTATTCGTCCCCTTGATTTTAAATTTCCGTTTGAACCAAAAATTATCAAAAACCAAAAGTGGCTGATCGATATCGATATCGGCATTCCCTGTGTTCGTTATCACCAGTTCCAGGAAATCAGGATAATATAACCGGTCGCTAAAAACCTGCAATTTTATTTTTTTCCTTCTGAAGATGCTGTTTCCGGCAGTCCAAAATTTGCTTTTGGGTTTAACAATCAGCGTAAGCACAACTATTAACAAAATTGCCGCCAGTAAAACCACGAAAAGCCGTGAACCTTCGGGACCAACTTCAGTTTGCGCATAAATTTGTTGTGAAAAAACCAGAAATAAAACCCCAATCAACGCCTTCTTCATCCACTTCAATTTGGTGCAAAAGTATAAGTTTTTTTTATGGAACAATTCTAAAAAACAATGCCGGAATCACTTTCATTTTAGAATCCTTTCAATGCCCTGCTGTCAGCGGTTTCTAAATTAAAAAAGTGAAATGCCATCCTGAATTTACAATTTATGTATGATGTAAAATTCTACTTTTTATTTTTACCGGCAGACAGGGGGCGCTTTATCAAAATCAATGCCATGCCTCATTTTGCAAAACATTGTTTTTTTAAATTTTCAATGATTTTATTGAAAATGAATTGCCGGAAGATTTAATTTCCGTTTATATAATCTGGTTTCAGGTTTTGATAATATTCCAACGGTTCTTCCGGTTTAGCAAGACCAGCCGGAATGGGCATTTGGGAAAACTGCTGAAAATAAAGCACGCACGAATTCCGCCACCATTCTGCAAGTTTTAACTGATCCTGCATTTTATTTTTTACCATTTCATACTTATCCGTATCAATTTCTCTTTCAAGTGAGTTCCACTCGTTCTGCATCTCTTTCACTCCTTCAACACCTTTATAGTAGCGGTAACAGAGCTCTTCCCAAAGTGTATTTCCGGAATCCATTCTATAATCCCACGGAAGGTGATGAAACCAAAGCAAATATTCATCAGGACAGGTTTCAGGATTTGCAAATTTATCAGCAACAGGCTGAAAATACTGGCCGACGGCATTGCTTCCGTCAGAAGTGCGATCGAAACCAACTCCGGTGCTGTCGGCGCGGTGGTAGTACAGTGAAGTCCAGTCGGGACGGCCGCCGCTTACCCAGGGGCCGGGACCAAAATGATGATTGCGCCCCATAATATGATGCAAGCCCAGCGGTGTCATGTAATTCACCGAATTTCCCCTCGAATCCATCATTATCTTTTGAATTGGTTCCACCACTTTAGAATCAGATGAAAAGGTGAGCTTTATCCATTCATCAGCAATCTCTTCAGAAGACAATTCATGATTCCAGGCCAAACGACCAAATGCATACCAATTTGCCTGTCCAAATAAATGCCCGGTCCAGTTACGGTCGGTTCCGGTATTTGCAACTCCGGCCATACCGGTTAATTTATGGTTCTCCAGCGTACCGTCCACAATTTTTGCTACAGTTGATCCTTTTCCCCTTGCATAGGTGTCCGATTCAAGACACTCTTTAAAAAGTGGCGCCAAATATACCAGGTCGGTATTTTGACCCAAATATTCCTGGGTAATCTGAAACTCCATCATTAACGGAGTTTCCGGCATGTGCCCGAACAGCGGATGAAACGGTTCCCGCGGTTGAAAATCAATCGGCCCGTTTTTTACCTGAATCAATACATTGTCGCGAAATTCTCCATCAAGCGGCTGAAACTCGTTCAGCGCCTGCATAGCCCGGTCAACCGGCACATTATTGTCGTATACAAAAGCACGCCACATTACAATTCCGCCAAAAGGTTGCAAGGCATCAGCAAGCATATTGGCGCCTTCGGCATGCGTACGGTTGTAATTTTGCGGACCCGGCTGACCTTCGGAATTGGCCTTTACAAGGAATCCGCCAAAATCGGGAATATAGGAATAAACTTCCTTTGACTTGTTTTTCCACCATTCCTGAACATCCGAATCCAGCGGATCAGAAGTTTCCAGGCCACCTATATTTTGTGGTGAACTGAATTTTACAGACAGGTAAACTTTAATTCCAAACGGCCGAAATATGTCCGCAAGTGCAGCCACTTTCCTTAAATACTCAGGCTTTAGCATGTCGGGATTTGCATTGACGTTGTTCAACACACTGCCGTTAATTCCGATGGATGCATTTGCCCGTGCATAATCAACGTAACGCTGATCATTAATTTCAGGAAGGCTCTCCCAATCCCAAAGCGAATTACCTGCGTATCCGCGCTCCACACTACGGTTCAGGTTATCCCAGTGATTAAGTACCCTGATTTGTATTTTTGGTGAACTGAAAATATCAATATTTTTAATGCTTTTACCCGTTTGTAGCAACTGCAGAAAACGAAATGTTCCATACAAAACCCCTTTTTCAGAATTGGCAGTTATAAGTATTACTTTTTTCCCACCCGATTTTTGAGTCGTGATAAAATACCCCTCATCACCTGTGTTTTGCAATTTCTTTTCAATATCCCTGTTTTTCAATTCCGGTGAACTTCCGATTTCCCCTGCAACAATGACGCCTTCTGCAACCTGGTTCCCGATTTCAGGAATTTCGGCACCCAGAATTGTATTTAAACCATGCTGTAGCTCTTCTTTTACGATTTTCATAGTTGAAGATTCACCAACCACCTTTAAACCTTTCACCTGGATTTTATAAGTATTTTGAAGCGTCAGTGAAACCGGCTTGTAATTTAACCAAAGCTTATATCCATCTTCAGCAAAACCTGTTTTGACAATTATTAAAAGGCAGAAAAAGATAACCGTAAATTTAAATTTATGCATGATTAATTCTTTATGTGAATATTCTTTTTCACTTCGGAATGAAATTCAAATTCAAGGGGAAGTTAAGATACTTAAAAATTGAAAATTGCATAGCTCCATCTTGTCAGGAAAATACATCTTAATGTATTTATAAGTTTTTTAAATAGAGATGGTATGATTTTTACTCCCATTGAAAAGCCATATACATACATTGTTTATCCCCGGTGTTGCGAATGGCATGAGGAATTTCGGACCCCAAAAAGTAAATATCGCCTGCCCTGCCCTGATAATGTTTTCCACCAATTTCCATTTCGGTTTTACCATCCATCATAATTACAATTTCGGAGGGAATATGTGTGTGTGGTTCATGGCTTTTTATTTGTGGATTTAATGTCGTGACATGCATTTCAATGCGATCAGACATGGCCGATTTACGATCGAAATAACGGCGGATTCCTCCTTTGTCGTGCGGAGTAAATTTTATGTCATTCCAATCGATAAATGCAGAACCGCCTGCTAACTTGCCCTGTTCGGTATCCATCGGTTTCTTCGATTTATACTGAATGGTATAAAAAGTAACTTTATTGCCTGCAGTATTTGCCATCTGGAATTCATCGCCGGGCATAACCAAAACGACGCTTCCCGCTCCCAATTCTTTTGTTTCATTATTTAGCACCACCTTCAGCTGACCATCTTTAATCACTACTATTTGTTCTTCATCATTCTTAACCAGGTTTCCCTTTAGTGCTTTTCCCGGGTTGAGTGTAGTTGCCAGAATTTCAAAATTCTGCATATGTTTTGTTTCTCCATTCATAAACCTGCGTTGCTCTCCCGACACTGTTTTTTCTCTGTTTATTTTCGAAAAACTGTAAACGCCCGAATCAACTTTATCACTTTTGGTTTCGAATCCGGCCAAAACCAAAACTACTGTTATTAAAACTGCTGTTTTCATCTGAATAGTTTATAATTAATTGTTGTTTCCAAACATACATGAATCAAGTAACACATTTTTATAATCGTTGTCCGGTTAAAATTCGCTTGGGAAATGCAGTCATTCATCTTTACATCCGCCAGATCATTTCCGTATCCATCTTATTTAATTTAAAACTAATTTATGCATTTTTAACCAGAAACCATCTACCGAAAATGAATACGCAACCTTACCGTGTATCAACTGCTCTTATTTTTAAACAATTTAAAATGAAGAAATACCTGTTTCTGCCGGCAATTCTTTCCACAACGATATGGTTCTCCTGTTCATATGAAGAAAACGAGCCGGAAGCTGAAAAATCATACACAAAATCAATTGAGCGAATTTCATCCGGCTCATTTGAAGCCGGACTAATCGAAACCGCCGAAACAGTTTATCCGCCAAGGCAGGATGTGATACAGGCTGCCGGCACATGGACTGAAGTGCCGGTTTCAGGGTACTGGTATTACAACAGTTTTGACGGTGTATATATTCCATACGCAATAACCTCGGATGCCATCAACTATTATTCCGGATTAATAGAACAGTTTAACCAGGAGCCTGAAGGCAATTTTTTTCTAACAGCTGATTTCCGGCACCAGGCAACTGTTTCGTTCAAAGAAAATTATCAGTCACCAGCATTAAATTCTCTGGGCGAACCTTTGATTCCGCAGGAATATGAAAATGTTTATGTTGTGGAAATGAAACTGGAATGGGAGCAATATTGCGGATCGCTCTGTGCCATGTGGATCGACAAGGAACGCATTGTAATTTTCAACAAGTCAGGTGGATTGCTGGATATATTTCTCGATGGGCCGGTTTCTGTACCGGTATCTTAATTAAACTTATGCCAAAACTAAACTTTTTTAGAACATCTGAATACCCTGTTCAACAAAACACAGTTATTTCCTCTTTTTGTTAAATTTTTGTAAGAAAAAACCGATTCTTTTATCCTACCATTGG
Organism: uncultured Prolixibacteraceae bacterium; assembly: GCA_963771595.1. Lineage (GTDB taxonomy): Bacteria > Bacteroidota > Bacteroidia > Bacteroidales > Prolixibacteraceae > CAVYUC01. The sequence continues at coordinate 45,400 of CAVYUC010000037.1, read as the reverse complement.
GATAGAATACTTTTTTGTACTTAATTTGAATCCAATAACCGATTTCAATAATGAAAAACAGAATAATGAGACATTTGGTTTGCCCGATTTCAGAAGAAAAAATAAATGAACATGTCACCCGGATAAATGCATTTCTGACCGTGTTACTTATCGTTGGCGGTTTTGTATTTAATTCAGTATTGTTCTTTATATTTCTTTTAGCCGATTTTTATATCCGGGCTTTTACAGGAGTAAAGTACAGCCCCATAAGTTATTTAAGCTCACGGCTGGCCAATGCACTTAACCTGAGTAAAAAACCAATCGCCAAAGCACAAAAGGTTTTTGCTGCCCGTCTTGGATTTGTAATGACACTGGCGATTCTGATTTTATTCTTTTTCGATTTAGCAGCAGCCGCGATGGTTGTAGGAGGAATCCTTGTATTTTTTGCCACCTTGGAATTTGCACTGGCAATTTGCGTGGGCTGCATTATTTATACATACTTTGTATTACCGTTTTACAGTAAAAAGTAAAACATAAATACGCCATGACAAAAACAAAAGGCACCGTCAGAAAGGAAGGTGTCTTTTTTTATTATCTGTTGTTTTTTACCCAAATTTGATTTTTGAACAGTGTCTTTATAACTCAATTTGTTTCTTAGGGATGAAATAACGTACGGAAACGGAAAATCTAAACTACCAGGAACAAAATCAGGGTTTTCATTTAACATTTCATTTTCAGCTTTTTCAGTACTTCTTCTTTTCTTCTGCGTGAAACTGCAACCTGTTTCGCATTGGAAACCTGCAACATTCCGCCATCGGTTTTTATATATGTCATCACATGATTAAAGTTTACCAAATGGGATTTATGAACCCGGACAAAAGCATATTCCTCAAGCAATTCTTCAAATTCCACAAGTGTTTTGGCTACAAGCAAATGTTTATCCGGCTCGAAATAAATGTGAGTATAGTTTCCTTCGCCCTGACACCTGATGATTTTACTCACCTCCACAAATTCTATTCTGTCGGCAGTGGGCAAGGCCAATTCGCGGGTTGTTGGGCTGACTGATGTTATGTACCAATTGCTTCATCCGCAGGTTCTCATTCCTGAGACAGATGCGTTCCGAAACTTTTTCAACTGCCGCCTGTAAATCATTGATATTAATTGGTTTCAAAATGTAATCGGCGGCAGAAAAACGGATAGCTTTGATTGCGTAGTTGTCGTACGCCGTTACAAAAATCACCTCGAACTGAAAATCCTGCAGTTGCCCGAGCAACTGAAAACCGTCGGCTTTTGGCATTTCAATGTCCAGAAAAACGAGGTCGGGATGGAATTCGTTTATCAATGCAACAGCACGTTCCACTGAATCTGCTTCGCCTAATATATCCACCTCCGGACAATATTGTCTTAAAATCCCGGACAGATTCTCGCGGCCGTGTTTTTCATCGTCCACTATGATTGATTTGATTTGCATTGTCGGTTTGTTTGATTTTTTATCGAGGGTTTCGCTTGGAGCGAAGCCCTCGATAACCTTCGCTTCAGAAGTTCAACAAAATTTTTATTTGAAAAGTCTTTCGTCAAAATTAAATTTCTCTGTTTTAATGATTTTAACTTTTTCAAAATCAGCATGCAATGGATTAATCAAAATATTATAATCACCCTGAACCACTGCCGATGGAACTTTAATGTAAAGATATTCATTTGACTTTATGAGGTTTTCTCCCAATTCCTGCGTAGATTTTGAATATGGAAACTTTCTCCAGTCTTTGGGTAATGTTTCCGGTTCAATCAGTTTCATTTGTGAAAAATCAGGAATTTCTATTGTGATTAAATAATAATCCTGCGGCATAATCCCTACCGGGGTATGAACTGCAATTTCTGACATGCATAAAGCTCTGGAATCTGCCGTATATAAAAGTTTTGTTCCTTTAAAATTCCACCTCCCGCCTGTAATTTCAGCTCCGGTTCCTGTTAAATCTTCGGAATATTTTTTATTTGCAAGCCGATAAACTATCATGCTAAAATTCCATGTTCCATTTTTATCAACTCGTCTTTTACCATGTTAATTCCGAATGAGTTATCCAACAAATCAAGAGGTTTCACACCGCCTAACGGAATATTTTTGGAATTAATCCAGGTTAAAAAATTGGATGTATTTCCAAAAACTTCAACACCTTTTTTGAAAAGTAACATTATCAGAAGGAATTTTTCTGTATGAATGGAATCAAATCGTTTCTTTTCCCTCTTGTATCGTTGAATCGTTCTTTCCGACATATTCAAAATTTTTGACCATGCCGCCGGATTTAATGGATAGGAAGCTGTAAACTTCTTATATGTATTATAATCAACGCCCTTCCTGGTAATATCAATTAATTGAAGAACATCCTTATTTTCAAGAGATTTTATGGTTAAATTTTCTGCTTCCATATTTTATTCCTTTTTACAAAATCAAATTTACGACAATTTTCCTGAAATGTAAGACAACTGTCATAAAGCTGTAATTTGTCTTTTTTAGCGAGGGTTTCGCTTTGAGCGAAGCCCTCGCTTTAAAAACCTGTGCTATTCATTTTACTATTTCTCTTCCGGTATTAAAATCTCCACCCTCGTTCCGGAATCCGTCCCAATGAGATCAATGGTTTCCATGTAGTATTTCTCCCCCTGTTTTTGCTGAAGGATGGCCAGCCGTTCCTTCATCAGCTTAGAGCTTTTTCCGTTTCTGGCATTCGAAACCGCATTCGCAGCCTCACGCCCAATCACCATTGTCTTCAATTGTTATTTTAATCCCGACTGCTTTCAGTACGAAACACTTGATATTCAACTGCCGGATTCCGGATTTGTTCTGCAACCCGTGTATAATGGCATTTTCCACAAAGGGTTGCAGCAACATCGACGGGACCAGTGTGTTGTGTATATCGATTTCTTTGGCAACATTAACCTTGTATTCAAAATCGAAACGCAGTTTTTCCAGGTTTAAATACTGCCTTACCGTTTCCAGTTCTTCAGCCAGCGACACCTCCTCCTTTTCGGAGTTTTGCAGCACCTTGCGGATAAGTCCCGCAAAGTCGGCCAAATACAAATGGGCCTCGCGGCCCCTGTTTTGCTGTACAAGGTTCTGCACCGAGTTCAGGCTGTTAAACAAAAAATGGGGGTTCATTTGCGAACGGATAGCCGTAAGTTCCAGCTCGCGCAGCCGCCGCCGCTGCTCTTCCTTTCGGAACCGCTGCCGAACCCTCCATTTCCAGATAAATAATCCTGTAATCAACAGAATCAGTAACATTAAAAGTATCAGTACAATGATTTGCAAGCTGCGATTTGTTGAGCTCCTTTTTTCGCAAGAGCGAGGGTTTCGCTCAGAGCGAAGCCCCCGCTTTAAAAACCTTTGCTGTTCATTTTACTATTTTTCCTCAGGGATTAAAATCTCCACTCTTGTTCCGGAATCTGTCCCATTGAGATCAATCGTTTCCAGGTGGTATTTCTCGCCCTGTTTTTGTTGAAGGATTGCCAGCCGTTCTTTCATCAGTTTTGAGCTTTTCCCGTTTCTGGCATTCGATATCTCCTTTGCAGCCTCACGGCCAATACCATTGTCTTCAATTGTTATTTTAATGCCGGATCCTTCGTCCGAAATACTTATATCCAGCTGCCGGATTCCGGATTTGTTCTGTAACCCGTGAATAATGGCATTTTCCACAAAGGGTTGCAGCAACATGGAAGGGACAAGTGTGTTGTGAATATCAATTTCTTTGGAAATATTTACCTTGTAACCAAAATCGAAACGCAGTTTTTCAAGGTTTAAATACTGCTGTGTCATTTCCAACTCTTCAGCCAGAGATACCTCCTCTTTTTCGGAATTTTGCAGCACTTTGCGGATGAGCCCGGCAAAGTCGGCCAAATACAAATGAGCCTCGCGGCCCTTGTTTTGCTGTACAAGGTTTTGCACCGAGTTCAGGCTGTTAAACAAAAAATGGGGGTTCATTTGCGAACGGATAGCCGTAAGTTCCAGCTCGCGCAACCGCCGCCGCTGCTCTTCATTGCGAAACCGCTGGCGAACCCTCCATTTCCAGATAAATAATCCTGTAATCAACAGAACCAGTAACATTAAAAGTATCAGTACTATGATTTGAAGCTGCGATTTATTGAGCTCCTTTTTTTCGGCGAGACTTTGTTTGGCCAGTTTGATTGCTTTTTTTAATTCAAGGTCATATTTGAGAAGATTACCATTTTTATCGTAAGCAATATAAAGTATATTCGACCGCAGAAAAATATCATTTAAAGTTTTTTCATTGTCGATAAGTAACAACTGTTCCGCGACGGGTTCAGCTTTTTTCAAATAATCCTGCCATTCACTCAGGCTATTTCCCTGAGTTATCAGAATAAAACGAATATCGGGATTTTCTTCTGCTTTTTTATCCAATTCATATCGATATCTGCTCCAGTCATTACTTACATAAACCACTGTTGGCTTTCCTTCGATCGCTTTTTCAAATGTGGTTTTGTTTCCACTGGGTCTATATAATTCTATTTCCGGCAGAAAATGTTCACTTTCCCAATTTAACCGTTTATTACGAAATTCTTTTAATGACCGGATAAAATATTCATCATAACTTTGACGGGCAAGTTGGTCAATACATTCCAGCGACTCGTTCAAATCATATTTTGTAAAGGGCAAATAAGCCAAATACTCACTTGTGATACTTCGAATTAGTTCTCCTGCCATAGTTCGGTAATAAACAGCCCCACCGAGAATTAATTTAGCTTTATCAAATTCCATTGTGGCCGTTTCTCTGAAACCCAAACTTGAATGAACTACCCGCGGGAGGTGTCTCAGATAATAATGTAAATACATATTTGAAAGCTGCCGTGAATATAAACCGTAATCATTATAAATATCATGAATATCGAAATCTCTGATCATTTCAACTGCCTTTTGGGCTGCCAGTTCATTTTCATTTAATGGATCGGAACCGGCAAAATCAATTCCATTCTGATCGGCATGAATGAAATCAACAATGTTTGCATAGGAGAAATAAGTAAAATATTCCGCGGCAAGCCATTCATTTTTAATGAACTCATAATCGGGTTCATCCAATTGTATATTTTTTGCTTTCAGAAAATTATCAATTACTGCAACACCATCTTCAGCAGCTTCATATCCTTGAAATCCGGATGTTACTGCTCCTATTGTAATTGTTTTCATCGAAAAGGAAAAGAGGTTCTTTTCTTTGCGAATATCATTTAACAGGTTATTAATTTGTTGATTACTTCCTGAAATCCTGAATACATTTTTATCTTCCCCATTTTTTACAATCAAATTTAACGTATCACCCGGTTCAGCATAAAATATATATTGTGAATTCAGTGATAGGTAATTTAATCCTTTAGATGCAAAAAAAACGAATGTCCTTCCGGGCAAATTTGTTCTGAAAGTAACCCGATTATTTTCATCCAGCTTCAGAAGTTTTACTGTATTTTTTTCTCCGTATGGCAAATCCATATAAAACAACGTAACGAAGGAATCTATAGGATTTTCAACGGTACAATTAAAAGTAAAATAATTATCACCGGTTTTAAATTCTTCCAGAAACGTCATTTCGGTTTCGGTTAAAAGCTTGTAACTATTTGTTCTCCTTCTGGTTTTAACGGAATCGTATTGAGATTTATAAAAATCCAATATGAAGCCGTGGTTTTTATCCAGTTTTGCAGAAATGAATTCTGTTCCGGTTACATTTTTATTTTGCCCGCTAACATATTTCCCATCTTCTGTTTTTTTGAATACTTTCCCAAGAAACGGACTTTTTATTGTTTCATTTTGTTCCTGAACAGAATGGTTAAAATACAGTAGCAAATCGTTATATGAAAAAATCCGCTGTAAAACAAAATTTCTCTCTCTAACAAAATCAATCATATTCGAAATAATTTCGTTATCATATCCTTTTTTTGTCAGTACGGAATGCATTTCTTCCAGCATTTCTCCTGTATTTATTTGTTTGATTGAATTAGCAGCCAAATCGATTTCGTACTGCAACGGAACCATTGTAAGGAGAGACAGTACAACATTTGAATAATAATTGTTCAAGTTAATATTTTCCACTACGGGTGGAAATTCTACATCGTTTATTATTTTGATTTCTTTATCCGGTTCTGTTAATCTACGTGAAAGTATCAATGAGGAAAAAACTATTTTTTCGGGGGTAATTTTCTCTACTTCAAATTTAAATTTCCCCTTACCTGCAGATCTCAAAGCCGACTTTCCCTCATTATCTACAACAGTATTACGGGAATTAAACCCAAATACGTAAGTTTTCCCTTCCTCCAGATTTAATTTTATCACCTCTTCCTGCGAAAATGAAACTGATGAAGAAAATAAAAGGGTGAGTAAAAAGATGATTCCCTGCGATTTCATACCTTTTGAAAATTGGTTTATTCAAAGGTGGCTGAAAAAAACCAATTATAAAAGACACACTTAGTAAACGGCACGATTGGGTTATTAAACGGTATAAAATAAAAAAAGCCCTGCAACCAGTGCAGAGCCCTTTGACATATTGATTTGGTTAGAAAATCACAGCACTTTACTGACTTCGGTGTAAGGCAAATCAAAAGCATCGGCAACACCTTTATACACCACTTTTCCATCAACAACATTTAACCCTTTCCGCAGCGGCACACTGTCGATGCAAGCCTGTTTCCAGCCCTTTCCTGCAATTTGCAGTGCATAGGCCAGGGTGGCATTTGTAAGCGCTATGGTGGATGTGCGAGGCACAGCTCCCGGCATGTTCGCCACGCAATAGTGAATAACATCGTCGATGGTGAAAGTAGGATCGGCATGTGTAGTTGCCACAGTAGTTTCGAAGCAGCCACCCTGATCAACAGCCACATCCACCATTACCGTTCCGGGACGCATGATTTTCAGCATGTCGCGGGTAACCAGCCGCGGAGCTTTGGCTCCGGGAATCAGAACGGCGCCAATAATTAAATCGTGGGTCTGCACCATGTCGCGGATGTTGTAATCGTTGCTCATGGATGTTTTCACATTGGCCGGCATAATATCATCGAGATAGCGCAGGCGTTTCAGCGATACATCCATAACGGTAACATCGGCACCTAAGCCGGCAGCCATTTTTGCAGCTTCGGTCCCAACAATACCACCACCGATTATCAGCACTTTTGCTGGAGGAACTCCGGGGACACCACCCAGCAGAACGCCGTAACCGCCATAGGTTTTCTCGAGGTATTTAGCCCCTTCCTGTACCGACATGCGGCCCGCAACTTCACTCATGGGAACCAGCAGCGGCAGCGAACGGTCATCCAGTTCAACCGTTTCATAGGCCAGACAAACTGAGCCACTCTGAAGCATCGCCTCCGTTAATTTTTCCGAGGATGCGAAATGAAAATAAGTAAATAAAATCTGGCCTTTTTTTATCAGGCTGTATTCCTGTTCAATCGGCTCCTTTACTTTCATTATCATTTCGGCCACTTCATACACATCTTCAATGGTGGGCAGCATGGTGGCACCTGCTTCAATATAATCTTCATCCTGAAAACCACTTCCGCTTCCGCCCCCGGATTGTACGAATACTTCGTGACCGTTGTGTATCAATTCTGCAGCTCCGGCTGGTGTTAAAGCAATCCGGTTTTCGTTATTCTTTATTTCTTTGGGTACTCCGATAATCATTTCAGTAAATGTTTTAATTAATTCTGACCAAAAATAGACACAACCAATGGAGTAAAATATGACAAAAATTACTGATTCTGCTGATATTCCGTCCCTGCAAAGCCATTAAAGCAGGCCATTATAATAAATTGAAATTTAATTTTTTAATAATATTTTAATCTGAAAATTTAACTCCTTCATTGATTTCATTCTGATACTTGTATATTTGTTCCTTTATAAAAATATATTATACAACATGCCGATAGTTTCAGAAAGAGGAAGGATAATGCCTGATTCGCCCATCAGGAAGCTGGCTCCGCTGGCCGATAAAGCAAAAGAAAGAGGAATTAAGGTGCATCATTTAAATATAGGTCAACCCGATTTACCCACACCACCCGAGGCGCTGGATGCCATACGCAACATCGACAGGAAGATTCTGGAATATACACCCAGCGAAGGAATTTTATCGTTTCGTAAAAAACTGGTTCAGTACTACCACAAATTTAAAATTGATGTAGAAGTAGAAGATATCATCATTACAACCGGCGGAAGCGAAGCGGTTACTTTTGCCTTTATGAGCTGCCTCGACCCAGGCGATGAAATTATTGTTCCGGAACCTGCATACGCCAACTATGAAGCATTTGCCATAGTTGCCGGTGCGGTAATTAAATCGATTGCCGCAAAAATTGAAGAGGGGTTTGCCCTGCCCCCGGTAGAGGAATTTGAAAAGCTGATTACCCCAAAAACAAAGGGTATTATGATTTGCAATCCAAATAACCCCACCGGCTATTTATACACCAGCAAGGAAATGAATAAAATCCGCGACCTGGTGAAGAAATACGATCTTTATCTTTTCTCGGATGAGGTTTACCGTGAATTCTGCTACACCGGATCGCCCTATATTTCCGCCTTTCACCTGGAAGGAATTGAGCAAAATGTTGTACTGGTGGATTCCGTATCGAAACGGTACAGTGAATGTGGATTACGTATAGGCGCATTGATTACTAAAAATAAAGAAGTCAGGCGCAATGTGATGAAATTTTGCCAGGCAAGGCTGAGCCCGCCGCTCATTGGACAGATTGCCGCCGAAGCATCACTGGATGCTGCCGATGATTATATGCTGAACAACTACAACGAATATGTTGAACGCCGCAAATTTTTAATTGATGGGCTCAACCGGATTGACGGAGTTTATTCCCCCATACCAATGGGAGCCTTTTACACCGTGGCCCGGCTCCCGGTAGATAACTCGGAAAAGTTTTGTGCATGGCTCCTCTCCGATTTCGAATACCAAGGACAGACGGTTATGATGGCCCCGGCTTCCGGTTTTTATACATTGCCCAATAAAGGTCTCGACGAAGTGCGTATTGCCTACGTATTAAAAAAAGAGGATTTGGCTCTTTGTCTTAAAATTCTGGAGGAAGCATTGAAAATTTATCCGGGAAGCAAGGTTAGGAAGAAAATTTCGAGTGAAAATACGGCTGACTGATTTAAGCATATTTTGAATTTTTCACACTAAACAGGATGAATTGGGGAAAGAAAGTTTTGTGCTTCATGTTATTTCACTGTTGTCCCGTGAACAATAAATACCTGAGCGAGACAAGAAAGGATGGAATAGTTGATATTCAACCAAATTGGGTTACGGGCTAAAAGCCCGGCGCTATGTTGACTTAACTAACCCCGGGATTAATCCCGGGGTTAGTTAAAGGCGGTTATGAAGCGGCTTTGAGCCCATAGTTAAAAGATTTAACCTGACATTAATGATATTTTTATTCATTGCGTCAAAAACTTTTGGCTTGCCTTGTTTTTTTGACCTAAACTTTAATATCTTGCATTTGTTCAAAAATTTCTTTCCATGAAAAAGGTGCTCCTGTTTTTGTTGCTGATCCTTTACATCTCCTGCAGTGACCAGCAAATTGATTCCGGCTGGTTCAAAAAAAATTATGAGAAAAAGGAATTTTACATTCCCATGCGCGACGGTGTAAAACTGTTTACATCGGTTTACATGCCCAAAGATTCAAAAGAAAAACATCCGGTTTTAATTACCCGAACACCCTATTCCTGCAAACCCTATGGCGAAAATAAATATGCCGGTTACTGGAAAGGGTACAAAAGGGAATACCTCAAAGAGGGTTATATTCTGGTAACGCAGGATGTGCGCGGAAGGTGGATGAGCGAAGGAGAATTCGAAAATGTACGGCCGTTTAACCCTGACAAAAAAGGAGATGAAACGGATGAAGCAAGTGACGCTTACGATACCATCGACTGGTTGCTTGAAAATATTCCCAACAATAACGGGAAGGTGGGTGTTTTTGGCATTTCGTATCCCGGATTTTATTCCACGATGGCTGCGGCATGCAATCATCCGGCACTGAAAGCGGTAAGTCCGCAGGCTCCGGTGACCAACTGGTTTATCGGCGACGATTTTCATCACAACGGCGCATTTTTTCAAATGGATGCTTTTAGCTTTTATTCGGCGATTGGAAGTGCTTTTGGGGTGCCTCATCCACAACCCGATTCGATTGGTGCATCATCTGTTGGGTTCCCTGTTCACGACAATTATAAATTTTATCTCGAAACCGGTCCGGTAAAGAACCTTACACAATTAACCGGTGACAGCATAGCTTTCTGGAATGATATGATGGAACATCCGGATTATGATGCCTGGTGGCAGGCGCGCGATGCACGTCGGGCCACAGCCGATTTGCAACCGGCCATGCTGTGGGTGGGCGGTTTGTTTGATGCGGAAGATTGCTGGGGCGCCTGGAATTCATATAAAGCTGCAGAAGAAAACAATCCCGGCAAAGCATTTAATAAAATAGTGGAAGGCCCGTGGTACCATGGGCAGTGGTCAACCAACGACGGCACTCACCTTGGAAATGTGGAATTTGAAGCCAATACCAGCACCTATTATCAGGAACATTTCGAAGTTCCGTTTTTCAACTACTTTTTAAAGGACAAAGGTGATATTTCAGAAATTGCAGATGCAACTGTTTTCATTACAGGCGAAAACAAATGGTACTCTTTTGAACAGTGGCCTCCTGAAAATACAGTAACCCGGACACTCTATTTACACGATGAAGGTTCAGCCGATTTTGAGCAACCCGATATAAAAAACAGTTTCAGCGAATACACCAGCGACCCTTCCAAACCGGTACCTTACGAAGAAGATGTTCAGTTCAACCGTACCAGAACCTATATGACCGCCGATCAGCGCTTTGCATCGCGACGGCCGGATGTGCTGGTATTTCAAACCGACACACTGACACAGAATTTAACTGTAACCGGTAGCGTTACTGCCGGATTATTTGCCAGTATATCAACAACCGATGCCGATTTTGTGCTAAAAATCATTGATGTTTTTCCGGATTATATTGGATTTAACGATGTGGATATTTATGCGGAAAAAGATGCAGCTCCTGTCTATCCAATGGGCGGATACCAAATGCTGGTACGGGGAGAAGTTTTTCGGGGGCGTTACAGGTACAGCTATGAAAATCCTTCAGCTTTCACACCGGGGAAAGTTGAAGAAGTGAAATTCGAACTGCCGTCCATTGCCCACACGTTCAAAAAAGGGCACCGGCTGATGGTGCAAATCCAAAGCAGCTGGTTCCCGCTTGTTGATCGCAATCCGCAACAGTTTATTGATATTTACCACTGTGCTGAATCTGATTTTATCAAAAGCGAAATCAAAATTTACCATGATGCACAACATCCTTCTAAAATTGAATTGCCGGTGCTGAAGTAATTAGTTTCGGACAGGTTTTCTGAGTTTCTTCATTCTGCGGTTTTCTGCGAAATCAGCGGGAGAGTTTATCAAATAGAAATTAACACTAAATTTTTCCCGCAGAATACGCTGATGCACGCAGATAAAAATTATCAGCTATATGCTGTAATTTGCAAATTTGATATATCTGTAAAAAATGTATTTATATGAATATTAATAATTTGCATTTTACCACTGTATTTGTAGAAGACCCTGAAGGAGGATATGCAGCCTATGTAGAAGAAATTCCGGGAACTAATTCTCAGGGTGAAACATTGGAGGAAGCAAAAGAAAATCTGAAGGAAGCCGTTTCTCTGATTTTAAATCAATTGTCGAAAAAATTTCTGCTTTCGTCAGATAAGGACTCATAGTCTGAAAGTCACCCTGAGCGTAGTCGAAGGGTGTTCGCTGTTCAGATTCTTTTAATTTTTGTCTTAACTAAACAGCATAAAATTCAGAAAATTAATCTATAAAGAAAAAAGAAATCCGATTTGAACATTCTCAAACCGGAATTCTTTTTCTCCTCCACCCCGCGGGAAGGCCGGGAGGGGCTTTTATTTCAAATTCTTTATCCGTTCCATGGCTTCCAGCACATTCTCGCGATCGTTAAATGCCGAAAACCGAAAATATCCTTCGCCTGCCGGGCCAAATCCCGAACCGGGCGTTCCCACAACATTTGCTTCATTCAGCACTTTATCGAAGAATTCCCAGGAACTCATTCCGTTTTTGGTTTTCACCCAGATATATGGAGCATTTGTTCCGCCATATACTTCGTAACCGGCCTCTGCAAGACTTGCTTTCATTATCCGCGCATTTTCAAGATAAAAAGCAATCACTTCAGCTACCTCTTTTTTACCCTCTTCGGTAAAAATGGCTGCTGCTGCTTTTTGCACGGGATAGGAAACGCCGTTAAACTTGGTGGACTGCCGGCGGTTCCAGAAGGTTTTTACTTTATAGGAATTGCCGTTTTTATCGAAAGCCTGCAAATCTTCCGGAATTACAGTAAATGCACAACGCGTACCTGTAAATCCGGCGGTTTTGGAAAAACTCCGGAATTCGATGGCTACTTTTTTCGCCCCTTCAATTTCGTAAATCGAACGTGGAATGGCATCATCGGTAATAAATGCTTCATAAGCTGAATCATATAAAATGATGCTGTTGTTTTTGATGGCAAAATCCACCCATTTCTTCAGTTCTTCTTTGGAAGCAACAGTTCCGGTTGGATTATTCGGGTAGCAAAGGAAAATCAGGTCGGGCGTTTCCGATGGCAATTCCGGAATAAAACCATTTTCTTTGGTACAGGGCATGTAAATTATTCCTTCGTAATGACCTGAATTGTAACTCCCTGTTTTACCCGCCATTACTGTAGTGTCGGCATAAACCGGATACACCGGATCGCAAATGCCAATTTTATTTTCATGTCCGAAGATTTCCTGTATGTTTCCTGTATCACATTTCGACCCATCGGAAATAAATATCTCATCGGCAGAAATATCAATTCCTCTTTTTTGATAGGAATTTTCGGCAATGGCCTCGCGTAGAAAAGCATAACCCTGTTCTGGTCCGTAACCTTTAAAGGAATGACTGCTTGCCATTTCTTCCACCCCTTCGTGAAATGCTTTTACCACGCTTGGAACCAAAGGCTGCGTTACATCGCCGATTCCCATTTTAATTACTTTTTTATCCGGATTGGCTTTCACAAATTCATTCACGCGCCGGCCGATTTCCGGGAAAAGATAACCTGCCTGAAGTTTCAGGTAGTTTTCATTAATTAATGCCATGTTTCAGTTTATTTTAATATTTCAATGAATTCGAAAATACAGGAAAACAAAGGTAAGAAATTGGTTTGCTTTCTTCCAAAAACCAATTGGCTTTTACCCTCTTCTTAACGTTTGGATGATCAGCAAATGAATTGGGTAACGCAACTAAAATGGGTTAAATTGCATCTCATAGTTGTGCATTAAATCTAAATTTATCCTGTCATGAAGTATAAAAAAATCATTTTCCTGCTTTCCCTGTTCACAGGAATTTTCTTTTCGTGTGCCGAAGATGAAAACGCGTATCAATCTTCAGCAATAATTAACGGACCCGACATTAGGCAATGTATTTGTTGTGGAGGCTACCTTGTTGAAATTCGTGATTCAACCTACAATTTCGAATCCTTACCAACTTCAGCCAATATTGACCTGATTACAGAAACATTTCCCATTGCTGTAAACCTGGACTGGACCCGCGACAGAAAATGCGGAGACATTCAATACATCGATATTACACGAATTGAACGGCAGTGACAAAATGCCCCAAAGATTTAACCCCCAAAGACTGCTTTTATTAATTTATCCTTTCCCTTTCCCTCTTGAGAATATACGTCTGTTTTTATTCAGTTTCGTTTAATACTTTTGTACTATAAAAACGAACGATATGCAAAACTTTTTTGTAAAATCACATGGACTGGGTAACGACTATGTTGTTTTAAATCAAAATGAAACAGAATTTAAACTGACAAAAGAAGCCATTATAAAAATCTGTGACGTTCATTACGGTCTGGGTTCTGACGGTATTCTTTTAAAAGTTCCCAGTTTTGTAGCCGATTTTGGGTTGCGGATTTTAAATCCTGACGGTTCGGAAGCAGAGAAAAGTGGCAATGGATTGCGTATTTTTGCAAAATATCTGTATGATTACAAGTTTGCAAAATCGAAAATATTCACCATTGAAACACCGGGTGGATTGGTGCGTGCCGAAATAACAGAAGAAAGAAACAGTAAAGCACAAGTTGTTAAAGTTGATATGGGAAAGGCAGTTTTTTCTTCCCCAAAAATTCCTGTAATAAGTGAAAACCCGGAGTGCCTTGATGAAACACTGCACCTTGAGTACAAAGATTACCAAATCAATTGCGTTTCAGTTGGAAATCCGCATTGTGTAATTATTAAGGATGAACTGGATGAAAAGGAGCTAAAAACATTTGGTTCTCAGATTGAACACCATTCCATGTTTCCCAACCGGATTAATGTGCAGTTTGCAAAAGTTGTTTCCAAAAATGAAGTGGAAGCAATGATTTGGGAACGTGGCGCCGGCTGGACACTGGCTTCCGGAAGCTCGTCGTGTGCTGTAGCAGCTGTGATGGTGAAGAAAGGGCTCACCAATCAGGAACTGACAGTTAAAATGCCGGGCGGCTCATTAAAAATTGAAATCGATGAAATGTGGAATATAAAAATGACAGGTGAAGTGCGCGAAATTGCTTCGGGAACATTAAGCCGCGAACTGGTGGAAAGTCTGGTTTAATTTCAGGCATTTTATTAATTCTCTACTAACATTGCATTTCATTATTTAGAATAATTCCGGAAAGTTTGCTGTTATTTCTAACTTTGCAGGCTCAAAATTAAAATTGTTATGGCGGAAAAAAATTTACCCTTCTCAAAAGATGAACTTCAGGAAATAGCAAATAAATTCCCGACACCTTTTCATATTTACGATGAAAAAGCAATTCGTAAAAATGCACGTTATTTTAAAAATGCGTTTGCATGGAACGAAGGTTTTAAGGAATATTTCGCCATAAAGGCTGCACCAAATCCCTATTTAATGAAGATATTACGGGAAGAGGGGTTTGGAATCGACTGTAGCTCCATAGCCGAACTGGAACTGGCAAAACGTGTCGGCATGCGCGGCAATGAAATCATGCTGACTTCGAATGATACACCGGCGGAAGAATTCCGGCTGGCAAAGGAATTGGGTGCCATTATCAACCTCGATGATATTTCACACATTGATTACCTGGAAAAAAATGTAGGTCTGTCCGATACCATTTGCATGCGCTATAATCCCGGCGACCTTAAAAAAGGAAACCTCATTATCGGACATCCCGAAGAGGCTAAATTTGGTTTTACGCATACTCAGATTATTGAAGGATACCGCATTTTAAAACAAAAAGGGGTCAAACGATTTGGAATTCATACCATGGTAGCATCCAACGAACTGGATGCGGATTATTTTATCGAAACGGCTGAAATACTATTCAACCTGATTGCCGAAGTTGCTGAAAAAGAAGGCATCAGGATGGATTTTGCCAATCTGGGCGGAGGAATTGGAATTCCCTATAAACCAGAAGACAAACCGGTTGATATGGAATATGTAGGCAGAGGAATTCAGAAATTGTACAATAAAATAATTGTTGGGAATGGTCTGGCGCCGTTGAAGCTTTTCTTTGAATCAGGCCGTGCAATTACCGGCCCTTATGGTTACCTGGTTTCCAAAGTGCGCCATATAAAAAAAACGTACAAGCAATTTGCCGGACTCGATGCGAGCATGGTCAATCTTATGCGCCCGGCAATGTATGGAGCTTACCATCACATTACTGTTGCCGGAAAAGAAAAGGAACCGCATACCGAAAAATATGATATTACCGGCTCGCTTTGCGAAAACAACGATAAATTTGCCGTCAACCGCCTGCTGCCGGAACTGCAACCCGATGATATTCTTGTTATTCACGATGCCGGTGCACATGGTCATGCCATGGGTTTTAACTACAACGGAAAATTAAAATCATCGGAATTTTTGCTGCGCGAAAATGGAGAAGTGGTTCAAATCAGAAGGCCGGAAACTATTGAGGATTATTTTACAACATTGGATTTTGAAGGGCTTATCCGATTTTAACGTTAAAGAAAATATGTTAAACTAAATTGCAAAAGCCGGAATAAACCCGGCTTTTGTGTTTTAATGAACGAAGAAGATAAATTAAAGAATATTATTACAACAACATCGCGAGTAGTAGAATTATTCTAAATCATGTTTTATTTTTGAAAAAATGGTTTTTAAAAACAATTAAATCTTTATTTTTATAGCAACTAACCATAAAAATCAATAAAACTACGAAATCAGCAACTAACATCTATTGAATATTAACCGCAACTCAGAAAATTACAACTGACTGCACAAATCAATTAAATCATGAAACGAACTTTTTACTTATTGTTGTAAAAAACTATATGAAAAAACTAATTATTATTTTAGTAATTTTTTACGGATGCAAATCAAACAATAATGACACGTCGTATATAAGCGGGCGATGGTTTTATGTTGAGGAAAATTATAAAGAGGTTCATGCCAATGATTCTCTTGCTATTTTTTTTGACTTCAATGGATTGGAGCAATTTTATCAATTAAAGTATTTTATTGAAAACGATAGTTTCTTCACCATCCCAGTTAATCCGGAAATATTTGGACCACCTAATCCAAAACCCTATCTGCAAGGGGTTATTACCGAATTTGACAACGAAAGTTTTGTATTGAAAAAGGGGGGAAAGGCAACCGTTTTTTATAGAATTGACGACAGCGAGGAGGTATTTCAAAAGGATTTGCTAAAATTCTCGAGGATGGTCGGGGAACGCGAAGCTTTTTTGATTTGGGCAAAATACTACGAAGGGTATGAAAAGCGCGCAAAACTATTTTATAAGGAAAACGCTGAAGATTGCGGCCAAACTAATGTGTATGAAAAGAATTGAATTCTTTCTGACAATTTGTAAAAATCATAAAAGCCGGGAACTAAACCCGGCTTTTTTCGTAATTTTAGAAATAAGTTCAATAAATTATGAAAACAGGATTCGATGCCAAGCGGGCTTTTCTCAATGAATCAGGATTGGGAAATTACAGCCGCAACACTTTAAATGCACTCCTCACTTATTTCCCTGAAAACCATTATGTACTTTTTACGCCCGAAATTAAAGATCATCTGTTTAAGAATTACAAACAGTTTGATGTTATCTCACCAGACAGTTCGCTCTCTAAAATATTCAAATCGTTGTGGCGGAGTTTTTCACTCAGCGGCCAGTTAAAAAAGCATGACCTGGATATTTTCCATGGACTGAGCAATGAACTTCCCGAAGGCATTCATAACAGCGATGTTCCGACGGTGGTTACCATACACGATCTGATTTTTATGCGCTACCCCGATTTTTACAAAGCCGTGGATCGAAATATATATTACCGGAAGGTCAAATATGCCTGTTCATCGGCAACTAAAATTATCGCCATAAGCAATCAAACCAAAGAAGATATCATTCATTATTTTAAAATTGATCCGTTAAAAATTGAAGTGGTTTACCAATCCATTTCTTCCGTATTTTTTGAAAAACAAAATCCCGCAGGATTGCTTTCAAAATATGATTTGCCCGAAAAATTTATTCTGGCAGTGGGAACCATCGAGCACCGCAAAAACCAGTTGTCCCTGCTTAAAGCACTTCATGACCAAAATATTGATATGCCGGTAGTTTTTGTGGGAAAACCGACGCTTTATGCTACTGAACTTCTTAAATATATTTCTGAAAATAAAATGGAAGAACGGGTAAAATTTTTGAATGATTTACCGGAAGAAGATCTGGCAGGATTATTTCAGACCGCTCAATTTTCTGTTTATATTTCATTATTCGAAGGATTTGGATTACCGGTTATCGAATCAATGGCCTGCGGATGCCCGGTAATCACCTCCAATGTTTCGTGCCTGCCTGAAACGGCCGGAGGAGCTGCGTTATTATGCGATCCGGCAGATGTGAAAAATATAGGTAAGGTATTGAAAAAAATGGTGCAGGATGATTCGTTAAAAGAAGAACTGATAAAAAAAGGGTCCGTCCATGCAAAACAATTTCATCCGGAAAACTATTCTAAAAAAATGATTTCTTTGTACTCCGAAATCATAACTTAAATAATGCACGAAGACATAAAAAAAGCAGTAGAAGTTTTAAAAAAGGGCGGCGTTATTTTATATCCCACCGATACAATCTGGGGAATTGGCTGCGATGCAACAAATCCTGAAGCTGTGCAGCGGATTTACGAAATCAAAAAACGCAGCGATACCAAAAGCATGCTTGTACTGATGGAAAATCCGGCGTTGCTCGATCGGTATGTGGAGGAAGTTCCGGAAGTTGCCTGGGATTTGATTGAGCTTACTACAACACCGCTCACCATTATTTATCCGAAGGCTAAAAATCTGGCGCCAAATGCAATTGCAACTGATGGTACAATTGGTATCCGCTTCACAAAAGAAGAATTTACACAACGCCTTATACAGCGGTTCAGACGGCCGTTAGTTTCAACTTCGGCAAACATCACCGGCGAAAAACCGCCTGCCTTTTTCGATGAAATTTCAGAAGAAATAAAAAGCCAGGTGGATCATATTGTAGAGTACAGGCAGGATGATGTTATGCCGGCAACTCCTTCAAGCATTATAAAACTGGGAAACGGCGGACAAATTGAAATCATCAGAAAATAATAAACTGCCCCGGAATGAAGCAGCTTATTTTTCCAAAACCCTATTTCTTTTCCTTTAAAAGATCCCTGATTTCTGCAAGCAGAATTTCCTGTTTCGGCGGTGCAGGTGGAGCTGCAGGTTTAACTTCTTCTTTTCTTTTCAACCTGTTATAAGCTTTTACCACCATAAAAATGGCAAATGCCACAATCAGAAAATCAAGAACTGTGCTGATGAAAGCACCATAACGAATGGACACTTCAGCAATCGGGGCTGCAATTATTTTATCCCCTTCCATAATTGCTTCCCGCGGATATTTTAAAATAACGCGCATGTTGCTGAAATCTCTGTCACCCAAAAGCAAGCCAATCGGTGGCATCAAAACATCATTAACAAAAGAGGAGATAATTTTTCCGAAAGCACCGCCAATAATAACGGCTACTGCCAAATCGAGCACATTGCCCTTCATGGCAAAACTTTTAAATTCCCTTAACATTCCCATGATTCACAAATTTAAGTTTAGTATAAATTTTCATACAAATTAGTCATTTTAAATGAAATAAGGTATGCTTGGAAATAAAAAAAGCCACGCAAAATGCAATGGCTTTCGGTAAATTATCTTTTTGTTCTACATTTTTCGCACTTTACCCGAACCGGCAACCGACGAATCGATCTGTGGATTTCCCCTGTATAAGACATCTCCTGAACCTGCAACCCGAACATTTAAGGCTCCATTTGAATTCACAGTGCAGTCACCAGAGCCCGAAATTTTTACCGTTACATTCTTTGCCTGAAATCCATCGGCTTTTACATCGCCTGAACCCGAAATTGAAACTGATAAATCTTCAGCGTTGCCCCCGCTGTTTATAAGAATATCTCCTGAGCCGGAAACTGCTGCTTTAACATGTTCGGCTATCAACTCATCCAGATTTATATCTCCGCTCCCACTAACTGCCAGATCCATTGAACGGGCTTTTATTGCATCTTCGGCAATAATATCGCCCGACCCGGAAACCGATAATTCCTTAATTTCGGGAACGGTAATATAAATTTCAATTTTCCCGGGATTAAATGAATTCCAGAAATAATTTTCCTTTTCGAAACGAATAATGAGTTTTCCATTTCTGACTTCTGTAATAATTTCTTTTAAATCGGAAGTTTTGGCTACTATCTCAACACTTTGTTTATCGCCCTGTTCGAGAAATAATTTTCCCGGCACTCTCAGCGAAATTTCAGTAAAGGATGAAACATTACGGGTTTCATCTTCTGCAATTACCCTGTTTACAAACAGAATCCCCAAAACCATCAGCGAAACGAATAAAATCTTTGCCTTCATAACCTGCTATTTTATTTAATTATTAACTTTCAATACTTTGTATTGACGTGCAAATAATCAGAAAGTTGCACATTTCTGAAAAATAGTTTGTGACGGATATTCCTGCTGGCAGCATGAACATTGAGATAAAAAGGGAAATTAAGACAGATTTAAAATAAACCTTCCGGTAAATTTAAGAGGAGAATATGCTGTTGCCTGTCAACCGAAACCAGGAAATCTTCATTGAACGGAATCAAAATATCTTCGCCCCGGTGTTTTACGGTCATTACAATATTTCCTGAATAATCTTCAACTGCAGTGATTGTGCCGATATCGCCTGCTTTGGTATCTTTCAGCAGAAAATTTAAAAAAGGAGAGGTAGTTTCCTCCGGTTCATCAATAATTTCATTTTGAAAAAGGTACACTTCTTTTCCTACCAGCCGGCGGCCATAATTCTCACTTTCCACCCCATCTAATTTAACAAGTGCAGCATTTCCTGATTTAAACCGTAATCCGTTTTCAGCAATAAAAAAAGGGACAAGCAAACCCTCAATTTCAACAAAAAACCTTTGGGCATCTTCAACCGACAACTCAAACCGGGGCTCAAACTCCAGCACCATTTCGCCATATACGCCATGGGTTTTCCTAATAAATCCAATTTTTTGACATGCTGCTTTTGGAATTGTTTCCATACCTGTAAAGATAATTAATTTGCGTTGGGGCATTCATAAAAAAACCATCCTCCGAAAGAAGATGGTTTTTTTATGTTACCGTAGCTTTTTCAATTAAGATTCAGCACCTTCATTTTTCGAAGATTCTTCTTTCTTTTCTTCAGCTTTTTCCTCAACATTTTCTTCAGTTGCAGCTTCTGCCTTCGGTGCTTTTTCAGCTGTTTCCGTTTCCGGAGTTTCTTCAGCGGCTTCTGCTTTCGGAGCTTTTTCAGCAGCTTCAGGTTCAGGTGCTTTTTCAGCAGCTTCCGTTTCCGGAGCTTTTTCAGCAGCTACTGCTTCCGGTGCTTTTTCAGCAACTTCAGCTTCCGGTGCTTCTTCGGCAGTTTCTTCAGCTTCTTCTGCCGGTTCATTCACTTCGGCAGCCAATTCAGCATTTCTAGCCGCAATAGCAGCAGCTCTTTCTGCATTAATTTTTGCTTCAGCTTCCATTTGTTTCCGTGCTTCCGAATCGGCTTCCCCGGCTAATTTTTCAATTTTGCCCTGGATTTTTTCCTCTTTTTCAGCCATCCACTGTTCCAGCCTTTTCTCAGCTTCTGCTTCGTCAAAAGCTCCTTTTTTTACTCCACCCATCAGGTGTTTTTTGTAGAGTACACCTTTGTAAGACAAAATTGCCTTAACGGTGTCGGTAGGTTGTGCGCCATTTGTAAGCCAGTTGTAAGCTTTGTCAAAATCGAGATCTATTGTAGCAGGATTCGTGTTCGGATTATACGTGCCAATCCGTTCAATGTACCTGCCATCTCGTGGCGCCCTGCTATCTGCTACCACAATGTGGTAGAAAGCATAACGTTTGCGGCCGTGCCGCGCTAATCTCATTTTTACTGGCATAATTCTATTTTATTTTTTAAAAACGAGCCGCAAAGATAGTATAAAAATCTGTTTAAGAAATGGATGAATAGTTTTTTTCGGGAAACTGCCTAATATACGCCTGAACTTTCTATTCCTTCAAAGTCTGGAAAACCCGCTGCAGATTGCAGGAGACTTTCAAACCTTTTGGAAACCTTGCCGCAGATTGCAGCACATCATCAAATGATTTGGAAAATCAGCCGCAGACTGCTGGGGACTTTCAAATTGTTTTGAAACCTTCCTGCAACTGTGCAGGGGACTTTCAAAATGTTTTGAAATCTTGCTGCAGGTTTCAGCAAACATGAATGAACTAACAATCATTTCCTGCAGGTTGTGCGGACCTATTGCCGGTGAACATTTACTTCCTGTAAATATGTTTCGGGGAAAATGGTAAAAACATTCCTAAAAATGAAAAGCAAACCGGGTAAAAACCAAAACGGCAAAAATGATTAACAAAGCAATCAGTACAAAGAAATAATCGTTTTTGATATTTTTGGACAACAACATCAGAACTGGAATTAATATCCCGAAAAATAAGGCGTCTCTGATTCCGGCAGTGGTTAATTCCAGCGAACGTGTTTTTATCCATTCGAATATAACGGGAATAAAATAGGCAAGAAGAACAGAAAAAAGAATAAGTTCAATCCACTTTACTAATTTGTTGGTTTTCATCTTTATTGATAAAAGTTTGGTTTATAAAGTTTCGCAAATATAAAAAACAAATGAGAACTGCCTTAACCAAAAATGCGCCCCCAAAACAACAGACGCACAGTAGTGCTTCTCTACTGCAAACTGATAACTTCCTATTTCACCCGCCCCGGATTCTTCTTCACAAAATCGCCCCAACCTTTGTATTCTTTCGATTTTTGAGGCCTGTCCATTTGTATGAAATGACAAATAGCAACTGCAACAGCATCCGAAACATCGAGTTGTTCAGGCAATTCATCCAAATGATACACCTTTTGCAGAAAATAAGCCACCTGTTCTTTCGACGCGCGTCCCATTCCGGTAATCGACTGCTTCACCAAAAGCGGTGCATATTCAAAAATCGGAATATTATTAACCAATGCAGCAGCCATAATTACGCCTTGTCCGCGCCCAAGTTTTAGCATCGCCTGAATGTCTTTCCCGTAAAATGGCGCTTCAATAGCCATAACATCGGGCCGGAGATTTTCAATAATTTTCAGGGACTCCTGGTGCAAAACTTTCAGGCGGTCGTAATGTGACGATCCTTTCCGGGGCACAATTTTTCCCTTGTCGAGGATGACAGGTTTTTTGTTGCGAATTTCCACCAATCCGTAACCGGTAACAGTTGTTCCGGGATCAATTCCCAGTATTTTCAGTATTTCCATTTAGATTAAGGTCTTCCTTTTTTCGAATTGCTGCACCAATATACCTGCAACAATAAATATAAGGCCGATAAAAGTAGTGATGAAAATAGTTTCTTTCAGTACAAAATGAATAAAAATAAGCGAAATAAACGGTGAAAGAAAAACCACATTCCCGATTTTTGCATTGTTGGTGCTGAGTGTCATTGCCTTTAACCAAAAAACATAGGTTATGCCGGCTTCGAAAATACCCACATAAATGGCGGCATAAAATCCTGTTCCGGTTTCAACCCTGAAAGTGGAAAAAAGGGCAACTGTGATGGCAAGAAAAATAAATCCGAAAAGAAAATTCATAAATAACTTTATGATTTCGTCACGCTTGTCACGCACATTCAAAATCCAGTATAACGACCAGATAATAGAACTTACCAGCGCCAGAAGCATACCTGGCATACTTGTGTTTTGATATCCATGGAGACTTCCCTGTGATGAAATGAGCGCTACTCCTGCAAAACTTATAAAAAGCGCCACCAGGCTCAACCATCCAATTTTTTGATTAAGCAGCGGCACCGAAAGCAAGGCAAGCGCAATTGGCCAAACCATATTTAACGGCTGTGCCAGTTGTGCCGGTAAAAGCGAATAGGCTTTAAACAACACCAAATAATATACGAATGGATTTAAAGCGCCTACAAATGCAGAACTAATAATTTGTACCGCCGATTGTTGTGCCAGTAATTTTAATTTACCCTGAAATACTAAAAACAGAAAAAGAATAAATACGCTAACAGCCGAAGCATAAAAAATAAGCTGGATAAAATCCAGCTCGCGGAGGGCCAATTTAAAAGCTGTTGCCACGGTTGACCAGAATACTACGGCCAGTCCGGCAAAAAATAAAGCCCTTTTATTTGAATTCATCCGGTCCGGTTTCCTGAAAAAGTTGTTCTTCTGAATTTGGTTGTTCTGTTTCGGCATCAGGGAAAGCCTGACGCAGTTCCCGGTACTTTTCTCTTGATTCTTCTATAAAAACACTTCCGGGAAAAGCAGTCAGCATCTCCTTATAGTAGTTTTTTGCTTTCTCCTTATCGTTTAAATGATAGTTGTACAATTCGGCAAGTGCAAACTGGGCATCGTCGCCAAGCAAATCGTAGGTAAAATCGCTTTTTATATGTTCAAGGTATTCGGCGGCCTCTTCATAATTTCCACGACTGGTCGCAATTTTCGATTTCCTGAAAAGAATATCGTCCACCAGCGAATGGTACGGATAAATTTCCTGTATTGAATCGAGCGTTGCCAGGGCCAGCGAATCTTTATTCCGGAAAAAAAGTAAATCGGCGCGCGAAAACATCTGAAGCGGCACCGCAGTGGTATCCATATTAAGGTTGTTGCTAATCAACATGGAAAGATCCATGGCATCGTTGGCGGTTAATTTTGAAGTACTGGCTTTTAAAACATCCAATTGTGCCTTGGCCCAGCTAAAATTACCAAGATAGTAGCCAAGCCGTGCTTTTTTCAGTTTCACTTCATCGCCCAAAGCATTATCTTTATTGGCTTCTATCACCTGTGAATACAGCAAAGTTGCTTCCCACGGATCATTGGCATAAACATAAACATCGGCCAGTTCAGTTTTTAACATTCCTGCTTGTTCGTTTTGTAATTTTGGAATGGCCAAACCCTTTTCCAAAATTGAAATTGCAGTTTCAGGCTGATTCAGATAAAAAGCCTGCAGATGGGCAAATTCCTGTATTAATCGCAATGTTGCCGGTGAATATCCAAGAAATTCCAATCCTTTTTCAAATTGTGAAACTAAAGTTTTTTTATCTGTTTCAACTTTGTTTTCAGTAACAAATTCCATATACGAGGCATGAATATTCTGTGCATAAGCTGCCATGAAAAACGGATTGTTTTCACCTTTCCCCAATAAATATTCGTATGCTTTTTGCGCTTCACTGTACATTCTGTTGTTCAAAGCCATTTGTGCAAGCTGAAAGATTTGGGCGTCTTCTTCCCCGGTTCTTCTGTCGAGCGCAACGGATTGCCGCAGCGCTCCCGAAAATTTTTTTTCCTGCAAAAAGAACCAGATTAATAGCCGGTTGTAACCTGTAATATTTGGTTCGGCTTGTATCCTCCTTAAAACCTGCTCCCTGAATCGGTCGCGCAGTTCATCATCCACATCAAGGCTCATTGCCGAAGCAAGGCTGCTCTCCACTCTTGGTAACTGTTTTTCATCCTGGCGAATTAAATTCAGGTACTCTTCCATCATCTGATCGTAATTACGCAGGTATAAACTCACCCGGGCAAGTTCAAAATTAAACTGTTCCTGCGGAATTTCTTCTCGACCCTGCAAATACGTTTTCTCTGCCCATTCATACTCCCTCCACTGCAAAAAATTATTGGCAGCAATTAAATAGCTTCCTTTGTTGGCCGGGATGTTTTCCAGCGCTTCCCTGTACTTTTCCTGTGCCTCCTCGGCTTTATCCTGTACTTTTAAAACATATCCCCAATGAATGAGAAGTTCGGGATTGGGCGTACGTTGCTGATTTATTTCATCCTGAATCTGACTTATTGCTTTATCGTATTGCTTCAACTCAAGCAGACTTGTAACATATAATCGGAAATAATAGCTGTTTCTCGAAATATTATATACATCAAGCAAAAGCGGGGCTGCTTTTTCAAAATCCTTTGCATTATAATAAGCAAGTGCTAGTTGTGCATTGGTTTGAATTTCAGCCTGCTTGTTCTGTGCATTTAACACATTCAAACTTAAAAAGAGTACTATTGTTATTATTAGGAATTTCATATAACTGTTTTGACTGCTACAAAAATAACATTGAAAACCGAAGAACTGTTCTTTAAAGAACTTTTAACATTCAGCATATTGTATTAAAAATTCGCATTGCGACTTTAGCCAATAAAAGTTACTTTTGCAAAAAATGATGAGAATATGGCGCACGACTTGAAAGAGAGGCAACGTTTGCCGCGGTGGATGAAGATGAAAATGCCAAAAGGTGAAAGCTATTCCAAAGTAAAAAATCTTGTTAATGAACACGGATTGCATACCATTTGCACCAGCGGAAATTGTCCCAATATTGGGGAATGCTGGAGCCGCGGAACGGCAACATTTATGATTTTAGGCGACATTTGTACCCGACGCTGTAAGTTTTGTGCGGTAAAAAGCGGCCGCCCGCTGGCTCCCGATTTAAAAGAACCGGAGGAACTGGCTGAATCGGTACGAATTATGAACGTGAAACATTGTGTGATAACCTCAGTGGACAGAGATGATTTAGATGATCAGGGAGCAGGAATATGGGCACGCACAATTACCGAAGTAAAACGGGTAAATCCAGAAACAAAAATCGAAGTTTTGATTCCTGATTTTCGGGGAAAAAGCGAACTCATTCAGCAGGTAATTGATGCTGGTCCGGATGTAATTTCACACAATCTTGAAACAGTAGAACGACTAACACCGTTTGTCCGTTTTGCTTCGAAATACCGGCGTAGTCTGGAGGTGGTAAAATATGTTGCCGAACATTACAAAATTGCAAAATCGGGAATTATGCTGGGTCTGGGCGAAACCCATGACGAAGTTGTACAAACAATGGACGACCTGCTGGAAGCCGGCTGTAAAGTACTGACTATTGGCCAATACCTTGCGCCAACAATAAACCACATGCCGGTGGTGGAATATATTACACCGGAACAGTTTTACGAATACGGCAAAATCGGCCGTCAAAAAGGATTTAAATTTGTGGAAAGTTCGCCGCTGGTAAGAAGTTCGTACAGGGCAGAAGAACATGTGAATGCGTGAAGAGTAAAAAGTTTAAAGTAGATTAAAAATTAGCACTTAATGCTTTTAGGTTGTCTATTATTTCTCCATAATCTAAAATCCTTCTTTATTTTTATTAACTTCAATTTGCATTTTAATTGCTTCATCAACAAATTTTTGTTTATCACATGCTTCTATTAATCCGTTGCTTAATAAGTACGAAAACCATCTAGAAAATATTTCAGAACCTATATAATTTAAATGACCAAAATCTCCATAATTAGAATTGTTTAACGGAAATTTTTCGAAATCAAGAAATACAACATCAGAAAAGTTATTTCTGAGGATATATTTAAATAATTTTCTTCTTGAGAACTGGAATAATTTCATGAATGGGACTTCTAATTAAATATACTTCAATTTCATTTTGCTTGCACAATTCCAGCATTTTATGTAAATAATGTATGTTAATTTCTGGCAAATGTACATTTTCATTGTTATTTGTATCATTTTTAAAATTATTAGCATTAATTAAAGAATCAATTTTATTCATATTCAAATGAAGATATCCTCCATATCTACTTTTATTAGTTATAACATTATTTTCTTTGAACAATAAATTATAATAATTATATCCGATTCTTCTATGTAGCTTTTGGGTGGAATCGTTAAAACAGATTTTGAGTTTTTTTTCCATAAAACATTCATTTCTGATTTGTTGATTATAGCAAAATATCTTGGCAAATTATAATTAATATTTTTATCACTCCAAGTCCATAAATTCATATCCTCACTAATATTATTAGCTCCAAATTCGATAAAAACTGTTTTTAACTGTTTATTGTTTTTAATTATCATTCTTAGTTTTATATATGTATATAAATATGCTTCTCCTGATAAACCTAAATTTATAAAATTAGGTATCAAGGAATCATTAAATGCACATTCCGGATGCGAATGACCCAAAACGATACACTCTTCATTATTTGGCAACTGCCAATATTTTGAATTATTTAAAATGATGAAATTACAACTACGAAAATTACAATAGCAATAATTAAAAAAGTAAAAAATATTATTAGACTAATTAAAAATCTCTTCAAAAATTTATCTAAAATAAATGTATTGCTTATTCCTTAACAAACTATAAAATTGACATCGTCGGGGCATTATAAAGCTCAAAATGAAGTTGATTTCAGTTTGATTTATTTATTTAGCCATAAAAATAAAAATTTCATTTTTAATACCTATTTGTTGGAGTTGATTTTTGAATCTTTGAATTTTAGTTTTAAATGTTTAATCATGATTACATCCTTAATAGAAGAATCTTTTTTGCAGTGTTTCCTTTAAGCCTGGAGGATAAATCACTAAATCAGGATAATCTTTGTGAATTATTAAAACAGGCTAAATTGAAAAAATCATTGCTGCTAATTCTAATGTGAACTATTCATAAATTTTCAAAAATATGAATAAAGTTCAAGTTAATCCCAACTATCAAATAAAACTTTTTTTTAAAACTTTTACTTCATCTAAGTCGCTGTCGGAGACAGGGATTATTTATGAATAAAATCAGGACTAATTACTTGGTTGTGAACTCATCAACTAAATTCGAATATCAGATTTATTATCATGTTGCAGTATAGATTTTTGTTTTCTTTATTTTTTAAGAATACAGGTAAACGATATCTAAAAAAATTTCCTAAATGTAAAATTATGGCAGAATTTAATTACATCGATTTAGGTTTAAAAGATTACAAGGAATGCTGGGATTACCAGGAAAAGCTTCTTGCTGAAGTTGTGGAAGAAAAGCGTTCTGAAAAAAAACCTGCTGTAAAAAACTTTTTTTTACTGGTGGAACATCCACATGTTTATACATTGGGAAAAAGCGGTGATGAAAAAAACCTGCTGGCAAATGCCGGTTTCCTTAAAAAAATTAATGCCACTTACTATAAAATTAACCGTGGCGGTGATATTACCTACCACGGACCTGGCCAAATTGTCGGTTACCCGATCATCGATTTGGAACATTTTAAAATTGGTGTGCGGGAATACATTGAAAAAATGGAGGATGCAATTATCGCTACCATCGCTGAATATGGATTGGATGGCAGCCGAAAAGAGGGAGCAACCGGAGTTTGGCTAGATGCCGGACACAAAGTCCGCGCACGAAAAATCTGCGCCATTGGTGTGCGGGTGAGCCGGTATGTCACCATGCACGGTTTTGCCCTGAACGTGAACACTGACATGCGCTACTTCAACTACATCAATCCCTGCGGATTCGCTACATACGGTGTTACTTCCATTCAGCAGGAACTGGAAAAAGAAATTTCAATGGATGAAGTAAAAGGTGTATTGAAAGAGAAATTCAACCGGATATTTTAATGTTCTTCCGTTACAGATTATCCACAATTTTCCGGATCTTTTCCAAATCCACCGGTTTATTTTCCGGATATTCAAAATCCAGTAAATACCAGTTTTCGGTGAATGAAATGCTTTTTCCCGGCTCAATCCATTCCCATGGGCCAATCGGTTCTATTTCGCAAATACCTTCTGTATTGTACCACAATGAAACAGTAGCGCCAGTCATTTCGCCATAAATTTTATCGGGAAAAACATCAAACTTTTTGATAAAAAGCTGGTTGTCCTGAGTAATATAAGCCAGCCATCCTTCGGAGCCGTCGGTTACAAATTTTGCGTTTTCTGGCGGACCACTAATTTCAAGAATACCATGTCGTACCTGAACGTTTATTCCTCCTGCAGGAGAAAAATCCAGCTTATTATTGCCGGTATAAACCATGTACCCTTTGGGAAACCGGCTATTTGGATTTATCGGTGCAAGGCAGATTCCATTTTTTTCGCCAAACGTGCGGCTCCAGTGACAATAGCGTTGCAACGAATCACTGACATTGATGATTGTTTGAGAAAATTCAAGGTGCGATGTATTTTCATCCAGCCTAAATTCCCGAATCAGTTGTACACCGGCCTGTTTTGCCACCTGGCTTTTTATTTTAATATAATTCGGTTTTTGATTCACCAATTCCCAACTACCCATCCAGGTTTCCGGATGTGGCGGTGCAAGTTTTTCCGGACCAAAATCACACCGGCCACCGTCAGGATCAGAATTGTTGGTTCCTTCCGATCGGACAAAAATCACGTTGTTTCCGTTCTTCGAATATTCCATTACACGGCCACCAACTTTTAAATCGACTGCCAATTTTATCTGTTTGTTTTCAATTTCGATGTAATTTCCTTTTTGAGCAGAACCAACAAACGCCGCTGAAATGAACGCCAGAAGAAATACAAACTTTATTATTTTCATAGACTTCATTTTATGAAATTTCGATGAAAACCACCGGTTATTAATGCCGATTATCAAATTCTTTTATTTTCTGAATTACCGCAGGTTCTGCCTGATCATACATATCGCGAATAAACGGGTCGTTAAAGGGCATGGTTCGTTCTTCAAATGGCATTTCTTCAATACGATCAAAAAGGCGTTCTTTGGCGGCCTGAATATCTTTTCCGTAAATATGGTAAGAATCGGCCTGCCAGTTGAGTCGTCCTAATTTCACCGTTTTACCGGTCCTTTCGGCCACTCCGGCAGCGATTACTTCTTTATTGAACTGAATAAACCCGAACATGTTCATAAAACTTGCACCCCACGCATCATTACTTCGGAAACGAATATTGCAATTCAGCCAGTACATACCTTCATCATCTTCCAAAATACGGTACCAAAGTGATTGCAAACACGGCGGATCATAACAGGAATTATCGAGATTCGGCATCCATGTAATCATTTGCGCCTGACGTGTAAAAGGCTGAGCCGAGAGTTTGCCGATCACACTTTGAATCTGATCAATTTTAAATGGTCCTGATTCTGCAGATTTTTTATTTATAAATTCTTTCCAAACACCATAATTTTTAAGCCGTCCGTGGTAAGTATATTCCCATCGGGTATCATTTTCATCGTTCATATTTTTTACCCAATGATCTTTAAATCCCTTTAATTCCAGAACATATTCCTTTAAATCCTCTATTCCTCCCGGAAACGCCATATGTATCATCGGATCTGTTTCCGGTTCCAGAACAGTCAAATTCAAAGTGCAATCGATACTGAGCGGATCGCCGGGTTTATCGTATTGTGTTTTAAAGCGGGTTCCTTTTTCATATAAAGCAATTAAAGCTGCTTCATATGATTCGGCAAGCGATTTTCCGGAAATGGATAAAACGGGAATATTTTTCATGGATTTTGTTTTGATTAAAAATAAAAAATCATTATGATCATTCCGGCTTTTTTTCTTCAATTTTATTAACAAAACCTTTTAGAAAAACAAATGTTAATATTGAAAAGTCTGAAATAAAACATATTTGGGTAGATTTTAGCAAAGCCCCTAAAAATGTATTAAATTGAAGCAATCAATGACTAAATCAAAACTAAAATACTACCATGAAAGATTTTATTTTACGCAGCTTGAAATTTGGCCTCTACTTTCTCGTTTTAACCTTTTCGGTAACCTTTTTTATAAAATATTTACAATTATATGAGTATTATTTAGAAGGCAATGGCATTTATAAATGTATCGATAAAAGCAAACAAAAACATGAATCAAAAAAACTTCTCCTTGGGGACAGTGTAGGAGATCAGTTATTTCCCATTCATTCTACCTACAAATCAATTAATTCAGTAGCATGTAATAAAGCGATTGGAGTTGTTGGTCAATACATTTTGCTTAAAAATTATTTGGACACCGGAAATCAAGTAGATACCGTATTTCTTGTATATAATCCTGAAAGTTTTTTAAACAACCTTGATGAGGTTTATACATTTCATTATTTATTAAAACCCTTTTATACACCTGATAATAAATTACTTTTTACCGAAAATGTAAAAACTCAGATAAAAAAGTTCCATATTATTATTTAAGCAGAAATCCAGTTGTACTTACTTCAAACTGGTCTCCGGATTTTGAACCTCAGGAAAATAACAAGTATACCTTCCTTTCGCCAATTTCAAAGGAATATTTGCTAAAAATGAAAAAATTAAGTGAGACATTCCATTTTGAGTTTTTAATAATTCCTGCTCCGGTAAATGAAATAAAAACATCAGTCATTCAAAACATGAACAAAAAAGAGTATGCTGAAACCAGAATAGAAAACGAATTTAATTATTATTTTGAAAATATGGTTTTCTTAAATGATACCTACTTTCTTCCAGCATTGTATTCAATTTTAAAAAAACAGCCCATTTGCGGAGTACTATAACAAAATCCTTTAAAAAACTTTCCTAAAAAAAGGACCCCGGAAAAATTAATTTTCCGGAGCCTTATTTTCTAAATTAAATTACTTTTTTTAAATGCTGTTGATGGCATTCAAATTCTCGAATGCTTCCTGCAAACGTGCAATCATTGATTCTTCAGCTTTTCTTACCCAAACACGAGGATCATAATATTTTTTGTTTGGCTTGTCTTCACCTTCCGGATTACCAATTTGTCCTTGCAAATAATCGTGGTTTGCAGCTTCAAACTCTTTAATTCCTTCCCAATATGCCCATTGCGTATCGGTATCAATATTCATTTTGATAACTCCATAACCAATGGCTTCCTTAATTTCGGCTTCGGATGAACCGGAGCCGCCATGAAATACAAAATTTACTGGCTTGTCATTATCGAGTTTCAGTTTTTCTTTAATATATTCTTGCGAATTTTTCAGAATTACCGGCATCAGTTTAACATTTCCCGGTTTATATACTCCGTGAACGTTACCAAAAGAAGCAGCAATAGTGAAATTGGAGCTTATTTTGCTTAATTCTTCATAAGCATAGCAAACTTCTTCGGGCTGGGTATATAATTTTGAGCTGTCTACACTGGTATTATCAACGCCATCTTCTTCGCCACCAGTTATACCCAATTCAATTTCGAGAGTCATTCCCATTTTGCTCATTCTTGCCAAATAGTTTTTGCAAATTTCAATATTCTCTTCCAGCGGTTCTTCCGAAAGATCGAGCATATGAGAACTGAATAAAGGCTTTCCGGTTTCGGCAAAATATTTTTCGCTTTCGTCAAGTAACCCATCAATCCAGGGTAACAATTTTTTTGCTGAATGGTCGGTGTGTAAAACCACCCGAACTCCATATGCTTCGGCTAAAGTATGTATATGTTTTGCACCAGCAACTGCACCTAGAATAGCGGCCTGCTGGCCTTCCAGTTTTAATCCTTTCCCGGCATTAAAAATAGCTCCTCCATTCGAAAACTGAATCATTATTGGAGCATTTGCAACTTTCGCTGCTTCCATTGCTGCATTCACTGATGAAGATCCAACCACATTTACAGCCGGAATAGCGAATTTATTTTCTTTTGCTACTTTAAAAATGAATTGTAAATCGGAACCGGTAACAACACCGGGTTTAACAACTTCTGCTATTTTTCCCATAATTTTTATTTTAAATCTGTCGTTTTTTATCTGTGTAGTCAAAATTACTATTTCAGCTTTGCGACTGCAAAAATACTCACATATTGAGGTTTAATTTCTTCATAATTTAATATTTAAACCGCTTTGAATTATGAAATTCAACTATCAAAACAAAACGATTTCATATTTCTGCTTTTTACTCCGGATTCCATTTTTTCAGTCTTTAGAAAAAGAAATATTTTATAAATAAAGATTAAGTTTAGTTTTTGCAATTTTCAGTTGTGGGTCGGCTCCTTTTTAATGTATCAAAATTATAAATTATACATAAACAAGCAATTATAGATGCTAAATACTTTTGTCCAAAATGAATTAAAACTAAGGTTTAAAATCAACGCATATAAACCGCTAAATGATTCTAATTTTCTAATAATTTAATTAGAATTCCCAATAAAAAGATATTAAAAATTAAAGAACAAATATGAAAGATCGCGAAAACCAATTTTTAGTTGATAACTTATTCAAATTTTGTTAGTTATGTTGAAACAACTTTTTCGTAAATTTGTTGATAAAGGTAAGAACCACGAAAATAATTTAAAAAATTACAACAAAAATGCCTGACATAACTGTATTAAATACAGCTTTTAAAATATTCAGAATAAAAGAATTAATTTCTCCAAAATTGAAAACAATTTTAGTGGTTTTATTTCTTACATTTTCAATACCTGTTTTTGCAAATGTTTATTACGTAAGCGCCGATGGTAATGACAGAAATCCGGGCACTTCAGAAAGTGCAGCATGGCAGACCCTTGCTAAAGTAAACAGAACAATTTTTCACCCAGGAGACGTAATTTTGTTTCAACGCGGTGATGTGTTTCATGGAAGTTTAAAAATTAATTATTCAGGAGCTCCGGATGCTCCTATTATGTATGGAGCTTATGGAAAAGGAGCCAATCCGGTAATTAGTGGATTTGTTCACGCTACAAACTGGAAGTTACATGGCGATAATATTTACCGTGCTTATTTATATTCGGGGAAAAAGTTGAATATGGTTAATGTAAACGGAAATAATACACCGGTTGGCCGCTATCCAAACAGAGGCTACTTAACAATCAATTCCTTTAACAATAGTGCAAGTTGGATTATCAGCAATCAGTTATCAGGTGGGCTAAACTGGAAAGGAGCCGAAGTTGTAATCAGAAAAAACCGTTGGACTTTAACCCGCGATCCTATTATAAGTCAACTAAATAACAAAATAATCTTTAATAATACCTCGCGAAAAAATATCATTTCAAATGAATTCGGTTTTTTCATTCAAAATGATTTAAAAACATTGGATAAACCGGGAGAATGGTTTTATGACGGAACTTATTTATACATTTATTACAACTCATTACCTTCTGATACTTTGGTGAAGGCTGGTATTGTTGACACACTTGTAGCAATAAATGATAAAAAGAATATAACTTTTAGTGAACTTACATTTACAGGGGCCAATTCAGATGCTTTTAATTCCACTAACTCTTACAACATAAACATTCTCAATTGTAACATTTTATATAGCGGAAATAATGCAATTTCTGCTGAAGGTGGTTCCCAATTAAAAATAGAGCATTGTGTCATTCAACATTCATATAATCACGCAATATATTCGTGGGTTGATAATACCGAAATCAGATCGAATGAAATAAAATATACAGGATTGGTGCCTGGTGCAGTAAGGTGGAGTTTTGGAATGACAGCGATTTCTTCCAATGGCGACAATACTTTCATTGAATACAACAAAATCGAAAATTCAGGTTATAATGGGATTCATTTACGAGGCGGTAACACAACCATTAAAAATAATTTTATTAACAACTTCTGCATGGTTGTTGATGATGGTGGCGGTATTTACACTTCATCAACAAGATATCCCAACAGGGTGATTATCGGAAATATAATAATAAACGGAATAAGTGCGCCGGAAGGAACAAACAGAACTTACTGCATGGCAGACGGAATTTACCTGGATGAACCTATTTCTGATGTTCTTACTGTTGGAAATACAGTGGCATATTGTTCTGCAGGAATTAAGTTGCACCGGGCTTTTAATAATAAAATTGAAAAAAATACTACCTACGGTAATGAAAAACAATTACAGTTTCTGAATTTGAAAGGTGAGGAAGCTCTTTCCGGAAATGTAATTGATAACAACATATTTGTACCAGCCAATGAAAAACAGCTTGCTATATATTTTTCATCTGTAATAAAAGATATAGACTTTGGTACCTCATCAAGCAACCACTATACTATTTATAAAGAAACAGATAAAAATTTCTTTATCAATTATCCTGGGTACACCAATAATTATCTTACTTTTCAAGAATGGAAAAATAGAACAGGAAAAGATTTAAATTCGCAGTTATCTCCTGCTCCTGAAGATCCAAATGCAGTCATTTTTGAATATAATGCTGAAAAAAACCCAAAATCAATTCCAATAAGTTATCCAATGGTGGATGCAACGGGTGAAAAACACCAACATAATGTAATTATTCCACCATATTCTTCCGTTATTTTATTTCCTGATACAGATACAATAGGCAATAAAGGGTCTGCCATAGAATTTGAAGAAGATATCTCAATTTGCAAAGGTGAAAAGTACTGTGGATGGGGTGAACCTGGGAAATACGTCAGAACCATGAAATCAATAAATGGAAATGATAGTGTTATAACCACAAACCTTTGGGTAAACGATACATTTTTAGTTACAGAAAATATTACAATAACAAAAGGCGAAAATTATCTGGATTGGACCGAACCCGGCCGTTATGAACGTGTTTTCTCTTCTTCAAGTGGATGCGACAGCACAGTTATAACCAATCTTACGATTAAAGTACCAGATGCGGTAGAAGTGGAAGAATATGTTGCAATTTGCCAGGGACAGGAATATATTGACTGGAATACAACAGGAGAATATAAACGAACATTTTCAGCCGTTTCTGGTGCTGATAGCATTGTTACCACCAAACTGGAAGTAAAGCCGGTTTATAAAATTGCAGAAGATATTACTATTCCGCCTGACAGCAGCTACAATGGATGGACAAATCCGGGTGAATATACCCGCACCTTAACATCGGTAAACGGTTGCGACAGTATTGTTACTACTCAACTTTTTTTTTCTCCTTATTACTCTGCAGAAGAAATTAATATTTGCGAAGGTGGTTCCTATGAAGGATGGACTGAAACGGGAGAATATAAAAAAAGTTTAAAAACCGAATCGGGCAAAGACAGCATTGTAACCACTTTTCTTTGGGTAAATCCGGTTTACACGATTATTGAAGATACGACCATTTTGGAGAATGAAAATTATTTTGGATGGAATGAAACCGGTCAATATCAGCGTGTATTAACTTCGGTCGAAGGCTGCGACAGTATTGTAGTGGTCAATTTAACCGTGGAAAAAATTCCGGAAAAAATTCCGAATGAACCTCTGGCAGATCCCAACAATCCATATTTCGAATGGTCAGCATCTAAAAAATACCAGCGGGAATATAATCCTGTGATTTCCTATGATTTTAAAATGTATCCAAACCCAGCCAAAAATTTTGTATTTATTGATTATACTTACAAACCTAATATGGAAACAAAAATTGAATTGTTAAATGACCGAGGTAAAACATTGTTTACAATGTCTGCAAACTCGGCTTTAAATAAAATACCTGTTTACCGATATCCATCGGGAATGTATTTTGTTCGTTCTTTAAATTCGCAAAATGAATTTGTGAAAAAGTTGATTATCGAATAAATTGGACCTTTCAAAAAATCCCCAGCCTATTACAAAAAAACTGATTGATTAACATAACCGAGAGTTTAATCCATTTCCTGCATTAAAACAGGTAAAATACAGATTCCTACTAATCATAATCAAAAAAATCAATTTTTTTCCTACATTTTATACCTTCTATATAAAACATAATTAAAGTTTGTGCTATAGGATATTTGGTCATGAACTACAGGAGTAACTTCTGAGTTTTAACCTCAATTTCCTGAAAATGTAACAAATCAGGCTAATTACTGAAATCGTAATCAGCACTTTACTTACACAGAATCAGCAATCAATCTTCTGCTAAAAATAAACGTTGATTTACATTTGCCCTCAGATAGAATTAATGTCGGACGTAAATCATTAAAAACATGTTTATTATTTTAGTGAAGAAGTGGAACGCTCTTCTAAAGAGCGCTAATGGGTTAGAAGTATATAATAAATTAGTATCAACCAACCAGAATTTTAAATTCTTTCTTACTTTCATTTTTGTTTTGGTTGCACTTGCTGGTAGTGCAACAAATTATTACGTAAGTACAAGCGGAAACGATTCCAATAATGGAACAAGTGAAAATACAGCCTGGAAATCTATTGCAAAAGTAAACAGCGTATCATTTAAACCAGGTGATCGTATTCTATTCCATTGTGGCGACACATTTACGGGCACAATAAATGTTAATAATTCCGGAACTTCAGGTTCAGCAATCGTTTACGGCTCATATGGAACAGGATTAAAACCTGTTATAAACGGAGCAGAAGTAATTTCGGGATGGACTCAACATTCCGGGAACATATATAAAGCCAAATTTTCATCAGATATTACGCAAATTTTTGTTGATGGGAAAAGAGTAAAAACTGCAAGATATCCAAACACCGGATATTTTCTTATAAGCAATGTTGGAGGAAGTACAAAATTTACTTCTTCAAGTTTAAGTTCTTCAATTAACTATACAGGAGCCAAGTGGATGGGCAGAACAAATGAATGGTACAGTCCACTAATGGATGTAGTTAGTTCAAGCGGCCAGTCACTAACTCTTAATGCCTCTCCAAGTGGTTCTTTAGGAGTAAATGAAGGTTTCGTTCTTATGAATAAACTGGAATTCCTTGATGAGGCAGGAGAATGGTATTATGATTCCCCGAGCAATACAATTTATTTATGGACTCCAAACAGCGATAATCCTTCTAATCATACTATTACTGGTTCAGTTTACGAAACAGGCTTCGCAGTTAACAATTCTGATTATATCACTATTGAAAATCTTGAAATTTCGAATTTCCAGTCAAAAGGAATTGGTTTTACATCAAGTGATAATTACGCAATTAACGGGAATGAAATAAAATATTGTGAAGAGTTTGCCATTCATAATGCAGGTGGTAATTCACGAGCAACTGTTACAAATAATATAATCGATGG
This sequence comes from uncultured Prolixibacteraceae bacterium, assembly GCA_963771595.1. Lineage (GTDB taxonomy): Bacteria > Bacteroidota > Bacteroidia > Bacteroidales > Prolixibacteraceae > CAVYUC01. The sequence goes on along the minus strand of CAVYUC010000037.1, from coordinate 7,166 downwards.
TATAAATGGAATTGGAATTTATATTTGGGGTGGTGGTACAAAAATTTCCGATAATGTTATTTCCAATATTGGACTATTTGATCAACTTGGGTTGAAAGGTACATCTACTGCAAATGGTGGATCAGGAATGGAAATTTCAGGAACAAATAATACAATTGAATATAACAAGGTAATCAATACAAACTATAACGGAATTTTTTACAGATATGATCCGGTTGTTCAATACAATTTCATTCAAAATGCCTGCTTGGTAAAAGACGATGGCGGTGGTATTTATACCGGTGGGAAATATTCAGGATCGATAGTAAGATATAATATTGTTGATGGAGTTTCAGGAAACTGGACTGCAACAGGTTATGCTTATGCCCGTTCGTTTGGTGAAGGTATTTATATAGACGAGCCTCAGGAATCGGTTAAAGTTTATGGAAATACTGTTATTAGCTGCGGTGATGCCGGAATTTATTTACATGATAATTCTAATACTGAAGTAAATAACAATACTATTTTTGGTGGCCGTTATGCAATTACAGTAAATCGCGAACACAGTACAGGTAACTCGGTTCACGACAATATTTTTTACGTATTTGATACTGATGATTATGAACCAAACCAAATGTTGGTTAAAAGAAACAGTTCCAGTTCAGTTTTTAACAACAACATGTACATCAATCATTATAATAATGCCAAGGTTTTCAGAAATGTAAGCAGTTACTACAGTTTCAACGACTGGAAAAGTTCTACCGGACAAGATTCAAAATCAACAGCCGATTTTTCTGCTCTTGCATCAGGTGAAACTGAAAAAATATTTTATAATAATACCAAACAAACAAAAACTATCAACCTTGGAACTTCTGGTTACAGGGATATTTATGGAACCAGTGTTTCAGGAAGTATTACGCTGGAACCATTTACATCAAGAATTCTTATTAAAACAGATTCAAAAACCACAGTTACTAATCAAAGTCCTGTGATTAATGATCAGAATTTTGATATTCAGGATGCCAAAAAAGCCAATGATATAATCGGACAGGTAGTTGCATCTGATCCTGATGCCGGACAAATATTACAGTATTCAATTATTCAAGGAAATAGTGCAGACTTGTTTGCAATTAATTCTTCAAACGGAGAAATTTATGCGAAAAGCGGATATTCAGGCCAATGCAGATCAAACAATTAATTTGGTTGTGGAAGTAACCGATAATTCAAGTTCACCTTTATCAGCAACTGCCAATGTAACCATTACTATTAAAGCAATTGTTGTTGCGCCAACAATAGACACATCAGCGCCAACAATTACATCCTTCGCCGTCCCTTCTTCTTCAGCATCTTTAACAGTACCAATTTCAGAATTGGTTTGCACAGACAATGTTGGAGTGGCTGGATGTTTAATTACAGAAACTGCTTCGATACCTTCGGCAAATGATAAGGGTTGGATATCTGGCGATCCAACAAGTTATACTTTTTCAGCGGTTGGAACAAAAACTTTGTATGCATGGTCAAAAGATGCTGCCGGAAATGTTTCAAAACCTGCAACTGCCACATTAACAGTTAAATTGCTTGATTTATCGCCAACCTATTCAGAATATTTGTTTGAAGAAACTTCAGGAATAACCGCTATTGATTCAAAAGGAGGAAATGACGGTACTATTTCTACTGAAAGTGTGAGGTCAGAAGGTATTATTGGAAACGGAATTAATTTTAATGGATCAGGCTATGTGGATGCCGGAAATAGTTTTAGTGACAATGTTCAGAATGAAGTAACAATGAGTGCCTGGTTGAAACCATCTGCTATGGCAGGAAATTACCAGGGAATTATTATGCATGGCGGACCAAATGAAGATTCTTTTGCCTTATACCTGAAGCCAGACACAAAAAAAGTTGCATTCAAAACAACAGGAACATCTTCTTCCTGGATTTATGTTGATAATGTGAATGCTCTTTGGGATGGAAACTGGCACCATCTTGCGGTAACATATAATGGTGCTGAAAAAATAATCTACCTTGATAACGAAGTAATTTATAAAATTGCAGCGACCGGTTCAATTGAATCCGGGCAGGGTTATAAATTGGTGATTGGTGCAGGCAGAGATATAACTCCTTCCCTCTTCTATGAAGGAGCAATGGACGAAGTTAGAGTGTATAATTATGCTTTAACAAGTTCCGAAATCAGTGATTTGTATAACCGCGTTGTTTCCAACAATCAACCTGTTACTAAAACAGAAGATATAAGCATTTGTGAAGGCAGTTCTTATAAAACCTGGACAACTGCAGGACAATATGAACGCATACTGAAAGCTGCATCGGGCGTGGATAGTATTGTTACTACCAATCTTTTTGTCAATCCTGTGTATAATGTTTCTGAGGATGTTACTATTTCAGATGGTGAAAGTTACCTGGGATGGACTACTTCGGGAGAATATGAAACAGTTTTGACTTCAGTAAATGGCTGCGACAGTATTATAACAATAAATCTGACAGTTCTTAAAAATATTTCAACTACTGAAGAGATTACAATTTGTGAAGGTGAAAATTACATGGGCTGGAACGAGAGCGGACAATACCAGCGTGTTTTAGAAGCTTCTTCAGGCGCTGATAGCACTGTAACAACTAATTTATGGGTAAACCCGGTAAGCAAAATTACAGAAGATGTCACCATTTCGGAAGGTGAAAACTATTTAGGTTGGACAAGTACAGGTCAATACGAACAGGTTTTAACTTCGTCAGAAGGTTGCGACAGTATTATAATTACCGACCTTACAGTTACCTCATTACAGGTTGTCAACAAAACCGAAAATATTGAAATTTGTGAAGGTGAAAATTACCTCGGATGGAGTGAAACAGGAAAATATTCAAGAACTGCAGATTCTGTAGCAGGAATCAAAACAATAATGACTACAAACCTGGTGGTAAATCCGGTATCTAAAACTACTGAAAATGTTATTATTCCAAGTGGCGAAAACTACGAAGGATGGACAACATCAGGGCAATATCAAAGAGTTCTTTCATCTGTATCCGGTTGCGACAGTATTGTAACCACATATTTAACTGTTGTCAATCAACAAGATGCCAATGCATATGCAGTTACAGAACAGATTTCAATATGCGAAGGTGAAGATTACCTGGGATGGAATACTGCAGGTATTTATCAGCGAAAAATTGCCGGCGAAACAAGTAAAAATGCTGAAGCAGGAATTATTCAAAATACTACATTTGAATCTGACCTGGACGGATGGTATACATGGACAGCTTCAGGATATTCCGTAAATGCCGTTCGTGATACTAAAGAATATCAGTCAGCCCCGGCAGCATTGCGTATTGATTGTGTTTCCAATGGTGCAGAACCAAGTTCAATTCAATGGTTTAAAAATGACTTAAAAATTGAATCAGGAAAAACATACGAATTGTCATTTTATGCAAAATCCTCAGTAACCTTTTCTCCTGACAGAATTAAAATCTTCAAGAAAGTGTCTCCTTATACGAGTTATGGTAATTTTACCACTCCTCTTCCTTCCTTCTCAACCAGTTGGAAACAATACAGAATGTACTTTACGGCAACCACAACTGCCAGCGACGCTTCATTACGATTCTTTTTGGGAACCAAATTTCCCACGGGCAATTCATTATTTATTGATGATATTCGCATTATTGAAAAAGACCTGGCAAATGAAGTGATAGTTGCTGACACTCTAATCACTACATATCTTGCTGTTAATCCGATTTCAAATGTTTCTGAAAACATTACAATTGCCGATGGTGAAAGTTACAAAGGCTGGTTGGAAAGTGGACTTTACGAAAGAACACTAACTGCTGTAACAGGTTGCGACAGTATTGTGACAACAAATCTTACGGTTTTGAAAAATGTTTCAACAACAGAAGAGATTACTATTTGCGAAGGCGAAGAATATCTGGGATGGACTGAAAGCGGACAGTATCAGCGGGTACTGAAAACCATTTCAGGAGCCGATAGTACAGTTGCCACCAATTTATGGGTAAACCCGGTGAAAACTACACTCGAAAATGTGACTATAGCAGAAGGTGAAAATTATAACGGGTGGACAACTTCAGGGAATTACCAGCTTGTATTATCTACAGCTGCTGGTTGCGATAGCATTGTAAATACAAAATTAACTGTTATTGCTTCCGAAAATCCAATTCGCGAAGAATACATAACCATTTGCGAAGGCGAAGAATATCTGGGATGGACATCCTCAGGTGTTTATGAGAGAACAGTTTCTGCTGGACAGGATAATTCCGCACTGGATAGCAACCTGATTATTAATGGTGATTTCAATGATGGTTTAAAAAACTGGGATTTCTGGAGCGCTCAGGGATATCAGGTAAAAACCCAAATTGACAGGAAAGATTATTATTCTGCCCCGTCATCGCTGCGATTGGATTGCTCTTCAAACGGAAGTGTAGCATATTATCTACAACTGGTTTCTGATAACTTTGCAGTAGAGGCAGGAAAAGAATATCAATTCTCCTTTTACGCCAAAGCAACAACCGAATTTGCTATCGGCAATTTAATCATAATGCAAAGTTCTTCTCCATTTACCGAATATGGAAAATTCTCTGTTGCCAATCCTACTGTTTCCACCAGCTGGAACAAGGTAAGTGTTACATTCACAGCAACTCAAACTGCTGCCGATGCATCACTCCGTATTTATTTGGGCAACAGTTTACCTGAAGGAGAATCGTTGTACATTGATGATATTTCGTTGAATAAATACTTGGCAGCTCCAAACCAGCCAGAAGAAATTATTACTACGTATCTTACTGTAAATCCTGTTACCCATACAAGTGAGGACATTTTCATTACAGAAGGAGAAAGTTACGAAGGTTTTACAGTTTCGGGAGAATATGAACGTACACTTACCACAGTTGCAGGCTGCGACAGTATTGTAACTACATTTTTAACTGTAGAGCCAGCACAGGTTGCCGATGAAACAATAAATACTCCTATCAACGGCAAACGTAAAAATTCCCTTACCACTGATGTAGAAATTAAGGAAATTAAAAAATCGAATGATTTCAAGCTGTATCCAAATCCGGCCAGTTCATATATAAATATTGACTTTTTGTATATGCCTGATTCGGAAACACAAATTCAAATTATTGACATTAATGGTAAAACAGTGCACCAGCAAATCATTGAATCAGCTTCAACAAGAATTGATGTTAACGATTTGCCAACCGGAATGTACTATATTAATTCAGTAAGTTCGGACCAAAGAATGGTAAAAAAACTGATAATCCAAAAATGATAAGATCAGGCTTTAGTAGCATGTTAAAAAAAGAAAAGCTTTCCAAAATGGAAAGCTTTTCTTTTTTTAACCAGTAAAATATAAATGAACGACATGAATTAATCCTTCATTCGTGGAACAGCAGTTATGTTCTTTCTTTGAATTTGTTCCTTTAAAAAAGAAAGTGACTTTAAGCGAAAGTTAACCTGCTTTAACTTCTCAGCCGAATTATCGCTCTGAAAATAAGATATATAACAGTTAACCACCCTGATGACCGGAAATTTTTGTTTCATTGTTTTGATTGGATAATACCATTAAAAATTATTGACGCTTATAATTTTTATGATTAAAACTGAAACTTCTAATTTCGAACTAACAGTTTTTCCATAAATCAAAAATACTTATTATTTTGTTTTAATACATCTTCTTCTACATAAATTGCGTTTTCTCGTTAACTTCAATTTTGTCTTCAGACCCGTATTTTGTCTTTCCCTCCGTAATCATTTTATAAATTTTTTCCCATTCAGGTATCCCTAAAATATTCCGGTCATCGATGTACAAATCGGCATAAATTTTTCGGCTGTACGTATTATCATACTCTTCACCTTCAAAATTATTATTAACAGCATCGAATCTTAAACCACGTTTTTCGCAAAATTCCACTGCCTTTTCAAGCTCTTTTCCGTGCCGGTACGACCAAAGTATTATTTTATGTCCCTTTTCCCTGAAAAGTTTCAACGTTTTAATGGCATATGGAATTTCTTTTCCAATAGCCGGATATTTATGTTTCACAATTGTTCCATCGAAATCTACTGCAATTATCATAGCTTTTTTAAATTTTCATCTGTTATTAAAAAACAATTAAGCGATACTCATTTTCTGTTTGTACTCTCCGTATCCTTTTTTCCAGTACTTGTTACCATAACCATAACCACGATCCGGCGCTTCATTTATAAGAATTGCCGCCCGTTTAATTTTATTGAAATCAACCATTTTATTTATTTGCTTAATTTGTTCTTTATGGCTGTGATTTATGCGAAGTATAAAAAGGCTGACATCGGAGAACCGGCTTGTTAAAATAGCATCGGGCACCAGTAATAATGGCGCATTATCAATTATTATATAATCGAACATTTTTCTTGCCCGCTCAATCAGAAATTCAAATTTTGAATTGTCAATCAAATCAGAAGGATTTTGCGGAACCGGCCCAGCTTGCAGAAAATGTAAATTAGGAATAAAAGTAGGAGCAATAATTTCTTCTATACTTTTTTCTCCCATGAGGTAATTACTTAATCCATAAGTTTCTTTAACCTCAAGGTATTTGTGCAAGGTAGGTTTGTGCAAATCGGCACCTATTAACAGCACCTTCGTATTTGTTTTTGACAGAATTGCCGAAAAGTTGGAAGAAATAAATGACTTACCCTCACCAGGAATCAATGAATTAATGGAAACTACTTTTGAACCAGGTTGCTCGAGGATAGTATTCAGATTGGATTTTATCCCTCTGAAAGACTCTGCAATACCCGATCGTGGATGATGAATAGTGGGTAACAACACTTTATATTTATGCTGAATAACTCCTTCCAAAACAGGTATTTTACTTACCCTTTCAATTTCCTCTCTCGTTTCGATTTTTGTATTGAAAAAACCAAATATAGTAATGAAAATAAAAGGTATAACCAAACCTCCGGCAACTCCGGCACCCACCATTTTTACCATGCTTGGCCCGATATGAGATGCTGATTCTGCAAGTGCATCATCAATAACCTGAACTTGTGGCGCTATGGAAGCCTTTGAAATAGATGCTTCCGCTTTTTTCTGCTGCAGATAGGTATATAACTCGCTGTTCAAATCAAAATCCCGTTGAATTTTAACTAATTCCTGTTCAGTTTGCGGAAGTTTCCGTAACCGGGATTGAATAGT
>CAVYUC010000036.1:0-123307 GCA_963771595.1 uncultured Prolixibacteraceae bacterium | reverse complement strand
AATGTATACCCGTATATTTACCTAATTTGATTATCTTTGAGAAAAATCAATTTTCATGTCGTTAATTAATTTCATCGAAGAGTTCCCAGACGAAGCAAGTTGCAAGCAAAAGTTCAAGGAATATCGTGACCAAGTGGGTGTTGTTTGCCCCAAGTGCAAGGGCAAAGACCACTATTGGAAGAAAGACAAAGAACAGTACGAGTGCAAGAAGTGCAAAACAAGGATTACGTTAAAGAGTGGGACGGTCATGCATAAATCGAAACTCCCATTTCGTTACTGGTTCATAGCAATGCACCTTCTAACCTCTACAAAAAAGAGTTTTTCGGCAAAAGAAATACAACGGCAACTTGGGCATAAGCGCTATCACCCAATTTGGCACATGGTGCACAAGCTCCGCAACTCGATGGGGAAACGGGACGGGGAGTATGTCCTGGCGGGCAGGATCGAATTGGACGAGGGGTATTTTTCCACGGAAGTACCGGAAGATGAAAAAGATCTGCCACTAAAACGTGGCAGGGGCAGCCAGAAAAAATCGAAAGTGCTTGTAATGGCAGAAAGCACAATGGTGGAATCGCCAAAGAAAGGCCAGAAACCACGCCGGGTGGGTTATTTGAAAATGAGGGTCATCGAAGATCTCAAAAGCGAAACAATTGATGAAATTGTCAAAGACATGGCTTCCGGTGCAGAAGAAGTTGATACCGACGACTCGACATCTTATGTGAATTTGAAACGGTATATCCCCAGGCACAATTCCCAAGTCATACCAAAAGAAAAAGTGGGTGAAGTGTTGCCATGGGTACATATAGCAATAAGCAACGCCAAGAGGCAATTGATAAACACATTCCATGACATCAAGCCCGAATTCCTGCAAAACTACCTCGATGAATTCTGCTATAAATTTAACCGGCGATATTACGGGGAAGCCTTATTTAACAGATTGCTCGTGGCTTGCGTGAGTTATAAAAATGAGTTTAGGTACAAATACGGATAATCATTTTATTTTATTAGGTTGAATTCAATTTATCCTTTTTTTTCTGAAAGATATTTTTCAGCATCCATTGCCGCCTTACAACCCGAACCTGCTGCAGTTACTGCCTGGCGATAGTACGAATCCATTACGTCTCCGCATGCAAAAACTCCGGGAACATTTGTTTTCGAGGAGCCGGGTATAGTGTTGATATAACCCACATTATCCGTTTCCAGATATTTGGCAAATATTTCGGAATTCGGTTTGTGGCCTATTCCCAGGAAAAATCCGTCAATATTTATCTGCACATTTTCTTCCTTTTCCTCACCCAGGTTTTTAATCAGGTTGGCACCTTCCACTACATTATTATCGCCGAAAAGACCTCTCACCTGGTGTTTCCACAATATTTCAATGTTTTCCGTATTTTTAGTACGATCAGCCATTACCCTTGATGCGCGCAAAACATCGCGACGCACCACCAGGTAAACTTTGCGGCACAATCCGGAAAGATACAATGCCTCTTCACAGGCTGTATCCCCGCCGCCAACAACGGCTACATCTTTCCCCTTATAGAAAAAGCCATCGCAGGTTGCACAGGCCGAAACCCCTCCACCGGCATATTTTTTCTCATCATCAAGCCCAAGGTATTTTGCAGTTGCACCGGTTGCAATTATCACCGATTCAGCTTCAATCAGCTTTTTATCGTCAATCCATACTTTATGCACTTCTCCCGAGAAATCGGCCCTTGTGGCCATTCCCCAGCGAACATCCGTTCCAAAACGCTGCGCCTGTTTTTTAAAATCTTCCATCATCACCGGACCTGTAATTCCTTCCGGATAACCCGGATAGTTTTCTACCTCTGTGGTGGTGGTAAGCTGGCCACCGGGTTGAAGTCCTTCATACATCACCGGATTAAGATTTGCCCGTGCAGCATAAACAGCAGCTGTATAACCCGCCGGGCCTGAACCTATAATCAAACATTTAACGTGCTCAACTTCTGTTGGTTCGTATGCCTCTTCTTCTTTCTTTTTGTCAATATTAAGTGGTTTAAACATAGTTGTAAATTTTTGTTGAACAAAAGTATAAAACATCTTCAATCATTCACAATAAATTCAATTGATAATAATTAAGCCACTATAGATGCAAACTATTGGAAGGTAAATTTTAAAACGTTATAAAAAAGTTTTGCAAAACGAAATTCAACCACTACATTTGCATCCACAAAATTTCGGGGTGTGGCGCAGCCTGGTAGCGCACTCGTCTGGGGGGCGAGGGGTCGCAAGTTCAAATCTTGTCACCCCGACAACTGAAAATCAAAGAGTTGTAGAATATATTTCTGCAACTCTTTTTTTGTTTGTGACGCAAATGTGACGTTTGGCAAGTAGATACTTGAAACATGAATTTATTTTTGTTTAGAATTGAAACATTGCAAATAAAAGTTTAATTCATCTGAATGACTGCAATGGATCACCCTAATTTTGTGAGAGTTTACCGAATGTAAACACATCTTCACTGGGCTGAAAATTCAGCTCAGTTCTATCATTCAACTACTTACACGGATTCAATTAACCGACAGAAGAAAATACTTCAAATAAATAAAAATGGGCAAGAACATAAATACAGGCTTTTCGCCAAATTTGGCGAAAAGTACAGGCGACAGACCTTCAGTAGATTATTTTATGAAGATTATAAAATGGCAGTTCGATAACCGGCATTTAATGTTGGTTTTGGAATATTATCCAGTGCATTTTTAGTCCATGTTTCCGACATCGCCCTTAACTTTGGATTATTCCCGGCTAAAAATTGTTCTTGTGGTAAATCTTGAAATCCTTGTAAACTGGAAGCTGACGAAAATAAATCTCCTGCATTCCCGGCCTGGTTACTTGCGTTGTCTGCTTTCTGCTGGTTTAACTACATCTTTGTAGCTATTAACCCGAAAGATTGTTTCTGTACTGGCTTTGATTCTACTGTTCGTTTCGCGTACCTTTCTCTGCAAGGCTGATTTGATTAAACACAAGATGAAGGGCATTTAATTATTGCTTTAAGGAAGATAAGGACTTTACCCCCGTTCAGGGGAAAAGTTCCGGGGGCTGCACTTTAATGGTTTTGTTGAAAACAAGGTTGTAGTTCATCGGATTCGGATCGAACAGGGTTTAGAAAAGCTTGTTGTAACTCATTTATTAAAACTTTGATTATTCTATGCTGATTTTATCCACTTCCTGCATTAGCCTAATTGTTTCTGTCAGGGCGACAATTATTTTTTGATAATGCAATATATCATCAAATGATAACGTCCGGCCTCGTCTATCCTTAAGCCATTTCTGAGCCGGTTGGTAACCACCAATATAAAACTCCCAGGCTGAAACCGGCACATCTGCAAAAAACTGGGTTTCATTTATGTATACTGCTCCCAAATAATCCGGGAATTCATCACCAGGAAAAGGAGGATCATAAACATAGCTTTCAAAGCGAATTTTATCAACCTGGTTGCTTCCATCAATCGGATATTGTGTTGTAAATTGATTGACTTTGGGAGATTCTAGCAAATGAATTTGGCGTATTTCTCCACCTAATTTTACCAATTGCCAAAAGATTTCCTGGTCTTTTGGATAAGGAACTCTCGGAAAATCAATTTTTAGAAACTCTTTATATTTCTCTCTGTAGGTTGGCGAATGCAACACCGCATAGATGTAGTCTAAAATGTCTATTGGAACAAAGGTGGTTTTGTATTCATCTTGCAACTCATCATTATTGTTGGCAAAACACACATTGCCGTTTTCCCTCTCAGATATAAATGTTAAACCCAATCTATCCTCAATTTGCTTTACAATTTTTGTATTAAGATTTGGGTTTCTATCTTCTGATTGTTCAATGCTTTGTTGTCCGTTGGTGTCTGGATAGAGATAAAGTGGAAAAACAGTACCACCCCCACGATAATAAATGTTTTGGTCTGAAATTGTGTTTGTGATAAATGAAAGATTCCATTGCATACTTCCAACCGCTTGTCCTTGTCTTCCTGAAATTAAAGCGAAATTCTGTCCGCCACGCATATTTTTCATTATGCGATTTTGACTATACGCAAAAAAGCCTTTGGGCTTTCCTGTGAAATATGTCCATCGATTGTCAAAAGGACGATATGAAATGTTTTTGAAATTTTGTTCATCGTAATTTTGTACTAAATCATCTTTTGCCTTAGACAACATCCAATCTCTACTGTCCGTTTTGATGTAGTAGGATTTTCTTAATTCCTCAACACCTAAATTTCTGAAATTAACTATTCGTTCTTTTAATGTTGATTTTTCAAATTCTATTGTTACACTATCATTCTTTGATAAAACGCCTAATGAATTTTCTTTGAATAAATCCAACAAATAAATACCTATTTCATACTCGTTCTTTACCTCAAAATCTTTCGGAATAAAGAAATAAGAAGGGTTTGAATATTCAATTTCTTTGTAAGGTGTAGTTTTTAAAGAGTTTTCAAAAAGAAAATTGTATTTCGCTTCACGTTTACCGTACAAATTGTAATGAAAGACTTTGCCCAATTCGTTAGCTTTTTTCTTTCCTGTTTTTATGAAAATGTTAATTGAAACTCCTTGTTCAATATCGAAAACATTTTCATCAACCGAACCGTCTGGTGCAGTTTCTTTTTCTTTTGCGTTTCCGTGTAAATCTATTGTATAAATTTTGTCATAAGTTTTCAGTAAGTGCCAACGCATTCCGCGGAATGTTAAATTTTTCAAAAAACCATGTGGATTGATAAAAGCCAAAACACCACTTCCGTTTTTCTCAATATAATGCTGTCCGTATCGTATAAATTTATACTCGTCTCCATTTATGAATTTAGAATTTGCTTCTTTCAGTTTTTCTTTTCCGCCCGGTTCTTTTTTGTAATCTTTCATTAGATTCATAATCCATTCACCTTTATTGGCACTCTCTCCGCTATACGGTGGATTCCCAATTACACACATAACGGGCGTATCTCTTTTGATGTGATTGGCTTCATTGGCTTCTGTGCTTAACCAATTGGCAAAAAGAGTTCCTGTATCTGGATGATGTTCTTCTAAACTGTTTGTAAGATAAATGTTAAACCTTTGGTCTTTTTGTGGTTTATATCCTGTCTCACTTAAAAGCATGTCTAATTTTAAGTGTGCCATCGCATAGGATGCCATTAGTAGCTCGAAACCATTTAATCGGGGTATAAGGTCATTTTCAACATAACTGCCCCAGATGCCCTGCATGTGGCTGAAGCGACTATTGTAAATATGTTTTACAACTTCGGCTAAAAATGTTCCTGTTCCGGTAGCTGGATCAAGTATTTGCACTTTATGTACTTCCTGCTCTATTTCCTTATAGCCCGATTCAGTTCTTTTGTCACGTGTTTGGGTTTTAACTTTAATTTTTGTTTTACTGGTATCGGCAAGTCCTTGTGGTAATTCAAATTCAGTTTTTAGAATATCATCAACAGCCCTAACTATAAAATTTACAACGGGTTCAGGAGTGTACCATACACCTCTGCTTTTCCTTAAATTCGGATCGTATTCAGAAAGAAATGTTTCGTAGAAATGAATTATAGGGTCCTGCGTTTGTGTCGATTTCCCAAAATTGTGAAGCAGGGCTTTAACATCCGTTGCTCTGAAAACTTCTGCAAGATTATCCACTGTGGTTTTTATGCGTTCGTCAATATCATAGCCGGCCACATATTGAAATAATTTTCTCAAGAATGGATTTGTTTTGGGTATGAGTTCTGCTGCTTCTTGTCTGCTGAAGTCCTCGAGTGAAGGATCATGAATTCTTGCAGAGAACATACCATAAGCAAGAGTTTGGGCGTAAATATCAGAAAATCCCTTAGGTGTTAAATCATGTATTAATACATGCTTGAAAGAATCATACTGTCCTTTTAGTGAGGTATTATCTTGTGTTATTTCATCGGAAGTAACGGCACGTTCAAGAATATTTTCAAGTAGTTTGGCTTTGGCTGCCATCATTTTAGCCAGTTTTTTACTTGATTTAATTGTCTGTCCGATGAATGAACAAAAATCTATGATAAGTCTTTCGAATTGTTCAAAATTATCTGCCAGAGGGAGTATTTTATTTCCTTCAGTTTTCCCAATTGTGATTTCATGAATTAATTGTCCATGTTGATAGAATTGGAACCATAAGTAATCCGTAATAATCAGGTTGTCCAATGCTTTTTTATACCGCGTAAATTGTTCTTTGTATAATTTACTATTTAAGTCTTTGCCTATGTCCTTTGCTTCAATATAACCAATGGGAATTCTTTTTTTTGTAATTACATAATCCGGGTTCCCACAATCAGTAACATTGGCAGGTTCATTGGTTATTTCAACTCCCTTTACTAATTCGCGGATTAAGTTTTCCAGATCACTCCGATAAGCGTGTTCCTTTGAAATACCTGATTGATATCTGGTGCTTAGTTGGTTAATGTAAGAATTAATATTCATCTGTTGGTTTAGATAATGTTTTTGGATGACTAAATTAGTAAAATTTGGTAGATATCAATGCTCATTAAATTGCCTTATGATTTCGGTAAAATCTGCATGAGAAGCAGTGAGATTATTATCTAGTTCCATTGAATTTCTGATTGTTCAACTCAATCTGCTTCATCAGAAATTCAATCATTTTTTCCTGCGATTCAAGTTGCCGCTTCATCTGTTCGAATACTTCTTGTGTGTTCATCATTTCTGTGGTTTTTAATTCTTTTTCTTTTCCTGTTAAGAACATTTCTCCCTCTCCTAAATGCACCCATCTTGGGTTAACATCCGGGTAAAGTGTAAATAACTTTTCCAGAACGTCAGAGTTAATGGCCCTGTTTTTTGCTGACCCCCTGAATGTGGCGTATGTAACATCAAGTCTTGAAAAAAAATTTTCTTTCGTAACTCCCTTTGCTTCTGAAATTTGTAAAATTCGTTCTTTTATGGTTGTCATTTTTTTACGTTTTTGTTTGAAAATTCCATGTAGATACTGGAGGCATACGCTTGAAGATGAATTTTAGAGCCTTGTTTTATTCAATTTATATCTGCCTTTCCGGTATTTGTTTGTCTTTGGATTTAACACTCTCACGAACATACTTTTCTGCTTCTTATTGACATCGTATAATAAAATCCGGTTCACCCTTTCCTTTAGTTTATCGTAATGCAATTCGGTATCATCAGAGAAAAGCAAATGATTTGCATTGTAAATGTGCCGGGCTATGTGCTTTACATGTAGGCCTTCCTGCTTAGCTTTTTTGTCTGAAAGGATTTGTATTATTGATTTCCGAAGGTTGGTAGGCATAATTCTTTGCGTTTATACTATCATTGAATTATTTTTTTAGTTTTATAGTTACCATAGTACCTGTCCATTTATCTATTCTAAAAGGATAGTTAACCTCGTATCGATTCGCATAAGCATAAATTAGCATTGCAATAATTAGTCCCATCGAGAGTATAATTAAAGGAAGTAAATTTTTATTTTTTGCTGGTTTTTGTTTAAACGGTTTATAGCCGTTAATTACTAATCGAATTACGTCTACATATTTGGAGTTGACGATAACAATTTGTGATAGCTCATTTTTCCTTATTACATATTCATTATCATTAATTAGATATCCTTTTTCCACCTTACTATTCTTTAGCCTTTCTGGTATTCCATTACCGAATCCAGGTGGAATTTTATCATTACTTTTAATTCTTTTAACAGATGAAGTGTTTAAGTGCAGGCCTTCTGTAGATTGATTATAAGTTAAATATTCAATTTTAATTAAATCTTTAGTTTTATCATAGTTGCTATTATTCCACCTTTCATTTGCATTTGCTAAATTCATAAAAATATCACTTGCATTACTTTCTGGCTCTAAACTTCGACCCTCAAAATATGCCAGCAAATCAGAACGTCTATTGATTTTTCCACCTCGTTTTAAAATTTGTCTTTGCAAATCCCAAACAGGCCATAAAGGATGAGTTTCTGAATATTTCATTTTAGCAACAACTTAATCATTAATATTCTTAAAGTATTTCCCGTGGCAATGATAATAGCAGAATATAAAAATAGTAATAAGTAACTTCCATTTGTGAGATTCAATAATGGTTGCTTTAATGATGAAAATTCTCCTAAAATTAAATTGGAAATTGTCAAAATTGTAAGGATAATTACTAACCAAGCCCATGAAGAATGAATAATTTTAGAAGGTCTTAAAGCATCAAATTTATCCTGGTCTATAGTGGCGAAATTGAAACCATAATCTTTTAACTTTTTATCTCTTCTCACAGTTCCAAAGATTAAAAATGGCCATAAAAAAGTTGAAAATGTTATTTGAAAAAAAGTTAATAAAAATAAAATAATACCAAATCCAAATCCAAAAATCCAAACAAAACTAGTCGCTGTAGCAAAATTAAAAATCAATGCATAGAAAAGAAAAGATGGCTCATTTGGAAGTAAACTAAGCTTTTGATAAGAACTTAAGTTGCGATGCACTATTAAGCAAAAGCAAATTATTATAAGTATGATGTAATTCATTTCTTTATATTATGACATGTTTCTGAATCACCACTCATTTGGTTTGATTGTTTTTACAGGAGTCATTTCAGGAATCCCATAATTATTATTGTAAATGTCGTACTCACCTGTACTGTTTCGTTTTATTGTTTTCTCCGGCGTTATCTCTGGGATGCCGTAACTATTGTTGTAAATTTCTATATTACCGTTGCTGTTTGTTCTAATCGTTTTTACCGGAGTTATTTCAGGGATACCATAAGTGTTGTTGAATATTCCATATTCATTTTCAGAAACCTTTTTAATAGTTTGTTTTGGCGTAATCTCTGGGATGCCGTATGTGTTTTCATAAACATCATAACCATCAAAATTATTTGGTTTTGTTGTAGATATTGGTGTAATGTCAGGTATCCCATAGGAGTTATTATAAACATCAATGCCACCAAAATCATTTGACTCAATTGTTTGGGCAGGCGTAATATCAGGAATACCATACGAATTGTTGTAAATATCCCAGGTATCCTGAGCAGAAACACTTATAGCAAGAATGGTTACACTAAAAACAAATACTAATTTTTTCATTTTTAAAATTTTCTAATTTCCCTACTCATCTGGCTTTTCGGTTGCGCCCCATTTTTTCAAGAGGTATCCGGTATCCTCTGATAAATTGAAATAATTCAGTTCCATTTGAAACCTGCAATTTCTTTGAATCCCTTTAATCCATTGATTGTTGGCCTCAGATATTCGTCAAGGCTGAAATCAGTTTCAGTAATTTTGTTTGAAAACTCTTCCATCCAATCGGTTGGCCGGGCGAAGAATGACCGCACGTTAAAATAATAACCCGGTAAAACGTTGTATGTGTCATTATGAGAAACCAGGTCGGTAGCAACATTAAAGGCTGTGTAGGCATTTAATCCATAGATTTTCTGGTAACTATTCATTTGCTTTGCAACAAAATGTTTTAAATTTTCAATGTTCTTTATCTTGTTGGGAATATATCTTTCATCGGGTATTTTCATGCTAATTTTCAATATCCTACATAAAAGAGGGAATATCACATCTGACGAAATTTCATACTGCCGTAATTTGCTGCATTGTTTTTCAAAATATTGTGAAAAAGAAATTATTTTTTCGGCATCACTTTTTAATGAAATTCTCCGGTTCCTTTCGTGGTTATATTTCAACCTCATCGTCTTTTTCTTGAATAATACACCGTTAGAGCATAGCTCCTTAACAAATCCGACCTCAAACGATAATGAATGGGTTCTGTTGTAACTGTTTGTTATTCGAATGAATGGAAGCCATGTTTCCTGCTTCCACATATCAAATTTTACATCTTTATGTACGAGGTCAATATGCACCGAGGCAAGAGATTTTGGCGCAACGACCCTGAAAGGAATCAATTCATCTGTATTCACTTCCGGGTAAAGTTGGTGAAATAATTCAATGCCCATTTTGAGGGCTTCTTTGTTAGGAATTAACTTGTAGTTCTTGCTTACTACTGAAATTACCTTTCCGGTGTTCTTTCTACAGACAACTCTATAGTTTGGCAGTTCTATTTTATCTGTGTTTTTTGCTTCTGAAGAACCGGGAGAGGCAAATAACTTTTCCAACTGTACATCAAATAACACATCGTCAAGGCGGTCAACCGGTTTATTAAAGTCTATTGGTATCATTGTTTACGTTATTAGGTTGATAAAATATTTTCCCATGAATAAATTCTTCTACGTCATCTTTTGAAATGCCATATTTCTTTAGTCTCCGAACGGTTAATTTGGTGTCGTTGGCCAATGTAGAAAATGCACTTTTAAATTCAGTTTGAAGCTTATTAAACTCAATTTCCTGTTCTGTATAGCGTTGTGACAGTCTTAAAACATCAGTAATTCCGTAATTTACTGGTAAGTCAAAGCTTCTTAAAATACTGTCATCCTGAAAAAACCAGGTTGTTACAACAACAGTGGTTTCGTTCATGATCATGAAATCATCTCCAATTGCCACTTTGGTTTGTACTCGTGGCCGGTCATTAACCAGATGCAGGAAATAAGCAAATGAAATAGTTACCCTCCCCGGCCCGTCAGCTTTACAGAATAACGACTTTCTGGCTCCTTCAACTGCAAACTGAACCTCATTTGTTTTAATGGTAATTTCGCAATAAGGACGATCGTTCATCCATGTTTTTTTCAATCCTGCCTTCAGAAATTTTAATAATTGTCTTAAATCTTTTGTGTGGCAGGAAAATGTTGCCTTTACAGCCCCCTCTGGTGATATCAAACTCATTTTTGGTCTTTTTTGCTTGTCAGTTATTCTTTTATTATAATTTTAACCCCTCTGTTTCCATTGCTATAAATCCATCTTCATCCAAAGTAAAATTCAAGATATGTAAACCAATGATTCCCAAATCCTTTTTGTAAAAACTCGTTGTTCTCTTGCTGACAAAAAAATTTATTTGCCAATCATTTACATCACTTGTTCTGTATGCCGCCTGCTGAATTATCAGTCGATGTATTTTCAAGTTCATAGGTTAAAATGGTAACAAACACCTGATTATTAGATTTTAAAAGTCATACGTTGTAATCTTTTTCAGTTCATTGATGTTTTGGTCGATAAAACTAAATTGTATTTCATCGTTGAAGTTAAGTAATGTGAACTTAATTTCCGAATCTGGATTGTTTTTTCTAAAATGGTAATGGCTTAATCACTATGTGAAAATATGGATGGACTTTCCAAAGTGAGAAATGTCACTTTGGCTGATTTATTGGTAGTTATTACATAGGCTTAATAAACAATGATATTTATTAATCGCTGTATCAAATGTTCTTTTATTCAAAATAAATTTAAATTGTTTTGAATTGGCTGTTTTATAAACTATAAATATGTTTTTAGAGTGAAATATACGACCATATCTAACATTTATGTTACAACTGCTCATTTTTTTGAAAATGTTGTTAAAATACAATCCCTGTTCACCTGATATGTATCATGACAGAAGCCTGACCATTAATAATTTACAGTGAAAGTTTTCTTGTTATTGCATTGTCCAACATTGTAACATAAATCGATTTTTAATTAAAATACCAAATATCCTGCTTTTAGTGAGCTATGTACCTTAATCATAAATATTTACAATGGTAAAAAGCTGGCCGGGATTGTTGACTAAAAGTTCGTTGTTATTTTTATTAAACCCGGTTTTTGTAATATTCATGTAACTTTCGAACGAAAATGTAACAATATAGCCCAAAAGTTGAACACATGGTTTTTCGATGAAAAAACTGATTTTCAGAATGTAAATAAAGTTATTCCTGGCACAGGTCGGAAGGTTACGATAAATATTTCAATTCGCAGTATGTAAAAAAATATGGGAGAATTAATCCTTTTTTGGTGCGGCCTAATGTAAAGGTGCAATAGCTGTTGTACATTGTCCTCCTTTGGAGTTATACTCATTTTTGAGTATAACTATTGAAAGTTCTTTTCTTTCTCGAAGCCTTTGATAGCTCATAAATATTAATATTCTGCATTCATGAAGTATTAAATGAATTTATTTTTACCAGATGGAAAAGAACAAATCATTGGCTTGCTACCCATCAGTCAAAAGAGTTATTTAACGAACTATCAGCCAAGACCGGAATTCCGGCAACGGAAGTGAGCCGAGAAATAATGCAGGAGATTCAAGGCAAAACCATTTATACATTATAATTAGTTTATGTTGATAGGACTAAAACACATCAGTACTCTCCCGGTTGACTGCATCGCTGGCATTAAACATTTGATTTTCGGAAAATTTTGTCATTTCATTATTCGTAAAAACATCCATTTCTCCAAGTTGGCCCCTTCTATGTTTAGCTACAATGAATCGGATGATGTTTTGTAGGGGTTCGGGTTTATTTAAAAAACAAACGATATCAGCGTCTTGCTCTATTGCCCCGGATTCACGCAAATGAGAGAGCTTGGGGATTTCTCCGTCTGCTGCACGGTTTAATTGAGAAAGTGCCATAATAGGGATGTTTTCAGCTAATGCGGAGGTTTTTAATGTCCGGCTGATTTCGCTTACTTCCAATTCTCTGTTTGTTTTTGAATGAGTAGTTTTTAAAAGTTGCAGATAATCTACTATTGCGAAATCACATCTGCCATTTTTTTTATTTTTCCGGATAGTGGCTTTAATATGCTCTGTTGTCATTCCTGCTGCATCTCTGAAAATAATTGGCAATTTTTCTAATTTGGCAACAGCTAAGTTTATGTATTCCCAATCACTATGTTTTATGTAACCATCCCTGATATCAGAACGGTATATTCCACATTCAGCAGCCAAAAGGATTCTCATTAAATCCTCCTTAAGCATTTCTGCACTAAAAATATTAACGTAATAACCAGCCCTTGCAGCCTGCAATGCGAAATGAAGTGCAAACGATGTTTTTCCAATTCCAGGACGAGCGGCCAAAACAATTAGGTTTCCACCTCTCCAACCTCCTGTATTAGTATCAAGTGACAAAAATCCTGTTGGAATGCCCGGTGTTCGCCTTTCTTTTATTTTAACGGCATCCTTTTCAATCTGCTCAATAGTTGTTTTTAGAACATCTTTAATATGTGAACCTGCATTTGCAATTGTAAAAACATCATCCAGGGTTTCTCCTGAATTTTTCCATTCATTGCTTAATGTTTCTACATCCTCATCAGAGTAAGCAAGATTAATTAATCCAGTAGCCCGACTTATTGCTTGACGTTTGTAGTACTTCTCTGCAATAATACGGGCATGTGATTCAATATGTGCAGCGGAAGCAACCCGGCGAGTAAGTTGAGTAATATATCCCGGGCCACCAATTTCATCCAATAATTCAGAATCTTTTAGTTCCTGGGTGATGGTCAGCAAGTCCACAGGTTTAGTTTTTGCAACATTTTTAATTGCCTCAAAAAGTTTTTGATGTTCTTCCTTGTAAAAGCTTTGAGTATCAATAATGCCAATCACCGTTTCCAGTGCATCTCTTTCCAGCATTAAAGCTCCCAAAACAGCTTCTTCTACTTCAATTGCCTGTGGAGGTAATTTTCCGTATTGGGCATTAATTTGTTCAATATTGGTTCCGTTTCTTTTCATCGTTTAAGTCCTTTCGCTGGCTTTACTATTGTATTTAACTTCTCGTGAATAGGCTGAAATTCTTGCGTCCAGCACTTTTGATTAATCCATGTTGATAGATTTTTCCATTCCGGTACAAATTTTCCAGCTTGACGCAATTTTGCTTTGTATTCATTTTCTTTTTCTAAAGCTGGCAATAATAGTTGAACTGTATCAAGCTTATTTTTCTTTTTAAAATTTTCAAATTCTACATCTAATCCCCTCTTTGTACCTGGATAGAATTTTCTAAAATTGTCAAATAATTGTTTAGTTTTCTTTAGTTTATTTACTGTATCAGGATCAGTGTCCGTATCAGTATCCGTATCAGTGTCCGTATCAGTGTCAAAATTTGATACTGATAGTGTGTATTCAGTTTTATTTTTGTAATTAAAACTGTCTCCCGCCTTACCAGCTTTTAAGAATATTAAATCTGCCTCTACTAACCTTCTTTGTGCTGCCTTTATTGAATTAATAGAAATGCCGGTTCCGTTATTAATTTGTCGTAGTGAATTTCGGAAAGGATTTTTCCATCCAAGAGAATTGCTAACATGGACTAAGTAAAAGTACAATTTGCATTCATTCCCAGTGAAATTGTATTCCAGGTTAACATCCCAAAACCGATTGATTAAATGGATGTAATTTACCTTGCTATTACCCTTTTTCTTCATTATCTAATGTACTTTAAGGATATAATTCTCACATGCCTTTTTTGTTCCTGTGAATTTCCAATGCCAGTTTAAACCACGCTTTTTCCTGCGGCATACATCAGCCGGGAAAACATCATATTTATTGATAAGGGGATTAAATAGAACCTGATAATCTGCGATAATACCTGTTATCCTGTACAGGTAATTGTCTGACGGTTTTTTATAGAGTGCATTAATCATTTGTCTGCGCTCCTTTCCTCAAAAAGTGAAAGCTGGATTTCCAGTTCTTCTGGCCAGTATTCACGGTTGCAAGAAAGAAACTGGACTAATTCACCTGAAACATGGCAGTAGTCTTTCCGACACACTTTTATTTCCTCGGAATCGAATAGCATATCAACAAGCCAACAAACATTTGAAATACGTATGCTGGTTGCTTCGGAACACATTAAACGAGAGGCCGAATTGTGTCGAAAATATTCGTGAACTTGCTGTAATTGTGGAAGATAATTATTATCTTTGGCGTGTAATCTGGCTCTGCTTATTGAAGTGGGGCTTTCTTTTTTCATACAGCAGTTCTCCTTCTCCTTTTGGTTAGATTTTCGTCCATTTCCCTGCAATGTTCATCAACTGTGGTCACAGGATTAGAAGTCAACCATCCCATTATCTCATCTTTGCGAAAGAATAATCGACCATCTCTGCGAAAATGTGGAATTTCCTTTCTGGAAGTTTTTGCGTAAATAGAAGGTTTTGAATACCCGGTGATTTCCTTTAACACGTCTACCCCAAAAATTTCTGGAATTTGTTTTTCAGGAAGGTGAGGCTTTTGTTCCGTTCTAAGAAGGGACAGGAAGTCTCCTACCGTAAGTTGGAAGATTGGTGTTTTGCTGTCAATAATTAGCTTATTCATCGTATCATGTTTAAAATTACATGACACAAAAATATCAACTAAAGTATTGGAATATAAATATTTACAGTTGTAAATAAGTTGTTTAAACTATTTACAACTATAATCTTTCTATTTTGGATATAAATGGTGACAATATCTTCATTTTTTAACCACCATTCTTTTTCCATCTTTTTTATTGCCTGTTTTATAAGGTGTGTAATAATCATTTATGGATTGATAGGTGCCTATATCTCCAAAATCACTTTTTATTGCGGAATATAATGCGGATAATGAAGTAAATGCAATCCAATTCAGTTTTTCTTAAGGCAAGAATCATGATAGCAACTCTTTATTTTTTCCATTTGTACTCGTTTTTCGAATTTGTACTCTCTTTAGCTTTTCCGCAAGAAGTTCTGGATTATCTGAAATTAATATATTGAAAGATAATGAATTCTTAGTTTGATGCTCATTGTTTCATCTTCAAGAGAAGTAAAATTTTTATTTAATTCAATTTCTGTAATATCATGCTCAGTTAGTTCATCTATCCAGTAGTCAAGAATCGTTCATCCATTCTTTATCAACTGTTTTTAAAGCAAGAAACTTAATTCTAGCATTTGCAGCCATTTCCCACCTAGCTTGGAAACGGATTTTATCTACAGGCTCTAAATTGCGGACAGATAAACAAAAAATGCTTTAATAACTTATTTCCATCTAAAGGATTATCTGAAAAAGCCTGGTAGATAGCACTTCTAACTTTGTAGGTATCAACCAACAATAATTCAGGAAGTTTGTCTGGGAAATATATTTGTAATTTCACCATCCCTTTTACCGAAAAATCCAACTCATTTTTATCCATAACCTGATATTAATCTTAAAGTACTTCATTTGCTTTTGCAATTTCATCTTTTTGAAAGGAATCTAAATATACCTTTGTGGTAGAAAGGTTTTTATGTCCTAATGCCTCGCTGATAACATCCTCCGGAATGCCGCTATTTTTTAATCGCATTGCATAACTGTGTCGCGACATGTACGAACTTAACCTTATCCCCTTAAATCCCATTGTTTCGCCTAATTTTTTTAAATGCCGGTTATATTTCTTGTACCTATCACGCACATGAGTGTAAAGCTTTTCCCCCTCATATCCTTCTTTAGTTATACATGGAAGCAGGTATTCCCCTACAAGATTTGTATTTATTTTGAACCATTCTAATAACTCTTGTATTTTTGGAGAAACCTTAATTCGGATAATCCTGGACTTACTTTTCTTTTCAGTTTTGCGCCTACTGTAAGTAATGTAATTACCTCCCTCACCCAAAATAATATTCTTCGATGTTAATGAAGCCATATCCACATAACTAATTCCCTGGCAATAGTAGGAGAACATAAATAAATTCCGTACCCATTGCAAAGTAAAGTTTTCAATCTCAGTGTTCTTTATTTTTTCAATATACTCCGATGGTAAAAAACGTTTATCAGTTTCCTGTTCCAGGTTCGAAATACTAAATCCACCCGTCCCGAAAGGATAAGTTGTTTCAGAACCGACCTTTGCTATAAACGATTTATTTATAAGTGCCCGAAAGGTCTTGATGTAATATTTAATAGTATTGTTAGAACAACCCCTCTCTGCATACAGGTAACTATAGAATTCTTCAATATATTGCAGGTCAATATCAGGAAACTCTTTTTTGCAGAACTGGGAATCAAACAGCTTTAACATGTACAAAGTATTTTCATAAGCTTTCATGTTTCCTATTTTGCCCGCCGACTTCAAACTTTCAATATATTTCAAGAAAAAGCCTTCAACTCCTGTTCGATTGGATTTGTTTAAAAAACTTTGCTCAAATTGGTTTAGTGTCCAGTCCACTCTATTTTTCTCAAACTCTTTTAAAATTTCACGGCACCGGCTTTTGACATCAGCCAACCATTCATTATTTGATACTCTATCCGGGTGCAAATCTTTTCTTCGCTTATCCGTGGAATAAATCTGATCATCAAAATTCCACTGCTCTTTGGTTGCGGAAGTACCCAAAAAAATATACTTTCTTTTCCCATTCCTTCTTATAGATAAAACTAAGGGATAACTGCCATCTGACTTTTCATGTCCTTTGGAAGAATATGGCCTGATAAGGAAGGATTCTTTTTTCATTGTGACGTTTTTTCAATTAAACTGTGACGTTTCTTAGTAAAAATCATTGTGACGTTTTTGTGACGTTTTTACTATAACTACATCTATTTACCCTAATATTGCAGGCATTATAGAACATTACAAATATAATGGTTTATAATTAATTACAACAGAATATAAAGAAAAAATACTCTCCTGGGGGGCGAGGGGTCGCAAGTTCAAATCTTGTCACCCCGACAAAAAGGAAATAAGACTATTGTAAATCAATTATTTACATGGTCTTTTTTCTTTTAGTGCAAAAATTTTATAATGAAGCACGAATGTTTTTTCATACCGTAACATAAAGCGGAAATAAAATGACTGATTTTAACAATTAAAACTCATATACAGTTATATAAACAGCTCTAATCTTGAAAGAACAACCTATGAACCTTCGAGAATCCATAATCCAAATTCTTTCGGAGAAAAAAGCAAAAAAGGAAGGATTACATGTAAGGCATATTGCCCGACACATTTATAACAACAATAATTTTCTGTTTTCATATGAATCTAAATTGGATTATGAGAAACTCAAAAAAAGGGTGAATCGAATTTTATTATACGATATTAAAAAGAGCAGGAAAAGAACATTCAGTCGGGTTATAAATCCGAAAACTAATAAATACAGGAAAGGTAGGTATAAATTAAAATGATTTTATTTGAGCCTCTCTCGTGAACTTGTTTTAAAGTTGAACATCTTTTTATTTGGGATAATTTATTTTTACTTTTATTGCTGTAACCCAAAAATATTGACCTGATGACCCAAAATCGCCATCCCAAAAGTATCCTAAAAAAATATCTAATAATGTTTCTTGGGCATCAAACGATACAATTGAGCGATAGCAGCAAAAGTTTGAAAACGTAAAACCCATCATCTACTAAAAAATGAATATTAAAATAGTAAAGTCATACATAGAAGAATATAAAAGAAACTTTGAAAGCGTTCATGATGAAGATATTTATAAATGGCACGCTATTAAGCAATTTCAAGATAACTTTGATATTAATTCTGATGGTTTTTATTCAAACGTAGAGATATCTTTAAGTAAATCAGACAATTTACTGGACTCTAATATGTATTTCCCTAACCTGGACAAGCCAGAACCAAACAATTAAAAGATTTACCTTTACTGAATGGAACTTTTAACAGAAACATATAAAAGAGAGATATCCTGTGTTCTTTCTTGTTTCGACAGGTTAATTCTCAGTGGAACAATTCCGGAGATATCATATAGTCAGGGAATGACAAACTATCTGTATCAAAATCAAGTCAGAATATTTGACTATCCCAAATTTGCAGAACCTTTTAAGGAAAAAATCCGGTTAAATGCTGAACGGATAGCCAAAGAACATGGTATTGAAATCGAGTTCATCCGCAAAACTGGTATCCGGAAAGAATCCATCATTTCTGAGAAAGTTGAAAAACGTGGCAGCCATCCGGGCATTGTCCATATCATTTCTGTGATGGAAGCCTGCAATACTTATAAACCCTGGCACGACAAAACAACAGGGAAAACATTTTTAAAACCTGACACCAGCAAATGTTTGCATTACTATTTTTATTTCATTGACGAGCAGGTTGGTTTGGGATATGTTCGCGTACCTACCTGGTGTCCATTTCGGTTGCAGGTTTATATTAACGGTCACAGTTTGCTGGCTTCTGAATTGAAACAGGCAGGGATTAAATATACCATGACAGACAATGCATTTGACAGCATTGAAGATGCCGGTAAAGCACAGGAACTTTCGGACAATATCAGTATTGAGAAACTTCACCGTAAATTAGACGAGTTTGCCTGGCAATTCTGTCCGGTTTATAAAGATTTTAACCTGAGATACCATTGGAGCGTGATGCAGGCCGAATATGCCACTGACATTGTGTTTAAAAAACAGGAGGGTTTGCAACAAATTTACAGCGAACTTGTGGCCACTGCCATACACACAGTCAAACCTGAAAACATTGCAACCTTTTTGGGGCACAAACTTGACCCCCGATATCAGGGAGAAATGGGCAACAATTACAATGTACGCATCGAAGGCAGCCGCATAAAACACACGATGGGTTCGGTCTCGATAAAAATGTATGACAAGTTCAGTAAAATATTGCGGATAGAAACAACATCAAACGATATCAGCTTTTTTAAACACTACCGCGAGGTAGTACACCGTGACGGGACAAAGTCGCACAAAATGGCTCCATTGAAGAAAAACATCTACAGCCTTTCGTTTCTAAAAGATAACCTAAAAGCTTCGAATAAAAGATACCTGGAGTTTATCTCTGCTTTCGACAACAAAGAAATTGGCAGAAAAAGGCTTGAAGGTGTCACTTCATCAAAAAATGAAAATAATCGGAACTACAAAGGCTTCAACTTCTTTAACACCCTCGATTTAGTTGTTTTAATGACCATTCTTCGGGGTGAATTTAATATTAACGGGTTCAGAAATAAAAATCTGCAAAAGCTATTGGGTTTTAATGGCAGCAAAATTAGCAGGTTGATTAAACGGCTGAGGGTTCATGGTCTTATAAAAAAGGCCACCGATTCGTATAAATATTACCTAACCAAAATTGGAAAAGAAACCATCATCATGGCTCAAAAGATTAAAGAAATGGTGCTGGTTCCAGCTTATTGCTATTGAATATTATGCCAAAAAAAACATTAAAATAGAAGATAAGGTACTAAAAGAATGCTTCTTGAAAATATTAAAAAATATCCTGAGCGAATTAGAGAAATGTTTCAATTGCTTTACGATGAAGATTTTGATATGCTCGAAAGAGTAGAGAATTTTCGGAATGACTTTAGGACTTTAAGTAAAAAAGTATTTCCTGAGAAAAAAAATCACTATCAAGACCATAGAGCAGTAATTGTGTATTTAACTTTAATGTACCCTGAAAGGTATTTCTTCTATAAGTTTGGGATGTTTAAGAAGTTTGCGGAGAGAATCGATTATGCTCACAAACCAATTAAAGGACGTGTCGAAAATATTGGTCTCTATCAAAATCTTTGTGAGTTGGTTAGGTATGAAATTGAAAAAGACCAAGAATTATTAAATCTTCACGAAAATAGACTTGATAACAACTGTTATAGAGATAAAGACTATAATGTATTAACTCAAGACTTCATTTATGCGGTTGCTCAACGTTTTGATGATATAAAAATTCAAGAAACAAAAACTGTTGAAGTTTTTATTGAAAATGAAATTTCATCTAGTGAATTGAATACCAAGATAGATAGTCCAAATTTTACACCAAGCATTATAAACCATATGCAAAATAATGCCGAAAACAAAAGGATTGGTGATTTGGGTGAAATCTGGATATATAAACACGAGAAAGAGTTCTTAGAAAGTCATGATAAGAAAAAACTGGCTGAAAAAGTTGAACATGTTGCCAAAATTAAAGGAGATGGATTGGGTTATGATATATTATCATTTGAATTAGATGGTAACCCCAAATACATTGAAGTTAAGACTACAAAAGGAAATAAAAACTCAACCTTTTTTGTAACAAGAAATGAACTAGAAAAGAGCATAATTGAAAAAGATAGTTATTTTTTATACCGTGTTTATGAATATGATGAAGAAAATGAGAAAGGTAAAATTTTAAAGATTAAGGGAGAATTGACAAATATTTGCAGTACTCCTGTAAATTATAAAGTGACATTAACCCAACTTGCAGCCAATTCAATAAAATTAGGGTAAAAACAGCCTAAAATGAAGTTGTATTAGGAAATGCAGCCTTTTTTTGGTCAATCATTTTATAACTATCTGATTATTCATTTCCTGTGGTTTTTTAATTTCATTTGTAGTCCACAAGGGGGTGTTGGTTATCAGCATATTGCGTATTAAATTGCGGCCATATATTTCAAGGTATCAATGCGCACCAATCCTGCCACAGGGGTTTATTCGGGTTACTACCGTTTAGTGGAGAGTTACCGCAATTCCGATAACAGGGTTTGCCACCGCACTATTTTGAATGCAGGCTATCTGGACGAATTGACTACCGACCAACTCAATCTTATCCAGAAAATACTTACCTCAAAAGTTAAAAATTACGACAACCCATTATTCGAGTTGCCATTCACTGATGATACAACGGTAATCCATTATGTTGATAAGCTTTATAACCTGATGATTGCCGAAAAACGTATTGATGTACCGGTTGAAAAAAATGATAGAAAGGCAATCAGGAACGGCAAAGACATACAGGCCATTGACATCAACAGTATCCGCAACAAGGATGTTCGGGAGATTGGTGCTGAATGGATGTCGTACCAGGCAACCGGACAGTTGCAGATTGCCGTTTTTTTAGAACGCCGGGGCTGGGGCCGCGATGATATAAAACTGGCCTTGACCCATATTATCAGCCGGGCAGTTTATCCGGCATCGGAACTCGAAACTACACGCTGGATAAAAGGAAACTCATCGGTGTGCGAGGTTACCGGTTATGACATCGAACGGGTGACCAAAGATCGGCTGTATGCCATCTCAAAAAAACTTTATGCCGAAAAAGAAGCACTGGAACAGCACCTGTCGGTGCGAACCAACGAGCTGTTTGACATAGAGGATAAAATAATGCTTTACGACCTCACCAACACCTACTTCGAAGGCCGCAAACAGGGTAGTAACCTGGCCAAATACGGGCGTAGCAAAGAAAAACGCAACGATGCAAAACTGGTTGTTCTTGCCCTGGTAGTCAATCCCGAAGGGTTTATCAAATACTCGTCAATTCTGGAAGGGAATATGTCCGATTCAAAGACTTTGGAGGAAATGATTGACAAACTGCGAATCAAAACCTCCGTGTCAGCCCGCAAAGCGCTTGTCGTCATTGATGCCGGGATTGCTACAGATGACAATTTGAAGATGATAAAGGAAAAGGGCTATAATTATATGTGTGTGAGCCGTTCGAGTCTGAAGGATTATCATATTAAGGCAGGCACAACAACGGTTACGGTTACCGACAATAAGAAACAGAGAATAGACCTTTGCCATGTAACATCGGGCCGTAATACAGACTATTACCTCAAAGTAGAAAGCCACGCTAAAGAGTTGAAAGAACGTTCGATGAACAAGCAGTTCCGCTCACGTTTTGAAGCCGAACTACAGAAAATAGCCGACAGCCTGACAAAGAAAGGTGGCGTAAAACAGGAAGATAAAGTGCACCAGCGTATCGGTCGGCTAAAGCAAAAATATCCCTCCATTGGGCGATATTTTGATATTGAAACGGAGATAAAAGAAGATGTCCGCACCAAAAGAAAACGAAAAGGGACAGAACCGGTACAGGAAATAAAGAGAACCGTTACGGCTATAAAATGGGCAGTAAAAGAGGGTGTTGACATTAATGCCCGAAGTGGTGTTTACTTTCTCCGCACTTGTATCGATGCCATTTCAGAGCAAACCGTATGGCAATTTTACAATACCATCCGGGAGATTGAAGCCACTTTCAGGGTGCTGAAAACCGACCTTGACCTGCGTCCCATCTACCATCAAAACGACCAAAGTACGATGGCCCACCTACACCTGGGGTTGCTGGCATACTGGCTGGTAAATACTGTGAGGCACCAATTAAAGAAAAAAGGTATTCACAGTGGTTGGCGCGAGATTGTCCGCACAATGAACACCCAAAAAGCAGTTACAACTTTGGCACAAAACGTACACGACCAAGTCATTATGATACGCCGCTGCTCAGAGCCAAACCAACATGTGCGACAATTTTATGATGCCCTAGGATATAAATATGCCCCATTTGTAAAACGAAAATCCGTAGTACACAAATCTGAACTCGACGACTGCCAATTTATTGAGCAGCAACATATACGTTCGGATTAGCTGCAAAATGGGCTAAGTAATTGCCTTATTAAACCAGCCCACGGAGTTATCACCATCCTTGCACTAACAAGTTGGCAGGTTCACAGGTATGCTCTGGCTTTATTGGATTAATAAGAAAAGGCCATCCAGAATATTTGGACAGCCTTCTATACTTGATTAAATGTATAATTTTATTGTTTAATAATTTGGTAACTTTCTACATTTTGGTTTGAAATTATCAGCAAGTTATAAATGCCAACAGGTAACTGCGTCATGTCAATCTCAGTTTCTATTGACCTGTTAATTTTTGTAATGATACATTTTCCTGTCATATCAACAAGTTCAATTATATATTCCCTGGACTCAATAAAACCACAGATTTTTACTTTTCCTTTTGTAGGATTAGGATAAACAATAAATTTTTCATCTGCCGTTAATCCCTGTTCATCTAGAGACTGATCGCTTTTCAGTTTTGAATCGTGGATAACGATAGAGCCTCCTAGTAATGTTGTTGAGGGATCATCGGTAATTCCCAATCCTATTTCATTATCGTACACTACATCCTCAGACAACGTCTCCCATATTTTTATGCGGAATAGATCGGGATTACCCTTTTCCTTTGCATCGCTATCAATTGCAGAAATAAGGAATTGATAGTCTCCTTCCCCGTTTATGGTTCCCCAACCTTTAAATTTTGCTTTTGAACCTGCAACAACCAACCAGTCATATACTGTACTCTTAAAATCAAGGTTTCCGGCTTTAAATTTAAACTTAGTATTCCCATCCGGATTTACTTTGTTTTTTACATATCTGGAAACGAACCCAAAACTGGCTACTCCCATAGAATCCGGGAATAATACTGAAGCTCCGCGTGGAGAATAGATTAATCCACCTCCTGTTACGAAACTGCCTTCCGGATCATAAACAACAACATATCTGTAATCCTGGGTAACCGAAACATCATAATTATCCGTAATTGTTAATTTTATTTCATATACTCCTGGGTTTTCATAATAATGTACACCTTGAATTTCATTGCCAATTATACCTATGGATGTATTTCCATCACCCCAGTTCCATTCTGCCTTGTGCAGATTATCATCTTCATAATATCCAGTTACTTTTATCGGGTTTACTATATTTACTGGATCAGTAGGTGCAACTATTTCTGTGATAATCGGAGCATAATTGCTTAATGTAACTGATTGATCAACTTCAACAACATTACCTCCGTTATCAGTAATGATCCAGTGAACAACAGTTGTCCCAATCGGGAAAATATCTGGTGCATTATTCTCAACAGATTGAATTCCACATTCATCCGGTAGAATCTCTATGTCATCCCAAATATTAGCAAACTGAACATGGTTTCCATCAGGGTCTTTATCTGAGAAATCTTTTACAATTACTATTGGCGGCGTATTATCTACAATAAACACTGTAGCTTTTATCGCTGCAATGCCGCCTCTGTCATTTCGCAGTTGAAGTTCCACAGTATTCTCTCCAACATTACTGCAGTCAAAATCTGTTTTTGATAATGTCAACCAGCTTTCACCACATTCGTTAACTGAGCCATTATCAATATCTTTAACAGTTACAGAAGCATGTCCATTTTCATCCAATTCCAAAGTAATATCATTTGCTTTTGCGATTGGTAAACTTTCACACATATAAATGTCATAGATTTTAAATGTGCGAGGATCTTCATTGCCTGTTTTCAGATTATAATAAGCATCCCAGTTATATATAATAACAACTTGATCGTCAGGATAAATTTCTCCCTGAGTTCTTTCAAATCCGTACTTATCTACTACAATAGCAGTGGCTCCCTCTTCGACATAAATATTGGCAAGCAATTCTGCAACAGTAGTACTTGGTTTAATCGAACTTATAATTGATTCCTCGTTATTGACATAAAATAATTCCGAAGTAGCAACAATTTCTTCCTGCGGAAATACAGGTATCAGACGGTATACAACTACTGTTTGTCCATCTTCGGCAGTTACTTCAAAATAAGTCTTTGAATTTACTTTTACATCCACCAACTGTCCTTGTTTGTTTATACGCTTAAATGGTACCAGGTTATGATTACTATCAAAAATATTTAAAGTTGCACCTTCAGGAACTATTACACTGTCAACAGCATTTTCAAGCAGGGTACCAAATATAATTTCTGTTATCTCAGCAGTATCTGCAGGGAAGGTAATGTCGTATACCATGGAAGTTAATATTGCATCATCGCTGAATCCTTCTGATGAAGATTCTATATAATACTGAGTCGAATTAGTGCCATCAGCCGATACCACTGTAAGTAATTCTCCTCCATTTATAATCCCGTCAGTTACGCCGGAAAGAGTTAGCTGTTGTTCTTCATCTGCCTTAATAATATTCCCTAAAAATTCAGATGATGAAGTTCCAGAAATCACTCCACTGATTGTTTCATTCATGGTATAGCCGGGACTGACCTTATATACATTTGAATAAATTACTGACTGGTATTCTGTAATTTCATTCATAGTATGTTTCCCCAGATCATTGGATATATTCAGTATCTCCAATGGCCATCCAGAGTTTTGTGATTGCCAATAAGCTCTGTTAGTCCAAGTCCATTCACAATCATCAGGATTAGTGCCAAACGAACCCTGAAATTCAGGATTGCCTTTTTTGATAATTGGCTTTCTAATCCAGTTGGTAATCATTTGTGCCGGTTGTCCTCCGATTACCCAGTTAGAACCATCAGACATACCGAAAACTTCGATCAACTCAAAATCTGCCGGATCAGTTGCAGGTTTTAATCCGGCTTTAACATCAGGATTCAATATTTTAAACATATACCACACGGAATTCATCCATTTTCTTACAGGACTTCCTTTATCACCTATAGATTGATTCCATGGATTTTTAATTTCATCATTTAAATTATTAAACTGAACATCCAGTTGTGCAGGTACCGGCCATACATAATCAGGTAACCTATCAGGATGTGCATTGCCATCGGTTCTGATATCACCAAAAGCAAAAACATCACCAGGTTGTACAATTGGGTTTACAGTAGGATCAGGATATGCAATATAATACTTTCCTGTTTCCCAATCTATTGAATCGCACCATTTATAACCAGGTATATATTTAAGATATCTGTCTAACCAGTTGTTCTCCCTCCATGAAATAACCTGATCCGGATTTGGATTATATTCCATTGCAATCATATAGTTACTTAAATCCAATGGTTCCGTTCCCGGATTATATATTTCTCCAAAACTGTTACTCCATTGATCCCAGAATATAATTTCCGATAAAAATGGCTCTGCAGCATAAGGTTGAATATTCGCAGGATCCTTTAATTTATTTAAATGTACTTTGTAAATTCTTTGGGTATGTCCATCTTCAGCCGTAACAGTAAACTGAATTGTTTTGTTGGCTATATTTCCTGCTGATGGATTAAATATATCTGTTTTAATATGGGCTTTGTAATCCGCCGGAATTGCATCAAATGCAGGTACTCCTGTTACCTGGAAAGGAATTTCAACAGTATATTCATAAAATGCGGATGCAAAATTAGGAATGGTATCACCTGTCCAGCCATTGATACCCTTTAAATCTTCAGGTATACCAAGCCAAGTTATAGCTGCAAGTTCCGCATTATGTGCGGGCCTGTAAGGCTGTACCTGAATAAAATAATCTTTAATTGCACCATTTTCAGCTGTTATTCTAAGAATATCTCCGGTTGCTAAATCAGCTTTTTGATAACCCCCTTCAAAAATAAATTCATAGGTTGCATTAGAAGGCAACTCCAGGTATTTGATCAATGAATCCGCCCGAGTCGCAAACGGAATTCCAAAATGAGAACCTGTAATGGTATCCATAACAGGTGCATTTTGAGTTACCCTTGGCCAGTCAACTTCTCCTCCCTGCACATCATTGCCAAAACCATAGAAAAATTTAGCACCAGAATGTAGTCGGTATTTTGGTATTACTGTATTATCATCAGCATCTGGCTGTAACACAACAATATCAAAAGATTCGACATCCAAATCATTACCACAAACATAAATTGTTATCTGGTCCCCAGTCCTTGCTGACATAAAAGCCGAATCCGCACTATTAGGTGATAATTGGTAACGCCATGCTAAACCAGGTTTTTTACCGAATTCATGCATAAAATCATCCAGACCTCTGGTACCCCAGGGGGCAGTAATGGTTTTATTCATCCAATCTACAGATAATGTATTTGAAACCAATGTTGTTTCATCCAGGTTGTAATCTCCATGATTACCTGCTGTCCAGAATACATCTCTCCAAGCACTGTTTTGGTGGGGTAATGTTATCCATTCAGAGTTATCGGGGTTTGTTCCTCTGCCATTGGCAAAATCTAAATTACCAACTGATATATTTGCCTTACGAACTAAAGTTGCGGTTTGCGTAGCATTTGGAAATCCAGCGACATCATATGCACCATCTCTGTTTCTACCATTAATATCAAAAACTCCTCCAACCTGATCAATTACAACCGCTTCATTTTCATTTAAATAATGACGAAGGTACCAGACTTCACGCCCATTGTAAACTTCAAATGTTGACCAATGATCTCCGATAATGCTATCTGTTTCATCACCGTTTGTTTCCGGAATATGAAACTGAATATCTGCCAAATCATACCACTCTTCCTTTGTTTGTCTTTCCAGGTAATTGTCCGGATCAGACAACCATTGTTCAGCACCAAAATCAGTTACAACTGCAATTGTAAAACTTTCCCCCGGATTTAAAATATAATCAGGAAGCATAAAAAATCTGTTTGGTTCCGGATTCCAAGGATCTGCCCACGGACTAATGCAACCAAATTCAAATTCATTGAGCTGAACCGGCTGCCCGCTTACATTCGTTAATTCTACATAAGCGTTATACATGTTATCCAGACGGGCTTCTGTAATTAGTAAGGAACGATTTATATCAGGATTACAGTATGCCGGAAATTCTATTCCGTTTTTCTGGCGTTGATCAGGATCGCCTTGCAGGTTAACTCCATTATCTTTTAAACACTGTATTACATTGCAGCTTTGAAAATCCAAATAATTTTGGTCTAGCGTTGCTGATATTAATGAGAGATTGCATAATTCAGCTGGTAATAATGTAAAATTATTGTACTGTAAATCCAAACTATTCAAAAAATTACAATTACTTATGTTTTTAGGCAAACTTCCTTCTAGCTGATTAAAATTTAAATTTATATTATTAATTTCAACTAGATTTCCTATTTCAGGCAATATATTACCATACAAATTATTATTACACAAAACAATATTATTAAGTCCAGTTAGATCATAAAATTCTATAGGAATCACTCCATCCAGGTAATTTCCACATAAACTTATACTTCTTACTCTTCCATCCCATAAGTCAATGCCATACCAGAAGGAAACCGGGTAATTTGATTTCCAATTCTGATTATTATTCCAATTATCTCCGTTTGTTGAATCATACAGTGCTACTAAAGCAAGAGAATCCTGTTCTGCTACTGGTTCAAAGGGTGGAAAAATTCCACATTCTCCAAACAATGATTTTCCAGACTGCTGAATTTGAAATTTATCTCCTTGAAATTCCACATTTTTATCCATCAGACATTGTAATGCACTGCAATCCTCAGTGCCAAAATTATTGTAATCAAGACTAAGATATTGAATATTGGTATTACAAATCTCAGCAGGGATGGACCCTGAAAAATTATTAAATCTAATATCCATGTTCCACAAGTTTTGAAGAGTACCAATTTCCTGTGAAATAAAACCATCCATTTGCGTATTTTGAATACTGATTCCGTTCAACTCTGGAAAACTTCCTATGTGCTGTAGTATCTGCCCTGATAAATTCTCATCGCAAAATGAAAAATACCACAATGCGGATAAATCGTAGAATTCCTGGGGGATTGTACCGTTCAGACTATTTCTGCAAAGTTCCACATTTCTTACTCTTCCCTCTTGTACAGTAACACCATACCATTCTGAAACCGTTACTCCTTCTTCCAACCATCCTGAATTATTGTTCCAGTTAAGGCCATCAGTGGCATTATAAAGGGCAACCAGAGCTAATGAGTCTGTTTCTGATACCGGATTATATATGCATCCATTGGTTAAAGAGGAACCATCTTGTTGGGTTTGAGCAAAATCCCAATCAAATTCTACGCCATTTGCTAAAAGACATTGAATGGTTGGACAACTTCCAACATCAAAATTATTCCCACTAAAGACCACACTTTGAAGTCCGGGAATACTACAAAGTTCACCAGGCAGAACTCCTGATAAAGAATTATATGCTACGGCTATGTTTCTTAAATTTGGTAATAACCTTAAATCAGCGGGTATTACGCCTGTTAATTGGTTATAATTCAAATAAAGCCATTCCAAACTTTCCATTTGTCCAATTTCTGGGGGGATTGAACCAGATAGCTGGTTTCCAGCAAGATTTAAATTATATACTTCTGTCAATAGCCCAATTTCTGATGGTATAGAACCTGTTAGCTGGTTGCTATGCACCTGGATGTATTTAAGTTTTAATAAATTTCCTATTTCTACAGGAATTTGACCTCCAATTTGGTTTCCATCAAGAGTTAACTCAAGTAATCCTGTCAGGTTTCCAATATCAGCAGGTAAATTTCCTGAAAGGTTATTATTCCCTAAGTTTAAGCGTATAACCCGTTCATTTTCGATTGTAACTCCGTACCATTTTGAAACTGGTTCAGAAGAATTCCAGTTAAGATTATTTGACCAGCTATCTCCGTTTGTGGAAATATAAAATTGTACCAATGCCAGTGAATCCTGCTCTGTAACAGGATTATAAATGCATCCGTTGGTCAGCGAGAATCCATCCTTTTGAATTTGGTTATAATCCCATTCGAACCTTACTCCCTTGTCTTTTAAACATTTTACTATACTGCAGCTTTGTTCATTGAAATTGTTAGCCTGGAAGTTTACTTGTTCCAAAGCGGAAATATTACATAGACTCTCAGGAAGAATACCAGACAATTCATTATTGGCCAACTGAATTGATTGCAAATTTTGCAGTTGGCTTAACTCAGAGGGAATTTCTCCTGATAATTGGTTATTATTTAAACTTAACCATTGAAGATTAATCAACTGGCCTATTTCTGCGGGAATTGTACCGGTCAACTGGTTTAAGCTTAAACTGAGATTGTAAAGATTTAACAGGCTGCCAATCGAGTTGGGAATTGCACCTGAAAACTGATTATTGCTCAAATCAAGTCCTTGCAATTTGGCTATATTACCTATTTCAACAGGTATTTGTCCTGAAATTTGGTTGTCGCCCAAAAACAACTCACGTAGTCCTGTCAGGTTTCCAATATCAGCAGGTAAATTGCCTGAAAGATTATTGTTCCATAATTCTAATCGTGTAACCCGTTCATTTTCGATTGTAACTCCGTACCATTTTGAAACTGGTTCAGAAGAATTCCAGTTTAAATTATTTGACCAGCTATTTCCGTTTGTGGAAATATAAAATTGTACCAATGCCAGTGAATCCTGCTCTGTAACAGGATTATAAATGCATCCGTTGGTCAGCGAGAAGCCATCCTTTTGAGTTTGGTTATAATCCCATTCGAACCTTACTCCCTTGTCTTTTAAACATTTTACTGTACTACAGCTTTGTTCATTGAAATTGTTAGCCTGGAAGTTTACTTGTTCCAAAGCGGAAATATTACATAGACTCTCAGGAAGAATACCAGACAATTCATTATTGGCCAACTGAATTGATTGCAAATTTTGCAGTTGGCTTAACTCAGAGGGAATTTCTCCTGATAATTGGTTATTATTTAAACTTAACCATTGAAGATTAATCAACTGGCCTATTTGTGGGGGGAATGTGCCAGTCAGCTGATTCTCGCTTAAACTGAGGTTAAAAAGATTTAACAGGTTGCCTATTGAGTTGGGAATTGCACCTGAAAACTGATTATTGCTCAAATCAAGTCCTTGCAATTTGGCTATATTACCTATTTCAACAGGTATTTGTCCTGAAATTTGGTTGCCGCCCAGATATAATTCCCTCAATCCTTCCAAATCACCCAATTCAGCAGGTAAATTGCCGGAAAGATTATTGTTCCATAATTCCAATCGTGTAACTTGCTCGTTTTCAACCGTAACTCCAAACCATTTGGATACTGGCTCAGAAGAATTCCAGTTTAAATTGTTCGACCAACTATCTCCGTTTGTGGAAATATAAAATTGTACCAACGCAAGTGAATCCTGTTCTGAAACAGGATTGTAAATACAGCCATTGGTTAGTGAAAAACCATTTTTTTGGTGATCACCTTGAATCTGAACTCCATTACTTACCAAACAAGTTACGGTGGAACAGCTTTGGGAATCAAAATTATTTTCTGATAAACCTATCCATACCAATTCATTTAAATCACAAATCTCAATAGGTATTGTACCAGTGAAATTATTATTGAAAAAATCTAGTGTTTCCAGCTTTATCAGTTGATTAATTTCAGCAGGAATGATTCCGTCCAATTGATTGTTACTTAAACTAATTTGACTTAAGTCTGTTAACTGCAACGTGGAGGTAGGAAAGGTGCCGGTTAATTGATTAATTCCAACATATAGATATTGAAGTTGTGATAAATTCCCAATCTCCTCGGGTAAAGATCCACTTAATTGATTATTTGATAAATAGATACCTCTAAGATTGATTAAATTTCCTATTTCAAAAGGAATAGTTCCTGAAATACTATTTCCGCTAAAATTAATTTGATGCAATGCTGTTAAGGTTCCAATTTGAGATGGAATGTAGCCTCCTAAATTATTATCTGCTAATTCTAAGGATGTAACCCGATCGTTTTCAATATATACCCCATACCATTGAGATACAGTCACATCAGTTTCCAGCCACCCCGCATTATTATTCCAGTTTGGCCCATCAGTTGCATTGTACAAAGCAACTAGTGCCAGCGAGTCTTGCTGACGTTCATTTTGTGCATAAGATGCATAATATGCACAAAGCACAGCAATTAGTAAAAAGATTAGTTTTTTCATGATTTTGGTTTTCTTAGGTTAATAATCATACTATTTATTAATTCATATTATTCATTACGTTCAAATTTAGTTGTTGATCAAATTGTAATTTGACTTAAAC
This sequence comes from uncultured Prolixibacteraceae bacterium, assembly GCA_963771595.1. Classification (GTDB taxonomy): domain Bacteria; phylum Bacteroidota; class Bacteroidia; order Bacteroidales; family Prolixibacteraceae; genus CAVYUC01. The sequence continues at coordinate 91,096 of CAVYUC010000036.1, read as the reverse complement.
TATATCAGAAATTAAATCCTACAAAATTTTGTGATTTAATAATTGGTTTCAGAGCAAAATGCAACTTTTTAGGAATTGGAAATATATATATTATTGATAACTAATCCAATAACGAACAACAGATATTATGAATATGGGACGATATTCTCAAAATGAGATTTAAATAGAAAGAATCTAAGTTCAGAATATAAATTATCCATCCATCTTTTACTCCAGGGATTTTAGATGGATGGACACAATTTCAGTTCACAAAACCAATGATATTTACTCATACCAATAGCCTCATATAACCCATTCACAAACTGTGGCACCCAACATTCCTGTCAAGCAAATTATCAATGTGGCTCATCTTATTGGCGCCGGTGAACAGATTGTACAACCATCAGAGGTTAATATTACCTACTTCATTCCTGCAGAAAGATTCATCGGAATAATAAACCTTTACTACTAGATTTAGCAGCGAACCAGAAAGCGGAAATTGAGGCAGTTCCTTTCTGTCACAGAATCCACTGTGAAAGATCTGTTTACCATCTTTTGTATCAGTAAATAGAATACAGAAGGGAATAGGACCATCAATCAGGTTACATCACAGCCTGTTGCTAAATAGCTTTCAGATTGTAATTTAAACAGCTAAGTATTTAATTTACATAACGTTAAAATTTAACACATGCCCGTCTTTTTCTTTTTTGTAGTACATTCGCTACAAAAGCTGTAGAATATTATCGCAAATCACTCCCGTTAATTCCTCAAGTTGAGTAACTTTCTCCTATTTGAAAATCAGTAAAAAAGAAAAGAGGCTGAACACAAGGAACAGCCCCTAAAGTCAAAAACCAACTTAAAATTACCTGAACTTAAGGTAATATTACTGTATTAATTACATGAATTATACCATTGGATGCCGATATATTGGCAGCAATAATACTGGCTGAATTACTTCCTGCCGTAATCATTCCATCGTTGTCTACAGAGAATGTCGCTCCATCCAGTAAGGTTTCAATGGTACGGGTATTTTGTTTCGGGACCACACTGTTTGCAGCCCGTCTGCCATCGGTAACATGATACAGGAGCACATCCAGTACCAAATCCGAAGGAAGGTCTGAAATCTGACCATTACCAACCAGGGCGGCAAAAGCATCATTGGTTGGCGCAAATACGGTGTATTGATCTGTACCGTTTAAAAACATATCCACTAATGCCGTCCCTTCCTCAGCATCCACATAGGTTAAAGCCACAACAAGACTATCAAATCCGGATTCAATCGCGATTTGCGTAATACTTTTATCCGTTTTTTTAACTGCTTTTCCACTCTTTAATTCAGAGCTCTCACCAAAGGATTCCGGAATATATCCGTCATCATCTTTGTTACAGCTTACTGCAAAAATTGCAATAGCAAAAATTCCTGCAAGCGCGAAACTTCTTAAGTTCAGCATTCTTTTTAAATTAAGTTTTTTCATTTTAATAATTTTTGTTTAATATTTTTATATAATTGTTCAACAATAATAACTATCTGCGTAAATAATTGTTTAATATAACTCATTATTAATATAACATTATATCGTTATATACACCACATTAAGTTCTTATAATATTTATTATTAGACTTATATATGTATGTGTTAATATATGTTAATATTTAGTATATGTAAACAAATTGGATGGATGAAGTACCTTGAATCATCGTTGACAAAACTGCTTATTTTTTGCTGCAATTGAACTAAAATAAAATCTGAAGTTTGAACAGGAGGTTTGACCAGTAAAATAGCTGTCATTCAGATGAAAAGCGGGTATAGCAGTACCATCTTCCAAAGCTTTATCTGGTGTAAAATGTAAAAACAGAAGTTCTGGTGAAATGTCCTTGAATTTTTCTTTTCCGGTTCCTCTGTAAACATGCAGTAAGGGTTCACTGCATACTTTTACAAACAAAATCGGATCATTTTTTTCAATATGTACCGATCCAAAAAATATAAAATTCAGCACCTAACCTGCCTGGACAGGATATATTATCAATGATTTTTATTCGTAACAAACGTGGCCTTCAATTCATCCTCTTTTATTTGAATATCAACTATTGCTCTGTCTCTGTTTATATAAACTTCTTCATTTGTGAATGGAAATATTAAAAATGCCTCCCTGTTATCGATAGCCAGATAAATATTATTGAATACAAATTTTTTCCGGGTTGCAATATGTGTTAAAGTAAATGTACCAATCATGCTCTTACGATCGCTGCTATTGATGATATTGGAACGTTCAATAGTATATTTGCTCAATTTAGTTTTTTTTAATTTTCCTGATAATATACGCTGACTGCACATTCAAAAATTATTCCATTGCGCTTATGTTGTTACATAACAAACATATAACATTTCACAAGAATACTATTTAATTTCAAAATGGGACTTTTGGTGGAAATATGAAATATAAAACAGGACAAGATATCTGCATTTAGTTCTCATTTTCTCCGCAGTTTTTAATCGAACAGAGGGAAGTTGATTCAGATGCTTACTGCCGGATTTGCTGGGAAACATAAAATTTCCTGAACAAATCAATCAGTAAGAGGCATCATTAAAGGATACTTGCCCAACACCAAATTCCTATCATCTTCCTATTAAATCAGGATTAAATTCATGTTAAATTCGTACTATATTCGTACTAAACTCGTATTAAATTCGTAAATTATCGAGTTTTATACGAATTTAATTCGAATTTAATACGAATTTAGTGTAGCTTATTTATTACTTTTGTATAAACAAAAACATTTCATTATGGCTAAAATTGAAAATCTATTGGATGGCGGAAAAGGAAAACTGGGCAACCTGGTTTTCTACAAGATGAACGGCAGCAGTTATGTGCGGACGCGGCCGGCAAAATACAGGGACAGGAAATCACCGGCACAGCTTGCACAGCGGCAGCGGATGCAGGTGGTCAATAATTTTTTACGGTCCTTCCGGGGCCTGGTGCAGGTTACTTTTGCTGCAGAGGCAGCCGGACGTTCGGCATTGCAGGCGGCACGATCATACAACATGCGCTATGGGTTTACCGGAGAATATCCGGATATCCGTGTCGACAGGAGCAAGGCGCTTCTTAGCCGGGGGCCTCTCCCGCTTCCTGCAGGTATGTCAGTTAGCGCTCAGCCGGATGGCCTGCTTATCCGTTGGGAAAACGGCCCGGAAGCTACCGGCAGCGCAGCAAACGATACCCTGATAGTAATAGCCTGGAACGAAAAAACAGGCAATGGAATTTATGAATTTACATCCGTTCGCCGCACCGAAGGAGAGTATCTGTGGAAGCTTCCGCAGCCGGAAACTGTGGATTCCCTGCAAGGTGTTTGGGTGGCTTTCCGGAATTTAAAACTGAATTCGGTGAGCGACAGCATTTGGATAAACAAGTGATAAAGCCGGAAAAAAATTAAGTTTCCCTTAAAACACCGGAAAAGATTTTAGTAGCAAAACATTACCATCTTTGAGTGGAATGAAACGGGAACCGAATGCTGCCTGAAGTCAAGGTTTGCGGAAAACGTGAGAGCACTACATTGTCCGGGTTCCGTCGGTACTGAAAATGAGCCTGTCGATGTTCTGTATTCACTTTCCTTCCGGATTGCGGTCATCACCTTGAACAGGGTAAATAATAAAATTTCTTACTGATCATGTAAAGTCATGATGCAGTTATGCACCGGTTGTCTCCTCCTGTTGTACCATTATTTCGCCCTACTCCCGTCCAAAATAAATTTTGGCTGCAACAACTCAATAACCATAGTTTTTCGTACCTTTGTTTATTTCAATTGAAAAGTATACCGGAGTTTCAATCCAAAAGTATACCATTTAAATTTAATAAAAAAGGGCTATTCCTTCCCGGGGGTACCCCCGGGAAGGAATAGCCCGGAGCCCTGATTTTGTATCCATAGTTTTTCATTTTTTCATCATTTTTTTTGTTTCCCTGATCCTGTATGATTCGCCATTCATATTCACAAGGTGTGCTTTATGGGTTAATCTGTCAACCAAAGCAGCGGTTAATACAGCATCGCCAAATATCTCTTCCCAGCGCTCAAAACCCAGGTTGGTGGTAATGATTGTCGACTTTCTTCCCGCTCTTAAAGACAGGTGGCTAAAAAGCATTTCTGCCCCTTCTTTGTCGAAGGATATGTAACCAAACTCATCACATATAACAAGGTCATATTTTTCAAACCTTATTTCCATTTGCCGTAATGTCCGCCCGGAGTGGGATTCCCTAAGTTGTGTAAGCAAACGGTGTACAGTGGTAAAATACACTTTGTAGCCCTGCATGCAGGCCTTTAGTCCCAGACCGGTTGCAATATGGGTTTTCCCTGTTCCCGGATTTCCGGCCAATATGATGTTTTGCCCTGCTGGTACAAAATCAAGCCGCTCCAGCATGGGCAGTTTTTCGGCTGCATCTTGCGGGAGCATAGCACGTTCAAGGTCATAGAGGTACATTTTGGCAGGAAACCCTGCTTGCCTGATTTGTGCTTTTTTACGGTTTTCAAGGCGTGTTTCGTATTCTTTCTTCATTAACCGTAGCAAGAAAGTTTCGTAGTCAGCCCTCTCTTTTGCAGCCTCTTTTGCTGTTTCTTCAAAGTCGCGCCTAAACACGGGCAACCTTAGTTCTTTACTGTACCTTGTGATTTGTTCTTTTATTTCTTTTTGCATTTTATTTTCTTATTGTGTTAACAACCAAATAAGTTTGCCACCTGCTGTAGCTGTTTTTTTGCCATAATCATAATTTCATTGCTACCAGGGTGCATTGTTTCCTGCAAAACATTTTTGTTGCCCAAAATGGCTGTTATCTTTTCCGTTTCAACACCTTGCGGGCAAGTCATGGTTATCCTGGACACTGCAGTTTCAAGTTCCTCCCCGCCAACCCGGTGCTTCTGGCAATAATGCAACAGGTCGATAAAGTCGCGTTGGTTGTTGGCATAAAACTGCCCATACAATTGCTTCAGGTAGTTACTACGTGACAGGGCCACGCTCCCTTGTAGCGCCCCTGGCTTTTTGTGAAAAGTGTCCAGGTAATGTTCTATGGAGATAATCCATTGGTGGTTGCCATAATCCCTGATATGGGAAGCTACAAGCTCATTTTCATGATAAAGCTCGATTTTATGGCTAAATACTTTTGCATCTATAAAATGGCCCACAAGGTTATCCGGAACAGAATAACGATTGCAACGATAACTGACCGTGGCGTATTTGTCTGCCCGCAGCTGTATGGCCTCTGAGCAGGCCAAGGGACCAGGAGATTGCCACAGTTCTCCCTTTTCTGCTGCAAACATATCCATTGCCGTTTTGCCCGTCAATTGTTGCCGGATATTGTTTAGCTTTTTGATTACTGTATTAAGATATGTTATTGCCCCTTCCAAAGTTTCAAAATTACTTTTAACGCCAAATGCTTTTCGCCTGATGTACTCAACACTTCTCTCGACATGCCCTTTTTCGTTGCCACGATAGGCATTGCAAAAACGGTGAGAAAACTGATAATGCCCTTTCAACTGCAGCAATGCCTGTGTGGGTTCTTTTTCATGTGGTCCGACAAATTTTGCCACAGCAACACGCATGTTGTCATAAATCATCTGGTGATAAACCCCTCCGGTATGCGAAAAGAATGAAACATGGGACTCCAAAAAGGCCAGCGTATCCTGCCGTTGATAAATGGAAGCGTACCTGTAATTACTGTAAGCTGCCGTAAAAACAGCAAGGTTCAACCGCACCAGCTGCCCTGCGATGGTGAGCTTTATCTCACCCCAGTCAAACTCGCAACTGGTACCCGGTAAATATTCCTGACGAATAAAAGCTTCTTTATTTGATACTTTGCCTTCCTGCTCGCGGATATAATTGCACACGGTTGTATAACCGATTTGGTAACCCATGTCATGAAGGGCTTCCAATATATCAATCTTTTTAAGTACCTGCTTGCGCAGGCCATGCCTGAGTTTATGCTTATTCTCTTCAACCATTTTGTCGATGGCTGCTTGAGTATCACGCGTGAGCCGTAGCTTCCCCCGGGAACCAATTTGATATACCGGTGCTTTGGATAAATACCCACTTAAAGATGCTTTCTCATTTGGAGATCCACGCAGGTGGGATTCATAGTCAAATAAATATTTACTAACCGTCTTTCGGCTAATCTGAAGCTCATGGGCTATTGTTCGTTGACTTTTCCCTTCACGGTGGCTCTGGATTATGATCTCTTGTTTTGTATACATACTAATCATTTTTTAGGAACGAATAAATCGTTCTGTTATGAAATAGTGGTATACTTTTCGATTAATACATGGGGTACTTCCTAATTAATATAAACAGTACCTTTTCTATACTATTCGATAGTTTTTGGACTAAAAGTAAATGGTATGAAAAGCAACAACATTTTCCTTTCGTTTTACCGGATTTTGCATGAATTCAGGGACGAATTTAAGACAACCACAGGGTTTGTTTTGCCGGGAATTACTGCTGTTTTGTTGAGCTATTCTGTTTACCTCTTTTTCAGTGAATCAACTATTGCTGCATTGCAAAAAGAGGATGGATTTTTTGAATGGGGCACCTTTATCTTCTTTTTTGGAGCTTCTGTGACAGGAGCAATTCTTTTTTACAAAACAAGAAATTTCTTTTTTATGTTGCTGGCATTGGTGCTTTTCTTTGCTGCCGGCGAGGAGATATCGTGGGGCCAGCGGATTATTGGCTTTGCCACACCGGAGAAAGTAAGTACCATGAATCTCAAAAATGAATTCAACGTGCACAATCTGGCTGTTTTCAGTTCTACAAAAGCGCCGGGCATGTCAAAACACGGGCTGGAACGTTTACTTGAAATCAATTTCCTTTTCCGGGTATGTACCATCATATTTGGAATTTTACTTCCATTGCTGGTATATGGTTTTAAAGGTGCCGGTCGTCTGGCCCGTTTGATAAAGCTTCCCGTACCCCCAATTTCCATAGGAATGTTTTTCTTTATAAACCGGGTTGTTTTTTGGGCAATCAACTATTCTGTGCATTTTAGCGGGAATTATGATTTAAGGCAACCTGAAATATTTGAATTTCTGGCAGCCTTTATATTGTTTCTCATTATGTTCTATTTTTATTTCCAAACATTCCAGCCAGCACATAAATACATGTATTCCACAATCCGCTTCAAAAAGTTGTTTCCGGCTAACTTTAGTCATGGCGGTTTCAAAAAACAAGCAAAACGACCTGCGGGTTAAACCGGATGTAAATAATTTTATACGTGGAAATACCTGAAAATTCTTTTTGATTGGTGTCTGGTACAACTTTGCGTCCTGGGCAATGGGCCCGCGACATATCCGGCCTTCACTCATCCCGGGATTAGTTATAGGGTAAGGATATGCCTGATCTTTACAGTCCAACAATTACACCTTGTAGAATATCAATCCATTTATTTTCATTCCCTTCCGGCTTAAACAAGAATTTTATTTTTCACCGAACACCGGTGATTCTTTTTGTTGCTTGTCGTTTGCACGGCTTTTTAACCATAGGAAATGTATATGCCAAACAGAACAGACTGGCAACTAACTGTTTTTTTTTTAGAATAAATTAGTAAAAATTCAAAAAACATTTAGAATAATTTGTAACTTCTAAAATTTTCCCATAACTTTTATTAACGTTTATTAAATTATTAAATCCTTGTCGAAAAATTGCTCTTTATGAAAAACAACCAAACATTTTTTAGTTGTCTGAAAAATAAGCTGGTAAATGAATGCAGAATTACCAAACCCTTCATGATTACCGCACTGCTGGTTGTATCAATCAGCTATTCTGTTTATCTCTTTTTCAATGCTGAAACTGTTGCCTTTCTGGAAAAAGAGGACGGCCTTTTTGAATGGCTGACCTTTGGCTTCTTTTTCCTTGCATTCACAATAGCTGGTTTTTTATTCCGAAAGTCCGGAAATATCTTCATTCTATTGCTTGCGTTGGTTTTTTTCTTTGCTGCCGGTGAAGAGATTTCCTGGGGACAGCGTATTATCGGGTTTGAAACTCCTGCAAAAATAAGCCAGGTCAACTTGCAGCACGAATTTAATATCCATAATCTGACGACCTTCAGTACAACAAAAGCTGAAGGTGATGTTAAACATGGATTGGAACGTTTACTTGAACTTAATTTTCTGTTTCGTTTATTTACAATTGGTTTTGGTATCGTGCTGCCTTTTTTTGCATATCAGGTAAATGCAGTCGATCGCTTTGTGAAATTTATACATCTTCCAGTCCCACCCCTTTCCATTGGTATATTCTTTTTTATTAACTGGGTGATTTTTTGGTGTATCCATAAATACATGCATGTTCAGGAAAATATAACCATGAGGCATTCAGAAGTGTATGAAAGCCTGGCTGCTTTTATATTGCTCATTATCATGTTTTATTTTCTGTTTAAAGGAAAATTTCTGTTTAAGAAATTACAGGAAGCAAATCCTGACTATGCGTAACGTAAACCTCTCTTTAACAATAATCTTTGTCTCTTATTTTTGCTGACTAAATTCCGACAGATATTAATTTTAATCTATGATTTACATTCCGGATACTTTCCGGAGTCAGCTGGTTGGCATTTACCGGAAGTGTATCATTTCCATCCGGGGAATAGCCCAAAAGCGATAACAGGGGACCGGCCATATCAGCCGCCAGTTCTTTTTGGCTGGCATCCAGCACATCAACCCACTGCATTCGTTTGCCCTTTTTCACATGCCCCGGATCTTTCTTTTTCATATTCCGAAAACTCACTTGTTCTTTCAGCTTTTCCATTTCCGGTTGTGATAGATTTAAATTCAAAAATTCGCATAAATTTTCCATGGTGGGTTCAAATTTATCGAGCAGATTTTCGAAGGCAATAAAATGAATCGGAAAATCATCCTTCAGCAACAAATAATCTGCTACATGCCACATCCATTCATGAATAATTTTTGCCAGATTATTTTCAAGGTACGATTCAAAGGAAGTTTCATTGTGCGGATAATACTTTTGCATGTACGGTGTAAAGGCGAACCGTGCCGCCGAAACAGCCATATCCCGCGGATCCCTGTAGATATAGATTATCTTGTTAAAAGACCGGAGTACCGGCTCTATATTATCACACACTTCGGAATGTGTCCACACGTGATTCGACTGTTGTACATATTCCTTTAAATCAGCAATTGGGTTGCGAATTACGGAACTGATTCGGTAATAACATTTGCCGTTTTCAATATCCATCATATCAATTCCGGCCTGCCTGCTGTTACTTAAATCCCAGTTTTGTGCCTCGTGATACATGGGTTGGTTTTGAATAAAACTTTCAGGCTGCATACTCTTGATTTCAAACAAATGCTGAACAATGTTGTACAGCCAGTAATTTCCTGATTTTGGCGCTCCAATCTGAAGTAAACGAATATCCATGAAAGTAAGTTTTGATTTGAACAAAAGAAGACTATCAAACTGTTATCCAAAGTTTTCACGTATTTCGGATTTCTGCTGTTGATTTTCACCGAATTGGTCTCGGATGCTTGTGATTAAGACACTTACAGCATTATTCCTGCTTTTCACCAGTTGTATTCAATCGAAAAAATAAATAAAGCTTTCTGAAAAAACAGGATTGGTTTTTAAGGATGTAGCGATTGTACAACACAGGTGTGGCAAAGATTCCTCACTTCCGGCAGAAATAACTGTAACCTCCAAAATTTACTGATATTCTGCCCGTATGGTGCAAACCGCACCGGAAGTAACCGTAAAGATACCGTATTTTGTACCTTTAACCGACCAAACCATAATCTTCTGGCTGGTTCCATTTCGGGTCAGTGCATTCAGTTCTTTCCCCTTGAACTCAAACGGCACCATACAGGTCAGCGCGTTTTCATTTTTTATTGCCGATTTAACCTGAAAAGTCAGCCGGTATCCGGACCAGTTGATATTTTCAAATTTGGCTTCATCCTTCATTTCAACAAAATCCAGTAGTTTTTTGGCTGTCCATACCGGCACTCCTTTTTCACTGGCATAGGCTAACATTTGCAAAAGCGGTTTTTTGGAGAAATAATATTCGTTGTTATGTGCTTTCACGCTGATATAAGAATAAACTTCATTATTCAGGCTCCTGTCCATTAATCCTTTAAAGCAGTTAAAAAAACCCTGCTGGTCTTTATTCTCCATGTAAAGCTGGTCGTAAACATTGTTCAGGTGCTGATAAACAGGAATTATTTCACCATCGTTTCCCGCAAATTTCATAACCAGTCCGCTTCCGGTAAAATTGCCCTGGTTCTTCCCCATCTCCCCCAGAAAGTGTCCCTGGTTGGAGTTCATATCGTAATGCGCATAATTAATATCCATTTTTATTCCTGCACCAGCTTCGAGCCGTGCCTGCCGGCTAAAATCCGGATTTCCGGCGCTGTCCCGTCCGCACCATACAAACCAGTGGTTTACATTGGTTTCCATGGGCAAACCGTATTTTTCGGCTACTTGCGTTTTTTTTGTCTGAAGCGCAGTTTTCATGTTTTGCCAGTGCGGATTCGCCGCTTCATATGTATCATCGGGATGTCCGGCAATTTCGTGTCCTTTTTGCGTCCATCTGTCGGTCCACTCTTTTGAAACTTTTTCGGTTTCCAGAATATAAATCGACATTTTAGCCCCCATGGAATCGATATCCCGGAATTGCGGTTCAAAATCCTTTTCGCCGTTATACTCGCCATCATTGGTTAATGTCACCAGGCATTTCAGCGAATCGGGGAAATACCAGAAGCGCGGCAGCGGTTTTTTCCCGGCATTTAATTTTTCCAGGACATGCGTCAGCAATCGCATCTGCTCATCGGCCTGGTTTATAGTATTTTTTGAACTGTCCAGCCAGCCATCGGTAAACAAATCCATCGCCCGCAGACCGTTTATTCCGTCTTTTTCGAGACCGGCAAATGCCGGATTTCCCTGTCGGGTATAAACGATACTTTCCGGCAGGTTGTATAAAAATGCAATGGTTTTACCTGCTCCATATGAATTCTGAACTACAGCGGGGGAGCCGGAACTGCTTACAGAATCCATCAGCAACGCTACGATTTCTGTTCCTCCGGATAATTCACACACATCTGCCTCGCCATGAAATTGCAGCGGCACTCCGGAGAGTCCTTTGCCGGTTTCTGAATGCACATCTATCTGTATATATGTTTCAGCAATATTTTTATTCGTCTTTTTGATTCCAAAAATTTCATTCATATTTTCATCCGGCTGAAAAGCAACAAGATTTCCCCCACTTTTTACGTAAGATGAAAAAACTGATTTGCTGCACGGATGAAACAGGTGTTTTTGCAAGAATCACAATGTCAAACTGCTTCAGATAATCCGCATTGATTTTTTTATCATCGGGCGAAACCGTCTGAAATTCATTCCATCCCTCGGCTTTCAGGATTTCACCTGTATATGTTCCAAAATCTGATGGCGTTGCCACCAGTAATACCGGATATGCTGATACTTTGGGCAAAACCACTCCATCCCATCAGCAGAAACATTAAAAATACAGCAGTCTGTTTCATCCTTTTAGTTATTGGTTATTTCTGTTTTGAGCTTCCTGTGCAATAGATTCATAAATACTTTTTGCTTTGTTGTAACGCGCCAGAACTTTATCCTGGTCATGAGTAAAATAGTGACTCCATATTCCGCCTGGTGAACTATTCCGGATCATGTTGTCCATCCAGCCGGCAAAATAAAGTGCATCGGCTGAACTTGCCCGCACCGGCTGATTATTTACTGTAATATAAGCCGGTGCCGTATGCGACTGGTGTCCGTTTTCGTTCATCCGTCGGGCACAAATCCAGCTGCTTTGAACTACATCCAGCGTTTGTTTAAAAACCAGCGGCTCACCAGGTTTTGCAGTCCCTTTTTTGCCTGCAACCACTTTTCCATTGCATACTATTTCAACAGTTCCGCTTAAATCTTTTGCCGAAGTCCATGTAACTTCCACCTCTACATTTCCGCTGTTCTTCAACTCTATTTCGTCACCCGGACCAGCGTGACCATTAATCTTCAGGTTTATAAATTCGTTATGCCCGTTTAACGAAACCACTGTTTTTCCGTTTTTTATCCCTTCAATCCAGTTCTGATAAGTAGCCGGTTCATCCTCTATTTGTACGTAGGTCAGCAAACTTCCCAACGGTTCGCTGTTGTTGCACGGGAAATCGGTACCGGCAGCCCATCCCAAACGAAACCCACAATTTAACAACTTGTAATAGTTGTTCACTGCTGCATCGTTCATCCAGACATCCTCAGCCAGAAAATCAATGGTTCCCAGGGCTGCTTCAACAGGGAAATCGAGAGGCGAACAACAATTTAATTCATCCTGAAACTGATTATCCAGATACTGCATGTGGCAGAAACCAGTAACTGCATTTTGTTCTTTTGCCCATTCCAGAATTTTATATGGCGATTCCTCCCAAATCGGGAGTGCTTCATTCAGGCCCAGCAAAACCAGGTGCCCGCCAATGGCTTTATTTTCGAAAGTAACTCCTGCCGGGTCAAAATGCCACTCCGCATCCCAGTGTAATATTCTGGAGGACGATGATTCCGGCGCGTCGAGGCCGTTAACCTTTGGCAAATCGGTCTGGCTGGGTTTTACTTCGGCATTTCCCATATCGGCCAGCAAGGAGATAAACGTCAAATCGTTGACCTCCATCATTGACTTCAAAACCTCCTCAGGGACGATACTGTCGCCGCCGCAATTCCGGTGCACATGCATATCGCCGGCATACCATCCGGCAGGTTCCGGTTTTACACCGGCTGCTTTCATTTTCCTTTCCGCCCCCGTAAAAGTAAATATACATTTGGCAGGAAGGAGTTGGGTGAAGGTATTTTGAGATCCTTCCACATCCTTTTCCCTGTACAGGTTTTTTATACTGTCAGTATAATAAAATTCAAGATTCTGAATTTCGGGTAAGCCGGAGAAGGCGACGTTCATTTCCACCGGATGGTCAGCCTTGTTTATTCCGGTAATTACCACTTTTCCTGCTTTTAAATCATGGAAAGCCAAAACCTGCAGATCGTTCCTTTCAGCAGTTGCAGCTATTTGCACCGATCCGGGCGGTACAAACCTTGAAACCTGCGAGATGGCGTAAAAATGTTTCCGGGGCGAATAGGTTTTTGTCAGCGGATTATATCCCAGAATCCCCCAGTAACTGAAAGGGCTCGGATAATGGTGTTCGTAATAGCTGTCGTATGCTTCCCAAACCAGTGCTGCCGATGCCCCGTTTTTAATTAAATCAAGAAGATACTCAACACATTGGCTGGCAAAACTGTACCCATACAAACCGATTTGGCCATCGTCGAGGCCATTGCGCCAGGCATTCCATTCGGTGATCCAAAAACCGGTTTCAGCATTTGCCGAATTTTTAAGCGCCGTATTCACATCGGCATAATAACCGCCGTAAGAATGCAATCCAAAATGTGCAACTTTCGACATGACCACTGAATCCTTCATCAATGCCGGGATATAATCTTTTATCCCTTTCGTCATATCGGCAACATCCGGAGCTATAAAGTTTACATTTCCCAATCCGGCTTTTTCCATTCTTACTATCAGTTTATGGAGAATGCGTGTGTATTGCTGTGCGCCAACTTTTGGCCCCTCCTTCCCGTTTAAATCGGTTTCGTTAAACAGGGAAACCAGGCCAAACTTCAGGTGCTTTTCTTCCCTGGCATAGATAAAAAAGGAAAGCAGCATTTCCACGTACTCATCTTCAAATTTGGGTTCGATAATATCACCGCCTATTTTCAGGGAAACCACATCCCCCATTCCCATCCATGAAGGCACAGGCCCCATAAAATTAATCATCAGTTTGTCTGTGATTCCATGCCGGTTGAGGTATTCCAGCATTCCCCACACTTTTTTGAATTTAGGCGTTTCGTAAAGTTTATTGTAATAATCCCAGTTGAATGAAAACGGATTGTCATTGTCGTTTACATCTTCCCACATCACCACCGTTTCTACAATTACACGCCAGATGGTGGCATTCATAGAGTCCAACAGAAGTTCCAGCGCTGGTTCCAGTTCATTGCCGCGCCAGCTGTGTGTATGGGCATTTACACCAAATCCATCCACTTGCTGCAGTTCTTTTGAACCGTCAACTTTCAGGTTTATTTTTTCAATTGTGCCGGTTTGGGCAAAGCTGCAGTTGCCGGGCAACATTGCAGCCAAAATGCCGGCAATAACAACAATTCGTCTTATCCTGTTTTTCATTATAAACTTTATTTTATTTTCCTGAAACCATCACATTTCCTGCTTTTTTCCTGTTGATAATGAGTGAATAATCACCGGCATCCAATGGGGTAAGAATAAACCCTTCTTCATTTTCATTTGCGGCCGGCGAAATTGATTTTCCGTCCAGCGTTATCTTTTCAGGTTTAAAGGCAGTTTTCAGGAAATCCTTTCCCTTTGCCGAAGTGGCAGTATATTCTATTTTTTCCGGAGAATACGCAACATTATTCAATACTCCTTCGGAATACAGAATATGATTTTCGCCGGCAGGTGCCCATTCTGGAATTGCAGCAAAGGCATGGTAAAACATGCGGGTACATTCTCCGTAACAATCCGACCACCAGCTTTCCACACCCACGCTTACCGGACTTTCGTAAGCCATTCCCAGCGAATCATTGCAATAGGTAACCCAGTTTAATGAACGGTAAGCTTTTTCTTTATATGCTTTGTCACCTGAAGCGGCATACCAGCGGGCACATGCAGCTCCGTAACGGGCGGTCTGGTAATCCATTTTCGGAAGAAAATCATCCTGCTCTCCCACGATGTTAGCCCCCCATTGTGTTGCCGGTTCCCCTTTGTTGCAGCGGTAAACAAAATTTTCTTCGGTCCAATTCATCAACTGCGGAATGTGCGTTTTCCATTGGGGATCGAATTCAGGATGATCGAAAATGTACAGCTTTGCATTGCTGGCGCTCATATTGCTTTTATAGGTGTTGCTGTTTATATCGGTATCGGTATGCCCGTCCGTCCAGTAGCCCGTTTTCATGGGATAATTCAGGATAAATTCACGTGCTTTTTCCATGGCAGATTTATACGCTTCCACATTTCCAAGGTTGGCATTCACCAGATTTTCGAGCAGGGAATATGCCCCCAGCCAGTTGGCTCCGTATTCGGCAGTAATTTCCCCGGTTTTCATGTTCACCCGGTATGGCCAAACCGATTGGGTAGCCGAACCGGTCCGGGCATTGGCAGCCAGCACATTGGCAACATTCAAGGCGGCTGTTTTATACTTTTCCTCCCCGGAATACTGGTACATCCGGTAGTAAGCCAGACCCATATCGGCGGCATGGTCCACCTGAATTTCGTGAAGGGCCAGGCGTGCTGTAAATCCCTTAAAATCCAGGTCACCGGCATTGGTGGTGGTGTACGGAAAATCTGGCCATGCAAAACCGGATGGACTTGTGCCATGCTCCAGTGTGTAATCCATAAAGTCTTTCACTATTTTCATCACACTGCTGTCGCCCGAATAAGCATAAAATAATCTGGCCGATTCAAACCAGTTGGGTATTTTTTCGCCAATATCATTCATCCAGCCACTGGGCGTACCGTAATTCTGGTTGCTGTAACCACATGAAAAATAATATTGGGGATAATCTGTCCCGGGATAATTGGGAACACCTGTTTTGATGAAATCCCACCGTTGCCTCAAAAACCGGTCGTAAGCAGCTGATTGCGGTGTTATCCATGAAATAATTTTTCGATCCTTGTCCAGCACCACCTCATGCTCATTAAATTTCATTGCATGTAAAACATGGCGTTCGGGCGCTTCCTGGGCGAATACAACAGAAACAAGAAAACAGCCCGCAATTGACAACATTATTTTTTTCAGCATTTTTTTCATATTCTTATATCTGTTTGTTTTCCGTAAACTCAACACGATTACAATTATACTATTTAACAATTAAAAACCGTTAAATTACCGTATTAAATTACAAAAGTTGCAGGAAGTGAAGGTATGCTAAATTCAAAGCATAATGCACTTCACTTGAAGTTGCAATCCATGCCCAATGAACTTTTTATGATTTGAAGAGGTTAGTAAAATAGGTTCAGCAGGGTATTTTTTGCTGAATGCTTTATAATTCAATCCTGAATACATGGTAAATACATCAGAAAACAATCAGGGCAAACAAAGTAAGTTGCCGCTTATCATCAGTGGAATTATTTTAGCCGGTCTGGTAATATCCTTTTTTGCAATTCCGGCAGTAAACAGTTTTTTTAAAGAGGCTTTTAACACATTGACAAGCGGCAATGAAGACAAAATATCGAAATGGGTGCATAAACTGGGATTCTGGGGCCCGTTTTTTATTATTTTGTCCATGACGTTGCAAATGTTTCTGATTGTCATCCCCTCTCCTCTTTTAATTGTGGTTTCGGTGCTTGCTTACGGGCCTTACTGGGGTTCTGTTATTTCGATAGCAGCAGTTGCACTTGCATCGACTGTTGGATATTTTATCGGAAAATATTTGGGGATGGCCGTTATTGACCGGCTTATCGGGCATAAAAAGGAACAAAAAATTGAATTTTATGTTAGCCGGTATGGGTTCTGGGCTGTAATAATTACGCGCCTTGCACCGGTTCTTTCCAACGATGCCATTAGTTTTGTTGGCGGAATTCTGCGCATGAATTACTGGAAATTCATGGGTGCAACGTTAACCGGAATTATTCCGCTTACGGTTTTAATAGCCTATTTTGGCGAAAACAACCAACGCCTGAAAAGCGGACTCATCTGGACTTCAGCTATCAGTCTGGTCTTTTTTATTGCTTATGTTATTTACGACCGGAAGAAAAACCCGGTAGGCAAAGAAAATTCAGGCCAAAAAACATAATGCTGTTTTTTAGCCTGAATATTAATTATCCGGATGAAACTAACTTTGCATGCTTTTCCCGCCATCGGGGTGCAGAATCTGGCCGGTGGTATAGGAACCATCTTCGGAAGCAAGAAATACATATGAAGTAGCAACCTCGCATGGCTGCCCAGGCCTTTCCAGTGGCACTGATTTACCAAATTTGTCCACTTCTTCCTTATCAAATGTTGATGGAATCAACGGGGTCCAAATCGGACCGGGAGCAACACCATTCACTCTTATTTTACGCGGGGCAATATTTTTTGCCAGCGCCCTTGTAAATGAAGTAATGGCACCATTTGTTGCCGAATAGTCAATAAACCGGGGGCTGCCGCTAGCGGTAACACTGGTTGTATTAATAATGCAATCGCCTTCCTTCATTTGCTTCAAAACCGGCAAAGTGATGTAATACATCGCAAAAATGTTGGTCTGAAATGTCTTTTCCATCAAATCAAAATCCAGCGCTTCGGGGTCTTTTGTCGGATGCTGCTCCCCGGCATGATTCACCAGGATGTTTATCCGCTGAAATTCATCCAGTGTTTTTTTCACCAGTTCGCTGCAGAAATTACGATCCCTGATGTCGCCTTTAATGGTGAGACAACGGCGGCCTTCATTTTCCACCAGCTTTTTTGTTTCTTCCGCATCATTATCTTCTTCAAGATAAACAATTGCTATATCAGCTCCTTCGCGGGCAAAATGGACTGCCACGGAACGGCCAATTCCTGAATCACCACCTGTTATTAAAGCAACTTTATTCAGCAATTTATCAGAGCCTTTGTAATTGTCCCTGATATAAACAGGTTTCGGATCCATTTCACTCTCTCTGCCTGGTACCGGCTGCGTTTGTCCGGATACATCTTCTGAAGTTTTTTTATAATCACTCATTTTGAATGTATTTTAAGGTTTCAATTAATGGATTTCCTTTTTACAAAATCATACCAAAAACGTTGTGTTGAAAAAAACTCCGGTTTCAAACATCTTCCAGTTCGAGCATTGGACGCATATTGCCTTTCCGGATATCTTCCCAGGAAAAACCATCGTCCTGTACCAAACCTTTCAGCAAACGGCGGCGGTTACTCAGCTTTTGATACAATTGCTGCAACTCAGCATCCGAGGTGTTTATGAATTTAAAATCGAATGCACCAAATATTTCCTGGTCAATGGGATAAGGCGGTTGTTCATCGGGCACGTGAACTTTGCGCACCGATCGCAAATAATATGTTATTGCAGTTCGCAATTGCCTTAGGTTGTTGTCTTTTAAACACTTATCGCGCGGTATATGATACATTAAAATTGTGCATACTTCATCCAGTGAGGCCAGTTTTAAAATGGTATTTTCAGTTTTATCAGAATTGTGTACATGATGTAATACAGGATATGCGGCGTGATTTTTTGCGTACTTGAAGATATCGGATGCCAGACTTGAAAACTCTTCCGATAAGTCCTCAAAATTCTCTCCGTTGTAACCTTTTACAAGAATTTCGCGGGTGGATTGCCCCAGACTCGCAATACGGAGGGTCAATGTACCTTTTTCGATGATGTTATTAACAATGGGAACGATATAGGTAATGCAAATGGTAATGATCACCAAACCGGTTAAGGATATAATGGACGTAAATATTTCCCAGCCATCTCCTACCGGCTGATAATCGCCGGCTCCCAACGTTGAAATGGTATACCCGACAAAGTACAGTCTTTCAGCAAAATTGGCCGGAATTTTAGTTTGTGCATTTACAACCGACTGCGGTTCGAGGGAATAAATAAGAGTGAATCCAAACCACAAAAACAGCGACCAGTTTACAATCATAACCACAATGATTATTAAATGCTTGTATTCCAAAAGCCGCGTGCTTCCAATGTTTCCCGATAAAAACTTAAAAAAATTTGCCACACCCATCGTAATAGATTGCGTCATAAATCCGGCGCCTTTGGGTATAAAAATGGTTTCACCAAAATCGAAAATCGCTAAGGTGACTATAACTATTCCGGCTACAAATTCAGCATAATTCAGCATAAAAAGCGGTTTAATATGTCATGCGTAAAAAAGGAATAAAAACTTTTGCTTAATTTCAGGTTTCACCTCAGCAAATACTATTCCTGATGAGTCTGCTGCAGTATTCCCGGCACTTTTTCTATTTGAATAAAAAAGTCACCGCATTTATTGTATAACAGAAGAAATTAAAATCATTTCCTTTTCTGTAATGGCAGGAAGCAAAATTTGGGCTCCAAAAAGAAAAACATTATTTCAATTTTTGTTTTAATACGATTGATTTTGTGGAAACAAATTGGGGAAATAACCACACAACAGTGTATTAAATTCCACAATTACAAGCAGTTTAAATACGCGCGGTTTAAATCCATAATCGTATAACTCTAAAGTAAATATCGGATTACAATTATTGTTTGGCAGGATTTTTAGGTAATAACAATGAAGCTATTTATTTCTGTTTCAGGTAAAACAATACACACTTTAAATGGATAATCTTAAAACTTATATTGAATTTACGGCAAATATCATTGAATCGGCTGGAATATTAATAATCGGGCTGGGAAGCCTTTTTGTCTTAGTCCGTTATTTTTTTCTGCAACTTTCCGGAAGTTCCGGAACATATGCTGATTTGCGGCACCAGCTGGGGAAAGTTATTTTACTGGGACTCGAAATATTAGTGGCTGCCGATATTATTGCCACCGTTTCCACCGAGCCAACCATGAACAGTGTTTTAGTGCTGGCAGTAATTGTGCTGGTCCGGACATTTTTAAGCTTTTCGCTACAGGTGGAACTGGAAGGAAGGTTTCCCTGGCAACAAAAGAAACAACAGGTGAAACAGTAATTTTTATTTGTTTCAAAATTAATTTTAAATATAAATTCGTATGAAAAAAGAAACAGTAAATCAGGAATTAAAGGTTTTAGTTACTAACGGCAGCGCAATTGTCAGCGCTTATCTGTTTAAGTGGGCAATTGAGAAAATGCTTGAAACATTATTTAAAAAAGAACCGCCTAAAAAACCGGACAAACAGGAGAATATTGGCTGGATTGAAGCCATTGGCTGGGCTGCATTTACCGGAGCACTGGCGGGTGCGCTGAAACTTGTGATTAGCCGCGGCACGAAAATTCAATTGGATAAAGCGATATAAAATTACATTTTAATTCCAGCTAAAATGTTGAAATCGCAGATGTCAATAATTTTCATAAATTATTTAAAAAGCGATTTCAATATTTTAATCACTACAAAAACTATTATAAAAACCACAATTGCCGAAATGATGACTCCTACCCAAACTCCGGCACCGAAGATGTTGCCGATAAGTTCACATCCCTGCAAGGTAAAAACCATCAGAACGAAAATACTAAAAATTAAAAGCTTGTTGTAACTTTTCATAATTGTATAATTTATGGAACATTAATGAAAACAATCAGGCAAACTTCCTACCAAAAAATAATTATGTATAAAACGCAGCCGGTGAAAATTTGAAAACAACTCTGCTAATATGGTTTTTCGCCGATGATATTTCCCGCTGGTGAATAATTAGCCACAATAATTGTTGCGCCATTGCTGCATTTTGAAATTCCAATCCCAATTTCGCGGGTACCTTTCCAAATCATTTGTGTGTAATGTCCGGTTCCCGTAAAACTGTCGCTCGGAATTGGCTGATACTCGTATTTGTCTTTTTCGCTGTACCAGGCTTCGGCTGCCTCTTTTGCTGTAAATTTTTTGCCTGAACCCCAAAAAATATTTTCGCCGTAATCCTTTTCATCTCTACTTAACGATGCCCTGTGCGCTATTTTACAATTATTTTGTTCAGCAAGATAGTCGGCCCATTCCTGCGCATAATTTGCCAGCTCTGCCGACCATTGAAGCGCCGGTACTCCAACTTCATTTCGAACTTTATTATGAAATTCCAAAGTTGCCTGAGCATCGTTCTGCTCAATTTGCGAACCTGTATTATCAGGAACAACCTGCGCCACAGCTGGTAAAACTGTAACTCCAAATAAAACTACCATTATAAACTGTTTCATATTTATGTATTTAATAAGTGATTCTTTCCAATAAAATTTCAAAAATAAACGACCAGCAAAATGTAATTTTTTAGGACACAAATAATAATCCATCTAAACCAGCAACCTTTTTATGTTTAAAAAACCTTATTTCAAATCTTCCAAAATATTTCCTGAATACTTCTTTTTACAGGTGGTTTGGCAACTACATCTGCCGTATTACTTACTCGTTGTTTCTCTGTTTTCTGATTTTGCAGGTACATTTTATTGATAATGCATATTCTGTTTTTCTAATAAAAGTTTTAAAGTAATTTCCATTTTTATTTAGAATTCATTCAAAAGCGATTTTACAACATGATCCTTCTTAGTAAACATTTGTTTATTTAAGGCAATTTATTTAATATTTTTTGAAAATTAAATTACAAATCAATGATTAAAATAGTTGCCATCGATGATAATAACAGCAACCTGTTTGGTTTAAAATTGTTCATTAACAAGGCAATTCCGGGCGCCATAATTATTACTGCATTAAATGGCAAGGATGGTATAGCACAAGTTATTCAGCACCAGCCGGACGTGGTCCTTCTCGACATAAAAATGCCCGAAATGGATGGTTTTGAAGTGTGTGCAATTTTAAAAGAAAACACCCTGACAAAAGATATTCCGGTAGTTTTTTTAACAGCATTCAAAGACAATGCGGAGATTGGGAAAAAAGCAATTGATGCCGGCGGCGAAGCCTTTTTAAGCAGACCATTTACCGAAGCCGGGTTTGTAGCGCAGATAAAAGCGATGGTAAAAATTAAAAAAGCCGCTGAAAAACAACGAATCGAAAATGAACAACTGGAAAAACTTGTTGCAAAACGCACAAAAAAACTGAACCGGGAGCTTTTGGCGCGCAAAAAAGCCAAAAAGGCGCTTCGCGAAAAAGAAGAAGTTTTACAGCAGGCACAGCAAATTGCAAAACTGGGAAGCTGGGAATACCACTTAACCAAAGGAACGTTTAACTGGTCGGATAATAATTTCAGGATTTTGGGTCTGGAACCAAATGAAACTACTCCCACCCTTGAATATTTTTCCGAAAGAATTCATCCGGATGACGTAATCCAGGTATTAAATGATTTCCAGATAGCTGAAACAACCGGCAAAACAGTTGAAAATGAATTCAGAATAAATGTTGGAGAAAACACGTACAAATGGTTTCAGCATAAAGTTGTGCCATTTTATAAAAACAAAATACCTGTATATTTAAAAGGTGTAAATATTGATATTACAGAACGAAAACTTGCCGAAGAAGCATTGCACAACGAAAAAAGAAAGACGGAAGAACAATATTGTCTTTCGAAAATCATGGCCGAAATTTCTACGGATTTAATCGATGTTGCCCTTGATAATGTCGATTTAAAAATTGAACGGGCACTGGCAAAAGTGGGACAGTTTTCGGGCGCCGACCGGGCATTTATTTTTCAATTCAAAGGAAACGGCACCCGCATGGAAAATACCTATAAATGGTGCACAAAAGAAATTGCAGTCAATAATGAGATAGTAACAGAAATGGAGATTTCCAAATCGTCGCAGTGGATGAAAAAACTGGAAAACAAAGAACCTGTTCTGTTAAACGATATCGGGAATATTTCGGCAGATAATGTGAAGGAGAAAGGAATTTTACTTTCACAAAACATAAAATCGCTGGCCGTAGTGCCTGTTTTTAAGGGAGAAGAATTTCTGGGTTTTATGGGTATTAGCTCGGTAAATGAAGAAAAGAACTGGCACGATTACCACATTCAGATTTGCAAGGCAGCAGCCAATTCCATTGCAAATGCACTTTTTTCGGTGCGCAATCAAAACCAGTTATTGCTTGCAAAAGAAAAAGCAGAAGAAAGCGACCGCCTGAAATCGGCTTTTCTGGCTAATATGAGCCACGAAATCCGCACTCCCATGAACGGTATTCTGGGATTCATTGATTTACTCCGAAACACAAATGTATCATCAGACGAACAGAACCTTTATTCTGCCATGATTAGAAAAAGTGGCGAACGGCTGATGAACACAATAAATGATATTATTGAAATTTCGCAAATAGAATCAGGACAGACACCGGTAATTTATTCCGTAGAGAATGTAAATGAAATCATGCACTATTTGCAAAGCATTTTTCAGCCCCAGGCCGAAGAAAAAGGATTATCCCTTTCATTATTGAATACCTCTAAAAACAACCCGCCAAAAACAGTTGCCATAAAAACGGACAAAATAAAACTTGAATCCATTCTTAAAAATCTACTCAACAATGCTATAAAATTCACCACAAAAGGAACTGTTGAATTTGGATACCACGTGGAAAACAACACCATCACTTTTTGTATAAAAGACACCGGTCCGGGTATTGCACAGGATCGGATTAACGTAATTTTCGATCAATTTGTACAAGCCGATATTAATATTACAAGACCTTATGAAGGTTGTGGTCTCGGGTTATCAATTACCCGTGCCTATGCCGAAATGCTGCAGGGAAAAATCTGGGTGGAATCGGAAGTTGGAAAAGGCAGCCGGTTTTACTTTTCATTAAATCACGACACAATCACCAGTTAAACAACACAGAATGAAGGAATTAAACAAAGAAATAAATGCTCAAAAGGTTGTACTTGTTGCCGAAGATGACGACATCAGTTTTTCCTATCTTGAAATTCTGCTGTTAAAGGAAGAGTGCAAAGTACTTCGGACAGTTGACGGTAAGGAAACGATTGAGCTGGTTAAAAACACTCCCGAAATAGATTTAATTCTGATGGATTTAAAAATGCCTGTAATGGGCGGCGTTGAAGCAACTTACCTAATTAGGGAATTTAACACAGAAATTCCGATAATTGCGCAAACTGCCTATGTTTTCGAAAGCGACCGGATTGAAGCTTTACATTCAGGCTGCAACGATTATATTGTGAAACCTATCCGAAAAAACGAATTTTTGAAAAAAATACGCCAGTACCTGAACATTCCGGTTGAAAAATAATCAGTTTTTTTCATTTGTCGATTTTTTCATTTTCATGTTTACCAGCCATTTTTTACCTCTGGCTTTTTTGCTTATTTTGTGCCATCACCATTTTTTTTGTAAACATTAAAACCTGAAAAAATGAAAAAAATTCTGACGTTGCTTTTCATAGTTGCTGCTGTTTCATTAAACGCACAAACCCGCCAAAAAGCTTTTGAAATTAATGAACAACTGGGAAGGGGAATCAATTACGGTAACATGTTTGAAGCTCCAACCGAAAATGAGTGGGGCAATCCATGGAAACCAGAGTATGCTAAAATTATTGCTGATTTGGGTTTCAACCACGTTCGGATTCCAATTCGCTGGGAACCGGCTGCAAGAAGCTCCTCGGTGCCACCCTACACCATTTACAATTCTTTTTTAAGCCGCATCAAACAGGTGGTTGATTCAGCGCTGAATAATGGATTGTATGCCATTATCAACATGCATCATCACGATTTATTGTCTGAGGATCCGGCTGGTCAAAAAGAGCGGTTTCTGTCGCAATGGAAACAGATTTCGGAATTCTTTAAGGATTACCCCGATAGTTTGCTTTTCGAAATTCTAAATGAACCGCATGGAAACATAACCGCCGGGGTCTGGAACGAACTTGTACCGGAAGTATTGGATACTATACGCGTTGATAATCCGGGAAGAATAGTACTGGTTGGAACGCCGGAATATGGTGGTTTGGGAGGATTATCTTCACTTGAAATCCCTGAAGATGAAAACATCATATTAACTGTGCACTACTACAATCCGTTCCAGTTTACCCACCAGGGCGCTGATTGGGTTGGAAGCGATGCCGATGCATGGCTGGGAACAAAATGGAATGATTCGGAAACGGAACGCGATGTCATGCGCCAGGAATTTGCTCCACTTGAGGCGGTCAGCAAACAGGAAAACATTCCGGTTCATATTGGCGAGTTCGGCGCCTACAGCACTGCAGATATTGACTCACGTGAAAAATGGACCACTTTTCTTTCCCGTTATTTCGAAGAACTGGGCTGGAGCTGGGCCTACTGGGAATTCAGCGCCGGATTTGGTATTTACAATCCTTCAACCAAAACATTTAACGAGCAGCTTGTTGACGCCCTGCTGCATAACCAAATGCCGGAACCGGCGCATTATGAAGGAACTCCGGTTTATACTTCCAATTTTCAATCATCAAACGATGGCTGGGGTTTAAACACAAACGGTACTGCATCTGCAAGTATGGTCAGGGAAAACGGCGGACTTAACATCAACATCAACAGCGCCAGTACCGAAGGCTGGCACATTCAACTGGTGAAAAACAACATGGCTTTAAAGGAAGGTAAAAAATACAGGTTCTCCTTTAAAGCAAAAGCCGATGCAGCACGCAGCCTCACTACCTACGTTGGGATGAACAAAGATCCCTGGTCGGCTTACAGTGGCTATAATTCCGCAAATATCGCAGATACGTTTGCCGTTTACACCTTTGTTTTTGATATGGCACAAACCGATAATTCAGCGCGTATTGTTTTTGATTTGGGGCTATCTGCTGCTAATTTGACCATCACGGATATCAAACTGGAGGAGATTGTACTTGTTCCGCCAACAAAAGCCGTAATTCATCCATCCTACAAAACCAGCTTCTATCCTAACCCTGCGGATAATGAAATTACAATAAACAACCTGGATGATTTCCATAATGTCTCAATTATAAACATAAACGGAGTTATGGTTTATTCAACGGAGCTTCATCAAAATGTCAATCAAATTAGTATCAGTGATTTTGCTCCGGGGGTTTATTTTCTTCAGCTTTCGGGCAACAATAAGAAGTATTCAGCTAAAATAATGAAGCGCTGATTTCCGGATGCGTATAAAAATAAAAATGCCGCAGGTAACTTCCCGCGGCATTTTTATTTTTATTCTTCCGACGGATAAGCACCCGGATAAAGTTGTTTGGACCGGACCCGCAGCAAATCAGTAATTTTCTTATCTGGTTTTGTTGCCGCATTACTTCCCGGAAACCCGTTTAACAACTGATAATTTCCAAGCTCGTTTCCTTTAAACAATAATCCGTGATAGTTAATGTACGATTTGCTATTCCCCGAATAATCAGCAATGGCATTATGCAGTTCACCGGGAGTATTAAATGATGTCTGGCACTTTCCGTTTAAAAACTGGCTAAGCCAGATAACAGGCTGGTCGTCACTCACATAAACATTGAAATCCAGTTTCTTCAGTGCCGGTTCGTCCAGCTTTTGGCACAACGCATCGGGCTGCCAGATAAACAGCAGCGGCCAGTTGCTGTCTTCGGTTTTGGTTAAAAGATTATTCATAAAAACATGCCCCACGCGTTCGTCAACACCAGGTCCGGTACTGGGATGCCAGCCAAAATGATCGCCCACAGCGCTACGCTCATCGCGGGCAAAAACAGCCAGGCTGTTCACAAATGTATTTTGATACACCTGCACGTTGGAACTGTTTAGAATAAAAATTCCGTTATCGCAGTTTACAAACACATTTCCGGCACAAATGGCGCCCTTCGAGATTTCGAAAAAGAAACCGTTGTTGCCGTTCCAGGCGGTATTATGGTTAAAATCCCCGTCATTGTTGCCAACTCCTTCCACCCAATTGTTGGTAAAAACCCCGTCCACATTGCCTACATCATACCAGATTCCGTTGGAATAGGGTAAATCCATAATTAAATTATCATTGCATCTTACCCGGTGGGTCTGATTAAAAATCTTCACTGCTGCCGGATAATAACCCGTAATTTGCTCCACATTGTTACGGGTAAATATATTTTTTTCCAGCAGCACATCACTCGAACTCTGGATGTAAATTCCTTCGGTGCTGGTATCGATGACTTTGCAATTGCGGATGGTGAGCCTGTCGCCCCGCAAATAGGCGGCCACCCGCGAGCAATGCGATATTTCGCAATTCTCAATGGTTGTGCCCACTACATCCTTTCCGAAAGTTTCTTCAGCGGCAATACCGTTTGGCGTAAATCCTTCCACCTCCAGTGCCCGGTAAGCATACTGGGTAAATGTAATCCCTTTAATCACAGGTCCGATTCCATCCGGCTCCTTATTGTTAGCTTCTTCGTTTGTACGAATCAATGCACCATCATAAGCAGTTATTTCCACCAGTTTATCCGTCGGGTCAACACCTATATAAACCTGTTTGGCCTCGTAGTCGATATAATACGAATTTTCATCCACCTCACCTGCCCATCCTGCCGACTGAAGATACTTTCCATTGATAAAAACCATATCGTTATTGAACCTGTGCATTGGTGTCCGGTTGATGTTTCGCTCTTTAATCCACCATCTGGCAGGTTTCGACGGGAACAAATTTTCCCAATTGGTCTGCCAAAGCCCGTTATGAAGGTTTTTCCAGTCTGCTGGCAACTTTGGTCCCTTTAAAAACCGGTTGTTCCTCCTTATACGGTTGCAGCGTTATTCCCTGATTGAAAATAAGATTACCGGTCCGGTAGGTTCCACCGCGCAACACAATTGCATCACCGGTGATGGCTTTATTAACGGCAGCTTCTATAGTTGTTGGATTATCGACTGAGGTTCCCAAAGCATCAGCATTTCCATCCGGTGCTGCAAAATAAACCGTTCCTGCAATTTCAGGAACAGCATAATTCTGCTGAATGGGACCATATGGACCTCCCGATGGCTGAGCTTTTAAAATTGCAGCATAAACAACCAGTACGATTAATATTCCTGTTGTCCTCATAATTCTATTTTTGTTTGTACACTTTTACGTAATCGATGTAATATTTCTGCGGAAAGATGGATTCATCAACTCCTTCCTGTCCGCCCCATCCGCCGCCAATGGCCAGGTTCAGGATTAAATAATGCGGTTTGTCAAAGGGCCAGGCAGCATTGCCTGTGTGCTCATTTTCGAAGGTAAAGTATTTGGTATCATCCACAAAAAAATCAATTTTATCTTCGAACCATTCAATGGCGTATACGTGGAAATCTTCCCATGGCTTATCAATTTCAATTTTATTTCCCTTGTTGGTGCCTTTCACATGATTGTAGGCTTTTGTATGAATATTGGCATGAATAATTTCAGGGTCGAAACCAACATTTTCCATGATATCAATTTCACCGCAGGCAGGCCAGCCGGTTCCGTTTTTTACCACATCGCCGAGCATCCAGATGGCAGGCCATGTCCCGCTGCCGGTGGGTAATTTCGCCCGAACCTCCACTCGGCCATACAACACACTCTTTTTTCCGTAGGTATGTACACTTGCCGAAGTAATTTTATTTCCCTGCCAGTTGTCTTTCCGCGCTTCAATAATCAGATTACCGTTTTCTACCCGTGCATTTTCGGTACGTTCTTTTGTGTAATACTGTGCTTCCTTATTTCGTATGTACCCTTCCTCGAAACTCCAGATATCTTTATCGGGAAGGCCGCTGCCGTTAAAATTATCTTCCCAGACCAGGGTCCATTGGGATTTTTTTTTGGAACTATCTCCTGTATTTCCTAAAAGTGATGTGGCAATAAAACAGAATAGCAAAATCGGAATTAATTTCATATTATGAATTTTTAATTGGTTTAGAATATCCCTGTAAATATAAAAAAATGATGGATTTCAACGGAAATTCCATCAGGATTTCAATCAAAGTTTTAATGGACAGCTATACTTTAAATTCAGGATTTACTGCTGAATTTAAAAATTTTGTACAGGTAAGCAATTGAAGGAAAAATGATTAAAACCCCAACTATAAGTGCAATCAGCAGGTAATACTGGGTTTGATGCGGCGCCCCTGAATTTTGTATGGTGATATTTTCCCCGTCCTTAATCCGCACCAGCACCGGAAGCTGAATGGCAAACCATCCCAGCACAATCATCGTGGTTTGAAATCCGGCCACTATCCGCACCAGATTTGGCTTTCTTTTATCGAGGTTCATCCAAAGCACGGGTAAGGCCACAGTAGCGAGAATGATGCTTACAATACTGGTGGCTGAATGATAAAACTCACTCAGCAAAGGGTGGCCCTGCAGTTCGGCAGTTAAAAATACCAAACCACCGGCAACAACAAGCAACACAATTAAAACCTTTGCCACTTTTGAGAATGCTTTAATTTGCTTTTCTTCCTTTGCCTCGCCCAACGTATAAATATTCGCAAGGAATGAAAACAAGAACACTAAAAATACTCCCATACTAAAACAAAACAGGTTAAACCACGGGTGAATGTAAACCTGGTAAAAACCAAGGCTGAAATCCAGTGTTGCTTCGCCCAAAATAATGCCGCCAACCGTTACACCAAGAAAAAAGGTAGTTAACAGACTTGAATATTGAAAAATAAAGGAATAAACAGCCTTTGGACGTTCCTCTTCAATATCGTAATGACGGAAAGTGAAAGCCGAACCGCGGAGAATAATGCCGATTAATGCCAGCAAAACAGGAATATGAAAAATGGTCAGAATAGTGGTATACACCGGAGGAAAGCCTACAAATAATATAACCACTACCAATATCAGCCACATGTGGTTGGCTTCCCACACCGGGGCAATTGCTTTTGACACAATTTCAGAATCCTTATCTCTTGAAATCAGCTCAAGAATACCGCCGCCGAAATCAGCACCGCCAAGCAGGACGTACAACAGCAGCGAAATGGAAAGTATGATAAAAATTACTTCAGTCATTGGTTTTGTATTTTGATTGTAACAGTGTAACCTGCCGCTGCAGTAGCCAAATCACAATAAAACTAAGCAGCAGATAAACAGCAGAAATCGTGTAAAATGTATATTGAATCCCCGGCATGGGTGTCAGCGAATCGCGGGTTTTCATTATGCCGTAAATAATCCAGGGTTGCCGTCCCACTTCAGTAACCATCCATCCAAATTCTATGGCAAGAAAACCCAGCGGTGTGGCGATAACAAGCAGTTTCAGCCACCAGCGTTTTTTGAGCCAGTGCTTCCATCGGAACGTGCCGGCAAGGAAAATAATTCCTATCAGCATCAGGAACATGCCAATTGCCACCATCAACTGAAACGAAAAATGAACAACCGGGACCGACGGCCACTCCTCTTCGGGAAATTCTTCCAGTCCTTTCACTTCCGATTTAAAATCGCCATGTGCCAGGAAACTGAGGAATCCGGGAATTTTTATGGCATAATCCACTTTTCGTTCTTCCACATCCGGAATTCCGCCAATAATCAGTGGCGCCGATTCTTCTGTTTTAAAATGCGATTCGAAAGCCGCCAGTTTTGCAGGTTGGGTTTTTGCCACATTTTTAGCCGCATGGTCGCCGCTGAGTGGTTGAAGTATCGCCGCCACAGCAGCAAAGGCCAATGCAATGGTAATCGCCCGCCGGTGAATTTCAAGTTTATTCTTAAGGTACAATATGGCATGGACACCGGCTACCGCAAATCCGGTTGCCGAAAACGCAGCAATTATCATATGGTGCGCCTGTGCAAACCACGATTTATTAAACATGGCTGCCACCGGATCAATATTGATTGCCTTACCATCTACCCAATCGAAACCGCTGGGCGCATTCATCCACGAATTGGCTGAAATTACAAAAATACCGGATAATACACCTGCAATCCCCACCACCAGGCCGGTATACAAATGCACCCATTTGTTCAACCGTTTCCATCCGTACAAAAACAATCCGATGGCAATGGCTTCCAGAAAGAAAGCCGTACCTTCCCATGAAAACGGCAATCCAAAAATCGGCCCCGCATGTTTCATAAAGGTGGGCCAGAGCAATCCCAGTTCAAAGGAAAGCACTGTTCCCGAAACCGCTCCCACGGCGAAAAAGATGGCTACTCCTTTTGCCCATGCTTTGGCCAAATCGAGGTAAATTTCATTTTGCGTTCGTATCCATTTTAATTCGGCCACAAACATAAACCAGGGCATCACCATTCCAATACAGGCGAAAATGATATGAAACCCCAGTGAAACACCCATTTGCAGCCTCGCAGCCAAAAATTCATCCATTGTTCAATTTTTGTGTTTTTATTATGTACCACATTCAACATATAAAAGCCATTTCAGTTTGATGGATTTGTTTTTTCTTTTCTTTAGTGTCGGGGTAAAACTTTCAGTTTTGGGCTAAAGCCCTCGACACATGTGGCTTTCACTAACCCCGGGATTAATCCCGGGGTTAGCTATGGCAACGGAGTACCCAGGCTTTAGCCCAAAACTCTGTTTTATTGAATATCAACAATTCTATTTTCATTCCTTACTGCTCTATTCCAATTTTTATTTTTCACCGGACACAGTGTTTTCTTTTATATAATTCTGAAAGTTTCCGAATACATCTTTCCGTTATCAACATCAAACCAATTTTGAAACTATATTTAAATTTTGCCTAAAAACAGGGACTGCGCTGCGTATTCATTTCATAAGTATTACTTTTGCCTGCAAATTATTGAAAATGACATTAAAGGTTTACCCTGAAACAAGGGCGTTGATTTTTGATCTGGATGGAACATTGTCCAACTCTCTGCCGGTGCATGTAGCTACCTGGAACAGGATTGGCGACAAATACGGATTTAAATTCGACCCGAAAATTGTATACGAAATGACCGGCAGACCAACTATTGAATTTGCCAAAAGAATCATCGAGCAATATAAAATCGATGCTGATCCCGAAGAGATTGTGCGACAGAAGCAAGAATCATTCTGGAATTCTTCACATTTACTGGAACCGGTGGATGAAGTCATTTCAATTGTAAAAGAATTTTACGGGAAATTACCCATGGCCGTTGGAACCGGAGCAAGCCGAAGAAGTGCCGAGGTACAACTGGAAGCACTGGATTTGAAGAAATACTTTGATGCCATTGTTTCGGCTGACGATGTGACCAGCCATAAGCCGGAACCTCAGACATTTTTGGAATGTGCCCGCCTGATGGATGTTGAACCCCGGTTTTGCCAGGTATTTGAAGATGGCGAACTTGGAATTAAAGCGGCTAAACAAGCCGGAATGATGATTACAGATGTTCGCCCGTTCATTAATTATGGCGAATGGATACATTCCTGATTGCATTTGAAACCGTACTTCCTCTTTTTCTGGTGATTGTCATCGGGATGATATTTTCACGAATAAAAGTAAACCACGAAAACTGGATTGAAGTACTGAATAAATATGCGCTGTGGATTGGTTTTCCGGCGCTGGTAATCTTTTCGTTATTGCGGCTCGACCTTGCCCAAAATTCATACACCACCTTCATTGCATTAAATTCAGTTTTCATAACCGGGAGCATGATTCTGGTTTTCCCGGTTTGCCGGATATTTAATTTATCGGTTCAAATGAAAAGGACACTGTTTCTGATTTTACCTTTTGGAAATGTTTCTTACCTCGGCATCCCCATATTATACAATGCATTTGGGATTGAAATATTACCCGAAGCTGCTATTATTTCGGCTGTTTATGTATTCTGGTTGCTTACTCTGGCTATTTTATTAATTGAAATTTATGGGGAAGAAAAAACAGACATTAAGAAACTTGGATTAAGCCTTGCCGGGAATCCGCTGCTTTTGTCAGTATTTGTTGGATTGGCGCTCGTGATATTCAAAATAAAGCTACCCGAATTTGCGGTCAAAACCATAGAACTGTTCTCCAACTCGGTAACGGCTGTTGTTTTGTTTTCGCTGGGAATATTTCTGGGAATGCAAAAAATCGGCCGGTTAAAAGAGTGGCTACTGGTAGCTGTTTTAACCCTGACGACTATGATTCTTCTGCCATTTGTATTTTACCAGGCAATATTGATTTTGAAAATTGAAGCTCCGGGTTTAAAGGCTATTATTTTGGATGCTGCCATGCCGCTGGGAGTTACGCCATATGTTTTAGCCGTTCAGTACAAATTAAATACCACCCTGGTTACCAGGGTAATTGTTTTCGGAACCATCCTCTCCGTAATAATTATTCCATTATGGATGGTGATACTGGCATAAAAACATGCTTAACACATTCTGCTTACTGTACTTTTTTAAGCTTAATTGAAAAGCTTTGAAGGATCTTTACCAATCAGGACAATTTGGGAGGTAGAAGTAGTAATAAAAGTTTCACTCTCCGTAATTTCATAACTTCCGCCCACTCCTTGCAGGAAATATTCAAATGGCTCATTCTCAAAGCACAAAATTCCCTTTATCCGGTAAATATCACTTTTGTAAATATCGAGGTTGTACGAAAGCGTTTGCAGAAATTCATCCTTGTGAAGTGGCTGCTGAAATGTTACGGTACGAACCTTGAGTACCGAATGTGAATGATTATTATTTTCTGTTTCGATAATAAAATTGTCCTGCCGGGAAATTAAATCGAATGAGAAACCGGGAAACAGGCCATACTCTGTAAACCTGATCTGAGCGGCAGGATTAATACCTGAAATTTCTGTTTGAAGGAATTGTTTTTGTGCTTCTGAAATATCATCCGATTTATTCACCAAAATCAAATCTGCAATGGCCATTTGCTTTAGTGCGATTTCCTGCTCCGGCTGCTTTTCAAAATTCAATGCATCCACCAAACAAATGGTTCCGTTGTACCGGTAAATTTCCTTTAACTGTTCATCCCTGAAAAACGGACGGATGACCGGCGCAGGGTCAGCAACTCCCGTGGTTTCTATCAGCAGGTGCTCCACATGGGGAAATCGTTCAGCCAGCTCCTGTAAAACGAGTTCAAATTCGTCGGCGATGGTGCAGCAAATACAGCCTTCTTTCAGTTCGAACATCTGGCTGGCATCCACTCCTTTTATCAGTTTTGTGTCGATGGCTACATCTCCGAATTCATTCTCCACCAACGCAAACTGAATACCTGTATGCGTTCGCAATAGCTGATTAATACATGTAGTTTTCCCGGCTCCCAGGAAACCGGTGATTACAGTGACTGCTATTTTCTGTTGGTTTTTCATTTTAATTCAATAGTGTCCGGCTAAATCCAGCAGAAATGGGCTGAAGCCCTCGTCCTATCCAACTTTCACTAACCCCGGCATTAATGCCGGGGTTAGTCAGCATTACCGGCCCATGGGCTTTAGCCCATTAATCTTCCAGTAATCCGGCAGAGGACTTAACCAAACACTCCAAATAAATTCAGGATAACAATAACCAGTGCAAGGATAAGAACATACCGCACATATCTGGCACCTCCTTTAACCGAGAAATGAACACCCAGCCAGGCACCGGCCATATTTCCGGCTGCCAGAATCAATCCGGCCACAATATCAACCTGCTTGTTGTAAATAAATATTCCGAGTGAAAAAATGGTATAAATCAAAACGATAAGAACTTTCACTGCGTTGGCTTTTACCAGGTTATAACCACCACCCAATACAAGCCCGGCCAGCAAAAAGAAACCTACTCCCAACTGAATAAATCCGCCATACAAACCAATAAAAAAGAAAATCACATATTGTATGGCTGTTGGTTTGGGATTTACTTCTCCGGCACGATCCTTAACCCACACATCGGGTTTTAGCACGACTACAAAAAACATCACCACCATTAAACCGGCAATAACTTTTTTAAGCAGTTCAACGTCTATCTGAACAGCAAACAAAGCTCCTATAACTGAACCAGCCACCGCGGGAATTGCAAGCCGGTAATCCGATTTTATGTCGAGCACTTTTTTCTGCCGGAAAGTATTTACCCCAATCACATTTTGCAGCAGAATGGCAATGCGGTTGGTGCCGTTGGCAACATTGGCAGGTAATCCGATAAACATCAGCAACGGCAATGAAAGCATGGAGCCGCCGCCGGCAGTGGTGTTAATAAACCCGGCCGCCAGCCCGGTTCCAATAAGCGCAAGTACCATATACCACTCCATACCTCAGTTTCGGGTTTAATGTTTAAAGTTTAAAGAAGTTCCGGATTTTGAGTTCCGGGTTCCGGGTTCAGAGTTTTTATAATGTATCGCCATAAATATCTTTAAACTTTGAACTTTGAACTTTAAACTAATATGCGAACAGCGGGAAGTCCTTCATCATTTTATGCACTTTATCCCCCACCGTTTTAAGTATTTTTTCGTCTTCAATATTGGAAATTCCATCGTCGATAAGCTGTACGATTTCAGGCATTAAGTCTTCCTTTACACCGCGTGTTGTAATTGCGGGAGTACCCACACGCAAACCCGATGTCTGGAATGGCGAACGGCTGTCGAACGGAACCATATTTTTATTTACAGTGATTTCAGCCTGCATCAGTGTATTTTCTACCTGCTTTCCATTGATATCCGGGAATTTTGTCCGCAAATCAATCAACATCGAATGGTTATCTGTGCCGCCCGAAATGACTTTGTAGCCCAAGTCAATAAAAGCCTGGGCCATGACATCCGCGTTTTTCTTTACCTGCTTCTGGTATTCTTTGAATTCCGGTGAAAGCGCTTCACCAAAGGCTACTGCTTTCGATGCAATAACATGTTCCAGTGGTCCGCCCTGCTGACCGGGGAAAACAGCAGAATCGAGCAGCGACGACATCAAACGAACCTCTCCTTTTTTGGTTGAAATGCCCCACGGATTTTCAAAATCTTTTCCAATCAGGATAATTCCGCCGCGTGGTCCGCGAAGTGTCTTATGTGTAGTTGAAGTCACAATATGGGCATGTTCCAGCGGGTTGTTCAGCAGATTAGCTGCTATCAATCCGGCAGGGTGAGCCATATCAATCATTAGAATTGCGCCAACCTTATCGGCAATTTCGCGCATGCGTTTGTAATCCCAGTCGCGGCTGTATGCCGAGGCACCGCCGATTATCAGCTTTGGTTTATGTTCCAGTGCCAGCGCCTCCATTTCGTCGTAATCCACCAACCCGGAATCTTCTTTCACTTTATAGGCAACCGGTTGATATAATATTCCCGAAGAATTGACATGCGAACCGTGCGAAAGGTGGCCGCCGTGCGACAAATCGAGGCCCAGAAATTTATCTCCCGGATTGAGCACCACACTTAAAACTGCAGCATTTGCCTGTGCTCCCGAATGTGGCTGAACATTCGCCCATTCTGCACGGTACAATTCTTTAATACGATCGATTGCCAACTGTTCTGTCTGATCCACAAACTGGCAACCTCCGTAATAACGTTTTCCAGGGTAACCTTCGGCATATTTGTTGGTCATCACCGAACCCATAGCTTCCAAAACCTGGTCGCTTACAAAATTTTCGGAAGCAATCAACTCTATGCCACCCAACTGGCGTTCGCGTTCTTTTTGAATGATATCAAAAACCAAAG
Source organism: uncultured Prolixibacteraceae bacterium (assembly GCA_963771595.1). Taxonomy (GTDB): domain Bacteria; phylum Bacteroidota; class Bacteroidia; order Bacteroidales; family Prolixibacteraceae; genus CAVYUC01. The sequence goes on along the minus strand of CAVYUC010000036.1, from coordinate 55,087 downwards.
TATCTCTCTTCATGCTGCGTTTCGTTTTAAATTTGAAATTTCAAAGGTAATATATTTTAAACCGGCGTTTTAAAATCACAGTACAAGGCCAATTATCCAATCATAGAAATTAAAACAGACTTAAATTGTTGTTTTTCTTTATCATTTAAACGGCCCAATTTCGCTATTAAATCATTGCGTTTAATCGTGACAATACGATCGGTTTTAACAATTGAGTCAATCCTTAATTTATTTGTTTTAGTTGCATAAACAATAAATTCCCTTTCAGATAATTTTTCAGGAACAACGGAACTAATTGCTGAAACAACCAAATCTTTGTATTTGTCTTTTGTTTCAGTAATGACTACTGCGGGCCTTATTTTGTTTCTAGTTAATTCTGAAAAAGGAAAAGGAATTAAAATAATATCTCCAAAAATCATTTTTTATTCGATTTTGGAGGTAAATAATCCTGATAGATATCTTCTGCAGTATCCTCCCAAAAATCGAAGCTTTCTGTTTGAGAGGTAAACTCACGAACATCATTCTCGTCTGTTGGGATTTCTTCAATGAAAGTAACAATTACTTTATATTTCTTTTTCTCTGAAATCCTGTCAGTGATTTTTATTTGTCCACCATCATATATTCCTCTAACTGCAAACATTAATTTTTTTCACAAATATAAAGAAAAGAGGTTACTTTGGAATGATTTAAAAGTCTGGAAAAACTCATTATTTTTGAACAATTAATAATAGCTGCGAGTAACGAGCTTTCAGCTTTTAGCTTTTCATTATGAATTACAAAAAAAGAACTGATTTTCTGAGCGCACTTTGTCTTTTAACTTTTATAGGAAGTGGAGTTACATTTATTGGTTATTTTCTGGCATCCGTTTTTTTTGATAAGCTATCAGAACTAATTGTTAAATATTCGTCATGGAGTTCCACCGATGCAATTTCTCCGGTTTACTTTACGGCATTAATGGCGCTTTCTGCCCTGTCATTAACTGGTGCCATCCGGATGTGGAAGCTGCACCGGGATGGATTCTACCTGTATCTTTTCGCCCAGCTTGTCATTTTATTTCTGCCGGTAATCTGGATTGATTCAAATGCATTTTCAGCAACAAATGCAATTGTAACCGGTTTTTTTATTTTGGGATACGGCTTAAATTTCAATCGGATGCAATGAATTACCCGGAATTAATCCTCTTTTTTTGAAGGAGATACTTCAACAGATATTTTACTTCATTTCCATCCTGCCCGTAGCAATCATCCAATGGTGCAGTTGATGATGCGAACCTTCTGCCAGTACACCGATGTAACCAAGCGCTCTTATTTTTTCCACTTCGGTATCATTATCAGTGGTTACTGTTATTACCCACTGCCCGTTTTCCTGTTTAGCTGTCATATCCCATCCTTTTTCTTTTTTTAGCATTACCGGGTGCATGTTGAATAATTTTTTCAATGCACCAACAGCTCTTTCGGTTTTGGGTTTAACCTGAATTACAGTTCCGTTTTTAATCGATTTCTGAGATATCACCTGCACTTCTTCAGTAAATGCTTTCATCTCCAGCAGATGTTGCCGCAGTGCTTCCAAATCAACTTTCGACCAGTCGGTATTTGGATCAGCTTCCAATTCCTGCACCACCTCCTGAATTGTCCCGAAAATTTCATTCCCGGGCATCTCCAAAGGGGAATTAATGGAATTTCCATTATGCTGCTGGGCTGTAACATCATTCGTTTCTGCAAATAAAAGGATTGCAAAACTAATGGCAATAAAATAAAAACCTGATACTATTTTTCTCATCCGTTTAATGTTTTGAGTTTAACTTTCTTATAAAGTAAAAACCACTTTCCCCGGAAGTTGTTCTGAATATTCTCAGTTTACTTTTATTACACCAATAAGGATTTAATTAATAAACGAATCTAGTCCAAAGGTTTCAGAATATTCCCGGATTAATTCTATTTTTAACATTAAAAAAACACCAGTTTATGTCGATTAAAATCATTTTTCGCCTTCTCATTTTAGCAGGAATTCTTACCCAGGCTTCCTGCACTCAAAATGAATTTGTTTCCGCACGCAAAGTCATGGATTTAACCGGAACCTGGCAATTTGCCATGGATACTGTACAGACAGGAATCGACAAAAGTTGGTTCGCTTCCCCGCTGCCGGAAACAGTCCGGTTGCCGGGAACAATGGCTGAAAACGACAAGGGAATTCCAAATGAAAACCACAGTGAAACCATGCGGTTATCACGGGAAAAAATGTATGAGGGCTGGGCCTGGTATCAAAAGGAAGTTACAATTGACGACAGCTGGAATGATAAAGAAATCTTCCTGACACTGGAGCGGACAAAACCTTCAAAAGTTTGGGTGGACAGGAATTTCACCGGCGAAAATTCTACCATTTTATCGCCTCAAAAGTACAACCTCACAAAGGCATTAACTCCAGGTAAACATTTGTTGACGATTCTGGTGAATAACGGAGAAAATTCAGTCCCGGATGGAATAAAAGGCTCGCACGCATGGACAGAACACACCCAAACCAACTGGAACGGAATTATCGGCGAAATTAAACTTGAAGCAACGGCAAAAGATTATATCCAATCGTTGAATGTAACCCCCGACACCGAACAAAAGGAAGTAATTACTTCGTTGCGTATTTTTTCAGGAGACACCGTAGAGCAGGATGCAAAAATCAGGTTGGATGCTGCTTCATGGAATACACCGGTTAAACATGATGTTTCAGCAAAAACATATGAAGTCACGCTTAAGCCGGGATTCAACCGAATAGTTCTGAAATATCCGGTGGGCGAAAAAATGCAGTTGTGGAGTGAATTCTCCCCTGCCCCCCTGTACAAACTAACTGCAGAGTTGATTACCAATACAGATACGGATAATTTAATGACCAATTTTGGCTTTCGAAAGTTTTCAACTTCAGGAACACAGTTCACCATCAATGGTACAACCACATTTTTGAGGGGCGAACACAATGCAAGCGTATTTCCGTTAACTGCCCATCCGCCCATGGATGTGGAAAGCTGGCGCGAACTGTTTCAAACAGCTAAGTCGTATGGAATCAACCACTATCGTTTTCATTCCTGGACACCGCCAAATGCTGCTTTTGAAGCTGCCGACATGGAGGGAATTTATATGCAGCCCGAGTTGCCATTTTGGGGAAGTCTAAAAGAAAATGACCCATCGGGATTGAACGAATTTTTGGTAAACGAAGGTGAATATATCCTGGAAAAATACGGAAATCATGCTTCGTTTGTAATGTTTGCGCTGGGAAACGAACTGAGTGGCAGCCAGGAACAAATGCGAAAAATGGTGAATCATTTCCGGTCACTGGCGCCGGAAAAACTGGTTGCATTTGGTTCGAACAATTACCTCGGCACAAGAGGCCAGGCGGAAGGTGAAGATTATTTTACCACCTGCCGTGTAGGCGCCGACACCGACACAACTTACAGTACACATACCCGTGCTTCCTTTTCATTTGCCGATGCGTGGGATGGTGGCTACATCAACGGAAGATATCCTTCAACCGATTTAAATTATGCCGCTGCCATCAGCAAATGCACAGTCCCGGTAATCGGACACGAAATTGCGCAGTACCAGGTGTATCCCAATTTCGATGAAATAAAAAAATACACCGGCGTGCTGAAACCCTGGAACCTTGAAATTTTCAAACGGCGATTGGAGGCTGCCGGAATGGGCGATCAGGCAAACGATTTTTTCAAAGCTTCCGGTGCATTAAGTGCTTTGTGTTACCGCGCTGACATCGAAATGGCGCTTCGCACCCCCGGATTTGGCGGGTTCCAGTTGCTCGACCTGCAGGATTTCCCAGGACAGGGAACTGCACTGGTTGGATTGCTCGATGCATTTATGGACAGTAAAGGATTGATTACTCCTGAAGAATTTTCACACTTCTGCAACCGCGTGGTTCCCCTGCTCATCATGGAAAAATATTGCTGGATGAACGATGAACTCTTCAAAGCAGAAATAGAAGTGGCCAACTATTCAAATACCGATTTGGAAAATCAGGAAATTACCTGGCAACTCAAGAATGCAGGCGGTGAAATATTTGCACACGGTTCAGAAAATAAAACGATACCACAGGGTGAACTATTCAGGTTTACTTCTGTCAAGCAATCACTTTCCGAAATAGATTCACCGCAAAAACTTATCCTTCAGATTCAGCTCGCAGGGACAGAATATCAAAACAGTTACCCGGTTTGGGTATATCCTGAGCATAAAAATGTAGATGTACCTTCTGATTTATTTGTTTCTGATGCTTTGGACATCAAAACTTTAAACCAACTGAAATCCGGGGGAAAAGTGTTACTTTTTCCGGATCATGATAAATACAAAGCATTTACTGTGGGTGGATTATTCACCACCGACTACTGGAATTACAAAATGTTTAAGGGAATTTCGGAACGGATTGGAAAACCGGTTTCACCGGGAACAATGGGACTTTTAACTGATCCGGAACATCCGTTGTTTCAATCGTTTCCTACTGAATTCCACAGCGACTGGCAGTGGTGGCCTATTGTTAAAGAAAGCCGCCCGTTTATCCTCGATAATGCACCGGAAGGGTACAAACCGCTGGTTCAGGTTATCGACAACATCGAACGAAACCACAAGCTGGGGTTGGTTTTTGAATTTGCCGTTGGCGAAGGAAAATTGCTGGTTTGTATGTCGGACCTGAAAGCCGTTCAGGACAAACCCGAAGCGAGGCAGTTTTATAAAAGCATCCTGGATTATATGCAATCTGATGATTTCCAACCTGAAACGCAACTTTCGGTTTCGGAATTAAATACCCTGTTCAGTAAAGTTCCGGCAGAACAGAACATTAAAACTATTGGAAATATTTCGTATGAATAGGGAGCAGAGGGAGCAGGAGAATCCTTTCGGGACCAGGAGAATCCTTTCTCCTGATTTCTTTTTAAGGTTGTTGTTCAACAAAAAGTGTGGTCTTGGGAAAGTCCATGTCCCGGGCTTCTCCCCAAACTAAATGATTTTCATAAAACATTGCCGGATCAGATTGTGTTAAACAAATAGAACATAAAAACATTTGCACAATGAAAAACAGAACAATAATCTTTGATAAACGTCCGGAAGGGAAACCCACAAAAGATTGTTTTCGCATCGAAGAGAATAGTGTTCCGGAGCCGAATAACGGGGAGGTATTGCTAAAAACATTATATGTTTCAGTAGATCCATATTTGCGTGGACGAATGAGTGACCGAAAATCATATACCGCCGGATTTAATTTGGGAGAACCAATGGTCTCGGGGGTAGTGGCTGAAGTCACCGATTCCAGTAATGATAATTTCAACAAGGGTGATTTTGTTTCTGCCCGGCTAAATTGGTCGGAATACCAAACCAGCAGCGGTAAAGGTTTACAAAAAGTGGATGGAAATGCGGCACCGCTTTCCGCTTACCTGGGATTGCTCGGAATGCCGGGCTTAACCGCTTACCTTGGACTAATGGAGATTGGTCAGCCTAAAGAGGGCGAAACACTGGTTGTTTCCGGTGCAGCGGGCGCGGTTGGAAGTGTTGTCGGGCAAATTGGCAAAATTAAAGGTTGCCGCGTGGTTGGCATTGCGGGCAGCGATGAAAAGAACAACTGGCTGAAATCAGAATTAAATTTCGATGAAGCCATCAATTACAAAACCACTAAAAACATCCGTAAAGCTATTACTGACGCTTGTCCGGATGGAGTTGATATCTATTTTGATAATGTGGGCGGCGAAATTTCCGATGGCGTTGTGATGAACATTGGCAATAATGCCAGAATAATTATCTGCGGAAATATTTCACAATACAACGAAACCCGCCTTACCACAGGACCTCGATTGCAATCATTTCTGTTAACCAACACGGCGTTAATGAAAGGTTTTCTTGTCCGCGATTATGCCAATCAGTTTCCTGAGGCTATTCAGCAACTAATCAAATGGTATAGCGAAGGAAAACTAAAATTCAAGGAGACGGTTGTTGAAGGTTTCGATAGAATACCGGAAGCTTTTATTGGTTTGTTTGAAGGAACGAACACAGGGAAAATGGTGGTGAAGATATAATCTTCTTTGGGAAAAAAGAAAAAGATTTGTTGTTCAAATTAAACCTGCATTTCGTTATTTAAGGGAAAAGTTCCATAGGTGCTTATCCCAAACAAGTGAACCCCTGGTATACCTGAAAATTGAATTAATTAAAACCTTTTCACAAATCCGTGGCAATAGGGAGTGCCTCCTTTGTGTTCATAATAATCCTGGTGATAATCTTCGGCTTCCCAAAACTGACCTGCGGGTGCCAGTTTCGTAGCGATATCGTAGCCTTTGTTTTCCAGGATATCTATCAGTTTATCGGCGGTTTCTTTTTGAGCTTCATTTTTATAAAAGATTTCGGAGCGGTACTGCTCGCCCACATCCGGCCCCTGGTGGTTGACCTGCGTAGGGTCGTGAATTTCGAAAAACAGCCGCGCCACTTTTTCATATGTCGTTTTTGACGGGTCAAATATCACCCGCACCGTTTCGGCATGGCCGGTGGTATGATTGCTCACCTCGCGGTAGGAAGGATCCTTTTTGTGTCCGCCCATATATCCCGAAACCGCTGATTTAACGCCTTTGGCCTGTTCCATAAAATATTCCACACCCCAGAAACAGCCGCCTGCAAAATAAGCAGTGTCGCGCTTCGCCTTAGCCGAACTTCCGGCCGAAACAAACAGAAGCGAAACCGAATTCACACAATGCCGGGTGTCTTTGTTGGTAAATCCTTCGCCCAAAAACACATGCCCCAAATGGGCGCCGCAATTGCTACAGGTAATTTCGGTGCGGAAACCGTCGGCTGTGCGGCTTACAACTCCGGGGATTTCATCGTCAAAACTGGGCCAGCCACAACCCGAGTCGAATTTATCGGCCGACCTGTACAATTCGGCGCCACAGCGTTTGCAAACGTAAGTTCCTTCTTCAAAAAACTTATCGTATTCACCGGTAAAAGCGCGTTCGGTACCTTTGTGGATAATAACCCGTTCTTCCGCAGGGGTAAGCTGGCGGTAATTTCCCGAATCCGATACTTGATCTTTATTCTGTGCACAACCCGTTCCCCAGGTGAGTACAAACATTAAACTTATTGCTAAAACTATTTTATTCATGGTTTTCATTTTTTAAACTTAAACAGACAATCAATTCTTTTAGAAGCGATTATGATTCCAACACTCTTTTCTTATCCTGATTATTATTAAAATAACACAAGCGTCAGGTTACCAGAGCAAGTCGCGTGCCTAACTATTTTACCTGATTCTTACAACAAAATACATCATTAAATATCACAGCAACATCACAGAAAATTCAAAGTTTTCGAATGCGGAAAAATGTTTTTGATGATTCTTTAATGGCAGAACAGGAATCTGTCTGTTCGAAAATGGAAAGAATTTGTATATTTAAACATTAATAATGAAATTATTTTTTAGCAAAAAATATTCGTAAGAACAATTAATAATGATGTGACATGCCAGAAGTATTCAGAGAATTAGGATTTGTATTTTTCTTTTACGCTAATGAAGGTAACGAACCAATGCATATTCATATTCGGAAAGCAGGTGGTTTTGCAAAATTCTGGATACAACCATTAGAACTCGAATTTTCGCAAGGAATGAAAGTGAATGATTTAAAAACTGCTGAGAAATTAATAAAAAGTCACATTGAACTTATTAAAACAAAATGGTATGAAGTACATGGTAGCTGAATTGCTGTTTACCGTTCAAAAAGCATGGTATGAGAACAATATGATCTGCCTGTTAATGTCAGATAAAAAAGAAATAAGGTTTCCGGTGGAGGCAAATCAAAAATTAAAAAATGCAACCGATGAACAGCGTAATAATATTGAAATTATTTGCAACGGAACCGGACTGCATTGGCCTGATTTTGATGAAGATCTCTCTGTTACCGGCATAATTGAAGGGCGATACGGATATTGATGAACCCGAAACTTTAAACCCAAAACTCAATCTTTAAACTTTAAACCCGGAACTAAATTCCCGTTGCCACCGGCAAATCAAACACAAAAGTGGTCCCTTTTCCGTATTGGCTGGAAACATCAATGTGCGAATGATGTAAATCGATTATCTTTTTTACTATTGCAAGACCCAGTCCGGTGCTTGAACTATTGTCTTCCTGCCGTCCCTTGTAGTAGCGCTGAAATACATTGGGCAAATCTTCCTGTTTAATTCCCCGTCCCGAATCGGCAACTTTTACTTCCACCCAATCCTGTTTTTTCGGATCTATTTCTATGTTGATGGTGTCGCCTTCATTGCAAAACTTCATGGCATTATCGATAAGATTTTGAAGCACCCGGTTAATCATTGAAATGTCGGCTTTAACCAGCGGCACATTTTTATCGATTACCGTATTGATGCTGATTCCTTTTTTCTGGGAAAGGATGCGGTATTTGTTGGCTATATCGTACACCAGTTCCGAAATGGAAAAGGGTTCGGGATGTGGCTCTATTTGGTTGGCCTGCAACTTGGACAGTTCGAACAGTTCTTCCACCAGTTTTTTAAGCCGCCCGCAACTCTTGTATATGATTTCAAGATACTTTTGCTGTTCGTTTTGCGTGACGGTATCTTTTTTCAGCATCAGCGTTTCGGCATAACCCTGAATGGAGGCAACCGGGGTGCGCAAATCGTGAGAAACATTACTGATAAGCTCGCGACGGAGGTTGTCCACTCCCTTTAGCTCCTGAATGTTTCGCTCAATGGTATCGGCCATTTGGTTAAAAGTAAGGCCAATTCTGTCAATTTCATTTTCGCCTCTAACGGGAATTCGTGCCGATAAATTTCCGTCCCTGAATTCATTGATCCCTTTAAAAATCGGGTTCAGTTTGCGGGTAATGAAATAAATGGCCAGCAACCCTACCAGCGCCGAAATAAGTAAAATGACAATAATTGAACGAATAGAAAGCCCCAGAATATAACTTCCCAGCACGGCCTGCGAAGCTGAAACATATTCCTGGCTTGCAAGTACAATGTAAATGTAGCCGGTCAGCCTGCCGTTTTCTTCCACCTGTACAGCTGAAAAAGTTTTGTATTCTCCCGGATTACGGGGATCGTCCCCATAAATAATGCTGTGCTCCGGATCATTCAGAAATTGTTTGATGGGTGTAAGATTAACTTTCTCCAGTTTTACCACTTTATCGGGTGCCACATATTTTAGGATATTCCCCTGCGGATCGAGTACATACACTTCCACAATCGGATTGATAACCATCATGGAGTGCATGATATCGGCCATGCCCTGCTCGCTCACCACGCCATCTTTCATCTGCTCCTTAATCACATCCACCATATTGGCAGCCAGTTCACGGTTCAGGCGCTGGTTCACTTCAATACTGTACTTGTTTGCCGACTGCACTGAAATGTACAATGTTATGGCAGCAAAAAATATCAGCACCAGCAAAAAAATTGCTGATACCTGCATGTACAACCTGTTAAAAATTTTTGATTTCATTATTTTAATTTGTGCTTATGCTTTATAATTCTCTGAACTTATAGCCCACGCCCCAGGTGGTCAGGATGAATTCGGGCCGGCTCATATCCTTTTCAATTTTCGAACGCAAGCGGTTGATGTGCGAGTTTACTGTATGCTCAAATCCCTCAAATTCATAGCCCCAGACCTTATTCAGTAAATTCATCCGTGAATAGGTTTTACCCGGATTGGATGCCAGGTGCACCAGTAAATCAAACTCCTTCGGTGATAGCTCAATTCGTTTTCCATCAACTTCCACAACACGCATCCCCACATTGATATACAGATTTTCGCACCGAAATTCTTTTTCGCTTTCCCCGTCAGGTTGTAAACTATAATCGTAACGTCGTAAAACCGCCTTTATCCGCGCCAGCAACTCCCGGATTCCGAATGGTTTTGAAATATAATCGTCGGCACCCATTTCCAGACCGAGCACTTTATCTATTTCTTCCGATTTGGAAGTGAGCATCAGAATAGGTGTATTAATTTTCTCCATCCGGATGCGTTTGCATACTTCAAAACCATCGAGCTGCGGCAGGCGGATATCCAGTAAAATAAAGCGGTAAGTATTGTTCAGCGCTTTCATTAAACCCTCTTTTCCGTCATAGGATTTATCCACTTCCAAATCCATATCCGATAAATGAATGGATATCAGTTCCGAAATATCCCTGTCGTCTTCAATAATTAAGGCTTTTTCCATGGTAGTATTAATTCTAAGCAAGTTCAAAGTTATTCTCCGTTTATCACAGAAGTATCACAATTTCTTAAAATTATTTGAAAATCAACTGTTTTGAAACAGAAAATCCTTTAATATGCAGAAGTTTTGGATGAAAAAGGCAAGTTGTAAACCGCACCCGGTTCTAAACATTTTAATAATTTTACAGGAAATCAAGTATTTGAATTGAAACAAATGAAAAAAAATCACATCAAAATCTTTATCCTGCTGACTTTTTTTACTTTTTATGGTTTTGCAGGAAATTTGGAGGAGAATAATTACTGGAATATAACCGGCAGAAACAGTATCGTCTGGGATACCGGTAAGGCCTCAGGATTACCACATTCAGACAATATAGAAATGGCCGGAGAAAAAGTGGCCGCAATTCTTTATTATACAATCAACGAATCGCAACAACTGGAATTGAGCCGCGATATAATTTTCCCGCAGCTAAGAACTTTTAATAAAACCAACGAGCCGGACTGGAAAAAGCATAGGGCCTATTTTCGCCAAACTTTCGGAAATGAAATTCTGCCAAACCTTTCGCACAACGGGAAAATACTTGTTCCGGACAAAGTCGATTCTGTGGAAATTGCCGGGAAAATTATTTTTTATCATCATCCGGTGCAGGGAATTAAAATAACAAGAACCCTGCTGCCGTCGATGAAGGAACGGTTATTCATAGAAAAATGGGAACTTACAAATCTAACCGGAGAACAACAAACCTTATCTGTTGGAAATACAAACTACACAAGTTCGCAAGCCGGATATAAGGGGATTTACCATGTTCATTTATATACTGATGCAGAAAATGAGATACAATTGGCTCCCGGAGCTACCCATTCATTCGCTTTATTTTTTTCTGCAGGTATTAATAATGAAGCCCTTGAAGGGTTTGATTTAACAACTGAAGAAACCGGCAGAAACCAATTTTTGCAGGAAATGAGAACTAACCTTGTATTGCAAACATCCAATGACGTGCTGAATACCCTTTTCTATTTCTCCAAAATCAGAGCCGCGGAAAACATTTTTTCATCGAAAATGGGAATTGTCCATTCTCCTGGCGGCGGAAATTATTATGTTGGAGTATGGGCCAATGATCAGGTGGAATATAGCGGTCCGTTTTTTCCATTCCTGGGATATCCCAAAGGAAATCGGGCAGCCTTTAATGCTTACAAAATGTTTCAAAATAATATTCCTGAAAACTTTACCCCAATATCATCGTCATTCGAAATTGACGGCGAACTTCCCTGCTGCGGAAAAGACCGGGGAGACGCCGCAATGATTGCCTATGGAACATCGCAGTATCTTTTAATGACTGGTGACAAGGAAAAATCGGAAGAACTTTGGCCCTTAATCGAATGGAGCCTGGAATACTGCAAAAGGCAAATCAATGAAGATGGTGTTGTGACCTCAGAAACGGATGAAATGGAGGGTCGGATTTCAACGGGTGATGCCAACCTCGCCACTTCATCGCTTTATTACGGCGGATTGAAGTTTGCGTCGTTTCTGGCAAAAGAGCTGGGACTGGATGAAAAAGCTGCAGTTTATAAAAACCGGAAAAATGATATTGCAAAAGCCATTGAAAATCATTTCGGCTATACTCTGGAAGGTTTGGAAACCTACCGCTACTTTGATGGGAATCAGCATCTCCGGCACTGGATTTGCCTTCCCCTGGTTATGGGAATCAACAATCGTGCAGAGGCAACTACTGAAGCTCTGCTCCATAAATTATGGACCGAAAATGGAGTTTTGGTGGAGTTAAATCCGGAATCAAAAAGTGCAGACGTATTCTGGGACAGGGGAACCTTGTATGCTTTGCGCGGGACTTTTAAAGCTGGCGCTGTTGATGAATCATTTGAAAAACTAACCGCTTTTTCTGAAAAAAGACTTTTAGGTGACCATGTACCTTATGTTATTGAAGCATATCCCGAAAACAATATGCGACACCTTTCTGCAGAAAGCGCCCTTTATTGCCGGATTTTTACAGAAGGACTTTTAGGCTTTGAACAAACAGGTTTTCACTCTTTTGAAATTACCCCGCAACTGCCGAAGGAATTGAATAGTTTTAAACTCTCCGGAATTCATATGAACGACACTGAATTTACAATTGAAATGCAAAGAACCCAAAACAACAAGATTGATTTGAAAGTTTATACTCCTGAAAAAATGCTGGTGAGCAAAAACAGCACTCCCAGAGAAAAAGTTTCAGTTCACTTCTGATTGTTCAATTTTAAAACAGGGTCAACTGAACATGAACCGGTTAAAATTAACCTTTGTAAACTGTGGCGAAGGACATTTCCTGCTCAATTCCTTTTACCGGACGAAAAGAGAATGATTCCTTCAACGTCATTCGGGAAGAAATTGTTATCATTTACTGCACTACAAATCGTTCAGTGATACGCTGTTTTTTCCCAAGCACCGACAGAAAATAAATTCCCGGTTCCAGTTGAGGCAACTGAAGAACATTGTCTGAAAGAAAATTCATTTTTTGATTTAAAACACAACTCCCTGCAATGTTAATTACCTGCACGGAATACGTTTCATCACCTGAACCGCTCAGTTCAATATGAAGTTTTGTTGATGCCGGATTCGGATAAATTTTTAATTCGCCTTTTTTGATCGCACTGATTCTTTTGGATGAGGTGAAAACAGGAGTTTCCGCATGATTTTCACCTTCCAGGATAACCGTTTCATCAGCTACATTTAAAGTTATCATGTTTTCGCTGTTAAAATCAACAGGAACGGTTTTAACGATTGTTTTCCCGTTGTATTCCACCTCGAGTTCATAGGTTCCGAGGAAACATGAACCAAATCCTGACATACCGGACATATCAGAAGTTATTGTTTGTTTTTTTGTCCACCATTCATCGAGCACCAGTTTTTTATACATTTCTCCCTGCGGACGGATGTCCCAGTTTAAATCGTAATATGCGGCTTCAGGCCTCCAGTGCCGTCCTGCCCAAAATCCCCAGGCAAGAAAACCTTTTACATAGGGATGGCTGAAAAGAGCCGTCATAAAATCACGCGTGTAATTGGCCTTGAATTCCTCTTTTGTTGAATTAATATCAAATTCAGTTACCTTCAATTCTTTGTTCAGGGAGGCAAACCTATCGAGAATTTCAAAAACCTTTGGAATACCGGTTACCAGTTCGGCAAAATGTCCCTGCAACCCAATCCCCTGGATTTCGCCACCATTTTCATCAATATACTGAATGATGTTAAAATAACCGTTCTGATGGTTCACATCCACACCGCCATTACCCAAAATGCTGTAATCGTTAATGTATCGTTTCACGTCTGTATCCACTTCTTTTGTCTTTTTGAACCAGTCGGCCATTACCTCATCCCCGGTAATATCCTGGATATCGTGATTGGTATAGGGCTCGTTTATTACATCCCAGTCAATGAGTTTTCCTTTTGTATAACCGGCCACTTCTTCGATATGATCGATACACTCCTGCTCCAGACGCGGCGGATTAGTTTTGTATAACTCCATAAACGAAGGCAGATATTGCCAGCCCGGCCAGATGAGATTATGCCCGCGGACATTTATTCCCTGATGATGCAAACTGTCAATCGCAGTTAAAATATATGTGTTGTTTGAACGTGTAACCCAGGGTTTCCATTTCAGATCGTTTTCAAAAACCACTTCGCTGAACAATTCATGAATGTGATTGCGATAAGTTGGATTACTTAAGTAAGTTTTTCCGTCAATTGCCGAACCGAAGCCAAACTTATGGTTCTTCATTTCGAAGGAAACAGCAGCGTCCGAAACCGCATGATTATCGGCATCTACCAATTTAACCGTTACATTTCCCTTTCTGAACTTTTCGATTCGCGCTGCAGCTTCAGTCCGCCATGGGGCGTCAGGTTCCATTCCCGCCCACATAATCTCCATTTCAGGCAATTCGTCAAGGCTAATGGAATTTTTATAGTTGAGGTATTGAATATTTGCTATTTCAATTGTTTGCACTGCATGACCAAAAAAAATTGCAGCACGATGATTGGCCAGTGGTAAACTCATGTTGGATTCAAATCCATACACAAAATGCGTCCATTCACCTCCCACTGCAAACGAATGGCTTAAAGGTTTCTCATACGTTTCGTTGTGCTCAATTATGGGTGTTATCAATCCATCACCGGCCTCGGAATTTGATTTGGTACAACGCGCCCAAAAAGAAACCAGGCAAATGTCTCCTTTTTCGAGCGCCATGGTTGTTTTAAAAGCCACCTGAAAATTCCAGTAATTTTCGGGAAGCGAAGTCACATCCACTTTTAACGCTTTGTCAAACTCAGGATGATCTGCATTAATTACAGTCACCGTTCCCTGGCTGCCAACTTTGGTGTAGTTGCTTATTGCATCGGCAATCATATTGGTTCCGCCAGGCGGAATATCAATTGAAAAACCGGAAAAAGCAATAAACAACAGGAAGGATAATAAGGTAAAATTCTTCATTGGTTTGTAATAAATGATTTATGAACTTCAAATATAACAAACCACAATAAGAGTAAACTTAAATAATCCAAAAGTTCCTCATTTCGTCATTTAATGAATTTTTTTTACCGATAACGACAATTTAAGAAGTTGGTCAAAATAAAGAATTTCAGTCCGACATCATTGCGCAATTTTTTTACCGATGGAAACCGTCCTTTTCACCTGGTAAAAAACGGCTTGTTTTATTACTTCCCGATCTTCTTTCATTCCACCTTCCATATCAACCGAAACACTTGTTCCATAAGGATTTCCTCCGGCTGCGTAAGTAATTTCGTCGGTATAACCGGGAGTCACCACAATCATTCCCCAATGGTACAGCGAGGTATAAAGCGAAAGCAAAGTTGATTCCTGTCCACCGTGCGGATTCATGGCGCTGGTCATTGCCGTGGCAACTTTATTGGTGAGTGCTCCTTTTTGCCAAAGTGGACCGGTGGAATCCATAAACTGTTTCATTTGCGCCGGGACATTTCCATACCTGGTAGGCACGCAAAAAACAACAACATCGGCCCAGTCCAAATCGTCGAGCGTTACTTCCTGTACATCTTTTGTCGATTCAAGGTGCTTTTTCCATGCCGGATTTTGCTCAATAACCGATTCGGGAGCCAGTTCGTGTGCTTTTCTGATTCGCACTTCGGCACCTTCATTTTTCGCGCTTTCTGCAGCCCAGCGTGCAAACTGGTAATTATTACCTGTTGAACTATAATATATTACAGCAACTTTTATATTTCCCATCTTATTAAATTTTGAAATTATGTGTGTTCTTATTTTTGTAACACATCAAAATTGTAATTGTTAAAAACTTTACAGCTTTTTTTAAAAGCAATAATCACCTGCCGTTTATTACCGTTTCTGCCCTGATGTTTTCAAAAAAAAGCGGGTAATTTATGGACAAAACCTCTCTCAAAAAATGTGGAGGTTTTCTACAAATTTCATGAAAACGGCACTACAGATTTCTTACTTCAATGAAATTTTATTTTAACCAAATCTTCCCAAAACACACTGATTTTAAAGTAATAAGAAAATTAATTAATTGAATTAGGCACTTAATAAATATAATCAAAATGTGGCTAAAGCCTTAGTTATCAGTGGTCTGTTTTAACCGTCAGCTAAAGCAGACGGCAAAAATAGCGATTCAATGAAATTTGATGCATATTTATTGCCGTTCACTTTAGTGAACGGATTCGATACAATTGCCCGTGGATGGGGGTTTTAACCCCATTTTTACAATTATTATTTAAACGCCTAATTCAATTAATTCATATAAATACCGGGGTCTTATTTTGTCCATTTTTCGGCTAAAAGGCCATTAGAATTTTACTGGTACATTTTTCGAAATCCATGGAGGTACAACTTAAAAAAACCGGTTATGGACAAATCAAAAGAAAAGAACAGGCGCATGCCGGCATTATTCTGCTTAATTTTTTTACTTGCAGGATTCACTGTGGCAACTATTCCTGATTTCGAAAAAACAAAAAAACCTGATAAAGTCCGCAGCATTCAAAAACAACTTTTCAATGAGAAATTTGTTTATTATTCGAAAATTGCGGAGCCGGCAAACCAGCTTTGGGCAACATATGATTTAAATGAAATAAAACAGACAGAAAGTTGCAATGTCTGTCACAGCAAGACAGGCAGCAACGATAATTCACTAATTGTTCCGTTAAAAAAGTAAAAAAAACATTCTTTATACTTATGCATTTACAAAGGCTGCATGAACATTTAAAGGTCAAATGGTTGGATCCCCGGACAGCAACTATTATTTTTGCATTTCAAATCGAATTAAAATGATATTAATTTGAAGAAACTATGGTCGACCAAACTAAAAATCCAAAAATAGAAAAAGCTTTAACCGGCATTGCAGGGCTGGATGAAATTACTTTTGGCGGTCTGCCTTATGCCCGGCCAAGTTTGATTTCGGGTTATGCCGGCAGCGGAAAAACAGTACTGGCTATGCAATTTGTACTGAATGGAATTGCAAAATACGATGAACCGGGGGTTTTTATTTCATTGGAAGAAACCGAAGCAGATCTCCGGCAAAATATGTCATCTTTTGGGTACAACCTTCCGGAAATGGAAAAAGCAAATAAACTTGCCCTCGAAAACATAAAAATAAGGCGAAACACACTGTACCATTCCGGCCGGTTCGATTTAAGTCCGCTGCTAATCCGAATAGAAGAAGCAGTAAATAAAGTGAATGCAAAACGAATTGCAATTGACACATTCGAACTGATTTTTAATGATATTCAGGATGAAAATATTTTTCGCCAGGAGTTGGTAAGGCTGATTTTTTGGCTGAAAGAACACAACCTGACCACAATTTTTACTTCGGAAAAACCGCTGGTTTCACAGTTAAAATCAGGAATTAACGAATTTATAACAGATTGTGTAATTACATTAACCCACACCCGCAACGATAATATTTATACCAGAAGATTACATATTTTAAAATACCGCGGGAGCAAACACGGGACCAACGAATATCCTTTTTTGATAGATAAGAACGGAATTTCCATTTTACCCATTACTTCGGTGGAGATCCATAAAATAAGTTCAGAAATAATTTCAACAGGAGTGGAAGGGCTGGATGAAAAAATCGACAAAAAAGGATTTTACATTGGCAGTTGTACACTCATTTCCGGATCATCGGGCGTTGGCAAAACGAGTGTTTCTCTCTCACTTTGCATTGAAGCCATGAAGAAAAACATGCGCTGCATTTTATTTACTTTCGAAGAATCGGCAATGCAGCTGAAGAGAAACATGAAATCCCTGGGTTTCGATCTGGAAGGTTTTGAAAATAAGGGTTTGCTGAAAATTGTTTCGAAACGTGCAACAATTGTTGGGCTCGAAACGCACCTGGTTTCCATTTATAAAAATATTCAGGATTTTAAACCCGATGTTGTTGTTTTCGATCCTGTAACCGACCTCATTCAAATAGGAACTGCAACGGAAGTGCGGGGTTTGCTGATTCGGGTGATTGATTTCTTAAAAAGCAAACTTATAACAACAGTTTTCACATCACTGCTCAGTCACCATTCAAAAGAGCAGGAACTGGGAATGTCGTCGATTGTGGACAACTGGATACAATTACATACAGAAGAAAAAGAACAGGACAAGAATCCACATATTTGCATTGTTAAAATCCGTGGAATGAAACATTCGCGGCGGGAATATAATCTTGATTTTTCGGAAAAAGGTTTAAAAATTTTTGATTTGGAAGGATATTACTAAACAAACAGGGCTGTAAATTACTTTATAATACAGCATTTTTATAAATGAGAGCAGAAAACAAGGAATATCAGTTTAAATTATTTATTGCCGGAATGTCTCCAGGTTCGATTAGGGCCATTGAAAACATAAGGGAAATATGCGATGAATGTATCAGTGGCAAATACGAACTGGAAGTAATTGATATTTACCAGCAGCGCCAGCTTCTTAAAGATATGGAAATTATTGCTGTGCCTACGCTTGTGAGAGTTCATCCAAAACCTGAAAAAAGAATTATTGGCGACATGAAGGATAAAAACAATGTTATAGATGTTCTGGAAATCACGATAAAAAGATCTGGCACTAAAAAATGAATAAAAAGCAATTTGAAAATATAAACCTGCTTCTAAAAGAAAATTTCGATATAAAAAGCAGGGATTACATGTATCGTGTGCTTATTGAAAATATGAGCGAAGGTGCAGTTGTTATGAGCAACTCGCGTACAATAGTTTACAGTAATAAACGCTTTGCAGATTTAACGGGTTATAACCTTGAAAAAGTGATAGGTTCGGGTTTTGATTTATTTTTAAGCGCGCCTGAACTTGAAATATTTTCGGCCTGCATGGAAGAAGCAAAAGTGAAGCGGTCGTTTTGCGAATTAAAAATCAAATCGAAAGAAGAAAATATTCCAATACTGGTATCGATAGTTACTTTTTATATTGATGAAATTCTGTATTACGGAGTTACCATCAGCGATATTACTTTCCAGAAAAACATTGAAAAAGGGCTTGAATTTAGTGTAGAAGCCCGCACTCTTGAACTTGCCGCCGCAAATAACCGGCTCACACAAAAAAACAACGAACTAAAAGAAATTAATAATTATCTGGATAATTTTGTACATGCAATTGCCCATGATTTAAGGGCTCCGGTGGCCAACCTCAAATTGGTGGAAGAAATGTTTAGGTTTGCACCTGATAATGAAAAGCCAAAATTGTTATCTTCGGTGCGTGAAAACATTCTGAAACTGGATAAAACTTTAAAAGGTCTTGTTGAAATTATAGAAACAAAAGGTGAGCACGAAATAAATGTACCTGATGTGGATGTAATTAAATTGGTAGAGCAGGTTGTAACTGCACAACAAAAACAAATTAAACGACAAAAAGCCATTGTTAAAGTTGAAAAACGAACCGGTGAAAAAATTAATTATGTGGAGGAATATATCAGAAGTATAACGCGAAACATGATTAGCAATGCCTTGAAATATGCACAGCCTGAAAAGCAGCTGCAACTGACTGTAGTTTTTGATAAAAAGGATGAATTTTTCACTTTAAGTTTTCAGGACAATGGAATCGGGATTGATTTAAGCAAACACGGAAAAAATTTGTTTAAACCATTTCAACGATTTACATTTGTCAGCCAGGGAATGGGAATTGGATTACATATTATTAACAACATGGTTGTAAAAAATGGTGGATTTATTGAAGTGGAAAGCGAACCCGAAAAAGGAACTAAATTTACCGTCTATTTAAAGGAATATACTGAATGAAAAAAAACAATATTCTTATTGTTGATGATGATAACTATACAATTGAATTGTATAATATGCTTATCAGCTGGAGCCCCTATAAAAAATACGTTATTACGCAGGAACATGCCATACAGGCTATTAATTACCTTTCGGATTTAAATACAAACAACCCGGCAGCTTTTCCTGATTATATTCTTCTCGACCTTAGAATGCCCGAAATGCATGGTTTTGATTTCATTCGTTTGTTTGAAGAGAAATTTCCGGACCGGAAAAGCAAAACCAGCTTTATAATCACCACCAGTTCAGTCATTAAAAAAGATAAGGAAGAAGCATTCCGGTTCGAATGCGTAAAAGATTTCATCGTTAAACCGATTCCGGGAAATTATATCGAAAAACTTGTTACCGGGGTGTTAACCGAAATTTTGGAATAGAAACTCTTCTCTTATTTTTTCCTGAAATATATTTTTGAACTTTTTAACAACGGCCTAAATTGCAACCGGTAATTACATGGTGGCAATCTGGCAATTGCTGATTTTATTGTTGTACAATTTATTTAAATAAATTTTGTGTTCTAACGACTGGATAATCAGTTCAGAAAAATCTCTTTCGGCAAACCGCGAAGCGCTTAAAAGTCCGCCGGGGCTAAACACATTCACCTCAATTAATTTTGAACCAATAATATCGAGCCCGACAAAAAACATCCCGTCGCGAATGAGATTAGGACGGACTGCTTCTGCAATTTTCAGCATTTCGCTGGTAATTACCGGAGGTTTAGCTTCACCACCTGCATGGAGATTGGAGCGAATGTCGTCATCGGCATTTTTCCGGTGCACTCCTGCATATTTTCCCTTATGTTCCAGTATTTTCCCGTTAAGCAGAAATATTCTCGTATCTCCATTTTCAGATTCAGGAATAAATTCCTGTGCTACTATATAACCCTCCTGGCTAATGGCTTCAATCATCTGATTCAGGTTTTTCACATTTTCCTTATTCACCTGAAAAACACTTCGCCCACCTGAACCAAACAAGGGTTTAACTACTATGCTCTGATTATTCGCCAAAAAGAAATCGTTTATTTCCTTGTTATCGCGCGAAATAATTGTTTCGGGCCTCACTTCTTTCGGAAACTGCTGAAAATAAATTTTATTCAAAGCGTGCGACAAACCATGGGCATCGTTTAAAACAATTACACCTTCCTCAATGGCCATCTGGCCAAACGAAATTCCGGCTACCCTTGCCCACGACCGTGTTTTATCTTCTTCCGCCGGATCATTCCGCAAAAGAATAATATCCATATCCCGGAGATATATTCTTTCTTTATTACTGATGTTTTCCTTCAGGTTTTCAAGATACGATCCCAGGTTCCTGAACTTTTTATCATCGGCTTTTACAGCGTGGCCACCCGCAAATCCTTCGGGATAATACGATAAATCTTCAATACTAATATAAAAAACCTCATGTTTCTGGTTGTGCATTTTTTGCGCCAGCACCGTTGTTGTATAAGGTTCGCGTTCTGTTTGAACGCTGTTCACTATCATGCATATTTTCATGTTTATTATTTATTTAAAGCGGAAATTATTCCGCTCAATTTTTTACTTTTTGTCCTTTAAATATTTACCTGGCATTGAAAATTTCATTCACTGTTTTTCATTTATAATTCCGTGTTTACAAGATCAGTAACGCTTTCTATTTCTTTTATTTTCGATAATTTTTGCAAAGATTCACGATTGGATAAATATGTTGGTTTTATTTTCAATGGTTTTAAAATTCTTCTCGAAATCAATTCATTAATTACCGGCAAATAACTTTGTTTTATCTTCCCGATTAACAAAGGTTCAAGTGGATTATCTTCTTTCAGATAATTGATCAACTGCAGTAAACCTCTGAGGTAAATGGCATCTTTTGTTAATCCTCCGCCCCTGTAAACGCGGGTGGTAATAAAAAATGCCTTGCGGGGCGGAAAGTGAAATCCATCCTTCAGCAATTCAAAAGTTTTTACAAAATCGTTATTATTGACAAGAGAATCAACCGCAATTACCCGCGCCGCTAAAACCTGCATTCGCCCCTTTCCAAGTCCGCCGCTTAAATATTCGGCCAAAACGGCAATTCCCTCCTGCAACTCTTCGTACCCGGGAATTCCGCTGCTTAACAGCTGCAAAGGCTGACTTTTACCATTATAATATGTTACCACGTGCGTTCCAATTTCGTGCTGAATCAGGGCGTTTGCACGGTCTTTGGCAACTTTGGTTTTGCTCGGAATATTTAAAACCCCTTTGTTCACCATCATGTTATCAATGGTGTCTTTAATTTCCACATTCGGGCAAATATCTTCGCACTGTGTTTGCAGGGTTTTCAATTCCTGTTTTGCCAGTTGTGCAAATTCTTCGGTATTCAGATATTCCTGCTCCTTTTTATTGGTTGGTTCTCCTGCCGGGAAAATTTCAAGAATCTCGCGGGCAACTGTCAGTAATTTATTATTCACTGTGCCAAAAAGCTGCAGACTTCCATAGAAAAAATCCTTTGATTCCCTTTCGTTCAGCATGGTAAGCATTTTATCCACTTCCGAACGTTTTTCGCGAAATAAAAATCCAAGGGTAGGATCATCAATATCTTCAATCCGAATATTGTACAATGTTCTTTTTAACAGTTCCGGATCGCTTGGCATCATGCGGTAGTGAAAAACCGGTTGTTTCCGGTAGCCGCTTTCCTTAAATTCTTTCCAGGCTTTTTTTGTGTTTACCGGTGAAACCAGCATTAAAAAATGAATCTGATTGTCAATATCAACCAGTTCTTTGTCAATTTTCCATACATCGTTTTTTAATTCACGTTTTGCAAGACTTTGAAACCCTGAAAACTTATGGCTTGTTTGTACTTTCACGAAATCGTACACCAGTTTTTTCACCATTTTCGAAAATTCGGAATACAACCTACGGCTCAGCAACGGATAAATACTTCCGGTTTCGGGATCCATATAAAAGGGTTCCATTTTTAATCCCAGAAGCAAACATTCCAGTTGTTTAAGCGATTTTTTATCGAGCAGGGGCTGAAAATTTTCGGGGCACCTTTCTTCCGAATTGCGGAGACTGACAAGTGGAATCAACCCGGCCAGGTCCATTCCGGCAATATAATCTTTAACTGAGGTTACCGCTTTTGGAAGAAAATCGGCAGGGCCCAATAGTTCAAAACCTGCCGTATTCAGTTCCGAAACTGCCGCATTTGTATCGGGCCAGATTTCGAAAAGCAAAAAGGCGCCAAACTCATCCGATAACTTTTTGACTATTTTTTTTACCAGATGCCGGTATTCCTGATACTGCTCCTCGACACAAATTATATACGACGCCTCATTTTTAACAATATTCTCAAAAACAACATCTTTCACATTTTCTTCCGATGGCCTGTAAACCAGCATAAAAGGCAGTTTTCGTTCGATATGGATTACACCTGAACCATTTAGTTGAAAATGGATTCTTCCATCTTCATCCAGTTGATCTTCAAGCATTTCAAATTCATTTCCTTTTAAAACCTTTTCCATATCAATATTTCTTGCCTCTTTATTTAGGTAACATTAGTTTTTACCTGTTTGTTTTCTTATAGGCGCGGAGTTTTCTGAAAGGTGATAAATGAATTTTTCGGAGTCGGCCGGCTTCAACTAAAACACCCTGAACTGTTTCATTTAAAGCTTCTTTCAGAGCTTTTATTTTTTCAATGTTCACGGCGCCAGTCCATTCATCCATGAATATTTTTTTAAATTCGATGGCCAGCACACAACTTTGTTCCGGATAATTATTATGCACCCATTCTGAAAGGTATCCGCCTTTGAATCTCACATTTTCTTCAACCGAAAGATGGCTTCCCAAAAAATCGATATTCCGAAGTCGATTTTTGAAATGTTCGACAACCGGCGCCCATCTGGGATTCAGCGTACCGGTGCCAACATTAATATCCGGATTTTTCAGCGGATTATCGCCAAACTCTCTGTTTTCGCGCCTGAAGTTGTACGAATGAATATCATAAATAATAATGAAACCGGATTTTTCCACAAAAGCATCCACCTGCTGCCGAAACCAACTGTAAAACTCATCATATTCTTTCAACGAATTTTCCCATACCTGCTCCGGTACATTATCCTGCCATACTTTCAATCCCCACGATTGTTCAGGAAAACGGTACACCGCAGTTTCGCGCGGCCGGTTTACATCCACTTCAAACCGCGACGTGTGAATGATAAACCGGCTTGGAGCGATATCGGTAAAAAATCCGGTACATGCATCTTCTTCACGCAGCCGGTCTAACTCGTTAATTGCCAGATATTCTGCAGCTTCGGGGCGAACATTGTGCCCGTTGTGTATTGCCGTTGCCAGTAACGGACTGGCTTCCAAATCTATATTGTGCCAAAAGTTTAACATACCTGGCATTAGGAAAATTCTGTGCCAAAAAAAGGACACACAACTCTTCAATGCAAAGTAAAATACTTATAATCAGACAATAATAAAATATTACAAATCAAATTAACCAACAAGTATATTTTAACTTATCTGTAGAAATCCACAGTGTGGAGTGTGTATAATTTTCATGAAAACCGGAGAAAAAGGAACAGCTAAAACGGCTGTTTTTCAAGTATATTTCAAAATTTACTGCGAATTTTACTTCCTGTTCATTGTATAAATTTAGGGACGTGTAATTTAAAGGCAAAACAACAAACACACTAAAACAATTGCAACATGGTTCAATAAAAAACATAAAAAAGTTGATTTTTTTTTATCAGAAAACAGGAAAATATCAGTATATTTTGAAAAACAAAAAACGCTAACTATGGATTTTCCGTTGTTCCACCTCGATTTTATGGGAAACCGCATGCTGGTTGCTGTAATTGCAATTTTACATGTCATTATAAATCATGCCCTTGCAGTTGGTTTTGCACCACTGGTCACCATTCTTGAATTCCGCGGTTATCAGAAACAAAAATTCGATAAGGAAAAAGGCGCTGCCTGGGATGAAATGGCGCGCAAGCTCATGTTTACCGCTTTTATTATTACAACTACGCTAGGCGCTTTAACAGGTGTTGGAATCTGGTTTGCCGCATCACTGGCCAATCCGGCTTCACTTGGCAGCCTAATCCGTGTGTTTTATTTCGCCTGGTTTACCGAGTGGATTATTTTTGTGCTGGAAGTGGTTTTTATAATGATTTATTTCCTCACCTGGAAAAAATCGAACAGCTCGCCGCAGCGCAAAAGAAAACATATTTTACTGGGAATGTGGCTTAGTATTTTTTCGTGGCTGACAATGGCTATTATTGTTGCCATTCTCGGATTTATGATGGACCCCGGCAGCTGGACGGAACATAAAACACTGCTAAGCGGTTTTACAAATCCTTTGTACCTGCCGCAATTAATTTTCCGCACGTCAGTTGCAATGATGATGGCCGGCTGTGTCGCGTTGCTGATTACGGCCTATTCATTAAAAAGAGAAAACCTTATCCGACCTGAATTTTTAAGGCACATTTCCATCTGGATATTGTTGTGGATGCCCGTTGCTGCTGTTGGCGCCTACATTTATTACTGGTACATTCCGCGTTCCATGATCGGAAACCTTCCGGTTGCACTTGCCACACAGCAATTTCAGGACTGGTATAAATCACTGCTTCTTGTTATTAAAATTGTGGTTGGAATTGGCTTTGCCGTCAGTATTCTCGGCACCATCGCTCCAAAACGGCTGCCAAAACATTTACTCATCATTCCGGTTTTTGCGTCCATCCTTTTTCTGGGAACCTTTGAGCGGCTGCGGGAGTTCATCAGAAAACCGTATGTTATTGGAAATTACATGTACGCCAATGGAATTCTGGAAGAAGAATATCCGCTGTACCAGCAGGAAGGTTTGTTGAAAAATTCTCCCTACTCCGCTGTATCCGAAATTACTGAAGAAAATGTAACTCAGGCAGGCGAAGAAGTGTTTATTCTGGCCTGTTCGCGGTGCCACACCACCAATGGTGTTAATTCGGTAGTTGTTCGGTTTGAAAAAATGTATGGCGCCGGTAAACCACTTGATGCTGAGGCGATGAAAGCATATATGAAAGGAATACACAATGTTCGGTACTACATGCCGCCTTTTCCGGGGAATGATGCCGAAATGGATGCCCTTGCAAAATATATTGCGATGCAGCAAAAAGAACCAACTGTGCTGGAAGGCGCTCAATTAAAAGGTGTTAATGTAAAAGTAATTAAATACTAACCTGAAAACCAATTAACCATGATAAGTGCAATAATTACGCAGGTACCGGTTCCAAAAGATATTCCGCTGCCTTTGCCATTACCGGAAGGATTGCTGGTGTTCATCCTTATTTTTTCTTTCCTGCTTCATATCCTGTTTATAAACCTGATGGTTGGCGGTGGAATTCTTACCTTCTGGTACGAATGGCAAGGTAGAAAAAATAAGGATTACGATAAACTGGCCAAAGAAATTGCAAACACCATTACTGTGAACAAAAGTCTGGCTGTGGTGCTGGGAGTGGCGCCACTTTTATCCATCAATGTACTGTACACCATTTATTTTTACTCATCGAATGCACTCACCGGAAACATCTGGATTGGCATTATTCCGTGGGTAACCTTAGCTTTTCTGCTGGTTTACCTGCATAAATACACGTGGGACAGACTTTCGGATAACAAAACCCTGCACCTGGGCATCCTTGGAATTGGGGTTTTTAGTTTTCTGCTCATCCCGTTCATTTTTTTAACCAACATCAACCTAATGCTATTTCCAGAAAAATGGGGCGCAATTAAAGGTTTTACCGATGCACTAACACTGCCAAATGTTTTTCCGCGCTATTTCCATTTTATTACAGCCTGTTTGGCAATTACAGGTTTATTTCTGGCATTTTGGTTTGGTAGAAAATCGTTTAACATTGAAGGTAAATTCAGTACGCTCACAAAAACAGAAATTAAAAAACAGATGCTCAACCTCGCGCTGATTGCCACTGGTATTCAGTTTATTTTTGGCCCGCTGCTGTTTTTAACCCTTCCCGGAAAAGGAGTGAGTTGGGGATTATTCTGGGTGATAATGGGCGGTGTAACAGTTGTCATCATTGTAATGTTCCAGCTGTGGAAACTGCTACATGAAGATAAAAACCCCGGGAAACGGTTTTATATCGTAATTGGTATGTTTACTTTAATTGTTGCTTTTATGGGGACAGGCAGGCACTTGTACCGCGAAAATGCTTTGAAAACCCACAAGCAAATGGTAGCCGAACGCACTGCCGCACATTGGGACGCGGTGAAAAAAGCGCACGAAAACCTGTTAATGCCGCAAGTGGAAACTACAGAAGGTGAAAGTTTACCCGGAGAAACTCTGTTCAAAAACAACTGCTCTGTTTGTCATGCTGCCACAACACGATTGGTTGGACCATCGATGGCGGAAGCTGCTTCCATTTATAAAAATAACAAAGAGGGATTGAAAAACTGGATAAAATCGCCAGGACGAAAACGGCAGGATTATCCGCCAATGACAGGTTTTCCGCAATTAAGCGATAAACAGTTAACGGATATTTCGGAATATGTTTTACAGGAATCGTGGAACTAAAAAAACATGAAATATTAAGAAATTTTTAAATAATTAGATTTCAAACAAACTGAAAATCACCCAAAAATTAAACACACTCATTTTCAATAATTTAAAAGCCGAAAACAGAAGTTCAAATTATTTTGAAACTTTTGGTTAAATTATTTTGTTGTACATTTCAAACTAAAATTTACCACCAGTTAAAACGCCATGAAAATCAGTTCCAGAATGCGGTTTCTAATCAGAAACGGACTAAAAGGTTTGGTCTGGCTTGGTGTATTAATTGCCGGTTATCTGTTATTCAAAAAACTTATTTTTTCGCACAACCCCGATCTTTGGATCGAGCGGTTTTATGCACAACCCGAAATTATTTACATCATTTATGGGACGTCGGAGTTGTTTTTCGGAATTATTCCACCCGAACTTTTTATGATTTGGGCAGTGAACAAAGCCTCGCATTCGCATTACTGGCTGAACATTGCATTTTTTGCAGGCATTTCGTATGCCATGGGTTATGTAACTTTTCTGGTTGGCCAGTTTCTGTACAAACGCGTTATTTTTCGCTATTTCAGAAAGAAGTTTTTTAAAAACCTGACGCCGAAACTGAGAAAATACGGCCTTTTTTTAATTATTGTTGCCGCATTAACACCGCTACCCTGGTCGGCAACAAGTATGCTGGTCGGGGCATCAAATTATCCCGGAAAACAGTTTCTGCGTTACGCATTGTTTCGCATCCTGCGTTTTTTTGTTTACGGATTTATTATCTACCAAACCCACCGAATTTAGCGTCTGCAAAAACATCCAACCATATCTTTTGTTTCATTTTTTAAAGTTGAAGGAGTAAGTAATTTTCAAAAAAGAAACGAACGGGAATTTTCTGTTCTTGTTTTTTCACCACAATCAATTGAGTTATGGAGAACGAAGAAAAATTGGAAAAAGCGACATTGGGCGGCGGATGTTTCTGGTGTACCGAAGCAGTTTACAAAGATTTAAAAGGAGTTACCGGCATTAAACCCGGATACAGCGGCGGCAATATAAAAAATCCGGCATACCGTGAAGTTTGTACGGGCAGGACCGGACATGCCGAA
Source organism: uncultured Prolixibacteraceae bacterium (assembly GCA_963771595.1). Lineage (GTDB taxonomy): Bacteria > Bacteroidota > Bacteroidia > Bacteroidales > Prolixibacteraceae > CAVYUC01. The sequence goes on along the minus strand of CAVYUC010000036.1, from coordinate 27,004 downwards.
GTGGTGCAGGTTACTTTCGATCCGAAAGTGGTTTCGTTTTCCGAAATACTCCAGGTCTTTTTTATGACACACGATCCTACCACTTTAAACCGTCAGGGAAATGATGTTGGCACACAATACCGTTCGGCCATTTTTTATCACAGCGAAGAACAAAAACAAACAGCCGAAAAAGTAATTAAACTATTTGAAGAAGATCATGTTTATGACGATCCGATAGTTACTGAAGTAACACCATTCGAAGTATTTTACGTTGCAGAAGATTATCATTTCAACTACTTCGAAAAAAACAAAAACCAACCTTACTGCCAGTTTGTGGTTGCGCCAAAAGTGGAAAAATTCAGAAAGGTTTTCAAGGAAAAGCTGAAAGTCTGAAGAACTTTGTTAATGCTTTAATTTTACCAGTTTTCCGGTTTGTTCCTGCTTTTCACCTTTTAAAATCCGGTAAAAATATATTCCTTCGGGCAAACCGGTAACATTCACCGAAACAGTTTGTTCGCCGGGTGAAATCCTCAACTTTTCATTAAAAACAACATTCCCGCTCACATTAAACAACTGAACCTGCAAAGACAGATTGACGTCGGAAGTTGTTTTGATATACAAAGCCGATTGCATTGGATTGGGAAAAACACCAACCGAAAAACCAATTTTTTCACCCGGTTCGTCGCTGCCGCATTTTCCCGGAATGGCAAGGTGCACCAAACGCATACGTTCGTAAATCCAGTTTTTCAACCAGTTTACTTCCGTTAAATAATCGTAGCCCACATAATAATTTGGCCACACCCACTCATTCAAAACCGGCCAACGCTGAAAATTCCGTTTTGCCGGTTCTTCCAATAAGCCAACTAAACTGTCCACAACATTTATCACCCTTTCGGTGGAAAGTACCGTTTGGTTCAGCGAGTCCCACCGGCAACGCAGGTTTGAAGAAAAGTTTTTATCGCCAACCAAAAGCCGCCACCAGAATGGAATTTGCCACATATCATCCTGCAGGTCGGCATATACCTGCAAGCCGTTTTTTTCCCAGGCCAGCAAATAGTTTGCGTTTCCATAGGCAAGATTAAAATCCCAAACCGGACCGGCATTTATTTTACCGTTTTTATCCTTGTAAAAAAAAGCGCTCAGCCGGTAGGCATCAATATTTTTTGTCAGTTCATTAATGATAAAATAATCGATAAATGAAGGAATATTTATGTATTTCTGATAACCGTTTTCCGGGTCGAATTCCCGGTTGTATATGGCACTTTCAAAATCATGAAAATAATTTTGAATATATTCAGCCTGAACCTCCAAAATTTCACGGGCTGCGGGATATTCATACTGATAAAAGGTAAAAGTATTTTGTTCATTTTTATATTTCGAATACCAGCCACTTCCGCCGCTTCCGGTTTGTTTGTCAATTTTAAAAATGTAGCCGCCGGTTAAATCCTCGCCGGTTGTATCTTTCGCGGTTAGTTTCGCAATATCAACACGATTTTTATCCCGCTTAATTTTTTCCATCAATACATACACGCCCTGATATTCATTATTCAGAAAAAGCTCAACAAACCGGCAGCGTGAAGCATAATCTCCAAGCGATCTTGCAAGGGTGAAGGTAAGCACGTTTCGTATCAAAGTTTTATCGGAATAAGGCGCATATAAAATCCAGTCTTCTTCTTCCGGAAAATCAAGCAACGGAAAATCCATGTCACTTTCTGCAGCATCAACAGTTTCGAAACCATACGATTTTTTGGGATACATTTGCGATGAAGAACCGCGAATTTCAATTCTTATTTTTCCGTTGTAATGATTAAAATCTCCGTTCGTTGAATTTGTTGCAGTATCCCTGTTCCAGACAACTCCCAGTTGGGCCACAATTTTAGGTTCGTCCCGAATTTCGACACCATTTGTATTGATGAAAAACAATGGAAGGTTGGAGGAAAAATTCCGGTTTTGCGCCACCAAAGAAAATCCCAAAACTAAAAAAAGCAAAATAAATATGGATTTTCTGTGGTTCATAATCATTTCAATTAAAAAAGCCCGAAGAAGAATCAACGGGCTTAAAACTATAGAAAATATCTGTTACTTACAATTCACGAATCCAGATATTCCGGTAGCTTACCGGATTTCCATGATCCTGAAGCACAATACTTCCGGGCCCGTGTTTTTTGATTGAATATTCCGGAATTCCGATATATTCAGTAGGCCCTCGTAAACTTACATTATTTTGCACCACCACGCCATTTTGCAAAACTGTAATTCTTGGTGGTGAAAAATACGTACCGTCATCTTTAAAACGCGGTGCAGTATAAACCACATCGTAAGTTTGCCATTCGCCGGGTTTTTTTGATGCATTGACCAGTGGCGCATGTTGTTTGTAAATGCTGCCTGCCTGGCCGTTTCTGTAGGTGCGGTTGTCGTAACTGTCGAGTACCTGAAGTTCATATCGTTCCTGCATAAAAATTCCGCTGTTTCCGCGTCCCTGGCTTTTTCCAACCACTTCCGACGGTGTCCGCCATTCAATGTGCAGCTGATAGTCGTTGAAAACACGCTTGGTTTTAATTACACCGGCGCCTTTTTTTACAGTTACCACACCATCGGCAACTGTCCATTGTGGTTCGCCACCGTTTTCGCCGGTCCATTCTTTCGACAAATCCTGCCCGTCAAAAAGCACGATGGCATCCGAAGGTGCATCCGAAGGAGTTTCCCCGGGATTAACTACCGGAACTTCCGGGTCCCAGATTTCTGTCATTTCGGGTTTCATTTCCATTGGCTCTTCCTGAGCAAACACTGAAACAGCTGCAAAAAACAGCAAAAAAGTTAAAATTTGAATTTTCATGATTTAATTATTTAGTTATTTAAAATTAAAGTCCCAATTCTTCCATTAATGCATCAATTCTGGATTCGGCTTTTTCCTCTGCCTCATCAAACTGATTGCGCGATTGAAGTTCGCCTTTTACTTCGAAATAAAATTTAATTTTAGGTTCGGTTCCCGAAGGACGCACCGAAATTTTTGTTCCGTCTTTTGTAAAAAACTGCAAAACGTTGGATGTTTCTTTTTGGTCTATTTTATGCTGCTTGTTTGTAATTAAATTTTTAGCAGTTAATGTTGAATAATCTTTCATCCACTCCATTGGAGAACCGCCCAATTCTTTTGGCGGATTATTCCTGAAATTGGTCATAATCTGCTGTATTTCCTCAGCACCTGTTCTTCCTTTCCGGACTACATATTTCATTTTTTCTTTTGAATAGCCGTGTTCAAGGTAAATATCCTGCAACAACTGGTACAGCGTTTTTCCCTGGTCAATTGCCCAGGCAGTTATTTCTGCCATCAACGCACAGGAAGAAACGGCATCCTTATCGCGAACAAAATCGGCCGGCATAAAACCAAAACTTTCCTCGCCCCCGCCAATGTATTTTTTTGTTCCTTCCAGGTCGCGAATAACTTCGGCAATGTATTTAAAACCGGTATAAACATCAAAATATTCGATGTTATTTTTTTGGGCTATTTCGGCAATCATTTCGGTGGTCACAATTGTTTTTACAATGAATTCATTGCCTTTCATAGCACCGGCTTCCTTCATTTTTGTAATAATATAGTAGATGAACAGCAGTGCAGTTTGATTGCCGTTGACGATAATGTATTTTCCTTTATCGTTTTTTACGGCCACTCCAATCCGGTCAGCATCAGGATCGGTTGCCAAAACTACGTCGGCATCGGTTTCAGTGGCTTTTACAATGGCCATTTCCATTGCTGCCTCTTCTTCTGGATTGGGTGAAATGACAGTCGGAAACTCGCCGCTTACTACATCCTGTTCGGGCACATTAATTATATTGGTAAAACCAAATTTATGCAAAGCTGCCGGAACCAATTTTACACCAGTGCCATGGATTGGCGTATACACGATCTTTATATCCTTGTGCTTTTCAACAACTTCTGGCGAAATGGAAACAGTTTTAACCTGTTCTAAAAATTTCCGGTCCATTTCATCGCCCATAATTTCAATCAGCCGGTCGGGACCATCAAATTTTATATCCTCCGGTTTAATTTTGGCTACTTCGTTTACAATGTTGATATCGTGTGGCGCTACAATCTGCGAACCATCGTCCCAATAAGCTTTGTACCCGTTGTATTCCTTTGGATTATGTGAAGCGGTGAGAATAATCCCGCTCTGACAACCAAGTTCGCGAACGGCAAATGACAGTTCAGGAGTTGGACGAAGATCGTCGAAAAGGTAAGCTTTGATGCCGTTGGCGGCAAATATTTTAGCGCTGCTTTCGGCAAACAGCCGGCTGTTGTTGCGGCAGTCGTGACCAATGGCAACTTTTATTTCCGGAAGATCGGCAAAATTTTTCTTCAGATAATTTGATAAACCCTGGGTTGCTGCACCAACCGTATATTTATTCATACGGTTTGTACCAACGCCCATAATTCCGCGCAAACCGCCTGTGCCAAACTCCAGGTTTTTGTAAAAAGAATCAATCAGTTCCGATGAATCATCACTGTCCAGCAACTGCTGAACTTTGTGTCGTGTTTCTTCATCGTAAGTTTCAGAGAGCCAGCTTTGGGCTTTTACTCTGACCTCTTGCAGTATTTCTTTATTTTCCATTTATTATTTAATTTTTTTATTCTTGAAAAACTTTGTTTCTATAATTTCATACCTGTTATATCTCTTGCGGTGTGATGGATTGTCAAAATATCTAATTGTTTTTTTGAAATAATCTTATAGATAATTCTGTAATTTCCTTCAATCAATTCACGAATGTTGGATTATCAACTTCCTGAACCATTCTGCCTGTCTTTGGGTACTTTTTTAAAATCCTTGTCCGAAATGTAATCTTCACAATTTGTAAATTTCGCATATTGAATTGAATCATTGGAAATATAATCAGCAATATTTTTCAAATCATTTTTTGCCTGAATTGTCCATTTTATCGAAACCATTTTTGGATTTCTTTATTCAGTTCCTCTTCTGATACTACTTCTCCATTTTCAGATTGAATATTTCCGCGATTGATTTTTTCGATTAATATTAACCTGCTAATTAATTCATCAATAGAGAATTCTTCAGGTAACTTTTCAATATGTTCTTTTAATACTGCTTTTGTGATCATCATTAAATCATTTTTAGTCTCTCAAATTTACAACTTTAAATGATTTCATTTTTAAATTCATACATTGAGTTTTGTTAAACATACTTTCAGACTTTCTTTCCAGTATGGAATTTCCAGGTTGAAAGTGTTTTTAATTTTTGATTTATCCAGAACACTAAAATGCGGTCGTTTTGCCGGACGCGGAAAATCTTTCGTTAACAATGGATTTACGCTACAGGTTATTTGGGCCAGTTCAAAAATCGTAAGTGCAAAATCGTACCAGCTGGAAACTCCTTCGTTTGAATAATGATAAATTCCCGGCACAAAACTTTCAGGACTTGCACTTTGCTTTTCGGCAATAAAAAGAATAGCTTTTGCGAGATCGGCTGCATAAGTTGGCGTTCCCACCTGATCGAAAACCACTGGGATCGATTCCTGCTCCTGCCCCAGCCGCAGCATGGTTTTTACAAAGTTATTTCCGAATGATGAATAGAGCCACGAAGTGCGGATAATCAACGATTTTGGATTTTCTTTCAGGCAAATTTGCTCTCCTTCAAGTTTGGTTTTCCCGTAAACAGTTTGTGGATTTGTGGCGTCATTTTCCTTATAAGGTTGAAAATTGCGGCCATCAAAAACATAATCGGTGGAAACATGCACTAAACCGGCGCCCGCTTTTTTCGCTGCTTTGGCCATAATACCGGGTGCCACCGCATTTATTTTCCGGGCCGCTTCCATGTCCGTTTCCGCTTTATCTACTGCTGTATACGCCGCACAGTTGATGACAAAATCGGGCAAATATTTTTCAAAAAAACCTGTAATTGCTTTTTCATCTGTAATATCCAGCGAATCAGCGTCCGTAAAAAGAAACTGCCAGCTTTTGTAATTGCCGGCCAATTCTTTTAATTCGCTCCCCAGCTGTCCGTATGATCCGGTAACCAAAATCTTCATAACCTAAAAAATAAAATTCATTTCTGCCTTATTAAAAGCCGGAGCGTTTAAATCTTTACCGGAAACCTTTTGCACCGGTTTTTTAATTTTCCAGTCAATTCCCAGAAAAGGATCATCGAAATTAATGCTTCGTTCCATTTCCTTATTATAGAGATTATCGCATTTATAAGTAAACACTGCCGTTTCGCTCAGCACTGAAAAACCATGGGCAAAACCGCGCGGAATATAAAGTTGCTTTTTGTTCTTTTCGTCGAGCTCGAGGCCGAACCACCTGCCAAAAGTTGGCGAATGTTTGCGCAAATCCACCGCAACGTCATAAACCGTTCCCTGAACAACCCGCACCAGTTTTGCCTGTGCAAAAGGATTCAGCTGATAATGCAAACCCCTGATTACTCCTCTTTCCGATTTCGATTCGTTATCCTGAATAAACTGAACTTTTATTCCGGCTTCCATATAACGTTCATAATGAAATGATTCGAAAAAATAACCCCGATCGTCTTCAAATACATTTGGTTCGATAATTATTAATCCGGGAATCGGTGTCTTTGTGATTTTCATGTTCTGCTAAAAAGATTGTATTTGTTTGTCTGCCAGCCGCAACAAATATTGCCCGTACTGATTTTTACTTAAAGGTTCGGCCAGTTTAATTAACTGCTCACGATTGATAAACCCTTTTTTGAACGCAATCTCCTCAATACACGAAACTTTTAATCCCTGCCTTTGTTCAATCGTGGCAATAAAATTTGATGCCTGTAAAAGACTGTCGTGCGTACCGGTATCGAGCCAGGCAAAACCACGGCCAAGCAATTTCACGTTTAAACGGTTTTCCTGCAAATAAAGCCTGTTTAAATCAGTAATTTCAAGTTCGCCACGCGCCGATGGTTTTAGGTTTTTGGCTTTTTCCACCACATCGTTGGAGTAAAAATACAAGCCGGTTACCGCGTAATTCGATTTTGGTTGTTGCGGTTTTTCTTCAATACTTATCACTTTTTTATCGCCATCAAACTGCACTACGCCATAACGTTCCGGATCGTTTACATAATAACCAAAAACCACCGCACCATCGGTAAGATTTTCAGCATCTTCCAGAATTTCCCTGAAATTATAGCCGTAAAAAATGTTATCGCCCAAAATCAGGCACACACTGTCGTCGCCAATAAATTCTTCGCCCAGAATAAAAGCCTGCGCCAAACCATCGGGCGACGGTTGCACTTTATACGACAGCTTTAATCCGAGTTGTTCGCCATTCCCAAAAAGTTCTTCGTATAAATGAAGGTCGGTTGGAGTTGAAATAATCAGAATTTCCCTTATCCCGGCCAGCATTAAAACCGACAGCGGATAATAAATCATTGGTTTGTCGTACACCGGAATAATTTGTTTGGAAATGGAACGGGTAATCGGATACAAACGGGTTCCGGCACCACCGGCAAGAATAATTCCTTTCATAGTTATTTTGATTTAAGGTTTGGATTGACTATTTTATACAATATTGATTTAAGCTTTTATTAATTGCTGAATTTCATTAAAGGATGTTGTAAACCTGTTTTATACCATATTATATTACGAAGCATAAAACGTGAAACAAAATTTGGATTTCAAAATTAATAAAACTAACAACGCCTGCAATAAACGCGCAACATCTTATCGAATGAGGTTTTGGAATTTTACATTTTAAACAGGATTAAAACTTTTGGGAGATATAAAATAAAAATTTGAAAATCTTTGATATAAGTTATTTAAGTTATATTTTTGCGCGCGATTTAAATTATAATAATGTCTAATTCATTAAGTTATTAAAAAATTACATGACAGAAAAGAAAAATGAAAAATTTGAACAGGAAGAAGCGAATGAAGTAGCTGGAACTTCGGTTCAGAAAGAAAAAACGGTTTCTGAAAAGCCACAGGAATCTGAGCAGGAAACACTTGCAAAAGAAGACGAAGCAACTGAAACAAAAGATGAAGCAGCTGAAAATGTACTCGAAGAACAAAAAGAAGATGCTGCCGGGAAAGAAGAAAACAAAGAAGAAGTAACTGCTGAAACAGAAGAACAACAGGCTGAAGCAACTGCCGAAGCAACTGCCGAAGCCGCTGAACCTGAAGAAAAAACAGAAGGCTCGGAAGAATTTGACTGGGACAGCCTCGAAGTTGGACTTGAAGCTTATTCTGAAAAAGAAAAAGCCAATCTTGAGCAACTTTACAACGACACACTGAATACAGTAACCGAAAAAGAAGTACTGGAAGGAACAATCATTTCGCTGAACAAACGCGAAGTAGTGGTTGATATCGGTTATAAATCAGACGGAATTGTAAGCGTGAACGAATTCCGCTACAATCCGGAACTGAAAGTTGGCGACAAAGTAGATGTTTACATCGAAAGCCTGGAAGACAAAAAAGGACAGATGATCCTGTCGCACAAAAAAGCACGCGCAATGCGATCGTGGGATCGTGTTAACGAAGCTTTGGAAAAAGATGAAATTATTAAAGGTTACATTAAATGCCGTACAAAAGGTGGTATGATTGTAGATGTTTTTGGCATCGAAGCATTCCTGCCGGGTTCGCAGATTGATGTAAAACCCATTCGCGATTACGATGTATTTGTGGATAAAACAATGGAATTCAAAGTGGTTAAAATTAATCCTGAATACCGGAATGTTGTTGTATCGCACAAAGCGCTTATCGAAGCAGAACTCGAGCAACAGAAAAAAGACATTATCGCCAAACTCGAAAAAGGACAGGTACTCGAAGGAACAGTTAAAAACATTACTTCCTACGGTGTGTTCATGGATCTTGGCGGTGTTGACGGTTTAATTCATATCACCGATCTTTCGTGGGGACGCATTTCGCACCCGAACGAAATCGTTGAACTGGACCAGAAACTAAATGTTGTTATTCTTGATTTCGATGACGACAAAAAACGCATCGCACTAGGATTAAAACAACTTACTCCGCATCCGTGGGATAAACTGGATGAAACACTTAAAATTGGCGACAAAGTAAAAGGAAAAGTAGTGGTACTTGCCGACTACGGTGCATTTGTTGAAATTGCCGCCGGTGTTGAAGGTTTGATTCACGTTTCTGAAATGTCGTGGAGCCAGCACCTGCGCAGCGCTCAGGATTTCCTGAAAGTAGGCGACGAAGTGGAAGCAGTGGTACTGACACTCGACCGTGACGAACGCAAAATGTCGCTCGGCATGAAACAGCTGAAAGAAGATCCATGGGAAAATATTGAAGAAAATTACGGACCCGGCACAAAACACAAAGCTATAGTTCGCAATTTCACTAATTTCGGTGTGTTTGTTGAAATTACCGAAGGTGTTGACGGTTTAATTCATATTTCCGATTTAAGCTGGACCAAAAAAATCAAACATCCGTCGGAATTCACATCAGTGGGCGAAGAAATTGAAGTGGTTGTTCTTGACATCGACAAAGAAAACCGCCGGTTAAGCCTTGGCCACAAACAACTGGAAGAAAATCCATGGGATGTGTTTGAAACCATTTTCACTACCGATTCCATTCACGAAGGAACTGTGGTTGAATTAATGGACAAAGGTGCAGTTATTGCACTTCCGTATGGTGTTGAAGGTTTTGCTACTCCGCGCCACCTGGTTAAAGAAGATGGCTCGCAGGCAAAACAGGACGAGAAACTTGATTTTAAAGTTATTGAGTTCAACAAGTCAGCCAAACGGATTATTGTTTCCCATTCCAGAGTTTTTGAAGATGCCAAACGTGCTGAAGACACTGCAAAACGTAAATCGCAAACACGTACTACCAAAAAATCAGTACGCACGGTTAACGAAAATGTAGAGAAAACCACACTTGGAGATATTTCCGACCTGGCTGCTCTCAAAACTCAAATGGAGGAAAACGAGAAAAAGGATAAATAAATTAGATTTGGTTAAATCAACTGCAATTTTGTAAATTGCATTATGGCATTCGAAATATCAAATAAAGACGAGTTTTCTTTAATAAAGGTAAACTCCAACAGGTTAGACACAAACAATGCTCCCGAGTTAAAATCAGAGTTGGTGGTTCTGAACAGCAACGGTGTTAAAAACATCATCCTGGATCTCAGCAGTTGTCATTACTGCGATTCTTCCGGATTACGTGCTGTTTTGGTTGCCAACCGGTTATGCGAAGATGCAATCGGCGTGTTTATTTTATGCGGCCTTCAGCCCGACGTTGAAAATCTGATAAGAATCTCAATGCTTCACACTGTGCTTCTGATTACTGACACAGCAGAAAAAGCTGAAGAGTTGCTGGAAAAGAAAAAGAGCCTGTAATCGCTGATGTCATTCGAATTAACCATACTTGGAAGTAGTTCGGCGATTCCTACATCTGAAAGATACCCAACCGCCCAGGTGCTAAATGCGCTTGGGCGGTTTTTTTTGATCGACTGCGGCGAAGGAACCCAAATTCAAATCAGGCGGCAGAAAATAGGTTTCGGAAAAATAAAACACATTTTTATCTCGCATTTACATGGTGATCACTATTACGGGTTAATCGGGCTGATTTCGACAATGAATTTGCTTGGGCTGAAAAATGACATTCATATTTATTCTGCCTCCGAACTAAAAAGCCTGATACAACCCCAGCTCGATTTTATCAAGGGCGATATGCAGTTTAAACTCTTTTTTCATCCCCTGAATTTTAAAAAACCGCAAAAAATTTATGCCGATAAAAAAATAGAAGTTTTTTCATTTCCGCTGAAACACAGCGTGCCTGTGAGCGGATTCCTGTTTCGCGAAATCCGGAAACAACCCAATATTAAGAAAGAGTATGTAGAAAAGTACAATATTCCCATTGCCAATATAAAGGCCATTAAAGATGGCGAAGGATTTCAGACTGAAGAAGGCGAAATGCTTACGCACAATGAGCTGACTATTCCACCCCCGCCGCCACGTTCTTACGCATTCTGCACCGACACAGCCTTTCAACCGGACGCTGCCGAATTTATTAAAAATACCGATTTACTTTACCATGAAGCCACATTTACAGAAAAATTGAGAGACTGGGCAGATAAAACCTATCACTCAACCGCGCTTGATGCAGCAAAAATGGCCAGGCTTTCCAATGCTAAAAAATTGCTTCTCGGTCACTTTTCAAACCGTTATAAAGATTTATCTGAATTTGAGAATGAGGCCAAATCAGTTTTCGAAAATACAGAAGTGGTAAATGAAGGAGAGACTTATCCTATTGAAATAGAAAAGTAGCTATTCTTGTTCCTTATCCGGCTCAAAAAAATTCTTATGAAAATTAACGAGGTACAGTTTTTCAACGGGCCGCGTAAAAGCTGTGTATAACCATCGGTAATATTCAATATCCAACATATCTTCAACAAGATAACCATGGTCAATAAAAACAGCTTTCCATTGTCCGCCCTGTGCTTTATGGCAGGTTAATGCGTAGGCGTATTTTACCTGGAGCGCATTAAAATGCGGATTTTCCTTTACTTTTTTCCAGCGCGCCTGCTTGTTTTTTATTTCGGGATAATCGGCCGCAACAGCGTCAAACAACTGGCGGTTTTGTTCGTATGGAAAAGATGCTGTTTCAATGGCGAGCGTATCCAGAAAAATTTTGCAGTCGATTTCCAAATCATCATAATCAATAAAACGAAGGCTCACATCGGCAAACCGAAATCCGTAAAGTTCTTCATATCCGTAAATTTGTGCTACTTCCGCAATATCGCCGTTGGCAATAAAATCAGGATTAATATCTTCATTTACCCAGAAATAATTATTTTTTACCACCATCAGCAAATCGCCTCTTTCAATTTCATTTTCCTTGTATAAAATAGACCCGCGAATTCCCTTGTTAAACAAATTAGCCCGCTTATTTGAACGTGTCACAACCGTTGTTTCAAAAAGCCCGTATTCGTCGTAACATCCCGAAATGGTTTCAATAAGTTCTTCGCCCGATACTTTTACAACATCAGAAAAACTATTAATATTTAACTTAAAGAATCCGGATGCATTATTCTGGTTAATCCTGTTTCTAATTTCAGTTGCATTATCAAGAATACCGGAATTTGCAGCCTGCCGCACCACTTCGCGTAAAACAAATTCCTTTACTCCAAACCCCTGGATTTTTAATGTTTCAGCTTCCAGCGCCGGGCTGATATTCAATCCAACCGGTGGCAACTGCGCAGTGTCGCCCACCAAAATGAGCCGGCAGTTTTCGCCGGAATAAACGTATTCAAGCAAATCGTCGAGCAGCCGGCCGCTGCCAAAAACCGAACCTTCGGCACTTTCGTTCGAAATCATAGAAGCCTCATCCACAATAAAATAGGCATTCTTAAACAGGTTTTTATCGAGTACAAATCTCCCCATTCCGTCAGCCGAAGTTTTTTGCCTGTATATTTTTTTATGAATGGTAAAAGCCGGCATTCCGGTATATCCGGCCATAACCTTTGCCGCCCTTCCGGTTGGCGCCATTAAAACCGAACGAATTTTTAAAGCGTTTAAAGTTTGCGTCAGGGCAAAAATCATGGTCGTTTTTCCGGTTCCGGCGTACCCCTTTATTAACATTATTTCATCCTGCTCATCAAGCGAGATAAAACCCGATAACCCTTCAATTAGAGCGAGTTGCCCTTCTGTTGGGGCAAACGGAAGATTCTGTTTCAACAATTCACCGATATGATTTTTAATCATACTTGCTAAAATAACATTCTGTAAAGGAAAGTAATTTATTTTTTTTTATAAATTTGCAATCATTCGTCAAATAAACTTATTTAAAACTATAAAAATGAGAACCGTAATTCAAGTTTTGCTTATAATTGTCGCAGTAGGATTAACTTATTTTATTTACAAGGGAATCCAGCGGCCGATTCAATTTGAACAATCAAAAGAAGCCAGATATAATGCTACAATTGAGCGTTTAAAAGAAATCAGAAAAGCACAGGTGGCTTATAAAGACGTTTATGGACATTTTACCGGAAGCTGGGATACACTTATTGATTTTGTTAAAAATGATTCAATTATTAACGTGCGGAAAATTGGCGAATTAACCGATAGTATGATTGAAGCCGGTTTAACAGAAAGAAAAGCGTTAAGAATGGGGTTAATTATTCGTGACACACTTAAAGAAAGTGTACTGAATGCGGTTTTTAACGGATCCGTTAATCCTGAAAAACTGAAGTATATTCCGGTTCCTGATACAACTGCTGAATTCAGTCTTGGTGCTACCGTAATTACAACAGGTTCAGGAATTAAAGTTCCGGTTTTTGAAGCAAAAGCTCACAACAATATTATTTTGCGCGGCCTGAATCGTCAGTTTGTAATTAACCTGAATGAACAACGCCGGACCAACGAAAAATATCCTGGACTGCGTGTCGGTTCGCTTCAGGAAACTGTAAACAATGCGGGAAACTGGGAATAACAAATGCATGAGTTGATTACAGATAAATCTTTCGATCTTAATAAAACAAATGAATACAAATTGTCCATCCAGATTAGTCTGGATGGATTTTCTTTTTTTATTGTAACCGCTGAAAATAACCTGGTTGCATTTAAAAATTCATCCCTGAAAATCAGCAACGAAAATTTTATTGCCCGAAGGTTTGAAGAATGGGCTCAAACAGAAGAACTGCTGCAGAAAAATTACAGGCACATTGAAGTTGTATTTTTTACAAAAAAGTTCACGTTAATTCCTGAAAAATATTTTAGCCGGGAACGATTATCCACTGTTTTCCAGCAGTTATTTGGGAAAGCGGCCAACGAACAGATTGTGGAAAATTACAACGAACAATTTCAGCATCACCTCTGCTTTGCAATGCCACAATTGTTTTACAACCAAATCCGCCAAAATTTCGAAAGCTGTGATTTTTTACATCCGGCGCATCTTCTTTCGAAATTATGTTCCGGTTTAAATTTTAAAAATTTCGGATTGCTCCTGCTGTTTGGTGAAAATAAATTCTACTTTTTGCTTTCGGATGGAAATCATATTTTGCTGGCAAACAATTACTCATTCGTTCATGTAAACGATGTGGTTTATTATGTGCTTGCAGCACTGAATGCATTGGAAATACCTGCACAAAAAACGCAGGTTTATCTTGCCGGAATAACAAAACCATACGATGAAACAGAGGCTAATCTTGCGGTTTATTTTAAGGAAATAGAATACCTGAAACCCAAGTCAGCAGTAAATTTTAATTCTGATATTTTTGATTTTGGCACCCACCGTTTTGTTGCTCTTTTAGCGTAAATGAGAATAGTTGGAGGAAAATATAAAGGAAGGGTTTTTAATCCGGGAAAAAAATTTAAAGCCCGCCCCACTACCGATCTGGCAAAAGAAGGTTTATTCAATATTCTTGAAAACCGGTACGATTTTGAAGAAATGAGGGTACTCGATCTGTTTTCTGGAACTGGAAGTATGGGTTATGAATTTGTAAGCCGTAGCTGCGACCAGGTGATTATGGTTGAAAATAATTACACTCATTTTCGTTTTATTCAGGAAACGCTAAAAAATCTTGAAATAAAAAATGCCTGGGCCGTAAAAGACGATGTTTTTAAATTCGTAAAAAAAAGCCCGGCACGATTTGACATTGTTTTTGCCGATCCGCCTTTTGAGTTGCAAAGACTGCCTGAAATACCTGACAATGTGCTCGATGCACAGATTTTAAACGAAAATGGAATATTGATTCTGGAACATCCAAAAAACTTTGATTTTTCGAAACATACTGCTTTTCAGGAATTAAGAAAGTACGGCAAAGTGAATTTCACTTTTTTCACGGCAAGAAAAAAGCCCCTGTAAATAAATACAGGAGCCTCTCAGAATGTGCAATTGTTAATCTAACTTGCGCTTTATACTGCAACCAACCGGTTGTGTTTCCGAAATTGCTACTTTTTCACCGGTAGCAAGACTGCTAATTGCATCTTTTAAATACGCCTGTTTTACTTCATCTTTATTTTTATAATTATCGTCAACTGCGCCTTTGTAAACCAACTCCATATCGCTATCGAACAAAAAGGCATGAGGTGTTGTTTTTCCGCCAAAAGCATTGGCAAGCCGGCTGTCTTCATCCACCGCATAATAAAAATTGTAGCCTTTTTATTTGGCTTTATTTTGCATGGCTTCATAAGAATCGGCGCCATCGCGGTTTTGATAATTGGAATTCAGAACAACCATTCCAAAATTATTTTTATCGGCCCATGCCTTAATATCCGGATAACGACTTTCCCATTGCATTACAAAAGGGCAGGTATTGCATGAAAACAGCACAAGCAAACCATTCTCCTTTTTAACATCTTCCAATGATATTTTCTCTCCCGACACATCAAGCAGTTCAATACTCGTCAAAACCGCTTTGTTCCCAATCTCCATATCACTTTTCCCGTTTGATGCATAAACAGAAACAGTGATCACAATCATCAAAAAAGTTATGATTTTCTTCATATTTACAAATGATTACCGGTATTAATTAAATACTATTTTGTCTGAAATAAAACAATTGAAAGAAAAAGAATGTTCAACTAACAATTATTAAACATTATTCAATAGCCAAATGGATATCAATAGCATTAGAAGAGAATACAAATATGCAGATTTAAGTAAAGCGTCCGTTGATGAAAACCCCATTAAGCAGTTTGAAAAATGGTTAGACGAGGCACTAAATTCGAATGTTAAAGAACCCACTGCTATGTCTGTAATTAGTATCGGAGGTCAAGGTTTTCCCGAATCGCGTATAGTTTTGCTTAAGTTCCTCAATGAGGATGGATTTACATTTTTTACCAATTTCAATAGTGAAAAGGCTGCATCGATTGAAAGGAACCCGGCAGTCGGGCTTCATTTCTTCTGGTCCGAACTTGAACGGCAGGTTCGGATTTCAGGTTTTGCCGAAAAAACACCGGCAGAGGTATCTGACAAATACTTTAAAACCCGGCCTGAAGCAAGCCAGATTGCCGCCTGGGCGTCTGATCAAAGCAAGGAAATTGAATCGAGAAAGGTATTGGAAAATCAATATGAAAAATATAGAAAGATTTTTAACGGAAAACCTGTCCATCGCCCCAATTTCTGGGGTGGCTACCACATAAAACCTGTAAAAATGGAATTTTGGCAGGGTCGCGAAAATCGCCTGCACGATCGTATTTTGTATGAAAAACAAGATGAAAAATGGATAACCAAACGACTTGCACCTTAAAATACTAAATGATTTAAAAGAAACGCGTTGGCGGAATTAATCCTTAATTTATTTAAAGATAGTTCGACTACGCTCACTGTGACAGTCAGGCTGAGCGTAGTCGAAGTCTGATTACAGGAAGTTGAAAAATAATTACGCCAACAGGTTTAAATGAAATAATTTATTCACCGAAATCAAGTTTCAGTTTCTGTTTTAGAAGGGCGAGTTTTGGATTCTTTTTCAGCAATTCATCATACTTTTCAGCATCGGTATAAATAATTTTTGACTGGATTTTCTCGGTGATTTGAAGTACCAGTTGAATAGATGAATTCTTAAGTTCTTTCCGCAGCCAGGACACCAGTTCTGGTTTAATACTGTTGATGAGATTTTCCTGCACGTTGTTTTCGATTTCAAGATACAGCTGGTAATTTTCTTTAATTTCAGGAATTCTTGAAAGTGTTGATTTTAGGTTTGGACGCTCATCAAGCCGAACGAGAAACTGATTCCATTTTTTGGCTAAATCCTCCTGAGAAAAATCCTCCTTTTCGTCTGCTCTGGTATAAATTTCATGTTGCTCTTTTGCCGAAATATTTTCTTCCTTAAATTTTCCGGCAAGCGCATCTTTAATAGACGGACCTGTGATTCTCTGAGATAATCGCTTTACTGCTTTTTCCTGAACTTGCTGTTGGGGTGCAGTTGATTTTGTTTTGACTTGTGGTTCACCTTCATTTCCGGCAGAAGATTCCTGCGTTTCAAATATTGGTTCCAGAATGTCCTCTGGTTGCTCTGCGTCAGCTATTTTTTTTTTAAGGTAAGCTGTGCTATCCTGATTAATGCGAGCTCAATCAACAACCGTTTATTCTGGCTTATTTTATATTTATAATCGCACTCATTACTAATTTCCAGCGCTGTCAGCAAAAATTCGGTTGGACTGGTAGCCGCCTGAACTTTATATCGTTCCCTTATTTCGCCGCCAACCTCAAGCAACTGCACAGTTTGTTTATCGCTGCAAACAAGCAAATCGCGCAAATGGCTGCAAAGTCCGGTGATAAAATGGTGCCCGTCGAATCCATGGTTTAAAATCTCATCGAAAATCAGCAATATATCCGCAACTTCATTTTTCAAAAAGTGATCAACGAGCCGGAAATAATAATCATAATCCAATACATTTAAATTGGAAATGACATTCTGATAAGTGATATCTTTTCCCGAAAAACTTACAACCTGGTCGAAAATAGAAAGCGCATCGCGCATTGCACCATCTGCTTTTTGTGCAATTACATTCAAAGCTTCATTCTCTGCTGAAACACTTTCTTTATTGGCAACATATTCAAGATGTGCGGTAATATCAGAAACACTTATGCGGTTAAAATCAAAAATCTGGCACCGCGACAAAATGGTAGGAATAATTTTATGCTTTTCTGTAGTTGCCAAAATAAAAATAGCATGTTTTGGAGGTTCTTCCAATGTCTTTAAAAATGCATTGAAAGCCTGCGACGAAAGCATATGCACCTCATCAATAATGTATACGCTGTACTTTCCTACCTGCGGAGGTATCCTCACCTGATCGATGAGTGAACGAATATCTTCTACTGAATTATTTGAAGCTGCATCGAGTTCATGAATATTGAATGAACGGCCCGAGTTGAATGCTTTACATGATTCACATTCGTTACATGCTTCCACTTCGGGAGAAAGATTGGAGCAATTTATTGTTTTGGCGAAAATGCGTGCACAGGTTGTTTTTCCTATTCCTCGCGGTCCGCAAAAAAGATAAGCATGCGCCAGCTGGCTTTTTTTAATGGCATTTTTCAGTGTGCCGGTAATTGAAGATTGTGCAACTACCGTATCAAATGAATCGGGCCTGTATTTTCGTGCTGAAACAATAAAATTTTCCATTTTTTCCTGTAAAGGCTGATGTCGCCCAAAGATAATTAATTATGCCTTTTTTGATGAATTTTTTTTTAAACACCTGGAGTTAAATCCATCGAACCGGCTTGAATATCAAACCAATAATACTGAAAAAATAATTTTTCGCAAATATCATTTCTACGGATTGTATTTTGGATATTTTCAAGTACCTACTTTTCAATTCTGGGAGAGCTTCTGAAATTCAAGAAAATCAATTCCAGCCATATTCCCGGGTTTCGCACGTTTGTCGGAACCCAATATTTTTACTGAAACAATATTTTCCCCTTCACTTAGATTGTGGGTTCCTAAATTTACCTGAACGGGTTTAACTCCTTTTTCCATATAACCATTAAATTTATTTCCAATCGATTTTCCGTTTAAATACAATTGAATGATACCGTAATCAACTGCTTTTGTCAATTGTGCAGAAACCTTGTATTTCCCGGTTTTGTCCAATATGAATTTAGCCGTAAGTTCATCACCGGCACTGGCATTCCGCCACCACAACTGGCTGCCGTTGCTCCATCCGTAATTTCCCGATTGTGAATTAAGATCACCCGAATCATAAACCATTACCTCCAGGTATTCCCCTTCAATTTTTCCGTTTTCATCAACTTTTGGTTCGTATATATCAGTGCGATCCATGGCAACGCGTAATTTTACAATTTCAGGATCAGGTTTTAAATTAATTCCAAAACCTGGTCTTACATAGAAAAAAGCAGTCATTGCATAATTAATCTTTGTTTTTGACCAATGCCAAAGTTCGATATTCGAACTCAATTCATTGGTAAAAGGCATGGCATCCAATGCCCGGTAACGCATATTCACTGTCATTCCGGGATGAAAATTACCTTCACCGGTTGGTTGGGCAATAAACGGATGTGTAAACTTTTCGGGGCGGCACCATGCATAGCCGTAATAATCTTCTGTTCCCGTTCCGATACAGGAAGGGAATGCCTCATGATTTACAAATATTTTTTCATCGCCTTCGCCCCACCACGCATCTGCTGTGTTAAATACTGTCAACGCATCACCGGCATATATCCCCTGCCCTTTTATGTCCACATAATTCACATCAAAATGCCAGTCAGCGCTTGTATCTTTCGCCGTATTTATCCGGTTGTACTCATGCCATGATGCCCCAAAATACATGCTGTTATTTTTCCATTTATAATCTTCGGTTGCAACGCCCAATTCCACCTCTACCTCCTGATTCCCAAAATTTATCAGCCTGATTTTTGCTGAATTCTGAAAGGGCATTTTCCAGAACGATTTCATGAGACCATGTTCCGAAACACTGGTGTAAAAAGTCTCCGATTGAAAAATCCGGTAACCCGTTCCAAAGAAATCGCCAACAGGCACCCATACTGTTTGTTCCTCATCGAACGAAATGGAAAGAACTGTTGAACGAAGCGCCTGGTTCATATCGGCAGCACTAAGTTTCATATGGATTTCTGAAATGGCTTTCATCCCGTTTAAATCGATAACCCACTCTTCGTTTGCTGCCAGATTTTTTAATTGAACTTCCGGCATTTCTGCTTCCTGATGATTTACCAGCAACTGATTGGTGCGATTAATCTGCTGTTCAGCCCTGCGTAGTATTTCCTTCGAAAAACTTTCCACTTCAATTCCCGGAGCATAATTTCTGTAGTTAATATTGTAGTAGATGCTTGGCCGCCAACTGTTGTTTTCATATTTAATGGCAGCGTTTTCAATGGTTATTTTACAATGTTGAGCATAAGGCACCGGCAAATATAAATTATGTCCACGCCGCTCATATTCTGTTTCCGGTGAAACCGAGGCGCTCAATGGTGCCGCTGCCAAAACACCGCCACTGAGAATTTCAAGTGCATTTCCTTCAATTACCGGCTGGTCATTGCCGTCAATATAAATTCGTAAGATTCCATCGGTTGATCCCTGTCCGGCAAAAGTCATCCAGAACCGCACTACTGCGCCTGGTCCATCTGCATCAAACATTACAAATTCGCGTCGCCCATCATTTTCTTCCTCCCGGACAAACTGTGTAAAATCCGCATTCGCCCACCATCCCTCTTCTTCCGGTGAAACACTTTTCCGGTCGTAACTGCTAAACTGTTCAATTTCATAACTGTTTTCCGGGAAATATGTCAGCGATGATCTATTTGTCATTTCATCAAGCAAGGATTCGAGGGTTACTTTTTGTTTACTGCATGAAGAAAAAACAACAAGAAGTATTAAACTGAAAAATATCTGAAAACGGTTCATAATTATTAATTTAGGTGATATTAAAATTAAAGGTAAGAAAATTAGCTGTCTTCAAAGTTTCAGGCGAATACCAATTTTCGATAAAAAAACGGCAACTCCAATCATGGCAAAAGCCCAAACCAATGATCCCCCAACGACCAGAACTGAACTATCGAGATGTTTGTAAAAAAGCAACGGAATATTCAACATCCAGATTAAATAATACAAAATATCCGGTGCCAGGTAGGTTGTCAGTGAATTTTGCCCGGCTGGTTTAAAAATCCGGCTCCACTTTTTCTTTCCGTAAATATCTACAATAATAAAAAGAAAAATGAAAAGCAGTATGCTGATTCCGTTACAAATCATTGCCCAGCTTGGGGTTCCCATAATTTTTGAAATAATAAACCAATTCCGGAAAATAAAGCCGGAAAATAAAGACAAGATTCCCAGTAATAAACCAAATGCAATAAATTTCCTGACATTCGACTGATTCAGCCTTGTAAAAACCAAACTAAAAAATAAGCCAGCCATAACAATAGAGGGTGTATTTCCGTCAATTATTACACCAAAAACAGGTTTTGCAAAATCAAGAAAACCGAGCATACTCAGTTGGGATAACACATTCAGCAAAATAAAAAACAACCAGAACAACCCGGTTAAAAGCAGGTTCTCTTTTACACAAAGGAAAACCAGCGCCGTAACAAGATAACCCCAGCCTATTAATCCTAAAATGCCCCACCAGCCGGTTTCAATCCATGAAACGGATTCAGGTGTTCCGCTGCGAAAAACGGCCAGCAACACAATTAGTCCGGTAATGCCTATGACTTTCAAAATTAACTTTAGGTTTCGGTTTAAATTTCCATACTGATTCCAGACAAGGAAAACAGAAATGTACATAAGAATGGCCCAAAGGTTTTTACTGATTCCTGCAAGATCGGGATTTAGCCGCGATGCATTCAGCATTAAAACACCGATAAAAAGCAGACTGATGGTTCGAATTAGAATGTGCGACAGGATTTGCACAGTTGAGTGTCCTTTTTTCAGACGGCTTTGAATGGCGAACGGAACCGCCATTCCCACCATAAATAAAAAGCCGGGGAAAACCCAGTCGGCCAGTCCCATTCCATCAAAATCGGCTTCTGCATGGGTAAGCCATGAAGGCACATTCGGTGTAAATAAATCGTTAACAAAAAGCATTAGAAAAAGGGTTAAACCCCGCATCACATCTATTGATTCAATTCGTTTAGCCGGCATAATTTAAAAATAAAATTCCTGAAGATAATAATTTTACTATTATCGAAGAAAGAGAAAACAAACCGGATTGACTTGTTGCACTATTTTCTGTAACTTTCGCATAAAATCAACCACCATGAAAAATTATTATTACCTGGTTTTTACCCCCGAATCTTTAATTGCTTCACATCTGCCGCCCGAAGAATTTGGTAATTATCTATCTGTAGGAACCAAGAAAAGCACCCATGGACAAAACATTTTTTTCGAACTCGATCCGGAGAAAATGAACGATATCCCGCATGTTTATATTGCAGGTAAACTCGTACCATATCCCAATGGCGAACCAAAACGTTCGGTCTATTTTAGTATCTACCGGATTCTGGAAAGGACTCCTTTGGCAGCATTAAAAAATTTGTATTTGTCAACTGACGATGGCAAAGTTTTGGAATTGCAATCTTCGGAATTTGAAGAAAAGGAATCAGAGGAAATTCATCTGTATCAACAATTTAATCCAATTACAACGCGTGTTGCCAGTAAATTATCGCCCGATGAATTTGTGCAGTTTTTAACTGACACCACCAAACCGGTATCAACCCCTAAATTGTTTTTTGCTGAATTGCTTTTAAATGAACTGGCTTTCGATGTAAATGCACCACTGCACAACCTGCCCTATTCAAATCCGGACCACCTGCGCGAGTGCCTCATAAAATTGAATGAAACGCACAGTAAAGTTACCAAAACAGTATTGCGGTTGGTGCGCGGTGATATTTCGTTCCGAACAATTAAAACCGGATTTTTTATTGGCGAACACGACCGGTACCTTTATTATCCGTTTCCTTCGGTGAAAGAACTGGAATCGAACCATTACAGTTGGTGGCGGTCGGCGCTGACGCAGCATTTTTAACAGTTAAATATGCTGGTAATGCTGACAGCCAAACATTCAATTTATTTAATACCTGATGAAAATCTCCTAAAAAAGGCCTGAAACTTGAAAATCCTGTTAATTTTGTAAATATCTAAACCACTTAACTTTTTAATATTATGTCAAAAGTTTCAAGAAGAAAATTTTTATTGTCGGCTTCTGCTGTTTCTGCAGGAGCAATGTTTATTCCGAATTTAATCAGTTGTTCTCCATCGAAAAAAATCAACATTGCAGTAATTGGTGTTGGTGGAAGAGGAAAAGCCAACTGGAGTGAGTGCCTCGACGAAAACATTGTTGCCATGTGCGACGTGGACGATGAACGGGCAAGCGAAGGGTACAATGCTGTGCCCAATGCTAAACGGTATAAAGATTACCGCAAAATGTTGGATGAAATGGGAAATGAAATCGATGCAGTTTTGGTTTCGATACCCGATCATTCCCACTTTCCGGCAGCCATGGCCGCCATGCAGCTGGGCAAACATGTATATGTTGAAAAGCCGTTGGCCCATAACATCTGGCAGTTGCGCACGCTTCGAAAAGCAGCGGATCATTACAACGTTATCACTCAAATGGGAAATCAGGGGCATGCAACCGATGGAATCCGCCGGGTAAAAGAATGGGTTGATGCCGGAATCACAGGCGATGTTCGTGAAGTATTTGCCTGGTTTGACGGTCCCGATTTCGGTCCGGATAAATACTTTACCAAACCCGATCAGTTCCCGCCTGCAGAAGAACAGGTACCAGGTGGTCTCGACTGGAATTTATGGATTGGACCGGCAGAACCACGTCCTTATAATCATGTTTACGTGCCAAAGTCATGGAGGGGATTTTATGATTTTGGAAACGGCGAATTGGGCGACTGGGCCTGCCATACACTCGATGCTCCGTTTTGGTCGCTGGATTTGGGTTCGCCTTCGGCAACCGAAACGTTGTTCAGCTCCGGTGCCCCGCAAGGATTCCTTCCCGATCAATCCATCATTAAATTTGAATTCCCGGCACGTGGAAACAAACCACCAGTAACACTGCTTTGGCATGAAGGAGGTTTAAAACCGGAAAACCGGCCTGAATGGGAAATGGATGAACTTCCCGGTTCAGGAATGATAATGGTGGGCGAAAAACAAAATATCATTACCGGCGGTCGGCCAAACAATGCCCAGCTGATGATGCCAAAAGAAGAATGGGAAAATTGGGTGGAAAACGAAATGCCTGAACCTACAATTCCACGTGTGGAGGGCGGACCGCAGCAGGAGTTTCTGCGCGCTGTTAAAGGAGAAGGACCAAAACCGGGATCAAATTTCGATTATGCTTCACGGCTGACGGAAATGGCTGCTGTAGGTGTTTTAGCCCAGCGGTTTAATACACGTATTGAATTCGATGCGGAAAATATGAAAGTCACAAATCACCCGGATATGGACCAGTACATTAAAGAACCAATGCGGGAAGGCTGGCAGTATGGGGAAGATATTTAGACTTTTCTATCTTACTTCCGGAAAATAAAGCAAAAAATAAAACTGCAGTAACTAATCAGTTTGCAAATTAGCAATAGTATTAAGTGATTCAATAATATTTTGTTTATTTTTTAGGGTTGTATCTGTAACTGACCGGAGTACTGAAAAAACAAATGCTCCGTTTGGCGATTTAAATTGCCCTGACACTTTGTGCTTGACTTTTATATTCCTGATGGCCCTTTCCGACGAATTATTGTCGGGTGGTACTTTTGGATGATAAAGGAATGTAAGTATGTAATTCAATGTCGTTTAGTTAACAAAAATAGCTAAAAGGCTTGATTTTATTGATGTTTTGGCAGAAAATAGTTCATTGAAAAGTTTGTAATTTGCCCTTTGTTGCTTATTTTGTAAGGGTATATAGGGGATAACCCAAGTATCAATCCAAAAAGGTTTTATCGAGAAAAATTATCTAAAAAAATATCAAATGAACTTGAAAATGAGAAGTTTAAGAGCCGTTCAAAAGATGGCCTTTCAGGGGTATTCTCTCGGAACAGAAAACTTTCGCTAAAAAATTTAATTGTCATCATCATCATGTTTAAAAGTTCTATTCAACGCGAACTTGATAGTTTCTTCAAGGCGGTTTCCAATAGTGATTTCAAGATTAGGGAAGTGACCAAGGGGGCATTCACCCAGGCGCGTGCCAAGCTGAACCCGTGGGCATTTGAGCGGTTAAACGAAGTTACCGCGGAGACTTTTTATGAAGATGCGGAATATTACGTGTGGTATGGGATGCGAACGTTAGCGGTAGATGGTACGAGACTGGTTTTGCCAAACCACCCAAGTATCATTGAAGAATTCGGGCAGCACAAATTTGGGCCGAAAGCTGACAGCCCGCGCTCTTTGGCCATGGGCTCGATGCTTTACGATGTGTTGAACCAGATAACCATCGACAGCAAACTTGCGCCCTATTCATCCAGCGAACGCGACTTGCTTCTCCAGCATCTGGACAAAGTCAAAGCAGGAGATATGTTGTTGCTTGACAGGGGTTATCCGTGTTTTTGGCTATTGTTTTTACTCAAAGCCAAAGGAATAGAATTTTGTGTGCGGTTGAAAGAAGATTGGTGGCTCAAGGTCAAGGAATTTACAGAAAGCGATGAAAAAGAACGGATTGTTTCTTTTACCCTGCCCAAAAAAGACCGCAAGAAACTGGCTGCCTTCCCCCACATGGTGGATGCCACCATCCAGTGTAGGTTGGTAAAAGTAGAACTGGAAAACGGAGAAAAAGAGATACTTTGTACTTCGCTGACCGGTACAGAAAAATATGTATATGAAGATTTTGAGCAACTTTACCACTATCGCTGGAACGAAGAAGAGGCCTATAAACTGTTGAAAAACCGGGTTGAGTTAGAGGATTTCTCTGGGAAAACAGCAAGGGCGGTAAAACAGGATTTCTTCGCCAAAGTTTTCCTGATGACACTTTGTGCAGCTTATGCACACCCTATTGAAGAAAAGGTTGTTGCGGAATATCGTGCAGACGAAAAGCGTAAACACGCGCAAAAGATAAATCGTACCAATGCTTTGTCGATGACACAAGACATTTTGATTGGGGTGGTAATAAAAAGGAAATACGAGAGGGCGTTGGAGGCTTTCGACAATATAGTAGAGAACACCCGTGAAATTGTCCGCCCCGGACGAAGTTTTGAACGAAAAAAACGACCGAAGAAAACTTACTCAATGAATTACAAACGATTATGAACAATCCTTAACTAAACGACATTGGTATGTAATTCTTGTATTTGATAAGCCTTCTCTGAAAAGAAACAAGTTCTTTGTGGTCGGGAGGCACATTATATTTCAATAGCCTGTCCAACCGATTTTTTATTGATGCTCTTTGTGGTTGGTGCCCCAAATAATCTGTGGCTGACATTTCATTTTTCAGGCTTAAAGCAGATTTGAAAAGGGATTTGCAGACCCGGCTCCATTTATGGTTGTATCTTTCTGTAAGATAGTTTAAGTCACGTAACAAATGTGCGATACATATTTGATGGGACAGTGCCTGTGTGTTAAAATGGCTTTTCCAGCAATCATGCACCAAAACTGCTTTTTCAAACCCGGCTTTAAAAGTTTCTGTTATGCTTTTTTGCCCACGGTTATCGGTGATGGTAATAAACGTTGCCCCGTCATTCTGCCATGTCCACGCCCAATGTTTACCACCTGCAACTTTTACCCCTGTTTCGTCGCTGCCAATAAAACCACCGGTTTCTGTTTTTAGCCTGTTTTTTATCATTTCATAAGCAGGTTCAGCTTTTTTAACCAGTTTGTTTAACAGGTAATGAATCCCGCCTTCGCTTATGGGTACATGCAACACATCGTTGAAAAATTCCTGCATCCGTTTAAATGGGATATACTGCCTTGTATGCAAATAGCCTATCAGGCTTTCAATATTGGTCCCATAACTAACTGGCGATTTGACATTGAAGGGAAAACTGCTTGCTGTTTCATGTCCGCAAGAATTGCAACGTATTTTAAATACCTGATGTTCTTTTACATGCACTTTTATTGCCGGAATGTCAAAAACTTGTCTTTTCCCTACAAATTCAGGTGGAATGCTTGAAACATCCCTTCCACAGCAACTACAATATTCCGGGATATGTTTTTCTGTTGAATCAGGAATTTCTACCATCTTTAGGGTATTGCCTTCCCTTCCTTTTTGTCCGCCCGGCTTACGCCCCGATTTTTCGCGCAAACTTTTTCTTTTTGGCCGGTTTTCATCTTTTGATGGAGGAACTGAACTATTGTTGCTGTTTTTGGGAGTTTCGTATTTTGCCAAACGATTTTTTAGGTATTTGACCTCTGATTCAAGTTCTTGCACCTTGTTAAACAAAAATTGGACTAATTCATCTATAGATTTCTCGTTTGCCATAATGCAAAGAACTGTAATAAAGCCAACACAATCAAATAATTAAGGCGCTAAAAATTAGTGACTTATGAACAAAAAAGATGTGATTTTTCAAGTTTTGAGTTTTTATGTCTGTTAGAATTCCGCAGATGTAAAAATTCAACTAAAATTTGTTTCAGTAAATCCTCAGGCACTTAACCCATATTTATTTAAATTGCAGAAACTGATTAGTTACA
>CAVYUC010000035.1:0-120087 GCA_963771595.1 uncultured Prolixibacteraceae bacterium | reverse complement strand
TTCAAATTGTCATCTGTAGCAATCCCGGCATCAATGACGACAAGCGCTTTGCGGGCTGACACGGAGGTTTTGATTCGCAGTTTGTCAATCATTTCCTCCAAAGTCTTTGAATCGGACATATTCCCTTCCAGAATTGACGAGTATTTGATAAACCCTTCGGGATTGACTACCAGGGCAAGAACAACCAGTTTTGCATCGTTGCGTTTTTCTTTGCTACGCCCGTATTTGGCCAGGTTACTACCCTGTTTGCGGCCTTCGAAGTAGGTGTTGGTGAGGTCGTAAAGCATTATTTTATCCTCTATGTCAAACAGCTCGTTGGTTCGCACCGACAGGTGCTGTTCCAGTGCTTCTTTTTCGGCATAAAGTTTTTTTGAGATGGCATACAGCCGATCTTTGGTCACCCGTTCGATGTCATAACCGGTAACCTCGCACACCGATGAGTTTCCTTTTATCCAGCGTGTAGTTTCGAGTTCCGATGCCGGATAAACTGCCCGGCTGATAATATGGGTCAAGGCCAGTTTTATATCATCGTGGCCCCAGCCCCGGCGTTCTAAAAAAACGGCATCGGCAACTGTCCGGTTGCCTGGTACGACATCCATTCAGCACCAATCTCCCGAACATCCTTGTTGCGGATACTGTTGATGTCAATGGCCTGTATGTCTTTGCCGTTCCTGATTGCCTTTCTATCATTTTTTTCAACCGGTACATCAATACGTTTTTCGGCAATCATCAGGTTATAAAGCTTATCAACATAATGGATTACCGTTCTATCATCAGTGAATGGCAACTCGAATAATGGGTTGTCGTAATTTTTAACTTTTGAGGTAAGTATTTTCTGGATAAGATTGAGTTGGTCGGTAGTCAATTCGTCCAGATAGCCTGCATTCAAAATAGTGCGGTGGCAAACCCTGTTATCGGAATTGCGGTAACTCTCCACTAAACGGTAGTAACCCGAATAAACCCCTGTGGCAGGATTGGTGCGCATTGATACCTTGAAATACATGGCCGCAATTTAATACGCAATATGCTGATAACCAACACCCCCTTGTGGACTACAAATGAAATTAAAAAACCACAGGAAATGAATATCAGATAGTTATAAAATGATTGACCAAAAAAAGGCCGCATTTTGCCTAAAAAAACTTCATTTTAGGCTGTTTTTACCCTAATTTTATTGAATTGGCTGCAAGTTGGGTTAAGGCAGATGATTTGACCAAAATCAACAAAAAAATTTACCTCGGATGCCAAACAAATGAATTTGCATACATCAGAATAAAACTAAAGCCGTTTTTCAAATCTTTTAGTCCAACAAATATTCACAACTCAAAATTATTTATCAGTGTTTACGGAAATGAAATTACCCGCGATAATCTTTATAACGCTGAATACGATTTGCTGCTAAAAAAAGATAAAATCGACAACATTTTCAGCCAAATACAATAAAAAACAGTTAGATCATTTAGATTTCTAAATCCCATCCCAAAATCTAAATCTTTTCCCCTTGGCAAGGTTGTAATTTCGAACCAGTTATAACAGAAATACAGCTTTGGCCAAAGCTCATTTTTAACATTTAATACAGTTAGCGATGAGCGAAGAAAAATTTATCATTCAAAAACTGGAAAGCATTGAAAAAATGCTGAAGGAGCAGAATCTGCTTAAAAAAGAAGTACTGACATTTAACGAAGCTGCGGTTTATTTGGAGGTGTCACATTCACACCTCTATAAAATGACCAGCACTGGATTGTTCCATCGTACAAACCCAACGGCAAAAAATTGTATTTCAACCGGAAGGAATTGGATTTGTGGCTGCTCTCAAACAAGCTATTCCAAAGAAGAAATTGAACAACAAGCTGCCGATTTTCTTTACAAAAAAGGGAGGGGCAGCTATGAAAGAGATAATAGAATTACTGCTTCAACTTTCTCAGGAAATTAAATTCATCAAGGCATTCCTTGAAGTTTTTCGGAAAACACGGCTGGAGCAATTCAACGAATCCTGGATTGACGGACAGGATGTAATGCAAGCGCTGCACATCAGTAAAAGAACCTTGCAATCATGGCGCGATAAGGGAATTCTCCCTTACAGCCAGTTAAAGGCAAATTCTACTACAAGCTTTCTGATATAGAAAATATGCTGGAATCCAATTATTCACAACTTCAAAAATCCGGGAGCCATGAAAATAAGTAAAAAAGAAATCCTGCATGAAACCCATTACGGGCTAAATATCTATGCACATATCCTTCGGAACTATTACCCTGGCGAAACAGTCCTTTCCCTTTCGGGAAGGGACTGCCAACCGGCAAAAAATCCGTTTAATGGTAACAAACCAACTTTAAAAATTACAATAATTGATAATTGTGCAAGACATATCGATTCCGATAATGCAATTCCTGCAGGTGATGTTTTCGATTTTGCCCAATTGCATTACAAATTGGAAGGCCGGAATTATTGAGGAAAATAAATGAAGACCTTCATTTGCACATTGGCGAACAACGCAGTTTTATAACCGGTCAGAAAAAGCCAAACGACTGGACAAAGAATGTCAGAAACTACCAAAAATTGAAATACCGGAATTCAGTTATTTCAAACGGCCTGTTTCCAATATTTTTCCTGACAAAACAATCAATCTGATTGAAGTCTATAACTTGTTGCGAAGCAACAATTTGTGAAGCAAACAGGTAAACTTCGCGCCTTGCAGGAAAAGAATGAAGCCCGAAATTTCAAAGCAATGAGTTTTGATTATGTGACCTTCTCAGGCACCTTTACAAAACGAACCGACAAAGAGTTAATGGAACATTCCGGTCTGCTTACCATCGATTTCGACCATGTTTCTGATTTACCGGACTTAAACAAAAACTGCTGGAAGATGAATTTTTTGAAACCGAATTGCTGTTTGTTTCACCGTCCGGCGATGGTCTGAAATGGATTATTCCCATCGACATTTCAGAAGTTTCACACCAGGAATATTTCCGGGCGGTTGTCAGCCTACATTTTGCAAACCTACCAAATTGAAATCGACAATTCAGGCAAAGACATTTCCCGCGCCTGTTTTCTTCCATTCGACCCCGATGCATACATCAATCCAATGTATTTAAACAATTTAAAATTTTAATATATCATGAAACGAAATAAATTCTTAGCACTCTTGAAATCCATGCTTGCTAAAACTGGCAGCCACGCTCTGGCCATTATGGTGGATCGTAATACCATTTCTCTTTTTCTACATCACCACTTGGCTAAATATTCAATGTTTCCCAAAATAATCCTTTAAACATGAATTATGAAGAAAAAGAAATTCAATCCACAGCAATGGCTGAATACAGCACAAAACACCAATAATGTGCACAGTAATTCCCCCGTAGATGCCCGGGCAGATTTCCTCCCCTGGTTTAGGGGAGGT
Source organism: uncultured Prolixibacteraceae bacterium (assembly GCA_963771595.1). GTDB lineage: Bacteria > Bacteroidota > Bacteroidia > Bacteroidales > Prolixibacteraceae > CAVYUC01. The sequence goes on along the minus strand of CAVYUC010000035.1, from coordinate 116,689 downwards.
GGACCGCCAACGGCGGAGGCGGTAAGGGCTGATAGCGATAATACCTCACAAAACGCTTTCGAAGAAGCTCGAATCCATCATCCACCAACTCGAATCCTCACCAAATCGACATCACCACCAACTTACGCCGACTGGCGAAACATCGGTTTTGCTTTTGCCGATGAATTTGGAGAATCCGGACGGGAACTATTTCCACCGGATTAGCCGGTTTTATCCCGGTTATAAATCCACGGAATGCGACAAACAATTCGATGCCTGCCTCAAAGCAAAAGGCCACGGAATCACCCTCAAAACCTTCTTTCACCTCGCGAAACAATCCGGAATCAACATCTCCAATAAAAGGAAGTTCGTGGCTCTCTCCCCTTTGGGGAGATGGCTGAAAACCAGAGGGGTCTTTCTTCCCCTTCAGGGGATTTAGGGGTGAAACCTGAAACCCGAAACTTGGAACCCGGAACAGTTTTCAAAACCCCCAAAATTCCACCTGATGTTTACCAGCATCTCCCCGCCATCCTTCGCGAAAGCACCGCCATGTTCCGTGATTCCATGGAAAAAGATGTATTTCTTATTGGGGCAATCGGTGTTTTAAGCGGATGTCTGCCAAACATCGAAGGCATATACTTCGAAGAACCACACTCCGCACATCTTTACACTTTTATTACAGCACCTGCAGGCTCAGGTAAAGGCAAACTGAAATGGGCAAAATATTTCGGCGAAAACATCCATGATTCCATTGTCGAATATTCAAAAAAAGCCAGAACAGAATACAAATCCGAAATGGAAAATTATTCCAACCTCACCCGTAAAGAACGCCAAAGCGTGGAACGACCGGAAGAACCGCCACAAAAAATGTTTTTTATTCCGGCCAACAGCAGTTCATCAGCTTTTATCCAGGCGCTGGCAGATAATAATTTCCGTGGAGTCATCTTCGAAACCGAAGCCGATACCCTGGCCTCTACCTTTAAACAGGAATGGGGAAATTTCAGCGATGTCCTCCGAAAAGCGTTTCAGCACGAAAGCACCAATATGTTCCGGCGAAAGGACAATGAATTTATTGAAATCAAAAATCCTCATCTGGCAGTGGTGTTAAGCGGCACACCACGACAGGTGCACAACCTCATGCCTGATGTCGAGAACGGTCTGTTCAGTCGGTTTCTCTACTATGCATTTGAAGATAATGCTGAATTTAAAAATCCATTCAAACCACATCAAACAGTAAATTACGTCGACTTCTTTTCTGAAAAAGGAAAACAGATGGCAGAATTACACGAGTTGTTAAACCAGTTTCATCAACCACTGCAATTTCAGTTAACGGAAGAACAGGGAACTGAATTTACTGGCATCTTTAACAAGATGCTTTCTCGAAATAAACTATTGCTGGGACACGATTTTGATGCCAACATCAAACGGCTCGGATTGATAACCTTTCGTATTGCCATGATTTTTTCAGCGTTGAGAATTATGGAGGACGGCGATACCACAAATCCCTTGATTTGCAGCGATACCGATTTTAAATCAGCGCTTAAAATCGCAACTACCCTGGAAAAACATGCTATCGCTGTTTTCCAGAATATGCCCAACAATGAACTTCAGGGAAAAAAATTGAAATTCTACGAGTTGCTCCCCGACGAATTTAACCGGCAAACCTACCTGAAGGTAGCATCAGAACTGGACATAAAAGAAAAAACCGCCGAGAAATACATCACTCAGTTTCGCGACAAAGGTTTTCTTACTCACGAGCATAACCAATACACCAAAACCGAAACGGGAAAATAGGAACTATAGGATTTGCAGGAAACACCGGCCCCCAAAATTCCCAAATCCTGCATTTCCTACAAATCCTATTTCTTATTTTAACTAAATTGAAATAATCCTTTAATTGCCGTCTGCTTTTCCCGAAGGGATGGCTATGCCAAGCTGACGGTCCTCACAAGTTACTGCTGAACCCGGCTTTAGCCACATTTTTATATGATTCTGTAAAACCTAATAAAAAATATTTTACTAAATTGCTTGTCCAAAATAAATTAACCTTGTGATAAATCGAACCTCATGTTTACCGATGAATACCAAAAACTGCCCGCAGCGATAATCGGAAAGCTGCATACCATCTACACTACCAGTTTTGTTGAATACGCCAATGCCCGGATTGACACTTCCCAAACCGGAAACACCTACCTCATCTTGCCTTTTCCTGAACCAAATGAAGCTTTCGCCATACTGGTTGAAATCAGCGAAGAACGGCTCGACATTCTGAAAGGCCGCGGCATGAATCTCATTCAGCCTTTTAAGGAACCGGAAAAAGGATTTTTCTACCTCGCAAAAATGTCCCCGGAAAACCAGGTGGAAGAACTGGCACTCCTCTACCCTGCCGACCGTAAATTTAAATGGCCGCTCCCCGACTCTATCGGAATCGAATTTAATCTCATCGAAAAACCGCTGCCCTTTAACCTGATTGAATATTCCAAAGAACGCGGTCGGGTAGCTATCAACATCACCTTTGAAACGCCAAAGTTGAAAGACAATATGAAAATATGGGCGGTAAAAAACTTCCTCATTCCTTTTACCGACCTCGTAAAAACAGCCCTGTTAAGCAACAACCTGGCAATTAACTCCCGGAATATCGACCAAAAGCTAAACCTGGGGTTCAGTAAAATCGAACATAAATGCATTCATGGCATCCTCGAATTTGATTACAATCCAAACTTAATGTATGAAAACACCGAACTGGAAAACCTTGAAAACCTCTATCTGCTGTTCGACACCGAAAACCAGGAAGAAATTATTGAACGCGTCAAACGGTTTCAAAATAAAAAAATCATTCCCGAATACATCAAAATACTGCGTGCCATCATTAAAAACGAAGGCAAATTGCAAACGGGTTTTGCCACACCCAACGAAGTCCAGAAAGAAGTCTGTTTTAACCGGTTAAAGTCTATTAATGTAAAAAGAATAATGGAATCGGGTTTGCCGCCCGATGCTTTTGAAGAAACTGTTATCGGTGTGCTTACCCGTCTCGATTTTGAAAAACGAAAATTGCCCATGTTTGCGTTGCACTCAACCGTGGATGACCAAAAGTACGTGGGAAACATCCACCCTGACCTGATTCCCCAAATGGACTCCCTGACATTTAATTTCCGCAACATGGAATATGAGTGCAAACTCAAAGTGGTTTATACTCCCGAATCTCCCTTGTCCAAAGAAAACTACGAATACACCTTGCTCGATATTTCAGAAGTGGGTAATGGCGGAGTATAAAAACAGTAAGTTTTTTCCTTTATTTATATTGTAAAAATTATCTTTGGAGGAGAAACTAACCATTTCAGCAAGTTATTTTATAAATCAATCAATCATCTTAAATAGAAACCTGCATTAATGGCCAAACAAAAATTATCCTTAAAACGGCTGGAAACATTCCTCGAAAATACCTGCGAGGATCTGAGGGGGAACATGGATGCTTCGGAATTTAAGGAATACATCATCGCTACAATGTTCCTGAAAAGAATCAACGACCAGTTTCTGGTGGAACGTGATGTGAGAAAAAAGGTACTAAAAAATAAATTCCAGATTGCAGAACCGCAAATTGGTTACGAACTCGATAAAAATCCAAAAGCTTACAGCTACTGGATTCCCGAAAATGCACGCTGGGAAAACCTCCGTAATCTGCACGAAGAAATTGGGGACCATCTGAACAAAGCGCTGGCTGCCATTGAAGAGCATAACCTCGACAAACTCGAAGGTGTGCTCACGGCAGTTGATTTCAACCGCACCATTGGAAAAAACAACAAACGGATTTCCGACAGCGACCTCCGCGAGTTAATCCGTAAATTCAACCGCATCAGCCTGAAAGATGAAGACCTGGAATTTCCCGACTTGATGGGTGCAGCCTACGAATACCTCATAAAATATTTTGCCGACAGCGCCGGGAAAAAAGGCGGCGAATTTTATACGCCCCACGAAGTGGTCCGGTTAATGGTAAACCTGTTGGAACCCAACGAAGATGCCAGCATTTACGACCCTACCGTGGGCAGCGGTGGTATGCTTATCGAAAGCAAAAAGTATGTGGAAAACCGTTACGGTTCTGCCCGCAACCTTACACTGTACGGCCAGGAAAAAAACGGAACCACCTGGAGCCTTTGTAAAATGAACATGTTGTTTCATGGGATTTATGATGCTGATATTCGAAACAACGATACGCTCAGTGTTCCCGAACATGTGGAACAGGGCGAACTCATGCTTTTCGACCATGTGATTGCCAATCCGCCATTTTCCCAGAATTACAGTTGGGATGACATGGAACACAAAACCCGGTTTCATTACCGGATGCCAACCAAAGGCAAGGCCGATTTTATGTTTGTGCAACACATGGTAGCCGTGCTTAAAAACAACGGACGAATGGCAGTGGTTATGCCACACGGCGTATTGTTTCGCGGGGGTGAAGAACGTAATTTCAGAAAATGGCTCATCAGCAAAGGATACCTCGAAGCGGTGGTAAGTTTGCCACCCGCCCTCTTTTACGGGACCGGTATTGAAGCAGCCATACTCATTATAAACAAGGATGAGGCAGTCAACCGCGATGAGGTGCTGTTTATTAATGCCAACCGGGAATACAAGGAAGGTAAAGTACAGAATAAATTACGTCCCGAAGACATTGAAAAAATCTCATACACCTATCGCAAGAAACTGGAAATTCCAAAATACAGCAAAAAAGTTTCAAAATCCGACCTCGAAGCAGAAGATTTCAACCTCAACATCCGGCGGTATGTCGATAACGCTCCCCCACCCGAACCGCACGATGTACATGCACACCTTCACGGCGGAATCCCTGATGAAGAAATTAAGTCGCTCAATAGTTATTTTGGCTCTTATCAGGGATTGGAACAAAATCTGTTTGAACCGTTAAAAGAAGGATACGCGCAATTCAAAACCACAATTAAAAACAAGGAAGAAATAAAACCTGTTATTGAAGAAAGCAGTGAGGTGGCAAAAACACTGGAAAATTACACTATTCAGCTCAATGAATTTTGGGATGAAATTCTGAATGACCTGCACGCTTTGCCCGAAAAACGAAACATTTTTGAGTTGAACCGGAAATTCTCAAAAGCATTTGCCGCTAAAATAACCACACCCAACGGACATGGAAAACCGGTGCTCGACCTCCACCAAAGCCGCGGTGCATTTGCAGCCTTTTGGCAAAACCTCGATACCGACCTTAAATCGGTGGCCAGCAGCGGGTGGAATGCCGAACTTATTCCCGAAGATGAAATACTCGAAAGCCAGTTTCCCGAAGTTTTAAAAGAACAACGGGAAAAGGAAGCCCGGCGCGACGAACTGGATGCCCTTTTTAAAGAAGTAAACGAGCTGGAAGAAGGTGCCTGGAGCGAAGAAGAATACGAAGTGTGGCCAAAGGATGAAATAAAAGAAGTAAAAGACCGGGTAAAAGAACTAAAAGCATACCAAAGGGCACTGAAAAAGGAAATTACCAACCTGAACAAAAGAATAAAAGCCCTTCAGAAAACAGACGAGGATACCACCGCTCTGGAAAACGAGAAAACACAATTACAGGAGAAAGAAAAGGTTTTTACCACCGATATTGAAGAACAGGAAAGCCGCTTTGCCCGGCATACCGAACTGGAAAAAGAACTCCGGAAATGTCGGAAAATCATTAAGGAAATTAAGGACAAAAAAGAAGCCCTCGTAGATAAAGCCCGTGTTTTAATCACGGAACAGGAAGCCAAGGAATTAATCCTGGCACGCTGGCACCGCACTCTACAGTGAAAGACCTGGTGGCCGTTTGCCGGACCTTCAACCTGGGGGTTGCCATGCACAGTGGGGCCGAATTTGGAATTGAACTGGCGGCCATGCTTCATACAGCTGCAACTATTCCAACCATGACATTTGCCGGGGATGCCCATTACCATTACTTGACAGATGACATTATCAAAGGCGGATTAATGAAATATGAAGATGGTTGTATAAAAGTGCCTGAAGGTCCTGGCCTTGGAGTTGAACTGGACGAAAAGAAAATGAAAAAATACGGACGTTATTTCGATGAGAAAGGTGATTATTATGCCCGATTTCACCAGGATGAATACCGGCCAGACTGGTTCCCGGTTGTTGGGAGTATCTGATTAGGATATGGATTACGAATGTATCATATCAGAACTTAAATTTCCGGAAGGACCGGTTTTCGATTTTGACGGGAACCTTTGGATTGCAGAAATCACAGGAGGAAACCTTTCACGTTGGGACGGGAAAAATCTCACCCGTTTCGATGTGAATGGAACGCCGAACGGAGCCATGATTGACAGGATAGGAAATATCTGGTTTTGTGACAGCGGACGCGGGGAATTAAGGACTTTTGATCCCCAAAATCAAAAATTTGAAACTATTTGTCAACAAACAACGGATGGGGAAAAACTGAAACGCCCCAATGACCTTATCTTCGATATGGAGGGGAATTTGTTGTTTTCAGATCATGCCGACGGACGCAAAAAACCCATCTCTACGCTGTGTGTTTTGCCCAAAGGAAAAAAAGAAGCGAAAGTCATTTCTACGGGTAAATATTTTACGAACGGACTGGCTTTGAGATCAGATGGCAAGACCTTGACTTTTGCCGAAACCTACCGGCAGCAACTCTGGATCGGTAAGTGGGATCCCAACAATCTTGAGATCCTAAATGAACGTCCATTTGCAAAGGCAGGGAATGGCCCGTGGGGACCGGACGGCATGGCATTCGATGAAATGGAGAATCTTTATGTCGCAGTTTTCAATGAGAGTATAATAAATATTTACAACAAAAATGGGAAATTATCAGGCTACCTGAATTGTCCGGGCAGCAGGCCTACAAGCTGTGCTTTCGATCCTTCGAGCAAATTGGGCCTTGTTGTAACGGAAGCCGAAAAAGGGCAAATCCTTTCGTACAAAATAAAAAACAAAGGACTACCAATTTATTACAGATAATATGGAAATTAAAAATTTATTTAATCTGAAAGGAAAAATCGCTTTTGTAACCGGTGGCAGCCAGGGTATAGGGAAAGCCATTTCGCTTGCTCTCGCAGAATATGGCGCCGATGTGATTATCAATTACCGAACAAACAAAAAACTTGCCGAAGAGACCAAAAAGGAAATCGTTGAGAAGGGGGTTAAGTGTCATCTAATTCAATGCGATTTGTCCCAGCTCGATTCAATCAAAATTATTTCGTACTTTCTTAAGGACAACGAACTTTCTACTGATATTTTAGTTCTTAACGCCTCGGTCCAGTACCGTAAAGCCTGGAATGAGGTATCTCCGCAGGAATTTGAAGATCAAATCAATATCAACTTTAGAGCATCACTTTTTTTAATTCAGGAGTTGTTCCCTAATATGAAAAAGAACGGTTGGGGTCGTATTGTCACCCTTGGTAGCGTTCAGCAGTCCCGTCCACATCCGCAGATGATAGTGTATGCCGCTTCGAAAATGGCACAATTGAGTATGGTGAAAAATCTGGCCGCCCAGATTGGAAAATACGGAGTAACCATTAATAACCTGGCCCCGGGGGTTTTTCCAACTATCCGGAACGAGGAAGTGCTTCAGAACGAAAAGTATAAGGCAATTGTGGAGGAAAAAATTCCGCTCGGTTATATCGGCGATACTTCTGATTGCGCAGCAACCGCTCTGCTGCTTTGTTCCGATGCCGGTAAATACATTACAGGTCAGGACATTTTTGTGGATGGTGGAATGGGATTGAATTTTTAAGTAGTTAAGTAAAATTTAAAAATATAAACTTTAAATTATGAGTGTTGATCAATACAAAAAAGAAATAGGGATGATGAATCTGGAAAAACTTATTCAGAGCAGAGAAACTATTTCAAGGAAAAAATTTCCAATCCCTGATAAAGAATTACTTGATAGATATGAGCAACTTTATACAGGTGCAGTAAATGACGTGTTACGCGAGTTTTGTTTGTTGGAACAGGCATTGCCGGGGCGTATCAAATCGTTGCGGGAATATCGTACTTATGCGGGATTTGCTTTTACGGTGAAAAGTTCCCCAAATGTAAAAATCACAGGCGAAATGGATTTTCGTTCCCAAATGTTAGATGAAATGCATGAAGATGCCTTTATTATATGGGATACCAGCAGAGATGAAAAAGCAACCTTATGGGGAGGTGTAATGACCGCAACAGCAAAAAGCAAAAAAGTAAAAGCTGCCTGCATTGACGGTGGAATCCGTGATACACATCAAATCCTTGAAGCAGATTTTCCATTGTTTTATGAGTATCGTATTTCCAATGGTAGTATAGGACGTTGTCAAATTACACATTACCAGATTCCAATTAAAATCGGGGATGCAACTATTAAACCTGGAGATGTAATTCTTGGTGATATTGACGGAGTGCTTATCGTCCCAAGGGATATTGCCTATGATGTTCTTATCAGGGCAGAAGAAATCAATGAAAACGAAAAAATTATTTATAGTTGGGTGAAAGAGGGACATTCCATTGATGAAATTGTAAAAAAGGGAGGGTACTTTTAATATTATGAAGTTTTACTTCCTTTTTTTAGATAAGCTGCTTGAGAAATGAATCTTGGTACACTGGATGGGAATTAATAATCTATTACCAAACTTGTTCCGGATTTAAAATGCAATTTGCAATCATATTATTTATCTGATCGATATAGTTTTTTCTTAACCCACATTGCAGGGGTAGCATCAAAAACCCCATAAAAATCTGTTAATAACCCTGTTTTTATCAATAATTGCCAAATGTGCAAAAACAATTAGCATTGATAATCAACGACATACGTTTTTGTATTATTTGATTCTTAAAATGTTGTACCCCCGCTCTTGTTGCTGATAAACAAATAGTTGCATAGCTTAGCAATATGTTTGTCAAGCCATATTTAAAACAGAACAGGACCACCGGCGAGCGTTACACGGTGTATAAAATGGTGGAGGGCTGCAGGATTCATGGACAGGTAACCCACCGAATCATAGTGAGCTTTGGGCGGCTGGACGAACTGGAAACCGATGAACAGAAAAAACTTCTGGGCAAGCGGGTAGAACAATTGATTATAAATGGCGGGAACACTTTATCAACCAGCGATGCAGATGAAAAGATTGAGCAACTTGCCCGATATTTTTTTGAAGAAGTCAGGAGAAAAAAACGGTACGATATAAACCAGGGCAAAGCCGAATGGGAAACGGTCAACATGTCCACATTAAAGAATAAAGATGCCCGCGAAATAGGAGCAGAATGGTTGTGCAAGCAAGCCGTTGACCAGTTGGATATTGGCAATTTCCTGCGTCAGTCGAGCTGGGAAGAAGACCAGATAAACCTGGCTGTTACACACATTATAAGCAGGGCAGTTTACCCGGCATCGGAACTGAAAACCGTTTCCTTCATTAAAGAAAGCTCAGCCATTAGCGAGATAACCGGTTTTGATAAGGAGAAAGTAACAAAAGACAAGCTCTACGGCATATCACATAAGCTGTACCAGATAAAAGACCCTTTGGAACAATACCTCTCACGGCAGACCAACGAACTGTTCGACCTGGAAGACAAAATTATTTTGTACGACTCGACCTCCGCCAGGTGGCGGATTGAAGGCCGGATGGTGGGTAGCAGGATAGCTAAATTTGGCCGCAGTAAAGAAAAGCGCAGCGATGCCCGGTTAGTAGTATTGGCCGTAGTGATTAACCGTGAAGGGTTTTTAAAATACTCGAACATTTACCAGGGCAATATGGCCGATTGCAAGACACTGGAAGGGATAATAAATGCCCTGAGCCGGCAAACCTCTTTTTCAGGCCGTAAGCCCATTGTAGTTATTGATGCGGGGATTGCAACCGATGATAACCTTTTGATGCTCAAAAATAAAGGATATGACTACATGTGTGTTTCACGCATCCTCGTTAAAAGCATATTATGCAGATACCACGGCAACCCCGGTGCAATTAACCGACAAAAGAAAACAACCCATAGAACTGCTAAAGGTACAGGCGGATGACGACAGCGACCAGTACCTTTGGGTTAAAAGCCAGGCAAAGAAAATGAAAGAAGACAGCATGAACGGCCTGCTTTCACAACGTTTCGAGCAAGGTATACAAGGTATCCAGGAAGGGATATCCAAAAAAGGGGGCACCAAAAAGCTCAACAAGGTTTATGAGCGCATTGGAAGGCTTAAACAGAAATATCCATCGGTTCATACCTGGTACGACATAACCGTATGCGACGACGGCAATGGAACAGCAACATCCATAAGCTGCCGTCATAAAACAGGAGAATCCGACAATAGCCAATCCGGGATATATTTCCTGAGGACTTCCATAATGGAACTTGATGAACATGCATTTTGGTCCATTTATAATAGCATCCGTGAAATAGACTACACTTTTTATGCAGAGCATATCGTTATGCAAAGCGATACAAAAAGGTTGTCTGCGTATCAATCAATTACAGTCTATACTTTACAGTACCGCTTTGCATAATCATATCTTTATTTGTTCAGGGCTTTGAGCCATTTTTGTTTATATTAATTAGGAAGTACCCCATATATTAATCGAAAAGTATACCACTATTTCATAACAGAACGATTTATTCGTTCCTAAAAAATGATTAGTATGTATACAAAACAAGAGATCATAATCCAGAGCCACCGTGAAGGGAAAAGTCAACGAACAATAGCCCGTGAGCTTAAGATTAGTCGAAAAACGGTTCGTAAATATTTATTTGACTATGAATCCCACCTGCGTGGATCTCCAAATGAGAAAGCATCTTTAATCGGGTATTTATCCAAGCCACTGGTTTACCAAAGTGGTTCCCGGGGGAAGCTACGACTCACGCGTGATATACAAGCAGCCATCGACAAAATGGTTGAAGAGAATAAGCATAAACTCAGGCATGGCCTGCGCAAGCAGGTACTTAAAAAGATTGATATATCGGAAGCCCTTCAAGACATGGGTTACCAAATCGGATATACAACCGTATGTAATTATATCCGTGAGCAGGAAGGCAAAGTATCAAATAAAGAAGCTTTTATTCGTCAGGAATATTTACCGGGTACCAGTTGTGAGTTTGACTGGGGTGAGATAAAGCTCACCATCGCAGGGCAGCTGGTGCGGTTGAACCTTGCCGTTTTTACATCAGCTTACAGTAATTATAGGTACGCTTCCATTTATCAGCGACAGGATACGCTGGCCTTTTTGGAGTCCCATGTTTCATTCTTTTCGCATACCGGAGGGGTTTATCACCAGATGATTTATGACAACATGCGTGTTGCTGTGGCAAAATTTGTCGGACCACATGAAAAAGAACCCACACAGGCATTGCTGCAGTTGAAAGGGCATTATCAGTTTTCTCACCGTTTTTGCAATGCCTATCGTGGCAACGAAAAAGGGCATGTCGAGAGAAGTGTTGAGTACATCAGGCGAAAAGCATTTGGCGTTAAAAGTAATTTTGAAACTTTGGAAGGGGCAATAACATATCTTAATACAGTAATCAAAAAGCTAAACAATATCCGGCAACAATTGACGGGCAAAACGGCAATGGATATGTTTGCAGCAGAAAAGGGAGAACTGTGGCAATCTCCTGGTCCCTTGGCCTGCTCAGAGGCCATACAGCTGCGGGCAGACAAATACGCCACGGTCAGTTATCGTTGCAATCGTTATTCTGTTCCGGATAACCTTGTGGGCCATTTTATAGATGCAAAAGTATTTAGCCATAAAATCGAGCTTTATCATGAAAATGAGCTTGTAGCTTCCCATATCAGGGATTATGGCAACCACCAATGGATTATCTCCATAGAACATTACCTGGACACTTTTCACAAAAAGCCAGGGGCGCTACAAGGGAGCGTGGCCCTGTCACGTAGTAACTACCTGAAGCAATTGTATGGGCAGTTTTATGCCAACAACCAACGCGACTTTATCGACCTGTTGCATTATTGCCAGAAGCACCGGGTTGGCGGGGAGGAACTTGAAACTGCAGTGTCCAGGATAACCATGACTTGCCCGCAAGGTGTTGAAACGGAAAAGATAACAGCCATTTTGGGCAACAAAAATGTTTTGCAGGAAACAATGCACCCTGGTAGCAATGAAATTATGATTATGGCAAAAAAACAGCTACAGCAGGTGGCAAACTTATTTGGTTGTTAACACAATAAGAAAATAAAATGCAAAAAGAAATAAAAGAACAAATCACAAGGTACAGTAAAGAACTAAGGTTGCCCGTGTTTAGGCGCGACTTTGAAGAAACAGCAAAAGAGGCTGCAAAAGAGAGGGCTGACTACGAAACTTTCTTGCTACGGTTAATGAAGAAAGAATACGAAACACGCCTTGAAAACCGTAAAAAAGCACAAATCAGGCAAGCAGGGTTTCCTGCCAAAATGTACCTCTATGACCTTGAACGTGCTATGCTCCCGCAAGATGCAGCCGAAAAACTGCCCATGCTGGAGCGGCTTGATTTTGTACCAGCAGGGCAAAACATCATATTGGCCGGAAATCCGGGAACAGGGAAAACCCATATTGCAACCGGTCTGGGACTAAAGGCCTGCATGCAGGGCTACAAAGTGTATTTTACCACTGTACACCGTTTGCTTACACAACTTAGGGAATCCCACTCCGGGCGGACATTACGGCAAATGGAAATAAGGTTTGAAAAATATGACCTTGTTATATGTGATGAGTTTGGTTACATATCCTTCGACAAAGAAGGGGCAGAAATGCTTTTTAGCCACCTGTCTTTAAGAGCGGGAAGAAAGTCGACAATCATTACCACCAACCTGGGTTTTGAGCGCTGGGAAGAGATATTTGGCGATGCTGTATTAACCGCTGCTTTGGTTGACAGATTAACCCATAAAGCACACCTTGTGAATATGAATGGCGAATCATACAGGATCAGGGAAACAAAAAAAATGATGAAAAAATGAAAAACTATGGATACAAAATCAGGGCTCCGGGCTATTCCTTCCCGGGGGTACCCCCGGGAAGGAATAGCCCTTTTTTATTAAATTTAAATGGTATACTTTTGGATTGAAACTCTGGTATACTTTTCAATTGAAATAAACACACCGGAAGCCATGTCTTTGACAATTTCATCAATTGTTTCGCTTTTGAGATCTTCGATGACCCTCATTTTCAAATAACCCACCCGGCGTGGTTTCTGGCCTTTCTTTGGCGATTCCACCATTGTGCTTTCTGCCATTACAAGCACTTTCGATTTTTTCTGGCTGCCCCTGCCACGTTTTAGTGGCAGATCTTTTTCATCTTCCGGTACTTCCGTGGAAAAATACCCCTCGTCCAATTCGATCCTGCCCGCCAGGACATACTCCCCGTCCCGTTTCCCCATCGAGTTGCGGAGCTTGTGCACCATGTGCCAAATTGGGTGATAGCGCTTATGCCCAAGTTGCCGTTGTATTTCTTTTGCCGAAAAACTCTTTTTTGTAGAGGTTAGAAGGTGCATTGCTATGAACCAGTAACGGAATGGGAGTTTCGATTTATGCATGACCGTCCCACTCTTTAACGTAATCCTTGTTTTGCACTTCTTGCACTCGTACTGTTCTTTGTCTTTCTTCCAATAGTGGTCTTTGCCCTTGCACTTGGGGCAAACAACACCCACTTGGTCACGATATTCCTTGAACTTTTGCTTGCAGCTTGCTTCGTCTGGGAACTCTTCGATGAAATTAATTAACGACATGAAAATTGATTTTTCTCAAAGATAATCAAATTAGGTAAATATACGGGTATACATATTTAAAATTTATTTATCCAGTCCTTTTTCTTTTAACCAATGCGACATTAAATCAGCTATTTCCATATTGTTTAAATCTGAAAACGGGAAATGGGTATTACCTTTTATCCCGATTTCAGGCAGGTGCACTACCGTTACATCGCCGCCATGACGATTTACTGCATCTCTCCATAATCTGGCCATTTCAAGCCGCACCCGCCACCCATCCTGACCAGGATTTGGATTTGGTTCAGCAGGAATATTATCGCCATAATAAATTACGACTGGAATTTTGGTAAGCTGCTGAAACTCTGTCATTGGAATTCCAACGGCTTCCAATGTTCCGCCACTACTTGGTCTTGCTTCCGGCACTTCGTCTTCGGGAAATAGAAATCCACTTCCCGGTTCATAGGAAACAATGGCTTTTATATTTTGATTTTTGACAGCAGTCAGCCAGCCCATTCCACCTGAATGGGAATGGGTAACCAAAACGCCGGGCCCAATTTTATCGAACAACGCAGAAACGGCACCGGCATTTACAATTACATCCATAGGTCCAATGTCTGGAGTCATCTGGCGGAAATACTGGTTGAGCGTAGCGGAATCGCGGGCAAACTGCACTCCTTCAAAATAGTTGGGCCAGATTCCGATGCGAAATGTGCCAAACCATCCCTGTTCGTCCGGTATTGGTTCAACAGTTCCTGAAATTGTGCTCCTGCCGGCATCGCCCCTGCGCGGCTGGTCAATAACATATACCGGAAAGCCTCTGCGTAAAAATATATTTTGAAAACCTTCGCGACCGTCGGGTGTGGTTTCCCATGTTTTGGAAAACTGTCCGAAGCCATGCCACATTACCAGCGGATATTTCCGGGCATCAGCCGGGACCTGATAAAAAACATAGGCATGATCTCCATGAAAAGTTTGTCCGGCCGGCGTTGGATTGTACGGATCAAATGTTCCAGGCATTGAAATCACAGTGCCACCAACTGCAAAACTACCCTGCTCTTTAATTTTGATTATACCACTGTTATTCTCCCTGGTTGAGCAGGAAGTGACCATAAATAAAATGAAAGAGAGGCCAAACAAAAAGGTGTTGTTCATGTGATTATTCAACATTGATTTTTATTTCATTTCTTTTATTAATCTGTTATGTTTAATCTTTTATTCAACGCGTGATTCTTTGTAACCACAGATAGTCTCCTGGTGAATTGTTCATGTATCACCGGTCAATCATTTTTGCTGAACCTTCGGAATACCGATCACCATAAGCTTCTAATTTTGAAGCTTCTGTTCCAATTTCCTGCAACTCCTCTTTTGTAAATTTTATATTGGCTGAACCAACATTTTCCTCCAACCGATGGATTTTTGTGGTGCCTGGAATTGGAACAATCCATGGTTTTTGTGCATTTAACCAGGCCAGTGCAATTTGTGCGGGTGTTGCATTTTTGCGTTTGGCAATTTGCTTTACAAAATCAACAAAAGCCAAATTTGCTTTAATATTTTCAGGTGATAACCGCGGGATAGTGCTTCTGAAATCATTGCTGTCAAATGTTGTATTCTCATCAATATTTCCCGTTAAAAAACCTTTGCCAAGCGGACTGAAAGGAACCAATCCTATACCCAGTTCTTCGAGTGCTGGAATGATTTGTTCTTCAGGTTCGCGCCACCACAATGAATATTCGCTTTGAAGTGCAGTAACAGGTTGAACTGCATGGGCACGCCGAATATTTTGTACTCCGGCTTCCGAAAGGCCAAAGTATTTTACTTTTCCTTCCCTGATAAGTTCTTTTACCGCTCCGGCTACATCTTCAATTGGAACTTCAGGGTCAACGCGGTGCTGGTAAAGCAAATCGATGGTTTCAATTTTTAACCGGTATAATGAACCATCCACAGCCTTTTTAATATGTTCAGTCCGGCTGTTTAATCCTGTTGATTTCCCATCCTTAAAACCAAAGCCAAACTTTGTGGCAATCACGACTTCATTTCGTATTGGCGCCAGTGCTTCACCCACAACTTCCTCGTTGGTATAGGGTCCGTAAACTTCGGCTGTATCAAAAAAGGTCACGCCCAGCTCATGTGCTTTCCTGATAATTTTTATGGCTTCCTTTTTTTCGGTTACCTGTCCATATCCAAAATTCAGCCCCATGCATCCGAAGCCAATTTCTGATACTTCCAATCCCTGGGTTCCTAATTTTCGTGATTTCATACAGATGATTTTAAATTTTTCCTGTCCGATTCGAACAAGAAATACTTTTACTTTACAAAGGTCTTACAAGCGAGCTAATTATTTGGTATACAAATTACTGTTTATCCTACCATTTTTACTGAATTGACAAATTTGATGATTACATTTTGAAGAAAAGGCTAAATTTGTATTGGATAAATAACAACGTCATGGAAGGAATACACAAATTTGACACGGTTGGTGAGTACAATGCCTTAAACAATCATGAGACACTGCATCCTTTGGTAAGCATCATCGATTTTTCGAAAGCCAATCCAAGGACATGGGGTAAAGAAAAGAAGGTCAGGTTGAATTTTGGCCTGTATTGCATTTTCCTGAAAGATGTAAAGTGCGGTGATTTAAAATATGGCTGTAACTATTACGATTACCAGGAGGGAACGCTGGTTTTTGTTTCTCCCGGGCAAGTGCTTGAAATTGAAACCACCGGTAAAATTTATCAGCCGAAAGGACATGCACTTGTGTTTCATCCCGACCTGCTTCAGGGAACCAATCTGGGCAGAAATATCAATGATTACCATTTCTTCAGTTATAATACAAATGAGGCTTTGCACCTGTCGGAACGCGAAAGGCAGATTGTTCTGGATTGTTTCTCAAAAATAAGTTATGAATTGCAACAAGGGGTGGACAAACACAGTAAGAAACTTATTGCTTCCAATATTGAATTGTTTTTGAATTACTGTGATCGTTTTTACGACCGTCAGTTTATTACAAGAGATAATGTCAACCGGGGAATTTTGGAAAAGTTTGAGGAACAGTTGAACAGCTATTTTTCATCGGATAAACCTCAAACCATCGGTTTGCCGTCTGTAACATGGTTTGCCGAAGAACTTCATTTATCGGCCAACTATTTCGGCGATTTGATTAAAAAAGAAACCGGCAAATCAGCAAAGGAATACATTCAGAATAAAGTAATTGAGGTGGCCAAAAACAAAATATTTGATGCAGATAAAACAGTGGGTGAAATAGCAGGCGAATTGGGTTTCAAATATCCACAGCATTTTACGAGATTGTTTAAAAATGTAACCGGACAAACACCCAATGAATATCGTAATTTAAACTGAATAATGGCAACAAATAAGCTCTTTCCCAAACCGAGTATGGCAACTTCCAACCCGCTTTATAATCATCTTTTCCGTCTATTTCCTCAGCCGGGAATCGAAATAGAATCGCTGTTGGTCAAGAATCTTTACCTTTTTATAATCCGAATGATTGCAATTCAAAATGAAAATATAGGAGGAATGAATGATGCTGCTTGGTATTTTTAGTGCAACAGTTTTTTTCTCCTCCACCCATTTTTGACCGATTTCAGAAAGAATAGTTGGCGCCGGAAAATGGTACCAGTTTTTAGGCAAATCTTTAGGTTCAAAGGCAGTTATTGAATCGTCTGGAATTTCTATTGTCAAAGCATCCAACTGCGGCGCAATCAGTGGCGGGATATGAACAATATATTCAAGCAATGCAATTTCCAGATTTTCACCGGTATACAAAACTGGCGCACCTTTTTTGTTCCATCTCCCGGGATAGAGTGCCGCGCCGGTACCGCTAACATCCGATGCGAATTTGCTTTTTGTAATCCGGTAAACCAGCATCGAAACTAACTGTAAATACCGTATTCAATTCGTCCGAGTAAATCTTTTACTTTCGCGATTCCTCCCGGGACTTCCAGTACCTGTTTTGGTTCGAGCCCTCCCAGGGCTGTGTTGGGCAACTCCAGCCACTTAAAAAAATTCTCCTTGCTTTCAAACACTTCAGTACCAAAAAGAAAAAGATCGGCAAGTTCAAAAAGTTGTACCGAAAAATTCCGCTCGAGCTTTCTGTTGTTTCGAATCCACCTGTAAATTGTCGGCTCTGAAACATTTAAAAGTTCAGCCGCATAATCGCGCGTAATTTTGAAGTGTTTTCTGAAATTGACTATCACATTTGCATTGATTCCTTTCGACGCAATCGTAATAAAATCATACGGACTCTCAATTTTCGACCGGATATATTTCTTCCCCAGAATATTTAACAACTTATCATAATGCTCAGTGGTTGTGCTTAAATTCTGTTGTATCGTTGTCATCTGATAATATTATTTATTAAATGAACGAAATTACAAAAAGTTCAGGCAAAATCAAAATGCAGTGTGTAACTTGAGACTAGAGCTTGCGGCTTGAAGGTTGAAGCTTGCAGCTATTTCAAAAAGACCTTCTCCACTTTCCTGAAATCGCCGGAATTCACATTCACCAGGTACATTCCCTGCGAATAATTTTCACCAAATGAGAGGTAACTGTTTCCGGCGTCAAATACTTTATCCGCAAGAATTTTCAATAATTTACCTTCGGAAGTAAAAACAGATACTTTTATTTTCCGGTTTGTCGAACTGAAGAGCGAGACGTTCACACCGTTATCGGCAGGATTTGGATAGACTTTAAAATCAAAGGATTTATTTTCCCGTTGAATACCGGAAGTACTGTTTCCGGAAACTACAACAAACTGAGGTGTTTCTGTTAAAACCAAATCAACAGAAGTTCCTGTTACATCAAGTGCCAGCGTGTCGCCATTCATATCATTGTCCTGCGGGAGAATGCTGAATGCATATTCAGGCTGGTAATTCAGTTTCAACTGATAAGGAAGCGATGCACCGGAATCTGTTTCCGAATTGTCCAGGCGTGTCCAGAGTACGTAAATAAGATCATCGTTTACATTTCTGAATTTAAAGTTGTAAACTTCTTTATTCCCTGCTGTTTGGCGGTAAGCCAAAGTAGAATCATAAGCCGCTTCGCCGAGTACATTTTGCATGGTTGCCAGATAATAATACGAAGGTTTTTTTTCATGTCCTGTATTCTGGTCAGAAATTAATCCGCTGCTCGAATATTGCAGTGTCCCGGTGCTGTTCGGGTCTTTGTCCATAAACAAAAATGCCTTCTGAAATCCCATCTTCAATGTCACAAAATACGATCGTAAAATGTAGTTGGCCTGCTGTTGGGGAGGTGCGTACACATAGGAATGACTTCCTGAGCTAATGTATGTATCCCAGCCAAATTCAGTAATCCAAACCGGCACATCCGGAAGCGTCCGGTTGCACCAGTCCATAAAATCGCCAAGGTTCTTTTCTATTCCGTGAGATTCGTTTTCGGGTGAATATCCGTCGGTATGGTCGGTACAGTAGGTATGAATATTTAGCACATCGAATGGAATGCGGCCATTTGAATTGTTCAGTATTTTCTGAATATAAGCCGGAGATTCTGTAGCCATGCCTGCCAACACATGCACAGCAGAAGAATCTACCGATTTAATACCGAGTAATGGATAATCTTCACTTGTTTCCACACCGTAACCATCGTGAACAGCATTGCAGTAAACAGCATATTTTTCGGCAGGCCACAGTGGATTCTCCCACCAGTAGTCAGGTTCATTATCGTCTTCGTAATATTTGATGTAATTCAAACCCGTCACTTTATCTGCAGTTTCAAGCAGTGACTTGTCCACTTTTTGTGTTCCGTACCGTGCCACCAGCTGTCCGATAAATTCGAGCCGTTCAAGATAATCTTCCGGCTGTGAACCGTCACCAGTGTTGTAAGCGCCTCTTGCCTCCCCTGCCCAGTCGGGTTTATCCAGCACATCGATAAGAACATTGATTCCCAGCTTCCGGCATTCATTCATGAATTTTGTATGGTCGGGCCATGTATAACCCTGCGGATATGTGGTGATATTATCCCATTTGTAATAATCGTTTGCAACTTCGTAATGTCCCCATGAATGGTATTCCCGAATCCATTTGGTACACTTTGCCAGATCAGCCAGATAATGCTGGTCGTAAGCTGCTACATTTGAATTCACACCAATGTAGTCCGACATTTTGATTTGGCTGGTTTCCTGAGCAGATAAAACGACCGTAAAAAAGAGACTAAATAATAAGGCTGCAATATTTTTCATTATTGATATTTGAATATACATATTTTTTAAATCACCGGACATTTTATTTCATTTCCTCGTACTTTTCCAAATCGAACAGGAAAATGCCCTGCCCGTTTCCGGAGCCGGCCAGAAAACCATATTGCAGGGCAATATATTTACCGGTTTTATCTACCACTGGATTATCCGACCTCAATTTACCCGGATAGCGGGTAGAAAAATCAGCCAGACGTTCCACTTCTCCGCTACCGTTTAGATTCAGCCGGTACACATCCACTTTCCAACGCAGGCGGTTGGCCAAATCCTGGTGACGGTCGCTTTCAATCATCGTATATTTTCCATCGGGAAAAATTCCTTCTGCTTCATCATAGCTTCCGGGTGATTTGGTATAGTTGACTGTTTTCCCGGTTTTCAAGTTAAAACCATAGGTATCCGCATGGTAAAATGCATCGGTTTCATCGCCCCAGTAATGGGTATAAAGGAGTTCTTCATTATTTGGCGGCCTGAAATCCTGCGTTTCGAGCCGGATATATGCCGATGAATCTTTGTAGGAGATGATTTTCTTTTTATTAAGGATTTCGGGAATTCTATCGGTATATTTAATATCAGCAATGCAAATTTCGCGCTGCCCGGGAAGTGTCCAGGCAATCTGCAGGCTGTTTTTAGAAACCGCAGGCCCTTCGTCACAATATTCTCCAAGGGATATTGGTTTTGATAAATCATCTTTTTTCAGAATGCACAATTCCAATCCGGAATGCCGGGCTTTCTCAGGCTCACGCGAATCGAAAACCGGCGGTGCCATGGCAAGCAGCAAATCGCCGTTTGACAGGCACAGCACCCGGTAAATCCCGCCGTGGTAAAAGTTATTTGTTATTGCCGTTATTTCGCGCGATTCTATATTTATTTTGAATACATCACCATTCATTTTATCGAGGAAGTAAATATTCTCCCCTGTTTCATCCCATTCCGGCCGCAGTCCCCAGGTAGTAAGTACCGAAAAATAAGGAGGTAAGTCTTTGGCCAGCGATTCAATGGTTTGAGCATTGCTCTCAAAATGCAGAATAAAAATATGAATGGCTATCAGAGAAAATATGAACCTGAAATTTTTCATTTGCATCATTTAAGAATTGTATCTGATTTATTATATCCTTCAGAAGATTTTATAGGATTTGGCATTTACCATTTCTCCATTATAGGTATAATTTTCTTCGCCAAAATTGACAACAATTTTTTTCCCGGACGAAAATTCAGTTTCCTGCACCTTGTGATCATCGCTTAAGAATTTATGTGAAAGCATTTCGTCGTACTGAATCTGTTCGAGCCATGGCCCGAGGTTTTGGTAACTTTCGATAAATGTTTGTTTGAACTTTTTCCACCGCGGACGGTCGAGGCACCAAAGCGGTGCAGTTCCGTACAACATGTCAAACAAATCTTTTTTCCACCAGATGGATGGCATATTGTGGCTGTTGTCGTCCCAGCGCCAGGTGGTGACAATGGCGCCATGGTAAACCAACTGGTACAGCGGCACACGTATTTTTTCATTGATTGCCCATTTCATATAATGTTCGTCAGGAACATATTCGCCAACCATAATCGAAGGATGCGATGGATTGTCCCATTCACCCATATAGTATATTGAACCTTTTTTATTCCGATCGGGTGACGAATACAACATGTGGTGCAGGGTGGTCATTCCGTGCGCATACGCAACAGTTGGCACGCCATAATCAGCACCCCATTCCACTCCAACTATAGAGTTGTACTTATCGGCAAAAAATTCGTTCATTTCTATTACAGTTTCTTTATAATCCGTACGGGTTAGCGGATTTTCTTTACCGTAATCCTCAAATATTCCGCTGGCCAGATAACCGTCGAGAAAGAACGATTCGTGCGGGTAGACTTCCATTTCGCGGTCGGTACGTAATTCAGGAATAATGGATAAAACTGTTTTCGGATTGGTATCGTAACCAAATCCTGAATAATGATAATCTCCGTCTTTTTCTACAATCGCTACTTTATGAAACAAACCGGGGAACCGAAACCGGTTCAGCCATGTTCCCTCGCGGTTAGCCGGGTCAATATGACCAGTTGTATCCTGCAAATGCACATCCCTGAACAGCTCATATACCCCTGACAAATAGCCCAGCTTTTTAATTTCATTGTCATAACCGGGTTCCGGATATGGCGGATGATTTGGATTCCAGAGGATAAATGCCTTATCGATGCCTGATTTTTTCATTTCGCGGGCAAAACTTAATTCGCGGGCATCGTCCCACAGGTAAATATGTGGAGCGCCAATCATCTTTTCAATAGCAGGAAAGCGTTTTTGCTTTTCCTTCAAAGTCGGCGGAACCGAATTTTTTGCCCACACGTAATCGCGGTATTTCTTGCACTGGGCTACATATCCCCCTTTATCGAAAAAGTGATAAATCATTTTTCTTGTGTAGCCGAATTTTCCTTTTTGCGAAATCCAGAGCGGCTCAAATGAAATCAGTCCGTTGTACCGTTTCACCCACATTTCAGCGTCGTCGGGTGTATCGACTATGGCCATGTAACCGGTTTGAAAGGCAGTATCGGTAACTCCCATCCATGGCATTGACAAACCGCGCATGGAATGCATAATCTGCCGGCCAATTCCATATTCGGTGTCATCGGCACGCAGCAAAAACCCTTCACTATCGGTAAAAAGCAGATAATAGTTTTTATCAGGCGTTTCAAAGGCTGGCGGATACGACAGCTTTTCAAATTCCATTTTTTCACCGGCAATCAGTTGCACTTCCAGAGCAGAAGCAGGAGTCAGCATGAAAATTACATCAAAAGGATATTTACCTGACATTTTAACGTTCAGCTTATTTCCGTCCTGAATAACTTTATCCACCTTGAGATTTTCGGTTACAGCAGTTTGCTGCCAGATTTTGTTGCATCGTTTGTCGGTAACAGAAAGCAATACGGTTTGGTCATCAAAAACTACAGTAAGATTGTTGTCTGTTAACTTCCACGTTTTTGAATTTGCACTGAACGTAAAGAACAGGATAAAGATTCCTGCCAATACAATTATTTTTTGAATTGAAATATTTTTAATCATGGTTTAACTGGTTTTAATATTCGTCCTAAAAATAGGGTAATTTTAAATTATTGTACATGCATGTCCGGTTAAAACTTTAAATTATAGGCTAAAGCCCGCTTCATACCTGACTTTAACTAACCCCGGGATGAATCCCGGGGTTTGTTATGTCAATGGAGCAGCCGGTCATCTCCTCACTCAGGTTTTTATTTTTCACCAGACAACAGTGTTTTACATTCTTTGACATTTAGAGTTATCCCCCTTCCACTACCCTCAATCTGATCGTCATTCTGAGCGCAGTGGAAGAGTGTTTTATCATTGTAACAATTCTTTTATTTCTCTTCTTAACAAAATTATTCATTCTTTCAGTTTATTGAAACCTAAGAAAACCGGCCTGTTCTGTATTCGAACTGATTCCCTGTGTTCCTTCCCAGCAGTGCCAGTTTCCATACTCGTTGCACCAGGCGCTCAAATTGAAAGCGACTTCAAGGCCCGGTTCCGCTTTTATTCCCAGCAGATGCAAAGGCACAGCCATTTCGGAATACCATCCGCCGCCCCTCCGTTTTAATTTGATAACCGATGAATAGCGTATTTCCTTTTCCAGTCGTTCCTTAATTTTTTCAGGTTCACCTTCAAGTTCAGGGCATAATAACGTGTCGCCGGCAAAAAGCCGGATAACATATTCTGCTGGTTTTCCATCAGGTGTTTTACCGGCAATGGCCAATTCCAATCCGTCGTCTTTTTCCCAAATATTTCCTTTTCTGATTTTATCAGAATCAAACATTGTAACGATAGTTCCTATATAAAGAAAATTTTGATCGTATGAAAGCTTAACCAGTGTTGGAGCGCCGCTTGCAGGCAGTCGTGAGGGTTCCCTGTTCAGCGTGTGGAATTCACCAGGCCATTCTTCCATTCCGATTTCTCCATCCAAAAGGGGAGGTTTTGAAACCTTTACAGCCACAGCCGGCCTGTTCATCCGGGCAGGTATTTCAAAAGGTGGCATGTCTGATTCAATCTTAAATTCAGGAGATTGATCATTCCCGTTTCTGTTTCGGAAAACGATATTGTCTTTCCATGTTTTAAACCCGTTAGGCTGAACGATATTTATTTTACCTGGTGCAACCAGGGTATTTGCTTCAAAAATGCAACCGGCAGACCGTTGAAATGACAAAGTCATATCCCCTTCTGTAATAAATGTATTGTTTCGGTAGGTTATCCCTGATACAATATGGTTGTGGATTGGCCGGCCCACTCCAATGGAAACATTATTTTCAACCAGGCAGTTTTCAGCTCCTTCATCAAAATAATAGGAACTTACGCCGAATCCCTGCCCTATTTCCACTATATCGCGAACAAGGTTTCCCCTTAAGATGCAATTTCTTACCGTTGTACCGCTGCTGTATATGGCTGCTCCGTCATGCAGTTCCTGCATCACGCGCGAGATGATATTTTCCTCAATCAGGTTGTTGCTGCCGTACAGAATCATTCCGCTATAAGGGCCATTGTAAATCTGGTTCCGGTAGATGTGCATCTTTTCGGCAGTAACAAAAAGCGCACATGAACTGGGGAAAAACACACCAACATCATGGATACGGTTTTCAGAAATAAATGATTCTGCCCCGGTAAATTTAAATCCACAAGCACCGGTGTGGTGAATTGCACAATTTGTAATCCTGCTGTTGGTTGCCTGTTTTGCGGAAATACCAATACCTGCCGTATTATATATTTCAAGGTTTTCGATTTTACAGTGGTCAGCAAATTCCATGCTTACTGCGCCTTCAAAAGAACCACCGGCCCAACCGGCCGATTTCAGCGGAATATTTGTAACCTGAATGGAAAGATTCCGGAGGGTAATATTTTTAACCAGCTCTTCATTGGTACCGGCAATGTGTATAACTCTTTCGAGGCGCGGGGCAATTACAATGGCTTTGTTCATATCCACATCTTTTGCAGGCAGGTAAACCACGCGTCCTGCTGTCCTGTCGAGGTACCATTGTCCGGGATGGTTCATTCCCTCGCGGGTATTGAAAATGACATACTTTTTCACACCAAAAGCACCGGGTGGATAGGTTGCCGGTTTCGAAAAGGTAAAACTGTGTTTAACCGTGTCATTTTGTGCAATCCCCACCATCGACTCGTCCCACATGTGGTATACCCTGACTTCGGCATTTCGGATATCGAGGGTATCCGGTATGTCTTTTGGATTGTAGACCATCTTTAATTTCTCTTCGGGCAACGGTTGTCGTTCCCAGTAACCGGCAACTGCAGGAAGCATTTTTACATCCCAAATCTGTTCATGTTGAAACGTTCCGGTTTCAGGAAAACGCGCCCGCACGGCAAGTTTACCATTAACCACCAGCGCCCGGAAATCCCATGTTCCTTGTTTGACTTCAGGAAGTTCTGCATACCAGAATCCATCATTGCCCTTCTGCCAGTTTACAATTTTTTGACCACCGTAAATATTCACAGTTCCCGGCTGTTCTGCCTCCATCACAAATCCGCTGTCAACAGAATTTAATTCAAATGTTTTTGTAAGAAAATATTCGCCTGGCAACACTACTATTTTCCTTGTACCTGCTCCGTTTTCTCGTAAAGCATTCCTGGCAGTTTCAAATGATTTGAATGGAAGGTTCCGGGTTCCCGGGTTCTCATCATTTCCTGCTGTGGAAACATATACAACAGCTTGTTCGACGTAATTATTTGTCTCCGAAATTTTATCTTCAAACTGTTCCTTCAGGATTGAATCGGAAAGCAATGTCATATTCGCCTCCGATTTCATAAAAATGAAAATAAGAACAGGAATAAAAGTGAATAACAGGTTTCGTTTTTTTATTTTCATTTTATTGATTTGTGTTGCAGTAAAAAAACCTGTTATTTCCTTCATTTTATTTCTGAATTATTATCTTTTGAACAAATGAATTTTCGTCACTCCTGATTTTAAGAAAATATAATCCTTCTTTTTCATTTCGGATATCAATTGTTTGATGTGAGCCTGCATTTTTAAATGCTCCCGTTAATACTTCCTTTCCGGCTATATTCACCAGCGAGTAATTCAATCCTGAATGCAACATTTCACCGGATAAATCAATTGTGATTCTATTTTTTACCGGATTCGGATAAATCCGGATTTGATGCTTTCCCGGCAAAGCAACTGCACTGCTGATTATTTCCTCCTCAAACTCGTAGGCGCCTATATCAGGAACTCCACCGGATAACCTGGAAATGCCGTTGATGTCTGTTTCACTAAATAAACCTTCGGCTTTTGTTCCTGCATTTCGTGCCGGACTTGTTTCTTTCAGCCGCAAATCGGGAGCAGACAAATCAGAATCAACAAATTCGGGAGCCTGACCAACAATATCGGTCTCATTTGTAAATCCGATTTTGGAAGATGAAGCATTATAAATCAGGTTATTTCCAAATGTGACATTATTGGGTGCCTGGTACCGCAGGTTGGCATTCTGGCCGTCGCGGGCGTAAATAATATTGTTGAAAACACGGATATTAGAAGCATTTTGTACCGTTATTTCGCCATCCGAAATTTCAGGACTTTTACAATTAAAATAGCTTGTATTGTTGATGATGTCGACATTCGCACTTTTGTACACATGAATTCCACGGCCGCCATTGTCGTAAACCACATTGTTCTCAATTAATGTTTTGCCCGAATACGCAGGAAAAGACATGCCTTCATTGGTTTCAGAATCGATAATAATCCCGTTGCCGTCGTATATTTTGCATGGCCCTACCCAGGGAACAAAAAGCTGGTTTCCAAAGAGTATATTATTGCGGATGATCATGGAATATTCTACTTCGCTGTGGTCGTCAAGATTCCAGGAATTGAGGTTTGAAATCCCGCTATTCCCGTATATCGTGTACCAGCAGTTGTTGTAAATGAGGTTATTTTCAAAGGTAAGGTAGTCGGCTTCTGTGCTTCCCGTTCCACCGCCACCACATTCAAAAATTTCGCAGTTGGAAACGGTAATATGATGAATGTGCCCGTTATTTCTGCCTTCCAAAGCTATACCGTTTGCGTTATATTTTGGATCGACTGAACCATTTGGATCGGCACAACTTCCCGGCTGATTAAGTGCTTCCTCCAGCGTAATATTCTGATTGTAACCCTGAATGGTCAATCCGTTAATAACAATGTCGTGCACACCATCGGCAATGTGCACTCCGGCCCATTTGTATTCGTTCAGTTTAAGTAATGGTTTATGACCAGGATGGTTAGTGATTACAAGTGGTTTTTCCCTTGTTCCCGATGCCCGCAATGCGAGTATCGCAAACTGGTTGCCACCCGTGTACGTTCCATTCATCACAAAAACGGTATCGCCGGGTTGCAGAAAAGAGGTGCTCCACGAAAACCAGTCCAGCGACTTTTTAGGCTTGTCAATCGTCTGTCCGTTATTTGAATTATTCCCCGTTTCAGAATTTATGTAATAATTTTTGGCAGCGGCATTTTCAATCCAAAAAGGGTGTATAAAAATTACTGCTGCAAAAAGTGCTGTATGTATAAAATGCTTCATTTGATAAGTTTTTATTATTCTATTAATTCGATTTGCTGTTTTGTTATGTTTTTTTAACGGTTTATAATTTCAAAACAAACGTGTTAAATGAGCCGGCTTTCAAATCAGGGGCAATCATTTTTTCACCCACTTTTATTTTTACCTGCTGATTTTTTTCGCTACGCACCACCAGCACCATGCTGTTGTCGGGATTGCGGAAAGCCAGCATATTGCCGGAATCTCCCTCAACAGGAAGTTTGGCGGCACCCGGTTTCACAAAATGGCTAAAGTGTTTCATCAGGTAATATTCGTGGTTAAAATGGCTGGTGTTGCTGATTGTATCCACTGTAATCAGCGAATTTTGCTGCCATCCCCAGCGGCTGTAACCGCCTTCGTCGAGCGCCATGTTCCAGTACAGGTAAGCGCTGGCGCCGTTATCAAGGTAATGTTTCATCAGTGACCAGGCATACAGGCAATAATCCATGTTGTTTTTCCCGTCGCCACACTCCTGCTCGGTCTGGTACAATTTCAAATCCGGGTATTTTTCATGAATGCCGGGAATAGCTTTTTTTCCGGCCCACTGAAAACCTACGCCACTGATAAACGTCCCGGCCAGCGGATCATTCAACAGCGTGTCAACCAGCGCAATATTCGGCCGTTCCATCGTTCCAAACATTATTTTTACATTTTGGTCTTTCATTGCCGGCCCAAGATATTTGCCAACAAATTCAGCCAGTCCGGCAGCAGTCCAGGTGCAGCTTGGAAATATCTGGCATGAATTGAATTCATTTTGGGGCATCACCATAAAAATATCAATTCCCTGTTGACGGTAAGCTTCAATAAATTTTGAAAAATAAAGTGCATAAGCCTGCAGATATTCCTTCTGTAAAATAAACATGTTTGTTCCTTCGGCGCCTTGCCGATCGGGCGGAAGGTTGTTGTCAAATTTTGGATCGAGCGATTCCGGAGGTACCTGGCACGCGTAATGTTTGTTCCATTTCATCCAGGCCGGCGGGCTCCACGGCGATGCCCATATTTTCAGGTCGGGCTTGTATTCCAGTGCAGATGTAATGTATGGAATCAGCGTCTTCGTATCGTTTTCGATGCTGAAATTCTGCATCTGAAAATCGCCTTCTGTTTCGTCGTATGAATACCAGTCGCGCGAAAAATCATTAGCTCCAACCGGCATGCGGCAGATGGTAAAATTGGCTCCCACACCCGGAGCAAAGAGCTCGCGGAAAACCGAATCCCTTTCTGCCTGGCTCAGGCGATTCAGCGCCACCCAACCCAGCTCGTTAAAACAGGCTCCAAATCCTTCTATCGTTTGCAACTTTGTATTTACATCCACAACCGCATCCGCTTCGCCCGATGCACGAACAACTTTCACACCTTCCTCTGCCTGCCATGGTGTGTTTTCAGTGGTTGAAATCCACGACGCCGACTGATTGCAGGAAGCCAACAGCATACCAGCCAAAATCACTGCCACAAACTTTATCTTTTTCATTTCGGTTTTTATGAATTTAGTTTTTTGAATAATCTTTTCAATAAATATTATTTGTTTT
This sequence comes from uncultured Prolixibacteraceae bacterium, assembly GCA_963771595.1. GTDB lineage: Bacteria > Bacteroidota > Bacteroidia > Bacteroidales > Prolixibacteraceae > CAVYUC01. The sequence goes on along the minus strand of CAVYUC010000035.1, from coordinate 87,712 downwards.
TCCTTTTCCGCTTAATCTTCAACAACCAGGCGCACCGATTCTTTTCTCACTTGAACAGTGTAAACACCACGCGGCAAAAACTTAATATCCAGTTCATTGCGACCGACAGTCAGATTTTTCTCCAGCAATTTTGAACCATTCATGCTAAAAATCCGGATGGTATCTTCGGCATTTATTTCAACTGTTACCATATCTTTTGCCGGATTGGGATATATTTTCAAATCACTTTTCTTTTTGATATTTTCTGTTCCAACTGATTTGGGAAGGTATAAAACCACTTCATCGTAAATTTTCCCATCCCGGCTGGATGATCGCAGAATTAAGGAATCAGTTTCATTATCCAACCGGTTTCCGGCAGTTACATAGCAGAAAGTTCCGGATTGGGAAATACTAAAATTGCCTGAATTATTGAACAGCGTCCATTCTACCTTACGATCCCAGGAGTCAACCGGTGTAATTTTTGCTGAAAAAGGAATGGTTTCACCGGGTTCGGAGAAAGTTTTATTCCCCTGCGGAATATCAATGTTTTCAATGTGCGGATAAGGATAATGTGCCAGCGGCAGGTTTTCCATTACAATATCTTCGGCATCGAAATGAACAACCACCATTGCATATTTTGGAACTTTAATTACTATTCCGTTTTCGATTGTTACCGCCGAAGAATCGATAACTGTATTTTTTGTGCTGAAATCCTCACCCGATATAACAACCATTTTACCATCCGGATTGAATGAAAATTCTTCAGGAAAATCTACCTGTACATAATGGTCATCTTCATAATCGCGGCTGATGAAAACGATGGAATAACCCTGTTCATTTCTGTAGGTATGAATTCCTACAGGACGGGCTGAAAACTTAGCTCCCTGATTGGATTTCCCTTGCTGATTTGAATAGTAGGTATTATAAAGCACATCACCTTTGCACAGATTGTTTACATATTTTGCAGTAATAAAAAGCGGCAGTCTGCGGTAATCATTTTCAGGTTCAGTAATCCTCCACTCACCGCCTGTAAGATGAAATATGGTTGGAATAGCCGAGCCCAGTTCCATTGACGTGAGATAGTAATCGGTGCTTAACAATGCCTGCCCCAGCCGGCCATTGTAGGTAGGTGTGGTGGTATTTGATTCATACATATACTGTTTCATGAGGCGGCCGGTTTTATCGACCTCATATTTATGAGAACTGAGCATTCCACTTAAGAAGTCATCAGCCAGACCGCGCACATTCCCGTAATATTCCAGCTCAGAACTGGCAGGAGGAAGTGCAGGGTCATAATTCATATTCCCGCCTAAATATCCTGAAGGCGCTGTCCAATCAACGATTCCATTATTGCCGTCAATGATTTTCTCATTCAGGCCATAGCTTTTTTCACGGCTCGGATAGCGGGAGCTGTATGTTAAATAAATTTTTGTTGAATCGTAATAGGGTGAGGCTTTCATCTTTTGCGCCATTTCGCGGCACCACTCAGCGTAGGCATTATAATCGCTGCCAATTTGTGCATTGTGGGCATTGGCGCCCCATACTTCATTTCCAAATTCGAATATCAATCCGGGGCTGTTTTTCAAAAACGGCTCCGAATAACCTTCTGCTACGCGTAATTGTCCGCCGGGTGTATCATCCGGCCCGTTAATGTATTCAAGGAAACGCAGGAATGTATCCGGATTCCTGCGCCAATCGGTGCTGTTTTCCACACCGCAACAGAATGCCGTATATGCGCCAAATTGATTGCATCGTTCAATAAACTTACCGATGGTGACGCTTTTTCCGGCGCCAACATAATCTGCAAAACTGAGCGGATTTGCTGAGAGTGCCCCCCAACGAATTGCTCCGGGTTGCAAATCTTTCAGTAAAACTGTATGTTCTGAATTAAAAACTTCACCACTTTTGAAATCCGGATTAATTCCGATGCCTTCGTTGTATGACATAGCACTTGTTGAAAATTCCAGTTTACCAGTTTTAATCCCGAGATTATCATCCAGCGGATCAAAAGCTGAAGTTGACACTTTAAACACTTCACTTTTTTCCGAAACATTCATCCCTGCATCCACTGCTTCAATCTGCACATCATATTCCGTTTCCGGAGTCAGAACTTTTAAAACCATTGAATTTACAGTTATCAGGCTGTCGGTATTGTACAGTTCGCCGTTCAGGTAAACATTATAGCCATAAATACCGGTTTGTCCGTCTGTTGCGCCATCCCATGAAACCTCAACGGCCAGTCCTGTAGTAACATCAGCTGATATAGCAGTGGGTGGGGTTGGCGGTATAGTATCCGGACTTAATGTTTCCATATTCACTATTTGCTGAATAAAGGATTCATTCCCTACCAGATCCACAGCCGTTACTGCCAGTGAATATTTAGTGCTTGCAGTAAGATTTTCAAATATATATTCGCTGGCAGCAATAACTTGCTCGTTCATTTTTGTACCGTTCAGGTAAATATTGTAGCCTGCAAGTTTTTGGTCGTCGCTGCTTTTATCCCAGGCTACCCTTGCAAAACGGTCGCCGGTTGCAGTTATTCTAAGATTATTCACATCTTCCGGGCGATTGGTATCATGTTCAGGGTACAAATATGCACCATCAATATACTGCGCACTGAACTGACCGGGCAACTCCCACTTTATGCCGCCGTTTTCCTGGTGAATATTCCATTGCACGGCATAAATAGCATAAATCTTTCCGGAATCAAGAGGAATGGGATCCGATTTCCGGCCACCTGAAACAGCGCCAATTTTGCCATGATTGTCACTTTGCGCAGCTATAACTTCCGCATTTTCGAAGGAATTATCACTACTTAGAAAAAGGGCATAATCTCCATCGCCATTCATGTAAAAGGTGTAGCTGCCATTTTTTTTCGGAACTAAGAACCCTTCCAGAAAACCAGTGCCGAAATCATGCCCGTCGCATAAATTCGGATCGTTACAGCCGGCACTCACAGTCAGTGGAATATCATCCCAGTTCAAACGGTTGTATGCCGATGTCATGTTGGTGGATTGAATTACTGAACTATAAACAGGCGTTTCATTTAATGGAATTACTTCCTGCCAGAAAACCGCATCGTGGATTTCAAATTTTATTCCGTGGTGTGTATATTCCGACACTGCCACGGTAAAATTTTTATCAGTGGTTCCATCTTCATCGGTTACTGAAACAGTAACTGTTGCGCTTCCGGGAATTCCCTGCTCCGAAACATGTATTACAGCCATATTGTCTCCCATAGTATAGGAAACAGAATCAATTTTCAATATGGATTCATCAGAAGAAGTAACATCAAAAGTTAATTCCCGGCCATTCAAATCACCATCGCTTAAATTGGAAATGAGCAGGAAATCAGCTCCTGAATTGACAATAACAGTGTCACTTTGGGGAACATCAAACTGAGGTATATTTTGTGAGGTAGAAACAATTGAAAAGCAAAATAAAAACAATAAATTAATAATCAGCGTCTTAAAATTCATTTCAAATACTGTTTAGTTGATTGATAAATATTGATTGTATAAAGCGCGTTAAAATACAAAAAATAGGACAGGCCAGCCAATAAACAGAAAGAGAATAAATCTAAATTGTTAAAACCGGTTCCCCACAATGGATATCATTCTGCTATCTTCAGATATGTGATTCCTATCCAGAGATAGAAGGCTTCTCGCTATGGATATAATCTTGCTATCTTAAGATATGTGGTTCCTATTCAGAGATAGCAGGCTTCACGCTATGGATATGATCTTGCTATCTTTTGATATTTAGTTCCTATCCAGGGATAGCAGGCTTCACGCCATAGATATGATCTTGCTATCTTTTGATATGTGATTCCTATCCAGGGATAGCAAGCTTATTTGAGATTATAGGTATGCTTTCAGGTACTTTTGATATAAAGTGAATTGGTAACACAAGTGAGGGTAAAAAGGACTCCCTCAATGCCAGCCGTTCGATCAAAAAGCTATACTGCAAAGTTTTGTTTTAATTGCTGTCAATAACGATTTGGTCAGTTTTCAGTCCATCAGCAGTTGCAATTACTTCAATTGTTCCCGGTTTTTGTTTTTCTGAACGAAGGATGAGCATGGCTTTGCCAAAGAATAATTTCCGGTAATCAGCCTGAAAAGGCTCATAAGAGCGTGGATTGCCATTTCCCACGCCTGCAATTTTAACAGGTCCCTTTATTTCAAAATGAATCATGTTATCCGCCAGCGGGCATAAATTACCATCTTTATCATATGCTTCCACCAGATATATAGCACAAATCGTTTCCTGAAGCATTTATTGCCGTCCGGTCGGGAGTAAGTTTTATTTGAGTCAGGTTCTCCTGCAGTTCGAACCATTGCTTCCCCGATAACTTTTCCTTCTTTGTAAGCTACTGCTTTTAGTTCCCCTGGCTCGTAAATAACATCAGGCCACATCAGGCGGTAACGTTCAGTTGAGATTTCCGACTTCGGTTTTTTATGCTGTTGTCCCAGGGATTTGCCATTCAAAAAAAGTTCTGCTGCATCGCCGTTGGTATATACAAATACCGGCACCTTTTTACCTGCGTAGCCCGACCAGTTCCAGTGCGGTAAAATATGGACATTGTCTTTTTCGGGCCTCCAGTGGCTTTGGTACAGATAAAAGCGATCTTTGGGGATTCCGCATAAATCAACAATACCAAAATAAGAACTGCGGGATGAAGGATAAGGTGTAGGTTCGCCAAGATAATCAAAACCAGTCCATACAAATTCTCCGGTAATATAATCTGCATTTTCCTGCCACATGAAATCATCATCCGGAATTTCGGACCAGTATGGAGCGTTTAAATCGTAGGAACTGACCTGGTTTGATTTTGTAAAATCTGTTTGCTTTTCCGGCAGGGGCAGTTCGTAAAAGCCACGGGTGCTCACTGTTGATGCCGACTCGCTTATAATAACAGCCTTGGAAGGATCCAATTTTCGGGCCGGTTCCCACCGCTGATCATAGTTCCAGGCATGAATATCGTAGTAGTCGAAATGGCGCCAGAAAGCATTTCCATCCTGATCGCACGCCATGGTTACCGGCCGCGAAATGTCGTACCTGTTGACGTAACCAACCATAGCTGCCAGTTTCTGCAAACCATTGTCAATGTTTCCCTGAATGTCGCTCATTTCGTTTCCCACACTCCAGATAAATACGGAAGGATGATTGCGGTCGCGCTTCACGAAATTCCTTATATTCCGTTCACCGAATTCATAAAAATCGGTTTCAGGTGTAATATCGGCTTTATCATCCCATTTGTCAAAAGCTTCATTAAATACGATGAACCCCATTTTATCACACAATTCCAGTAATTCAGGGGCGCAAACATTATGACTTGTGCGAATGGCGTTACAACCCATCTCTTTCATTATTTCGAGCTGACGTTCCATGGCCCGTGTATTGAAAGCAGCTCCCAGCGGCCCATGATCATGATGCAGGTTGACACCTTTTAATTGCAGATGATTTCCATTCAGAAAAAATCCATTATCAGCAGTAAATGTAAAACTGCGAATGCCAAACGGAGTAATTTTTTCATCCAGAATTTTATCCCCTTCTTTAACAATGGTTTTTATACTGTATAACACCGGATTACTCAAATCCCAGCGGATAGGGCCCGGAACCGTAAACCAGTAATCAAATTCAAGGGAATTGCCTGCCCTTATTTTCTTTTTATTTTCAGAGCCTGCAATTTTTATTCCGTCAGGACTTAAAATCTGTGCCTCCACAACTACTTCCTTTTCGGAAGAACTCCAGTTATTTACCGTATTCAAAACCCGGATATCGGCATACGCATCTGAAACTTCAGGGGTGGTAACATAAGTTCCCCAAATTTCGGTATGTACAGGATCGGTAATAAGCATGCTGACTTTCCGGTATATACCGGCTCCCGGATACCAGCGACTGCCGTGTTGCCGGGTATCAACATATACGGCAATGGTATTTTGGCCGCCAAAATTAATGTAATCCGATACATTCAGATAAAAGCTGTTGTAGCCGTAATCCCAGCCACCAGCCAGTTTCCCGTTGATATAAATCCTCGGTTGTGCCATAATTCCGTCAAAAAGAATATAGACAATTTTACCTTTATCGGCTGCATCCACCTGAAATGTTTTGCGATACCATCCTTCGCCTTTCCAGGGAAGTTTAGCCGTATTTCCCGGTTCACTTTCATTAAACGGGCCGGTAATCGCCCAATCGTGCGGAATATTCACCAGCTCCCACGATGAATCATCGAAATTTACAGCCTGTGCATTTTCAGGATTGCCTTTTGTAAACCGCCAGTTATCCGTAAGTTGAATCCAGTCCCGGCTCGAAGCATTTTGTAAATTTACAGTCAGTATTAAAAAGAGGGCGAAAAAAAACCTGGTTTTCATATTGTACGTTTGATTTCAAAATTATGTGGTTAAGTTAAATAAAATCCGCTGAAATTTCATTTTCTAATTTCAATTCCTACTTTTTTAATAACATGTTGTGGTGGTAATAAAATGCCGGATTTAAAGACGAAGAATTACTGTTTGTGGAATTAATATATAGTGGCACAACCACCTTTTCACTAAGACATTCGATCATGTCATAATTTAAATAATACTCATTTCATCTAATTTTTTCTCAAGCTTATCAGTGTATTCCTGTGAAACACCTAAACTTTTAGCATAACTGATTACAATCCTTAAATAGTAGGAAGCAGTCTGACTATCACCCGTTGCAAAATAAACATCCGCCAAACTTTTACCTGCAGAAATAGCTATTTCCGGTGGGCAATCTTTATGATAAAATGCCCGTTCAAGGTATTCTTTTCCCAGCACGTAATTTCGAAGATCCAGCTCCGGACAAACAACCAGTAAAGTGCCGTAAATTTCCAGGAGATATGGTTCATTCGGAAAATATTCCATTGATGTTTCGAAATGGTTAATTGATTCTTTCCACAATTTTTGGCGCATTAAAACATCGCTTAATGATTTCATGCAAACCAAGTCATCAGGGGTTAATTGAAAAGCAGTTTTGAATAATAATTCAGCTTTTTTTAAATCTCCGTTTTGCTGGGCAATCTGGCCGCTCAAAAGAAATGATTTCGAACTTTCAGGAGTAAGTTTTTTCAATTTTTCGAGATAAATTCCGGCCTTCTCATATTCTCCCATTCCTAATAATTCAACCACCGCATTTTCAAGAAATTCAGGATTATCCATTTCATTATCAACAAAATTATCCATTAAATCGAGAGCTTTTTGTTTTTCATTCTGATAAAAAAGCCCCAAAACCAAATAAACCTGAATATCTGTCTTTTCAGGCTTTAATTCTAAAGCCCGTTTGTAATAAATATTCGATTGAGCAAAATATCTGTTTTCGAATAATAATTTTGCAACATACTGCAATTCGTTAAAATCGTTGTAAAATGAATTGAAATGTTCTTTTAACAGCGGCAATGCATTTTTAGCTGAATCTGTTTTAAAATAAAAAGTAATAGCTTTTGAAGCCATATATTTATTCTCGGGCAAATATTTTAACCCTTGTTTTACAAGTTGTGATTCCCAACCGAAATACCGCATTTTGTCGGCTTCATCAATTTGTTTCAGCAAATAGAATTCACTTCTCGAACGTTGTGCAATCTGATCAATTAATGTATCTACCGGCGATGTATAAGCGATTAAGTCATTGGCCCTGACAATATATTTCTCACTTAAAACAGTATCTCCTTTCAACCTGTATAACCGACCAAGTAAACGGTATGCCAACCCGAATGATTTATTATCCCGAATAATCTCATTCAGTTGTTCTTCTGCCAAATCCAAATCATTTGAATTTATGAACGACATAGCCATTTGGTTTTTAACATAAATATTAAAAGGAAAATGGTCGGTATGCAAATAATGTTTTAATTCCGTATTATTCTCCCCGGCAAATTCAATATTTTTAAATGTTTCTATGGCTTTTATTGTTTCTCCCGTTTTGTGAAGCTCCTCTCCAAGGTAATACCATGCATGAAAAGCGTTGGGATTTTTTTGAACAACAGTTCGAAAGTTTTTTATCACTTGTTGTGAATTTCCCATTTCTTTCTGCAAATACCCGAGATAATAATTCCATTGCCAATTTGCTTCGTTTTTTTTCAACGCAAGCTGGTAACATGCAGCCGCCCGTTGATATTCCGAAGCAGAATGATAAGCTATACCAAGTTCGCCTAAATTATCTGAACAAGGATTTATTACTGCCTTCCAGTAAGCCGTTCGCAACTGATTATGAAGTTGTTTTGATGAAATGTTTTCAGGTATTTGAGGAATACTATTTCTTGTGGGAAAATTTAAACCTGCTATAAACAAAATAAGCAATATTATACCCGTTGCCGATAGCAAAATAAGCCATTTTATTTTTTTGCTCTTAATCATTCAAACAAGATAAAAAAATACTCCGGATAATGCTTTTTCAAACAAGATCCGGAGTGAATTATTTCATGTAAACCCAACAAAATCTAATAGCCAGGATTTTGAACAATTTTTGAATTTTGATCAATTACATCCTGAGGAATAGGACTCATATATTGTTTAAGTTCGAATTTGGGTGTCCATTTTACTTCGGGTTCAACACTATAAACCCAATCACCAGAATTGTCAGAAGGTACAGTATTACGGATGACCATATTATGTCGTGCAACATTCATCACATCTTCAGCAATTTTCCAGCGTTTATTATCAAAATACCGTTTATTTTCAAAAGAAAGTTCTACACGGCGTTCTCTCCAAATTGCATCGCGCATTTCATCTTTCGACAATCCCTGCTCAAGCGGCGGCAGGTCGGCCCGTTCGCGGATTTTATTAATTGCATCATAAACATCGGCATTAGGTCCGGTAGCTTCATTTTGTGCTTCGGCAAAGTTTAAAAGAACTTCGGCATACCGCATGAATATATAATTTTCTCCGCTTGCATCATTTGCAGGGGCAGCATCAGGATTCAGTTTCTTTTTCTGGTAATAACCCGAATCACCAACGTCAGTTTTTCCGGCCAAATCAATTTGATTTGTTTTGTCAGGATTTGCATATGTTTCGTCAATGCGGGTAAATATTGTATCTGTTCGCGGCATCCAGTCAAGTTTGTATGGTGCACCATCGTAAACAATATCGTTATAAAACCGTTGTTCACGCCCAACGTATGGATTTTGTGGATCATAACCAGACTCCGGATCTGTTATTAGTTTCCCATTTGCCATTGCGTATTGATCTACTATTTCCTGTGTGGGATTATAATTTCCCCAGGTCATATACTGCCCAAGCACATAAGTTGGTCCTCCGCGCCGTTCATAGCTACTTCCCATTCCCGGAACATCGAGAAACTGTCTGTCCCATATAATTTCAGAATTGTATTCATTAGCAGCCCTGAACAAGTTTGCGGGATCATCGAAAAGTTCATACGGATGTCCATTTCCATATTCATCGATAAATTTTTTATTGGTAGTAGCTGCTTTTGACCAACGAGTTGCATCGGCACTGGCAAAATGCACAAAGTTACCAGGATCAGGCAAGTAAGCTTCTCCACTGTTAAAAAGCGGACTTGCAGCAAAAAGTTCGATCCAACCTTTTAAAGCCAAAGCTGCACCCAAAGTTGCGCGGCCGGCATTTGGGTCACCTGCACTGTATTTAACCGGCAGATAGCCATGATCTACAATGCTGCCCAACTCACTGGTAATAAAATTAAAAGTTGTCTCAAAACTTTCGCGTGGATAATACAATTCATCTTCAGTCATTGAGTTTCTGTCGAGTGGAACTTCGATAATTGGAAGACCACCGATATGGGTGAATAAGTTGGCATAAAAGAATGCCCTGAGAAATCTGGCTTCATCCAGTCTTTTGTTGTAATAATCATCCGAAAAATTTTCTGCGTTATCTTCAACTTTTTGAATGAACGTATTGCATTTTCTTACAATTGTAAAAAAACGGTTCCAGTGCATGCCATTAGTCGGACCATGTGTTCCGCCCCAAACACCATCTGTACTGGTAGATGGTGCAAGTGTTATTCCCTGTCTCCAGTTGGAAGCAGTATAGTAGTGACTTATATTATAGTCATCAGTATAATAATCAAGTTGTTCGGCAAGATTATATACTGGAACCAATTCACTATAAACATCATTTAAGAAAATATCAGCGTTGGCTTCTGATGCCCATTGAGTTTGGTCGGTGAGATTCGATTTATTTTCATTTTCAAGAAACTGTTCCTGATCACATGAATTTGTGATAAAAATTGTTGTTACACAAATTCCTAATAATATGGTTTTAAATTGTATCCTTTTCATAATTTCAGTTTTTACAAATTAAAAAGTTAAATTCAATCCAAACATATGAGTTCTCATTACCGGATAAGAATTTTCCCGTTCGTCGTAACCCATTTCCGGATCGATATGGTTAATATTACTAAAAGTTAGTAAATTTTGGCCGGTATAGTAAACGCGAATTCCGGTGATACCAATATTATCCATTATTGATTTAGGAATATTGTATCCAACCACCAGGGTTTTTAACCGCAGATAGCCGGAATTTACCGTCCACCAGTCGGAGTTTTGTGTATTGTTTGCATAAGGTGAAGGAGTTGCTCTTGGATACCTTGCATCCTGATTATCCGGAGTCCAGCGGTTATCAAAATACTCATATGCAGTATTACTTCCATTGTTCTCGAATGGCACAGTCATAAACTGGCGAATATTAATACTTGACATTGCTGATCCCTGGAAGAATAGTGAAATATCAATTCCATTCCAGCGTAATTCAGGTGTTAATCCAAAGGTCATTAACGGATAAACAGGATAACCAATTGGGTATTCATCGTTTGAATCAATTTTGTCATCCGGCACACCTTCCGGACCACTGAGATCGGCATATATGATATCGCCGGGGTGCAAATCGCCAAATTGTGTTACAGTATAACCATCTTCCGAATTAATAATACCGTCACCGTTTTTATCATCAGCAGTAGTAAATAGTCCGAGTGCTTTATAACCAAACGGAGTACCAAATGGCCTTCCGGTTAAAGTTCGGTTTGGATTTTCTCTTTGTGCATCTGTCTCATACACTTCTATCATTCTGTTTTTGGCGTAACTGAAATTCCCGCTCAACGATAATTCCATACCATTGCTTAATTTTTTATACGATGACAGCGTAATTTCAATTCCATCGTTTTTCATTTCTCCGGCATTTTCCTGAGAAAGAGCCAGACCATACTCCACCGGTAATATTACCTGTGGAGCCAATAACATACCCGTGCGGTTTTCATGAAAATAATCAAATTCTACTCCCAATAAACCGTCCCACATATTTAAATCCAGACCAATATCAGTTTTTGTAGAAATTTCCCAGGTGATGTTAGGATTGGGTTCCATAGCAACCCTTGATCCCTGAACCAGTCCTGATGTGCCAAATATATAAGCATTTCCGCGTAATTCATAACCTGCCAGATATTGAAAAGGATCTCCTGCCAACATCCCCGACTGTCCCCATGAAGCGCGTAATTTTAAATTATCGATTGATGATGTATTCGCCATAAAATCTTCTTCTGATATTCGCCAGGCAGCTGAAAATGCCGGAAAATATCCCCATCTTGCCCCTGGTGCAAAATAATAATGCCCGTCGTATCTTCCGGAAGCTTCCAGCAAATATTTGCTTTTGTAGTTGTACCCAAAACGATACACATAACCTAACTCACTTCCTTCACTGGAGGATCCGCCATTATCGTAGTTAATTTTATCAGAACTTCCAAAATCAAGTTCATCAATTTCGAGCGCAAAATTATTACGACGCGCCCAAAATGTTGTAAAAGTATTTTTACGCGCTTCAGCAACTATTAAACCTGTTACACTATGATCGCCAAAAGTACGGGCATAGTTTAAATAGAGCTGCCCTGTATAATTTCGCCATTCCCTGTTTTGCTGTCTTAAATAAATATATGTAGGTGAATTTCCTTCTTCCGTAGTCAGTGTTTCTGTGAATGTGTAAGGATCTGTATCTAAATTAATAAGATGATAGATAAAAGGAATATGCCATTGTTTTTCATTTTCAGAAGTTGGGTCATAACTAAAAACTCCTTTAACACTCAATCCTTTAATAAAAGGTAATTGCTGTTCAACAAATACGGAAGTTAATAATGTAGTCCTGTCCCATTTCTCATAACCTTTTGATCGTAATGCAGCTACAGGCGAACTTGCTGATGATTCACCCCATTTATCACCTTCAGGATAAATAAGGGTTTGAATTGGAACAAATTTATAAAATGCCCTAAAAAGATGGCCGGTTGCATTTTCTCCCGGATCGAGGTCTTTTGTTTTTTCCAAAGAACCATACATTGACAAACCAATTTTTGTGGTTTTTGTCGCATTCATTTCCAAGCTTAAATTATAATTATACCTCTTATAACCAACCGGATCAAATAAACCTTTTTGATCGTAATATCCCAGTCCGGCATGATAATTAATATTTTCGTTACCACCACTTAATTCCAGGTTATGATCCTGCATGGGAGCGCTTGTATTCCATACATCAATAAACTCAGAATCGGGATATCTCCAGGGATCTTCCTGATGTAACTGTTTATAATTCGCTATTAAATCCGGATTGTTTGGCGGTGTTGTACCATTGGGAGTTAAATTATAATAACCTTCATTTTGAAGCGTCATATAGTCTGTAGCATTAAGCATATTAGGCACATAAGTTGGATTTTGAAATCCGTAAGATGTATTCAACCTCACTACTGGTCTTCCTTTTTGTCCCTTTTTAGTAGTTATAAGAATAACTCCGTTTGCACCTCCAATTCCATAAGGTGCAACAGCAGCAGCATCTTTCAAAATGGTGATATTTTCAATAGAACTCGGATCTATCTGGCGAATGTTATTTCGTTTAACACCATCAACAACAACCAACGGACTATTATTTCCAGTAGTTACAATACCACGAATATGAATATCCGGAGTATCCATGCCGGGTTGGGCTCCATTACTTGAACGAACGCTAACTCCGGCAAGTTTACCTGCCATTGACTGAGAAATGTTGGATACCGGGATTTGGGCAAGTTCCTCACCTTTAATTGTACTAATTGAACCGGTAACTGTTGTTTTCTTTTGAACGCCATAACCAACAGCCACTACTTCATCCAATCCAATTACATCAGCCTCCAGAACGACATCAATTTGGGATTGATTTCCAACAGGAACTTCTTTTGTTCTCATACCAACAAATGAAAATACAAGAACATCGCCACTTTCAGCAGAGATTGTGAAACTTCCATCATCATTAGCAATGGTACCCGTATTTGTACCTTTTACTACTACTGTAACTCCTGGAATTGGTTCTCCCTGCTCATTGGTAATTGTACCCTTAATTGAATTTTGCTGCATAACAGCACCAAAAACAGAGACTTGAAATAAAATCAACATTATCAATGTTAATTTTACAGAAACAAAAAACTTCTTCCCTACAGAGGAAAAAGCATTCCTGTGAATTCGTTTTTTTTTCATAGTTTTTAAGTTTTGTTAAATAATTAAATTAGTTTAAATTGATCCATACAGATCATAAAATGAGAGAATCTCTAATTTTTTTTTGAAAATGATTCATTATATTTAGATTTAGATTTACATTGATTAATTTATGAAAAAAAAATGAATTTTAATTTATGGAAATAATATAAAACATAAATTACCAACAAAAAACAATCGGGAAGAAATTAACTTCTTTCGGAAAGGACTCAAAAATTCAATTTAATTTACTGATTTAAAGCATATAAACTTCTAAAATAATTTATGAATTAACACAAATCAAACATTATGAAATATATTCAATATTTAATGCCGGTATTTCTTTTCAGCTTTTTAAATGTAACCGCGCAAATCCAGCCACAGGAAAACCTGTTCGATTTAAATACGAAACTGGAAAGCCGCTCCATCTCATTTGAAAACCCAACAGGCGCACCCGGACAGGGAGGCCAGGCGGCCAGCAATTTGGGCGTGGGACGAAAAGGTGCTCCGGCAAGACAAATTAAACCGGGCGAATCAGTGGTATTGTGCGATATCAGTGAATCCGGAACAATAAGACATATCTGGATGACCGGCGAATGGCTTGATTTTCCATGGATGCAGGAAAAAGGTAGAAGTGATATTCTCCGCTCAGCAGTTATCCGTGCCTGGTGGGACGGACAGGAACATCCGAGCATCGAATGCCCGGTGGGCGATTTGATGGGAGTTGCACATGGCATGGTTAAATCCTATGAATCTGCCGTTCATTCCGTTGGTGAAAATGCAGCTTTTAATTTCTGGCTGCCCATGCCATTTACCAAAGAATGCAAAAATTACGATAACCAATGAATCTGACCGGCCATTTACTCTGTTTTACCAAATCGATTATACCATCCGCGACGAACATCCGGAAGACGTGGGAAGGATGCATGTGTGTTTCCGAAGGGAAAATCCAACCACTATGGAAGAAGATTTTGAACTGCTGCCAAAAAGAACCGGAAAAGGGAGGTTCCTGGGTGCATTGATTGGAATCCGGACAATGCATCCCGGTTGGTGGGGCGAGGGGGAAATTAAAATATACAAGGATGGTGACGATGAATTCCCTACCATCAACGGAACCGGAAGCGAAGATTACGTTGGTCTGTCGTACGGAATTCAGCAAACGACATTTATGTACAATGGATGTAATTTGCTGTACAGTTCAGATTCAGTATATCAGACAAAAGATTTACAATCGGGTGAAACGGTTGATTTCAGCCAGGAATATATTTCGATGTACCGCTGGCACCTCCCCGACCCCATATACTGGGACAAAGAATGCCGGGTTACCATTCAGCAGATTGGTTGCTGTTTGTACGAACGCGATGACGACTGGTCTTCAGCTACATTCTGGTACGAACCCATTCCGAGTGCACCGCTGCCGCCAATGCCATCAGCAGAAGCAAGAACAGCTAATCTGGATTTCGGGTTTTACGAAAAAGAACAGCCGGAAAACCAATAGCTTTCCGGCTGTTCTTCATCCTGAATTCAATTTAATAGGTATAGGAAACAAATGCCACTTTTTTGGAATCGGGGCTCCAGGACGGAACATTTAATGTTCCCTGTCCGCCGTATAAAAATGCCACACTTTTTATTTCACCACCTCCAACAGGCATCGTACGCAACATGACCCGCTTGTTGTGTGGATGCGAGCCTGCAGGTACTTCCGGTGGATATGAGATCATAATCATTTGCCGGCCATCGGGTGACGGATGAGCAAACCAATTCTGAAAATTATCTTTCGTAATCTGTTCCTGGCCGGAACCATCGGGTTTCATGCGCCAGATTTGCATCATTCCTGTACGGGTTGAATTAAAATAAATATATTTTCCATCCGGTGAAAATTCCGGTCCGTCATCCAAACCTTCGGCAGTTGTTAAACGTGTTTCCTGTCCGCCGTTTGCCGGGATTTTATATACATCATAATTACCGTTTCTTTCGGCACAGTATGATAACCAGTGCCCGTCGGGTGACCAGCCGTGCCAGTATGACGGGCCATCATCGGTAATTCTTTTTGGACTTCCGCCTTTTACAGGCACGGTATAAACTATAGAATGACTGGTACCATTGTCATTGGTGCTGCTGCTGATTGCAAGCATAGTACCGTCAAAGGAAATACCGTGATCATTATTGTTATTGGTAACATTTCCGGTATTGATAACTTCAGGCTTTCTTTTTTTCAAATCAAATTTGTACAATTTCCCTCCTGAATTATAGATTAAAAATTTACCATTTCTGGACCAGTTGGGCGCTTCAATATGGGTATCGGTTTCGTAAATGACTTCCCGCTGACCGGTTTCCACATCCAGAATTTCGAGACGGCTGGGCGACTGCGTCTGGTATCCATCGACTCCCTCGGCAGCTGGTTTTTCAAGCCGTACATTCCAAAACTGTGCTTGCTCCTTTACATCCGCATTATGGGAGCTGATAAACATTCCAGCCAATACCTGTTCGTCCATGTTCAGTTCAACTTTCCCGACTTCCTGCAAAGGTTGACCATCTTTCGATATTCTGAAGAAAAATTCGTTTCCTTTCCGTTCAACCTGAACAAAACCCGGTGCTTTGGTTTCCGAAGCATTTTCAAGTGTTTCACCACCCTGCGTTTCCCTGTATTGAAGTGATGTTAGTCCGTCGCCGTGAATTGCGCCGTCCATGTATACTGCATTTTCGGCATTTGAATTCCGAATCATTAAGCCAATCTTCCGGTGTGCATCCACACCTTCGCCCAAAAAATTTAAATTGGCCGAGAGGATGAAATCACCTTCCACTTTCTGCGATACATAATAAAATTCATCGCGATCGAACCATACATTGTAACCGCTGCCTTCGAGGGTAAATTTCTGCATCTTTTTGTCAAACTGATAACTTCCTTTTTGTTTCGGATTGCCGATATCCTGGCCCGAATAATTTTTAAACATTTGTTGTGCCTGAATGGTAAACGAAGCAAAAAGAATGACTGCTAAAATCAGGGTTAGTTTTTTCATTTTCAATATGTTTTATATTTAAATTCAATTTACAATTTTTATTGATAAAACGCATCACCACTACAGTGATTCGCGCAAAGTTAAAAAAGTTGGTAAAACTTTCCCGACCGGCTGCTTGTTTTTGGCAAAACCAGCAGCAAGCCGGCCCATTTGTTCAAAGTTAATGGATATTACTGAAATTCCGCCGCCAACAATTTCTTTCATAGGTGTATCATTGTACGAAAGAATTCCAATGTCGCTTCCAACGGTGAAATTATTCTGACGGCACAACTTGATGATTTCCACCAAATCGGAATCGCGAATCACAAAATAAACCTGTCCCTTTTGCAACAGTTTTTTGTTGATCCGACTAATTTGCCGAAAGTTCATGTCCTGTTTTTTACAAAAACGGCGCACTGCCTTTACCGTTTCGGCAGGATGAGGCGTACTGTTTTTTTCGTAAACCAATACCAGTTCATTGTATTTCCGAAGAAGGTGCCGGCTTTCCTCCAGGCATTTCTTCACCGATTCGTAAAAATCCTGCACCAGAAAGTTACTGTTTGGATTTTCCGGTTTCCCCATATCCAGAATCAGCAATTTGTTTGAATCAATTTTACCGAGCAATGGGTCCAGGCTTTTATGTTCAATATTCATAATAATATAAATGCTGTACCGGCCAAGGCTGTTTTGAATTAGTTGATGAAAAACCTCGCGGTTGTAATGATGAAACAGCAAATCGACAGAATACGATTCAGGTAGATTTTGCCGGAATGATTGGTACAGCTGTTCTTTAAACGCACTGAAATCATCGAGCAGCATAAAAACCTTAAATGATTCGCCGGTGACAAAATATCCTTTAGTCGGTGCGGACTCAATGATATTTCGCTTTTTAAGAATGTTATATGCCTTAAAAACAGTATCACGCGAAAAACCGCTTTCGGTGCTTAACTGGTTTACCGAAGGCAATGCATCGCCGGTTTTCAACTTTCCGGCGCTGATTGCTTCCGTTATGGAATGCACCAATTGCTGAACCTTGGTTTGTCCGGCTACTTCATTTATATCGATTTTAAAATCAGGCATTACTGATTAATGAAAAACAGATGTAATTTCATTTAATGTAACGTCGAAAATCTGCTGACAAATGGCATTCAATTCTTCTTCAGTTCCTTCAAAATGAAACGTAGATTGCTGGTAAACTGCTTTTTCGCCCGGTTTTAAAGCAATGGCCGGTGACGAAGATTCCAACTCGTAAAAAGGCCCAAGTTGCCCCCCATCTTCAAGCGGCCCGTCATTGTATGAATTAATCGCATCGCCGCCAAACGGACGGTCCTGAATTTCCCATGCCGAATTCACGTAATTTGTATTTCCTTCAGGAATTTCGGTTTTTACCACGGTCAGTATTTTATTTTCGGCATCATAACTTCCAAGCAGCGGTTTTGCCCTTTGTGGGGGAATTCCAAGCTTTCCGCGCATTTTACCATCCCCTTTGAAATATATCATGCCCTCTTTTATCACCAGCCGATCTTCAGGAATCTTACCAAAATAATCATCCTTTACAATGTAATCTGATTCTGCTTTTGTATTATACGGAATAAAAATAGTTACCGACGGAGAAGGATTAAACATCCCAAGCAACCACATGGAAACCAGTCCGTTTTCTTTTGTCCATTCCTTATCGCCTCTGTTTTCAAGCTGGTTAACAGTGGTATATCCTACGCTTTTTACATCCTGATAGATTTTAATTCCCAGCAGCTCTTTTATTTCTTCCGGTTTCAGCAATTTCACTCTCCGGTTTACATCAAATCTGAATGTAAAATTGCTGTAGTTGGGAATTTCCATTGACCGGGAAAATTCGGCTTCGGTTTCCGAAACACTGCTAATTTCAAATGGCTCGGTATCGATGGCAGCCGGTGTTGCCCAGTTTTCAAAATCGAAAGAATCTCCGGGTTTAAAAAACAGCGAAAACTGCCCGCCCTCGGGCCCCAGCCAGAAGCGTTCTTCGCCACCCACCGGATTAAACTGTTTCAGCACCCGGCCCGATTCAATTAATTCATAATTGATCCAGCCATAACTTTTACCGTTCATTCCATCGGCAGTGCTTGTCATCACCCGCCCCTGGTATTCGGCTGAAAGCAAAACCCTTGAATTGCCATTTACCAGTTCAACTGGTTTTCCATGTTTGCGTAACACCGACAAATCATAACCGTAAGTACCTTTCTCTGCTGTTTCCATATTTTCAGAAGATTTCCTTTTTGAATTTGAATTGCATGAAATGTTTAAAAGGAGCGAACAAACCAAAATTATCTTTACCAATGGGTTGAAAATTCTATTCATTTCAAATGGTTTACTTTATTAACTTTTTAAGAACAGGATACATGTTTTGAGCCATCCTGAAAAATCCCAAATCTGTCAAATGAACACCATCCACAGTGCCTTCATTATCGTCACCAATCAGTGATTTGGCCTTCATATAATAGATATTGCGATCCCTTTTCACCTTTTTCCGGTAATGGTACACATCTTCTAAAGCTTTATTTTTCTCCTGAAAGATTTGCATTACAGTTGGATCAAAAAACCTTTTAGTGTACGGGACATTTTCAACAAGTAAGAATGGGAGTATCAGGATTTTTTTTACGGATTATCTCCAGAAATGGCTCATATTTTTCATTGATTTGTTCAATACTTGAATTTGGCAGACAATCAATAACAAAGCAGGAAGCATCTATATCGGCCATCACTTCAGCAATCTCCAGATCGAGTTGGCCATTGCCACTAAACCCAAGATTGATAACCTGCCTGTTAAGCTTGCGCGATAACTGACTGGTATATGACATTCCTGTTCGGGATGCACAACCTCCTTGTGTAATGCTGGTTCCGTAAAATACCACAGGTTTGCTTTTCTGCGGAGAATCTACCAGGGGATTGCCGATTTCAGCTTTTTCACCCACTCCGATTTCAAGTTTTTCCAATCCGTCATAGAGCGGTAAATACAGCATATATTCCCGATAGGTTCCATCCATATGATCGACTAAAACCGCTGTTGTTATTTTCTCCCGCGGGCCGCCGGAACTGATAAATTGCCATTCTCCGTTTCGCAATCCATATAAATCAACACCTTTAATGCCGGTAGGCGCAAAATGGTACATGGTAACATCGCTTGTAACTTCCCAGCGTGCCGCTATTACCGGTGAATTGGTCCGAAACCTGACAGCAAGCCCACTGCAGTTTTTCGACAATGACCAAACCGCAGGACGTGTTTTCCCTTCGAGACTTGCCGGTAACCGATCGTATGCATTTTTTGTATTGGTAAACCCTTTACCAATTATCTGAAATTCTGTAGCATTCACATACTTAATGCTGTCTGCAGTAACAGGTCCGGCAATTGACAATAAAAAAAGAAACAAATAAATCAGAATACTTGACTTCATTACTTTAATTTAAAAATACAGAAACAGTTTAATATTGCTGTTTATTTAATAGCAAAATCATACCCCCAGTGAGCGCATGATTTACAAAAAACTTTATTTATACAACGGGCCAAAATTATCGCATGCCCGGTAATCAGCACCTTCTTTATTTTCGCCAAAAGAATTCCAGGCACTTGGTCTGAAAACTTTTTCTTCATCAACATTGTGCATGCTCACCGGAATACGCAACATGGAAGCCAGCGTAATTAAATCGGCGCCAATATGTCCGTAACTGATTGCGCCATGATTTGCACCCCAGTTGGCCATAACCGAATATACATCCTTAAATGCGCCGCTGCCGGTTAACTTTGGCACAAACCAGGTAGTTGGCCAGGTGGGATTGGTGCGTTTGTCCAGTATTTCATGAATATCATCTTCCAATTCAACGGTAAAGCCCTCTGCAATCTGAAGAACCGGACCGAGTCCTTTTACAAGATTCACCCTCGACATGGTCACCGGCATCTGGCCTGCAGTTTTAAACTGGCTTGAGAACCCGCCGCCTCTGAAATATTCCCGTTCGGCAGGACAGAATTTTGTATTCTCCAGGCACCTCGCCACATCGTCTTCTGTGATGTCCCAGAAGGGTTTCATTATTGGTTTACCCTGTTCGTCGTGTTGCTGAGCCGTGGCATCCATTGTAGTTGACCCCGAATTAATCAGATGGATAATGCCGTCTTTTGCCAGCCATTCCAGCTCTTTTCCGGTAACCCGTTTTACTGCTTCGGGGCTCCAGTAGGTTCGAACATCAGAAAAAATCTGTGCCGTATTGGTCAGTAAGTGGCCAAACAACATGGGAACCGCGTTCAGGCTGTCGTTTTCGGTAGCAAATACAAAAGCTTGACGGATACCATTCCAGTCGAAAGATGAATTTAAAATGGTTTCAGAATAATCGCCATTCGGATAGTAATCCGTCCATTGCCGCTGTCCCTGAAAACCACCGGCAATTGCATTTCTGCCCAAAGCTTCTTCTCCAAAACCAGCCTTTTTTAATTGAGGATTTCCAATCATCAAATCCCGGAAAATCAATGTCATTTTCACGACTATTTCCCATTCCCAGTCTTTTCTTTCACGGCCCATTTGTTTGGAAGCGCTGTTAAAATCATCTCCTTCCGTGCAATTTTCCTTTGTCCATTGCAACGCTTTTTTATATTCCTCCTTATCGTAAATTTCTTCATCGATACGGCGTTTCACTTCCGACATATCTACAAACTCGGTTCGCATTCCCAGATACTCCTGAAAAAAATCGGGATTCACCATTGAACCTGCAATTCCCATGGAAGTATATCCCAGCGAGAGGTATGATTTTCCTTTCATTTGAGCCACTGCCAGCGCTGAACGCACAAACCGCAGAATTTTTTCCTTTACATCATCAGGAATATGTTGATCGCCGGCATCCTGCACATCGCGGCCATAAATACCAAAAGCCGGCAATCCTTTTTGGGTATAACCAGCCAGGGCTGCAGCCAGGTAAACTGCTCCCGGACGTTCGGTTCCGTTAAATCCCCAGACCGCTTTTGGAATCCATGGATTGGAATCCATAACTTCGGTACCGTAGCACCAGCAGGGTGTTACGGTTAATGAAACCGCCACTCCTTCACGTTCAAACTTATCGGCACACATTGCAGCTTCAGCTACACCGCCGATTGTTGTATCAGCAATGACACATTCCACTTCTTCGCCTCCGGGAAACCGGAGGTTTTCCTTTATAAGCGCTGCAGCCGCTTTCGCCATATTCATTGTTTGCACCTCAAGTGATTCGCGCACTCCTTCTTCGCGTCCGTCAATTACCGGACGAATTCCAACTTTTGGTAGTCTTCCTATTAACCTGTTTGCCATATGTGAGTAATTAGAAATTAAAAATTAGAAATTAAAAATTAAAAATTCAACAATTGAAAAATTATCAGCTATTAATTAGCCGTTTCAGAAACGTTATGCTGTCCTGTACTGTGCTGCAAGATAGAAATATTTTAAATCAATTTATACCAATTTTGACTGCAATTTTTTGTTTGGCCGCAAGGATTTGTATTTTAGTATCCTTAAAACCAACAATAATCCATTATGAAGAACTTTTACCCCGTTTTTCTTGCCCTGGTATTTGTTGCCGTTGCTCAGTGCAACCTTAAAGCCGAAAACGTTTACAAAAATTTTTCGGCATTGCAGTGCGACAGTTTAGTTAAAGCCAATGAAACAAATCCGGATTTTATTATTCTTGATGTGCGCACTCCCGGTTCCTGGAATCCGGACCATTTATACGGTTCGGTTAACCGTAATTATTATGATTCTGATTTTGAAGATCAACTGGATGCTTTACCAAAACATAAAACCTATCTCATTCATTGCCAGTCGGGAGGAAGAAGCGCCGGCACCTTCTCAAAAATGAAGAACCTGAATTTTGCCGAAGTATATGAAATGAGCGGCGGCATAAATGCCTGGAAAAGCGCAGGGTTGTCCACCACTTCAGTAATTGAACCAAAACTGATGCTGGTTGCGTATGATGAAACTTCAGATTCGGATTCCATAAAAATAACAGTGACCAACCGGGGAAATGATTTGCTTCAGTTTTCCATTGCTGCTTTTAATGATATTCATGAAATTAACAGCAATTTTGACGAAACCGTTCAACTGGAAGGCGCAGAAGATTACACCTTTTCGGTGGTTCACTCACCGGCTTATGCTGAAAATGAATCAACTGAAATTAACCTAAAAAGCAATGGCGGAGAACTTAGCTTTAGCATTACTTTTAAAAATGGCACAATACAAAATGTGGAAACGGAAAGGATAGCCAAATTCCTGGTGTATCCAAATCCAGCAAATGAATCCTTTTGCATTAAAAACGGAAACGGAACAATTCCCGATGCCCTGACCATACTGAATTTGAATGGCCAGGTTGTATTGCAAAAAACGGAACTTTCTTCGCAAAACATATCTGTTTCAGGCTTAAATGATGGGATATATTTTCTTAAAATTGAAAACCGGAATCAAACCATATCCGGGAAACTGATTGTAAAACATTAAAAACCAACGGCCAAAGTTGAAAAAGCAGCAATAGGGCTATGCACAACGAGGGTTCCGCTTTGAGCGAAGCCCTTGCTTTTTTAAAACTTTTTCAAGAAAAGGTATTTTTATTTGAAGAAGCGAAACCGGTTAATTTTATTCAACCTTTACATTTACAGTGCTTACTGATTTCCCGATGTGTAAACTTATAATATGATTTCCTTTGCTTAGCCGCGTCTGCACAATTGATCCTTTGCCCAAATTTCCGTCAACAGAGGAAAACCAAGAAATTCCCTTGGTAATTTCTTGTCCGGTATTTGGATTATAGCCCTGCCCGTTGAGCAGTATATCACGTTTCGAAAATAAAGAAGTTTCATCTGTAGGTGACAATATGATGGCTTCATTCGGTTTGTTTTCGACCGTAAATTCATTGGTTTCAATACGTGAATTATTGTAACCATCGGTTACCTCAACCGCAAAACGACAATTTTTACCACCAACTAAATCAGCAACATTAATATTCATTTTCTGTTCTGTAGTTCGGTTTCCAATCCGTTGCCAACTTTTACCACCATTATTCGAATAAAAAACTTTAAACTGCAAATCAGCATCTCCTTCATAAACTGCGTTCCAACTTAATTCCAGCGATTCTTCTCTGATTTGTTTCGGAATTTTGGATATACTTTTAATCTGTGGTTTGGATAACGGCACCTGAAATTCAGCAATGGTATTTTTCTGATATTCAAAAAGAATTGTACGGGTGCGTTTATCCAATGGAATATATCCACGTACGGCAAACTGAGGCAGTTTTTCCTCGTCATTACAATAGTAGCCGTATGAAAGTGGCACTTTTAAAACATTCTCTCCACTTTCATCCAAAAGTACTGCAAACATTTCACTTTCGGTTTCCATTATTTTTTTGAAATCAATTTCTCTTTTTTTCAGGAATAGCGGATAATAACGAAAACTACTTTCATCCTCTGTATTTAACTGACCTATCAACGTAAAAAATTCATTATAATCTGGCATAACACATTCATTTTATATTTGGTTCCATAATCGATTCCATAAATCAATCGACATCCATCGATCCTGATAATTCGGCGTTCCTCCAATATTCGGAGTACAATAAGTCATTAATGTTGGAATTCCCTGCGGCATTAACCTGTAAGCTGCAACATCAATGCCTACATCTTCCGTTAATGAAACCAGTGTGTTATCTACACCGGCAGGATTTCCACATGAGTTCACAAGAGGATTGGTACCGGCATTCACACTTGGAGCGTGGTCAATACTAACAGTGTGTGAAAGTTCATGGGCAAACGTTGCTCCCTGACGTGACCGGCTCAACATCCTGGGGTGTTTATCCCACCAGAATTTTATGATACCATCATTCGCAAGTCCGTTCCATTTATATGTTCCACTGTTTGGAACCAAACCAGTCCAAATTTCATCATTATTTTGATAATCATCTGCAATATCTTCCAATCGGTCCAGAAGATTCGACCAACCTTTTCCTGTAGTTAAATCCTCATCACTTTGTGTACTAATAGTCATATGATTTTGTGCGCGAAACAACTGGACTCCCCGTTCGCGAACAGGTAAACGCGTTCTGGCGCCCTGAAGCGATACGGCATAATCATTCATGTTTGGAGCAGTATTGCCATTCACAGTATCGTTCACCAATATTGCAACCAATCGCATTTGCTCATTTTGCTGAAAGTTTACACTCGTTGACTGTCGATCCAAGCGGCCACCGCCGTTGCGTGGATCGGTATAGATTTCAGCATTTAACTGAATTGTTCCGTCCAGATTATTTACCGGAAGCTCAAAGTTCACCGTGTGCTCCAGGTTTCCCCTTTTAACACTGCCCAATGGCTGTGCATTAACCTTTGAAGGGTTAAGGATATTATTTACGGTAGCAGTGTTTCCATTAGGATAAGTCAGTATCAGGTGTCCGGTAACATCAGGTAATATGTTGGCTCCTTCTCCAAAGTCAAATCCATCGGTTACCCCGCTTTCAACATAAACTCTAACCATTGTACGTTTTTCATTTACGAGACGCACGCTATTATTTTGTCCATTATTATTCCAATTAAACCGCTGAATTGCTTGTGTAACTTCAATGCCAAGAATTGCAAGCTGAGGAGTTCGAACAGCAGTTACTTCCACTTCTTTTGATACTGTTCCACATGAATTCGTTGCTTCCAGTTTATAAGTTGCGGTTAATTCACTTCCCGCATTAAATGGTCCAATATTTTTTTGACCGGTCATTGGACTGGTAATATTTGCAGTTGGGCCATCAGAACCTTTCCGGGTGATTTGCATACTATCGGCATTGGTTACAGCCCATTCAAGAAGAATATCGCTACCGGATTCAATCGTTGACTGAATTCCATTATTTGCCCGAAAGTAAACACTTGGGTTACCTATATTCACTACATTTACATCCACGCAATCCGGTGTATCAGGACGATAAGGCAATATTCCCGCAGCATCCGGTTGCCCCAAACAAACCGATGCACCCTCAGAAAATTCTTCAAAAGCTTTGCGATTTTGTTCATGGGCATCGCGCCGGTTATTTTCTTTTTCTTCATTTCGAATTCCTATGCAAAAACGTCCTGTTATCCCTGAAGGAACCCGCACCCTGATTTCCGTATCGGTCCAGGAAGCCACATTGGCTTTCGTTGTTCCGAATACTAACTCGTAATTTCCTTGCGATTGTCCGAAATTGCTGCCGTTGATAGTAATAATATCACCACTGCAAACCTGATCTTCACTGATACTATCTATATTATCGACAGAGACAGAGTCAGGAACCCGACGAACACCTCGGCCAGCTCCCCGTAAAAAGTCTTTACAATAATCCCGAATAGGTTTGCAATCTTCAGGAAATCCTGGTCCCTCAGGAACAGGTCCGTCATCCGGGCCACATCCCATTGGAGGTCGTTCAAGACCAGATTTTGGTGGACGCCACGGTCCATTCTCCTCAGGAGGAGGTTGTGTCAGACCAACATTCCCACCATTTGCTTCATTTCGCTGGTCTTTCAGTTTTTCAATCTGGTTAAAATATTCACTTTTTTCAGCAAGTGCTTTTGTTATCTCAGAAAGTCGTGCACCTCCATCCAATTTATCCTGGTGTGCTAAATAATTAAATACATCCGGACATATTGAACGTTCCCATAACTTGTCAATTGTTGCTAAATGGCTAACCTGCTTTTTTTCATTATTTCCTGCAAGCAAGGTTGCTGTTTGTTGTATTGAGAAGATCGTATCAGGCTTTAAAAGAAACAGAGGATTACATGGAGAACCTCCTCCGGGAGCTGGAATTTCTCCTCTCATAAACTGCATACTTCGCTCTGCACGTTCTTTATAAGAACTTATTTCTGTTCGACTCGCACCGTAATCCGACAAAACAGTGTTAAAATCAGATTCTGCAACGCTATCTCCATTCCAGATACGGGGAATCAAATCATACATATCCAACAATGGTCGAAGCTGGTTTAATGCCACCACCAGCACGGTATCATAAACAAATTGATTATCATCATCAGGAAATGAATGGATTTGGTTTATTAAATGCTCCACTTCATCATTTTTAAAAGGTCCGGGAAGCACAGTTCCATCCGGAAGTTTCCGAAAATCCCGCTCTGTTTCTTCTGGTGGTTTGTCCTTTCGTCCTCTAAGTAACCAAAGAATTAATTCGAGTACAAACAATTTAATTAAGTCCATCAACCTTTGCATATCACTAAATTTTTCATTCGTTACGTTATAATAAAATACAATTTTGAATTTTATTATCCAAGCTTTTAAAGATGAAAATCATTCATTTTCAAAGGATTTGTTGAAACAAAACACTTTTTTATCTTTATATTTTAATGTTTTAAAAATTTGTTGTAATTTGAAAGAACGCTTTATAAAATCAGTCTTTTTTGTATTTCCATTTTTGGTCGAACAGTAAAAAATTCCATGTTTGAGAAATACACGACAATAAGGAAGAAGCTGAAAATCCTAAAAAAAGAGTAGGCCGACCACTAAAATCAAATTGTTATGATTATTTCAATGCAAGGTAATTGGGAGGTTGCCGTAAAGTCAAAAAATGCCTCCTATCAACATCGTTTTATTATTCAGGGTGCAGCGTCAGGAAATGGCTCGCACAATGGTACCACGGGAACTTCGATCAATGTAACAGGCGACCAGTGGACAATTGCCATACAGAATAAACCGCATTCCGGATGGCAATTGTCTGATACGCAAATAAAATTTCCAAAGCAAATTGGTGGAAACTATGAATTCGAAATCTGGTCGAATGATGCAGGCTCAGACGAAGATTTTAACGATCTTATCCTTACCTGTTCAACACCTGTTAATATTAACGACTTTATTCTTTATGGAAATGTAAAGCTATACAGCGGAAGATGTATTTTTAATCCGTGTCGCAAATTTCCATTCATTATTGAAACATATCCGGGATTAAAGAAAGCGTTAAAAAATCCATTAATAAAAGATTGGGTCAGGAAATATTATCCTGAGCGGATTCCCCAAGAGAATGAGGATCTTAACCCACCAAATCCGGAACCATATTTTAAACCTGTTGTATTTGACTTAAGCGGCGAAGCAATGCAGCCAAAATCGACGCTGAACTATGTTCGCTCTAAAAATCCAAAAGAAAAAGAAGATCAGGAAAAAGAAGAAAAAAATAACGGCAAAAATGCAAAGGAATCTTTATCCGAAATGGCAGCGTCAAATTTTCAGTTACTTTCTTCTTCAACCAAACCGGCAACGTTAGAACGAATTTCTGCTTTATCTGAAGACAGAATAAAATTAGCAACCGATATTGGTGGTTTGTTCCACGCTTGTAGTACGGAAGCCGGTTCAAATCTAACATTGACCTTTGAGGAATACGACCGCACTGCCGGCGAATTATCAGGGGGAGCATACACCGGAACCGGTAACAGGCAGTTGCTAGGCGACACGATAACTGACATGCACGGGAATTACATTTTCAGGTTTAGTTTCGATATGACATTCCCCGGTCTGGCAGACTCTTCGGATATCGCACCCGGTGAAGATGTGAATACCGTGATGTTCCCGGATGTTATTGTGAAAATCGTTGATTATTCGCCCCATGAAGTACGATATGAAAGTGCCCCATATTATAATATTTCGAATTTAAAACGAATTGATCTTTGTTTACCCAAGTCACAAGTATATGTTACTTCAACTTGTTTTAATGGAAACCTGATTGGAAGTCTCGGCAATGTTTTTATTGGGGGAAATCAGAACAGTTCGGCTTCAACATTTCCCGCGAACTTGAGGCGGTATGGCAATTCCAATAAACTCGAATCAAATGGCGTCATATCAGTTAACAGTTCATTGGCCGGTTTTCTTGTGAAATGCGCTGCATGGAAGGGAAAAATCGATATGAAAGGTTGCATGTACGACAGTGCAAAAAATGCCGCCGAGAATAAAATTGTATGGTACACGATCCGCATTCGGCGTTCCGGCACCCCGGGTTGGGAATATGTCTCACAGAATTACAAACATCCAAAATTTTCAAAGCGAAATCTGCCCAACTACACCGGCGATGATGTGGGACCTTTCTATCCCAATGCAGGAGGAACCTTAAATGGGGAGGTTGCTGCATACAAAAATATACAACGTGAAGCATTTGTGGACGGCGTGGATTGGGAATTTTCCAATATTGACCGGTTCATGCAATTAAACACTGCACTTTACGATTTTATTTCAGGTGTGAGAACACCGGGTACATTTTATGTCAGAGTGGACGGCTATGATTCCTCAGGAGCATTGGTTCCGGATGCCACTGATTTAATTCCACTTTTCATTCACAACAATGGATTAAATTTTCAGTTGACAAGTCCGTCATTTAATGATCCACTAATTAACCCAACAGATTGTAGATTATATCGTTTAACAGATGCCCAGATGAAAACGCCGATTGAGTTCGCATTCCAGGCAAACGATCCCTATGGTTTTGTAAACAAATACAATTTAAACATCGAAAGATGCCCTAATTCGGCGCTGGATCTAAATGCAAATATTGAAGGAAATTTTACAATTGCCGGCAAATACACATTTGTTGGTATCGACCATAATAA
Organism: uncultured Prolixibacteraceae bacterium; assembly: GCA_963771595.1. Classification (GTDB taxonomy): domain Bacteria; phylum Bacteroidota; class Bacteroidia; order Bacteroidales; family Prolixibacteraceae; genus CAVYUC01. The sequence goes on along the minus strand of CAVYUC010000035.1, from coordinate 58,668 downwards.
CGATCCTACCGAGCGGGCAATTGGCAGTTATCCTTCGAATGCACAAGACGCCTGCACGGGATACACCGGCAGTCAGGAAGATTTCACCAATCCGGGAATGATTGATGTACAGATTGAGCCGACTGCATCTGCCGGCGGTTGGATTAAACCGGGTGAATATTTTACCGTTTATACTTTTGATTTAACTGCGACACAGCGGGTTACTAACGGGTATAATTCAGGTACATCGGGTACATACCCGTCGTCAGCCCGAATTATGATGGAACGTTTGAATCCATGATAGACGTTAATCTCAGCAAAAAACAGCACCAAACTGCTTGTATTGAATGTAAACGGGCAGTTGGTGTTTAATAAGCTGTTGCAACTTTCTGAAAATGCTGTGGATATTTCAGCCTTGCAAAACGGAATTTACATGGTGCAATTAAAATCAGGAAATGAAACTGTTTCGAAAAAAATAGTAGTTCAGAAATAGAAAAACGTGTTTTAAATCCCGCTTATTTGCAATTAATTCAGTTTGGATTAATCATTACCCTTCAATTTTTGTTTAAATAATAAACTGGCTTTCCTGACTTAATCTGAAGTTTATATTATCAAACAATTATGAGCAAAAGAGATATTATTGTCATTGGCGCTTCAGCAGGAGGAAGCGAAGCAATACGGGAACTTTGTCAGTGGTTGCCACCCGATTTCCCTGCATCAGTTTTTATAGTCTGGCATTTGGGTAGTGGCAGTTCGGGTTATTTTCCAAAAATGATTTCAAAAGTCAGTAAACTTCCGGTTAAAAATGCAGAGAATGGCGAAAAGTTTAAACCCGGACATATTTATATTGCCCCGCCCAATAAACACCTTCTGCTCGAAAAAGAAATTACAAGAACAACAATTGGCCCCAAAGAAAACAGGTTTCGTCCGGCAATAGATCCGCTCTTTCGCTCTGCTGCATTTAATTATAAAGAAAGAGTGATTGGTGTAATATTAAGCGGCTTGTTAAATGACGGAACTTCGGGATTGTGGAATGTAAAGGATTGTGGTGGAATTACAATTGTACAGGACCCGGATGAAGCACTTTTTAACAGCATGCCAAAAGACGCTGTAAAAAATGTTGAAGTGGATTACATAAAACCGGTAAAAGAAATTGCATCGCTGCTTATGGATTTAACCAGCGAAAATGTAACAGCGAAAGCGGATGTTAATATCGGGTTACAGTATGAAGTTGAACTGGCACTCGGAAAACTTAAAGGAATAAACAAAATGGATAAAATAGGCGAAATAACAGGTTATACCTGTCCGGAATGTCATGGTGCACTTTGGGAAATAAACAATGGAAAACCTGTGCGGTTTCGCTGCCATACCGGCCATGCTTATACACTTGAATACCTGATAGACCACCTGGAGGAAACAATGGAAATGTACATGTGGAATTTGATTCGCGGAACAGAGGAATTCGAAAAATTACTTCAGGAAATATCCAAAAATACATCTGAAAATGAGAAGGATAAAAACGAACATATTCAGAAAATTAAAAATGCACAAAATAGAATTAAAATATTAAAATCATTGACCGACATTGGCAAAACTGACAACGCCAATGGATAGTATCATAAATAATCAAATTGTATTTTATCGATCTTTGACACAGCTATCTGGCAGTGGTCAACGCCATTGTATGACGTTGTGAATTGCTTTCAAATTGTATTTTATCGATCTTTGACACAGCTTGATCTGCAATTGCTAGGTATCGATGATAATGAGTTGTGAATTGCTTTCAAATTGTATTTTATCGATCTTTGACACAGCATTCAATCAATGTTAGCATCAATTTCAGTCGTGTTGTGAATTGCTTTCAAATTGTATTTTATCGATCTTTGACACAGCTAGTCACGCAATTGTGTAACTGATCTACACGAGTTGTGAATTGCTTTCAAATTGTATTTTATCGATCTTTGACACAGCATCGACCATAATTATGACCATTACGTATGCATGTTGTGAATTGCTTTCAAATTGTATTTTATCGATCTTTGACACAGCCATGCATCTGATATAGCACGTAGCATAACGGTTGTGAATTGCTTTCAAATTGTATTTTATCGATCTTTGACACAGCTAACATCGATTATTACGCATTATCTCGATGTGTTGTGAATTGCTTTCAAATTGTATTTTATCGATCTTTGACACAGCTATGACTTATAATTAGCAATCAGACTGATCGGTTGTGAATTGCTTTCAAATTGTATTTTATCGATCTTTGACACAGCAATATACGCTGATACTGCAGTCAACGATGCAGTTGTGAATTGCTTTCAAATTGTATTTTATCGATCTTTGACACAGCTATACTGTAACTGTAATCATGCTAGCGATCAGTTGTGAATTGCTTTCAAATTGTATTTTATCGATCTTTGACACAGCAACATGTTAGATGTTAACTGCATGTCAGACTGGTTGTGAATTGCTTTCAAATTGTATTTTATCGATCTTTGACACAGCAATGTAGCTTGAACTACTGCAACTCGAGATAGTTGTGAATTGCTTTCAAATTGTATTTTATCGATCTTTGACACAGCCAGTTCGATGATATTCAGTCAATGGACATATAGTTGTGAATTGCTTTCAAATTGTATTTTATCGATCTTTGACACAGCTAGATTGCATATAGTTATGAACGACATCAAGGTTGTGAATTGCTTTCAAATTGTATTTTATCGATCTTTGACACAGCTTAGTCAGTTGATCAATTTACGTCAATGCAGTTGTGAATTGCTTTCAAATTGTATTTTATCGATCTTTGACACAGCTGATTGTAATGATATCATGTAACTAATACTGTTGTGAATTGCTTTCAAATTGTATTTTATCGATCTTTGACACAGCAACAGTTGATATTATGATCATCAAGCATGTGTTGTGAATTGCTTTCAAATTGTATTTTATCGATCTTTGACACAGCTATGTATCTGACCGATACTGATAGCTATGGTTGTGAATTGCTTTCAAATTGTATTTTATCGATCTTTGACACAGCTATTGACTGTGCTAATGCGTTAATACGATTGTTGTGAATTGCTTTCAAATTGTATTTTATCGATCTTTGACACAGCTGATTCATCAATATTGCATCATGCAGACTGCAGTTGTGAATTGCTTTCAAATTGTATTTTATCGATCTTTGACACAGCAATGCAAATTGTAACTGTTAATCTAGATTACGTTGTGAATTGCTTTCAAATTGTATTTTATCGATCTTTGACACAGCAATTCATGTATGTAGCATCGACTATTGCATTATGTTGTGAATTGCTTTCAAATTGTATTTTATCGATCTTTGACACAGCATCTATGGGTTAATTCATTGACCAAAAGTGTCTTAAATCGAAAAACAGAATCAAAAAAAATGCTGTGTAAACCGTCTTGATTGAATTGTCAGGGCGGTTTTTTTTATGGTATGTTCAAGTAATAGCGAGGGTTTCATTTCAAACGTAAGCATTCGGCTATCTACGTCTAATAATATCCAATAATTTTTATAGTCCATAAGACAGAGGTTGGATTTTCAGTAAAGTTTTAGATAAATGCAGGGTTTTGTCCAAAGAAGTACAACTTTTCCTGGAATCAGTCGGACACAGGTTGACACTGTTGGGATTTCTTCCAGTTATGAGGTAGAAGGTCTGCCAGGTCAAGACTGTAATCATTATTATATGAGGGGATTCTTTTTAGAACATCAGTCAGCCATTCACGTGGGTCTACATCCTGGGCTTTGCAGGTTTCAATCAGTGAATACATGATGGCAGCATTTTCAGCAGAATCATGATTGCCGCAGAAAAGATAGTTTTTCCTGCCGATCGCCATCCCCCGGATGCTGTTTTCGATGAGATTATTATCTATTTTATACCTTCCATCAAGATGGTAACGGGCCAGGCGGCGATAGATGGTGTGGGTATATCTTAATGCCCGTTCCATTCTTCCCTTGGGGAGTACCTTGGGGTAATAAGTTTCAATCCATTTTTCAAAGGCCTGCATGATTGGATATGCTAATCGCTTTCGCAATTCTGCCCGCTGCTGGTCATCCATGTTCTGCTCGTTGGCCATAGTTTCCACCTTATATAGAAGACCTATTTGTTCAAGAGCATATTTGGCACCGGATTCATCTTCTTTTTCTGCCTCCTTAAATTTGCGCCTTGCATGTGCCCAACATCCAAGCAGCAATACTCCCGTTTTATTTTCATATATGGAATATGCACCATAGCCATCGGATTGTACCGCTCCCTTAAAATCATGCAGGAGTTCAACTATTATTTTTTGTGCCCTGGAACCTTTATCGTAATGAAAAAACACCAGCTTTTCTATTACCGACCTCACTACCCAAAGATATTCTTTTGCCGCTTTTTGTTTCTCATTATTAATAACCGGGATAGTGCTTTCATCCACCTGGATATAATCTGATGAAAGCACAATCTCTTTTAACCGACAGTACAGTGCCCTTAAAAGGTTACAGACATCTTTATGCCATCCGTTCATGGTAGATTTGGATATCAAATGACCAAGCTGTTTATAGATTGCTATCTGCCGGTGGAAAGGCAGATGGTATAGATATTTTCCCAACTCAATATCTGCAAGTAAGGAAGCATCAGCATTACTCTTTTTCAGCGGTAAATTGTCTGGCAAAGATGCAATACGGATACTCTTGCCGGATTCCTGTTCATCATCCTGCAGCAGGAGCGATTTTTTTAAGGCATAAACCGGCCTTTCAATACGACGCACATACAGCTCTCCCGGCTTCAGGTTAAGAACTTCAGTCACCTCTACATTTATGCGCACCCAATTTTCATCGATTCCATCAGGTTCAATGACTTCTGTTTCACGACGAAGATGGTCCGGCAGTGGCATCCTAACCGGTTGTTCCTTCTCTTTTTTAGGCTTCTGCCGTTCATACGAGATAACTTCTTTTTCAGCTTCTTGTGCATATGCTTTTTCTTCCGGCAGCATATCCAGTCCTTCAAAATCAATCCTGAACTGATTCGGATCCTGTGGAATGTACTTCTCTGTAGATGGTTTCCAGTACTTGTGCCTGAACCAGGCAAGCTGGTCAGTAAGCTTTTGAATCTTTTGGTCTTTTTCTTCAATAATGCGGGTAAGCTTTTTATTTGTGTTTTCAGCTTCCGTTAAAGCCCCCTGGTCAATTTTTCTCAAACGGGAAAGCTCCTGAAACATGGTGTCTCGTTCCTGGAGTAGTTGCTCGATAAATGCGTCCTTATTTTCAAAATTGGTCATTGTTCCCGCTTGATTATTACGGGCATGAAGATAGCAAAAATCCTTGTATTATCAAGGGTTTCAGAGCAAAATAAGCAACTATTTTTTTACCTTTTTTTAAGCCTTCTTTTTTTGATTTTAACCTCCGAAACAATGCTCATTAAATCGTGCCAGGTGACCTGAAAAGAGGTGTTGTTTTCATCAAAAGAAGGCAATTTAAATGAACCGTTTTCAAGTTTCTTGTGATAGATTACCAGCCCCCCGTATTCGAGGTGCAAGATCTTCATAATCGTTAAATTTCGGTTGACAAAAATGAATACCTCACCATCCTGTACATTGCGTTTCATGACAGAGGTAACAATACCACTCAGGGTATAGAAACTTTTTCGCATATCAACTGCACCAGGATAGAGATAATACTGGAGTTTGTTATGTAAGTGGAACATTCCGGCTAATCGTAAAGGTGAACCAGTTTTTGCAGAAGCGGCAGGTCCACCTGGTTTCTTACTTTTAAGACAGTTCCGTTAGGAAAAACCAACTCCAGAAAAACAGGAGCCTCAATATCATTTGCTCCCGGTTGGTGGCGTAAATGATTATACTTCTTATGTGCAGGTAACTGCTCTCCTCCAATGGCCAGTGGAATAAACACCTTTGGCTGGGCTTCTTTTAATTTACTTTTTTTCAACCAGTAATAAAAAGTTGAAGGAACTATCCCTTCGTTGGCACAAAAATCCCGGACAGTTAATCCAGATTCTTTTTGCCGTTTTAACAGATCTTGAAACAAAGCTTCGGTCATAATTATTTTTTGCCGTAAACTTAGTGACTCAAGATATGTTCAGCAATATGTACTACGCCGAATGCTTACTTTCAAACGAAGCCCTTGCTATTGCAGCTTTATTTAAAAAAGTTCCAGTTGCTGTGGCGTTTCAGGACGAATGGTTTCCGATTCGCCCCTAAAAAATTCCATCATCCCGAATTGTTTATCGGTAAGGGTAAATACAATGATTTCACCTTTTGGCGGAAGGAATGATTTTACCCGATTTATATGAACTACTGCATTTTCTCGGCTATTGCAATGCCGTATATAAATGGAAAACTGCAACATGGTAAATCCATCTTTTTGCAGGTTTTTGCGAAATCGCGTATAATTTCGCTTGTCCTTTTTCGTATCTGTTGGCAAATCAAAAAAAACAAAAACCCACACAATCCGGTATTGATTTAATCGTGATAATTTCATAAAAGTTATATTCATCCGATGACTTGGAGTCATCGGATGAATTTTCAGTTTAATTCAGGGAAAACCAGCTTTCGCGATTCTCCTTCAAAGCATTGCATCAGCGATGCTGTTGTTCTTTGCATTCCAACCATCAGCGGACTGGTTTGTCCGCCAATTCGTACATCCATTGCCGGAATTTGCAATAATTTTCTTTTTAATGCCGGTGTTAGCGGATCGATCTCCTGATTCTGTTCCACTATTTTTAAAACCAGTTCATCCACCAGTGGACGATAAGGTTCCATCAGGTCGTCTGCCAGACAATACGGATTGTATTTGTTCCGGTGATGAATCCCCATGGCAGTAAGTAATCCGCTGGCCACCAGCGAACGCGCCACCACTCCGCGCAAAATGGCATAACCATAATTCAGTAAATTGTTAGGCGGATCACCAAAACGGTGACGTTTAAATGCACTGTTACCAAAGTCACCGGATGACCCGGAATTACGACTGGACTCAAATTCCAAAGTCTCATTATCAAAAATTACTTTCCAGTAATACGATGCGGCCCTGCCTTCACAATTTTCTATGTCGCCGCTTTTTACCATTCCGCTCAGGTAAAACAGCCGCGCAGCATCCAGTTGCAGTTTTTCCAAAAGGGCAGCCTGATTGAATATTTTGGCAATAACCGTTTGCTGCCAAAGGTTCTTTTTTAACGGAACTGATGCTTCCAGTTGAAACCGCAGCTTCTCTGTATAAGCATGATGCACGGCAGTGGGAAGCAACATGGAAAATGGCAGGTGTTTAAAATCGCAGTTAATTACCACTGCATTGTTTTCTGAAAGAGCTGCCAGTAGTCCTTGTGTAATGGTAATTTGCTGATTGTCTAAAACCACAACCCCAATATCTTCCAAAGGAACAGTTTTTACTGCACTGGTTTTTAAACCTTGTGGCAGTGTGTCATTTTTTTCAACCTCCGGGATCTTTATTACCATCTGAGCATTTTTGTAACTCAGATAGGCCGGATTTCCAAAATAGAGGGTACGTTTTATCATATTTCTGTTTTTATTCATCCGATGACTTGGAGTCATCGGATGAATTCGTTCTAATCAAGTTTGATATTAATAATATACTGTCCAGCCACTTCCTTATTCACCAACTTCCCATTTCTTACATTCATGTAATCGCGGGCTGACGAGAATTCCCAATCCCCTGCATTCTTTGCCAATCCAGCCTTTACCGGATTTTGATGGATATAGTGAAAACACATTTCCGGATATTGTTTCTCCGAATCAATAATGTTTATTTGCGTACCGGAACTGGTATTAAAAAATGATGGCATAATTCCATCGGAACAGGTAACGCATTCAGCTTTTGTTTTTTTTCTGAATAATGCGCCTGTTCGTTGTTGTTGTTTGTTAATTGCATTTGTATAAGAACGGAGCATAATGCCAATGGAACTGTTAAAAGTGCGCCGACGGGAATTAATATCAGCGAGGGCTTCGCTTTGAGCGAAACCCTCGCTATCAAGAGGCAAATCCTCATAATTCACCAACACCATTAAATGAAAATGATTAGGCATCAGGCACCAGGAAAGAATATCGGCATAGGGCAAAATGTAAATTCGTATTTTTTGCAAAAAGAACAGGTAATTTTCGCGGCTAAAAAATATTTTCTGCCCGTTATTCCCCTGGTTGTAGATGTGGTAAATATGACCTTTTTCAAATTGCATAATTGATTGTTGTTTGCAGTCTCCAATTATCAAATGTTATTCATCGGATGACTCTGAGTCATCCGATGAATTATATTTGCATTGAACACACCATCGGCATCGATGTGAGCGACAATGTCGGTATTCGATCTGCGTTTAACATTTTCTATATTGTCCAACCGGTTTTATTTAAATTGCATTTCTTGGTATTCTCGTATTTACATTTACGTTTAGCGAGAGTTTGGCTTTGAGCGAAAACCTCGCTCTGACAAATTATCGGTTAATTTTTTCAATATTTTTCCAACCTGTCCAATATAAGTTTCCAGCAAACAGCTTTAAATTAAATCAGATAAGCCGAATTGCCAGATCATTTTCTTTGATATTTAGTACTCTCCGACTTTAACAATTTTTCCCAAATGATTTATCCGTACTTTAGTTGCACCATACAATTTTGATAAGCTTTTTATAGCTTTATAGGTTGTATCTTTAGTTTCCTTCGCGTCAATCAACAAAGACTCTAAATGATTCCTAAATACGTAATCTCTTACTGCGGTATTTCCATATTCAACTTTTGATAATTTTTGCACTCGAAACAGGTTTGGACTTATTAAAACATTATTTTGCTCATTGGTTAAATCAATATCATTTGGATAAAACCCAATTTCTGAATTAGGGAATACAAAATATTCGTTTTGCTTCATTGAAAATTCCAGAATTAAATGACCTGCAGGCAGAGTTTCTAAAAAAGATTGATCATCAATATCTAACTTTACAACTTCGTTCCAAAGTACATTAGTATCTTTAGGGACAATAGGTAAACCATAATTTTTTCGTTTTACAGCATTAGAAAAACTCACCGCATAGTCTAACAAATTTCCATCTGGATCTCGATAAACGGCCACATGATGATTATTGCCGGTACTCACAAAATCAACAGGCTGTTTTTTTCCGGTTTCATCCATAATGTAGTTACCAAAATGATCTTTTTTATAATGAAGTGCCTCAGCATTACTTACACCTGTAATTGTCACTCTTTTTATTGTAATCCCTTTTTCTTTGTTCAACCAAATTGGATTTTCATCAAGATTTGAAAATGCCTTTTTTGCATCACCACCAAATTCCTCCAACCTTTCTCTCAAAATTCTTTGAACTCCGATATCAATAACTTTATCTATTTTTAGTTCAGATGATATTCCTTTTCGAATAGTGTATTGATTTGATTTCCATACAATTTTGACTTTTTCTGGAACTTGAAATAACTTTCCATTACCAAAATATATTGTATTTTTCGAAGGAGAATTTTTTCCTGTGAAAGCCTTTTTAGCTTGCCCATCAAATTTTCTAAGTCTGCTTAAAAGTGCCTCTCTATATTGTTTATTTGCAACAAGTGCAATCTTTTCTTCATCAAAAGAAGCTCCAACTTTTTCAATTTTCGTTTCGTATCTGTTTATTTTGCCGTAGATAGAGTCGTTATGCAATTGTCCTCTGGGAGTTAATTCTATTTTTATTGTATAATTATCTTTCCCTTTAATTTTAGTTTTATTTTTATTTTTATTTCTTGTAACAACTTTGTTTTTAGCTTTATATGAAACCAGAATATTCTCAAGATGCCGTTTTGCTTCTGATCTCAACTCATTTATTGGAAGTGGCGGTTTAAAAAATAATTTATTATTTTCATTTCGGTACAAATACTTCTGTTCAATACCGTAAACGGTATGAAATTTATCATTCGTTTCATCTCGCCGCGCATTCATATTATTTAAATATTGAACATGACTATAAGTTGTGAAAGCTACAGTTAAAGCATCCATTGCATGATGCCGGTGATCATTTCGTTTTGTCCAGCCAGTTATTTTTGGAACTGAATTACCATGTTTATCGAGTTCGTAATGAGTTAATCCTAATTTATTATATTTCTCCCAATTCAATTCCTGCATTACATTAATCAACTGCCAATCTTCCCGCAAGCGACTAGTAATGCTTCCGGTAGTTGTATTTACTGTTCGTACTACTTCCTGAAGCATTTGCCTTGCCTTTCTTGCTATATATTGACTGTTACGTAAATCGCGTTCGATGAATCCTTCGGGAATTTTGTTTCCGGGTATTAGTAATTTATTGTACTTTGCTTTTGTAATAATTTTTTCATTAAACAACTTTTCAGCATTCCCAACGTATCGATTGTAATCCCCTGAATCCTTTCCATATTTTTCGACAACAGCATCAAAGCCCGTCTTATTGGCCTTTTCTCTACTATTGAAATCACGCGTTGCCAAAGTCTTATTTGAAAAAGAATCATCAAAAAGTACTGCCTGAGGAATTATATGCTCAATATCAAATTCTTTCGAAAACAATTTTTCTAATGGAATGTATGTATTTGTATAAATAGTTTTGTGTCCCAATGGCGCTAATTCCTTGTAAAGCTTGTATTTAATAATATCATTTTTTGTGATTCTAACTCCTTTGTTGAAAGGATATAATTGTGTTAAAATTTTCCTAATTTCTTCATGTTCTTTATTCGCTGCATTAATTGCCTTAGTTGAATTCTCCCTTTCTTTAGCGCTCTTTTTTAAATCTCGGGCAAGTTCAATTCTTATTTCATCAGGTTTTCCCAGATTTAGGTCTGCTATTATTGCATTAACAACATTTACTAATTGATTTAAGATTTTTTCCACAACAGGATTTCGGAGTGAATTTTTGGGAAGTAATTCCATTTTATCCTTTAATATCCTGTTTTCCAGTTCTTGTTTTGACATGTAGGATGAATGATTGTAACCAGCATATTTACAAGCCAAATCATAAGTGTTTCCAACCTTTAAAAAAGTAATTATCTTTCGGATTGCTCTTGAGGAAAGGTTTCCGTGATCGGGATGTAGTGGTATTTTTGCAAATAGCTTGGCATATTCGGTTTTGAAACCAAATTTGTTTGTAATCGCTTTTATTAGCTTTTCAACACCAGTTCGCGAATCATCACCTTCAAATGAATATAATAAATGCCAAAACTGTATTAGAGGCTGCTTGTCAAAATAATTATTCCCAATTTCAGTGTCAAGCAAAAGTATATCTTGGTTGATACCTAACTCTGCAAATTTTGAAACCACAACATCGTTAATATCCTCAGCGCGAATTTTCTTAAAATCATAATCCTCACCCTCAAGCTTTAATATCTTTTCATATACCTTATAAAATGCTGCATTGGTTTTATTGCCGTCCAATCCCTCTTTAAAATTTAATTCAAATTCTGCTGGTTTATCCACCAGGAATTTTAAAACTTCTGATGCACTCATTTTTTCCCGGATATTCAATTCAGTAAAAAGCAAGTTTTTGGATTCAATATCAATTTGATTATTACGGCAAACCGTGCTGGATTCAAGATGCCTAAGTTCAATATTATTAATCAGTTGCCAAATTTTAAATTCCTGAAATAATGGCGACGATTTTGGAACAACTTTATGGTGTTTTTCAAACTCACATTCACCAATTAAATGTTTTTGTGATTTCAGCCTGCGCTGAAAAAAGATAATGACATCGCGAATTTCACTTTTTAATTTTTCAGTAAGTTCAGGGTGAAAATGTTTCTGCTTTTCCCAAATGCTCTCAAACTCATCCAAATAATCCTGCCGATAAAATACTTGATTTTTTAATCGGTTATGCCTGTTATTTTTTAACTGGTTGTATTGAAATTCTCCAACAGTAATTCTATCTAAGATGAGAATTTTGCTTCTGTCGCTAATTTCACCGAGATAACCGCTTGATTTATTTATTTGGTTATTTATTTCTTGCAAAACAATTGCCAAATACTCCAAATTCAATTTTTCAAACAATCCAATGTCACGCCATATATAAACCTGTAGTTTTTTCTCTTTAGCAGTCCCTGAAAGTTTCTCTCCTACAATACCAAAAGGATTCTCACAAATTTTCCAGGTTTGTACCTTATTTTTATCTTTCAGTTCTTCTTTCAATTCATCGGTTAGGATTTCCGGATAAAACCGTTTTTGAACATTCCATATTTTCTCAAATTCAGACTGCAAATCTGAGCGGTAATAATCCGGCAAATCCTTTTTATCCGCTTTCAATAAATTCAAAGAATATTGTCCCGGTGTTAAATTATTTTCATAAATAAAACGTGCTACCTGCATACCATCAACAGCCATTCCCTCTTCATCAGCTTTAACTTTTCTACTGCTTTTATAGCCCCGTTTTTTATTTATCATTAAAAGAACTCTCGATAATTCTTCTTTGCTAATATTCTCATGAACAGCTTTTGCTCTTAATTCATAAGTGGAAAATGAACTATTTTTTCCATCTTCATTTAGTTTTGAATTTTCAGTTATGAATTCATTCCTTTTTAGTATCTCAATTAATGCTTTTCTTCTATCCTGATAACGATTCAGATTCCGCCTCGCCCCTCTTTTTAAAGTTCGATCTGCATTAATTGAAATTGATTTGCCTTTTTGAAAGTCAGTTGCTTCATCTGTTGTAAGAGGGACAACTCGAACACCTAATTTTATAATCGATGACTTTTCATTTTCGTTTTCAGATTCAAGAACATATGCCCATCCAATGCTGGTGGTTCCCAGGTCAAGTCCTAAAATTCGTTTCATAATATTTGCGGTTTAATTATTTATAGCTAATTTTGTTTTTACAATTTGAAGCAACTCACAATAAGGATTATTCCGTTGTGAAAACATTTAAAGCGGTCTTGAAAAGGGTCGCTTTCGTTTTTGTTTTAAAGTTAGAAATTCTAAATTAGAATTCTCCAATATTTTTTCATTATGTTATTTGAATTATTCCACAGTTATAAATTTTAAGAACCTGAAATAATGCCGGATTTAATAGAAAATATGTTTAGTTTTCAGTACTGAAGTTTATATTTTTCAGTACTGATGAATAAAAACCTCAGTACTGATGAATACAGTCAAATCAAGTGATTATTTTGTTATCACCTTTGTTTATAATTTTACAACCCATACTTATAAATTATTATGATGTTTCTTCGATTGGCTTCAACTTGTTTTTTACTCCTGTTTTGTTTTATGTTTTCAACTGTTTCAGGACAAGTGGTAACCGGCCGGATAAAAAATCAGCAAAACGAACCGGTTCCGTATGCCACGGTTTTTGTGCAGGAACTGCAGGCAGGGACTATTACCAATTCAGAAGGCAATTTCACCATACAATTACCAGCCGGAGATTACCATTTTATTATCCGTTCGCTGGGTTATTTTCAAATTGAAAAAGAGGTGCAGCTGCATACCGACAGCCTTCATCTTGATATTACCATGCAACGCCAGGAGTTTGAGATAAAAGAGGTGAAGGTTTTTCCGGGAAAGGAAGATCCTGCTTATTTTATTGTGCGTAAAGCCATGGCAAAAGCGGCTTTTTACCGCGAAAAAATAAAACATTATCAGGCTGATTTATACATTAAAAGCAACTTCACATTCACCAATATTCCGCGCCTTTATCAAAATAAAATGGAAATTAACGGCAAAAAAATGAAAGATGTGGTGAAGGAAGATCAGACGTATGTCATGGAATCGCACAACAAAATAATCTACGATTATCCGGCAAAATACAAACAGGAAGTTATAAGCAAACGCACGTCGTTGGTTGGATTCGACGAGCCGCCGGTGATGGAACTGATGACTTCAAGCTTTTACGATGAACGGCCCAACCAGGTCATTTCGCCACTCTCACCGCAGGCGCTGAACCATTACAATTACCGCTACGAAGGATTTATTACCAGCGGCAATTCCGACATTTTCAAAATTAAGGTGGAGCCAAAACGCAAAAGCGATGAATTGGTAAGTGGCTATATGTATATTGTTGACCAGTTGTGGTGCCTTTACAGTGTTGATTTTAAATCACGTATTGAATTTTTCGGTTACCGTATCAATCAGCAGTATGAAAATTTGGGTAATCAAAACTGGTTACCGGTTTCCCATTTAATTGAAGGCGATTTTTCGATACTCGGGCTGAAAGGAAAGTTTTATTATGGCGCATCCCTTCAGTACGAAAATATTGAAGAAAACTATTTTGCCGGAAACCCTGCAGTGGCTGATTCGCTGCCACAGGAAATTCATGAACCGGGCGCAAAAGAGAAAGCCCTGAGAAAGGAAGCGGCCCAAATAATTGCGCGCGAAGAACTGACCAACAGCGACGTGCGAAAAGTGGGACGGCTGAACCGGAAAATTCTTAAAGAACAATATAAAGACACTACCATAGTTTCGCCAAAACCCAATTCGTATAAAGTGGAAGATATTGATTCGCTGGTTAACAAAAGAGAAAATTGGGATACGGTGCGCACCATTCCACTGACTCCGGCTGAAATCCGAAGTTATGCCGTTACCGATTCGCTGATGGCTCATTCCGAAACTTCTGCTGACTCTGTTCAAAATGAAAACAAAAAGAAAAGTGGGGGCTGGAAAAAAATTATTACCGGCAGCAATGATTTTTGTCCCGACACTTTAATTTCGTTTGGTTACAATGGTTTAATCACGCCAGGAAATTTCGATTTCAACGTGGTGGATGGATACAAGTACAAACAGCAGTTTCATTTTTGGGCGAAAACAGGCAATGAAAAAACAGTCCGCATAAATCCTGAAATTGGTTATGCATTTAACCGCAAAGCACTTTTCTGGAATGTGGAAAGCCGGCTGAATTTCCTGAAAAATAATGATATAATCATTGATTTCGGAAAAATGAGCCGCGATTTTAAACCTGCGGAGCTTGGAATCAGCCCGACGTTGAATTCCATCAGTTCGTGGTTTTTTGCCCAAAACTACATGAAACTGTACGAAACATCTTTTTTCCGGTTAAACATTCAGCAGCAACTGGCGCGAAACTGGAAAATAGCTGCAGAAGCAGAATACAATCATTTTTTCCCGCTGGAGAACCATGCTACTTATGTTTTATCGGACAAGAAAAGTTACTCGCCCAACATTCCCAAAGGATTAACGCGCGAAAGCACAGCGCTGATGAAGCAAAAAAGTTTTGTTTACGGGATTTCGGCAAATTACCTCCGCCATCAGTGGAAACCATGGCTCGAAAAATCGGCATTTCTTTCCGTTTCCGATTTTTATTCTTTCCGGCTGACTTATAAACAGGGAGTTCCGGACGTGCTGTCATCGGTTTCTGATTTCAGTCACCTGGATTTCGCATTTAACCAGGAGGCCAATCTTTCGCCGGGGACGGGAATTGTTTGGCAAATCAATGCCGGAACGTTTTTTAATGCCGGACAGCTGCATTTTTCGCAGTATAAACATTTTCGCACAGCCGAAATTCCGGTTTCCTTTAAACCGTTCAGCCAGACATTTCAAACGCTGAACGATTATGAACCGTCCACTGCGTCAAGTTACGTGGTTGTTGGCAGCGAACTGCGCATGGAATACCTGTTGCTGCGTTATCTTTCGTTTATAAATCGCCGCACCTGGAGCGAAAGCCTTCATTTAAATTATTTAAACACTCCGGCGCTGCGCAATTATACGGAGGCGGGATACAGCCTGAACAACTTGTTTTTTGCCGGTAACATTGGAATATTTGCAGGTTTCAGAGACAATAAGTTTGAAACGGTAGTGCTGAAAATTTCGATTGCCGGATTATAAAAAGTTGAAGCATCACATCATCCGGAATTTGGCAAATCTGTAAAAAGCAATAATTTAGCAATCTCTTTATTTCGATATAAAACTAAACAGCGTGAATATTCTAAAAATCAAACTTCACTGGCAAATCCTGATTGCTTTAATTCTGGCAGTATTATTTGGTTATTTATTTCCAGGCGACGTTGAATATGTTGCCTGGATGGGCGACATTTTTTTACGTTCATTAAAAATGGTGATTATTCCGCTGATTTTCAGTTCCATCATAAGCGGTGTAACCAGTATTGGCGAAGGAAAAAACCTGGGCCGGCTTGGGTTAAAAACACTCTCCTACTACCTGGCAACCAGCACCATGGCTATTTTAACCGGTCTGGTCATTGTCAATATTATAAAACCCGGTGTTGGTGTCGATCTTGGTTTTTCAAAAGAAGTGGAAGGATTGGCAGAACATGCCGGTTCGGTTAAAGATATTTTGTACCGGCTGATTCCGGAAAACATTGTGGATGTAATGGCCTCGGGTGAAATTCTGCCGGTTATCTTTTTTGCAGTTTTGTTTGGCTTTTTCATTACACAAGTTGAAACAAAGTATAAAGAATCGCTCACCACATTTTTCGATGCTGTTTTTGAAGTAATGATGAAAGTGACCCTGTTCATTATAAAATTTACGCCACTCGGAATTTTCGGAATTGTTGTCCGCGAGGTAGCTCGTAATTCAGACCAACTGGCGAGTATTGCCGGAAGTCTGGCAATTTACAGCCTGTGTGTGGTAACAGGGTTACTGTTTCATGCGTTAATTACGCTGCCGTTAATCGTAAGAATTGTAGGGAAAGCAAAACCTTTTGCCCATCTGAAAAATATGGCCACTCCCCTTCTGACGGCTTTTTCCACATCATCGTCGAGCGCCACTTTGCCACTGACGATGGAAGCGCTTGAACATAAAAGCGGAGTTTCAAACAAAATAACAAGTTTTACATTGCCGCTGGGAGCCACCATCAATATGGACGGAACAGCGCTGTACGAATGTGTGGCAGCCATGTTTATTGCGCAGGCTTACGGTGTTGATTTGACTTTTTTTCAGCAAATGATGGTGGTATTCACTGCGCTGCTGGCTTCCATTGGTGCGGCCGGAATTCCAATGGCCGGGCTGGTAATGATAACGGTTGTGCTTTCGGCGGTGGGTTTGCCGCTTGAGGGAATCGGGTTGATTCTGGCTGTTGACCGTATTCTGGACATGATCCGTACGTCGGTAAATGTTTGGAGCGACAGTTGCGGAGCGGTTACCATTGCACGTTCGGAGCAGGAAGAAACAACTGTGGCAGTTTGAGTTGAATCTGCAAAAGCAGCTTTTTAACCGGCAACTTCAGCAAAAAATCCGACAACTATTGTTGGACGATTATTCTTGAGTCTTTGCAGATAACCGGCTGATTTTCTCAGATAATTCATGTAAAATTGCAGTTTAAACAGCATTTATAGCGTAATGAACATATTTAAACACCGGATTTTAAGTCATATTCTGTTCTGGATTTTTATTTATGCCTTTTACACCATGCCGTTTGTGCTAACATCAGGCGATTTTACAGATGCTTTCATCAACCTGATTTACCTTCCGCTTGATATTATAACTGTATATTTTGTTATTGAATTTCTAATTCCCAGACTTTTGCTCAAAAACCGGCGGCTGCTTCTTTTCCTGCTGGGAGTTTCGATAGCAATTTCATTCAACGTTGTTGCTTCTCAGTATGTTAAGTTCAACATTCAACCTGCACTTGGCTTTTGGACAGTCAAAAGAACAATGACCGTTGAATTATTTTATTCACTGTTATCCAATTTTATGATTGTTGGACTGGCTTCGGCAATGAAACTTTTAAGGTACTCCAACAATATTCAATTAACCCAGTCGGAGCTGGAGCGACGGACAGCACAATCAGAATTAAATACATTGCGGTCGCAGGTTAATCCGCACTTTCTGTTTAATGTGCTGAACAATATCGATTCGCTGATTTATGAAGACAAGGAGAAAGCTTCGAATGCCATTTTCCTGTTGTCGAAAATAATGCGTTACATGCTGCAGGAATCAACGGAAGACAGGGTTACCATCGATAAAGAACTGACCTACATCAGGGATTACCTCGAACTGGTAAAATTGAGTTTTAAAGATCCTGAATTTCTCGAATTGAAGGTCACCGGCCAAAATCCGGGTAAACAAATCCCGCCACTCCTTTTTATCCCGATTATTGAAAATGCCGTTAAGCACTGCAACAAACAGGTTGATAACCCTGGAATCAGGATTGAATTCAGTATTGAAGAAGATGCAATTGAGCTGAAAACTTCGAACTACATGAAACGCAACGATTTTAAGCTGCCCGACAATGGTACCGGAACCGGTCTGAAAAATGTGCAAAAAAGGCTAAAATTGATGTACAAAGACAATCATACTTTTGATATTAACCGCCAAATGGATAAATTTGAGGTGTACATAAAATTGCCGTTAAAATGAAAATGAATTGCATAGCAGTTGACGATGAAGTACTTGCCTTAAAAAAAATTCAGCGGTACGCCGAAAAACTGGATTATTTAAATCTGATGGGTACTTTCGACAATGCGCTTTCCACTTTTTCATTTTTGCGCGAAAATAAAGTGCACCTGATTTTTCTGGATATCCAAATGGACGAATTTACCGGAATCCAGTTGCTTGAAACACTGAAAGATCCGCCCTATGTAATTCTCACTACAGCATTCGATGAATATGCTTTGAAAGCCTATGAACTGGACGTCATGGATTATTTGCTGAAACCCATTCCTTTTGAGCGTTTTGTAAAGGCCGTGGAAAAAGTTTACGCCCGTTTTCTAAAGGAAAATCAACCACAAACTGTTCCGATGGCCGAAACGCACGAACCTGCACAACCGGAATACACCTTCGTAAAATCGGGAAATAAAACCATAAAAGTATATTTCAAAAAAATACTTTACATTGAGGGAATGCGTGATTATCTGCAAATACATACCGAAGACAGCAGAATTATGACGTTGCTGAATTTTAAAAACATCCAGGAAATTCTCGACCCGCAAAAATTTGTGCGGGTGCATAAATCGTACATTATTTCGGTGGACAAAATTGATTACATCGAAAACAATACCATCAAAATCAGGGATAAATTAATACCGGTGAGCAACACTTACAAAGTTGCTTTTTATAATTTGCTGAACAAAAAGAAGTTCGTTTAAACCTGTTTTCGGTGCTTTTTTTACCGCATTAAAACCTGCAAAAATTTGATGAAATCTCTATTTTTGCACCGATTTATCAATTACCAGCATCATGAAAAACAAAAGATTGTTTTACCGCCTGCTTGTTTTGTCGCTTTTAATAGGTTTTAGCGGTTGCCGAAAAGAAGAAAAAGATGTTTTTTACAAAAAGAAATACATTGATGAAATAAAAGCTGCACGTAAAAACGTGTTCTTTTTTATGTCGGCCAACAACGTACCGGGCGCCTCTTTTGCCATTTCGCTGAATGGAGAACTGGTTTATTCAGAAGGTCTTGGCCTGGCATCAAAAGACCTGGAAGTTCCGGCAACGCGCGAAACAAAGTACCGAATCGGACAGGTCTCCGAATTATTTACATCGCTGATGTATCAACTGATGGTTGAAGATGGAACACTTCAACCCGATTCAACGATTCAAACGTATCTTAAAGATTTTCCGGAAACAAACTACAAGTTGCGCCTGCGGCATTTGGTGAATCACAGTTCCGGATTACCGCAGCCCACTCAAAAGGAAAAAGACTGGCGCGGGCTCAACGTTAGTTTGCAGCAGGGAATTGAAAATATTAATGTGGATTCGCTTCCTGTGCCGCCCGGAACTGTTCAGGTGCTGAATATGTACAACTACAACCTGCTCGGAGCTGCTATGGAAAAAGCCACCGGTAAGAAATTTCACCAGCTTCTGGAGGAATATATTAATGATTCGCTCCACATTGAAAATACAACTATTGATGATCCGCTTATTCCGGTTAAAAACCGCACCAATTATTTCCGCCACAACATTGTTTTTCAGGTGGTAAATGCAACTTTCCAGGACATGCGGTACAAGGCGCCTTCGGAAGGGTTGCTTTCAACAGCAGAAGATTTGGTAAAACTGGGAAATGCCCTTTTGTACTCCGAAAAAATTCCGGAAGATGTTAAAAAAAGAATGTTTGAACCGGAAAAACTGTTAAGCGGAATGAATGCCGAACTTGAGAATGGCTGGATGCTGCTGAAAAGCCGCAATGAAACGCCTGTTTACGGCAGAAGTGGCAGCGTTACCGGCGGCAGCGCCGTTGTTTTAATTTACCCTGAAGAAAAAATAGTGATTGCCGGCGTCTGCAATCTGGATAATGTTCCCGAAAAAATTCCGGTTTTTGATATGGCAAATCATTTCATAAACAATTCAGAATCTGAGCAGCAGTAAATATTCCACCCGGATTTTAATGCGAACAACGGACACACGTCCGGGATTGCGGCATAATTAATATCCTACCGATAGGAATGGGAGATTTACAACTGATACAAATTCCAAAATCATCATCATCAATTTTCGAAAGCACGGTTTTCAGCTTGTAAAGTTTGTCCTTTGCATTTCGCAAGGCGGCTTCGGTAACAGTTTTATT
Source organism: uncultured Prolixibacteraceae bacterium (assembly GCA_963771595.1). Classification (GTDB taxonomy): domain Bacteria; phylum Bacteroidota; class Bacteroidia; order Bacteroidales; family Prolixibacteraceae; genus CAVYUC01. The sequence goes on along the minus strand of CAVYUC010000035.1, from coordinate 38,262 downwards.
GTTAATTGCATCCATTCGCGAAATACGTCCAATTGCATTTTCAGGTTCCACAGGTTGTGTCAATTCCCGGTATTCCCTGATGTGCAATTCAGTTTTCCGGATTTCTTCTTCAATTTTGGTTTTTATGTCGGTTTTATTCAGTTCGGGCATCATGTTGAAAAAAGAGAATCGACAAATTCGCGGCGCCTGAAAATCTGCAGGTGTTCCATTTTTTCGCCAATTCCAATATATTTCACCGGGATTTTAAACTGGTCTGAAATTCCAATTACCACTCCCCCTTTTGCTGTACCGTCGAGTTTGGTAAGCGCAAGTGCAGTAACTTCGGTAGCTTTTGTAAATTGCTTGGCCTGTTCAAAGGCATTCTGTCCTGTTGAACCATCCAAAATAAGCAGCACTTCGTGCGGCGCCCCCGGAATTATCCTGTCCATAACCTTTTTAATTTTGGACAATTCATTCATCAGATTTATTTTGTTGTGCAACCGGCCTGCAGTATCAATAATTACCACATCGGCATTTTTATTTTTTGCTGAAGAAAGGGTGTCAAACGCCACAGAAGCCGGATCGGAACCCATTTTTTGTTTTACCAGAGGAACATCCACACGGTGGGCCCAGATTTCGAGCTGCTCGATAGCTGCAGCCCTGAAAGTGTCGGCAGCGCCCAAAACCACCGATTTGCCGCTTTTTTTAAAATGATAGGCCAGTTTCCCGATTGTAGTTGTTTTTCCAACACCGTTAACGCCAACTACCATAATCACATAAGGTCTGGCCGTTTCCGGAAGTTCAAAACCTGAAACATCTTCCGTATTGTTTTCTTCCAAAAGAGCCGCAATTTCTTCCTTAAGGATATTATTCAACTCACTAACGCTCATATATTTATCCCGAAGAACACGCGCTTCAATCCGGCGAATGATTTTTATTGTGGTGTCCACGCCAACATCCGATGAAATCAAAACCTCCTCGAGGTTGTCAAGCACTTCATCGTCAACTTTTGTTTTACCTGCAACCGCACGCCCCAGCTTTTTGAACACACTTTCCTTGGTTTTGGAAAGACCTTCATCGAGGTTTTCTTTTTTATTTCTTGTAAAACTTCCGAATAATGCCATTTTCTTTCTTGATTATTAGTGGCTAAATTAGCAAATTCCGGTAAACCTGACAATATCAGTCAGAATGCAAAAAAGCCTTCACCACCAGATGAAAGCTTCTTTACCAATATGCAATATTTTTGATTTTATTTCTTGAAATAACCGTTTACATTGTCATTCGGAATAATTTCCTCTTTAAATGTATAAGCACCGGTTTTATCTGATTTAACCATTTTAATTACTTTGGAATAGCCTTTACCGGCACCTTTTTGTAATGTTGCAACTGCTTTCTTTGCCATAGCTTATCTTATTTAATTTCTTTGTGAACGGTTACCTTTTTCAATATCGGGTTATACTTTTTTATTTCCAAACGTTCAGGGGTATTTTTCCTGTTTTTGGTGGTAATATATCGTGAAGTACCGGGCAATCCGCTGTCTTTGTGCTCGGTGCATTCCAAAATTACCTGAATTCTGTTGCCTTTTCCTTTTTTAGCCATTACTCACGATTTTTTAAATTTTTTCAATTAATCCTTTTTCTCTGGCTTCCTTCAGCGCAGCTTTCACGCCTTTTTTGTTGATGGTGCGGATACCTGCAGCCGAAACCGTTAGATTGATCCAACGATCTTCATCCGGAAGATAAAATTTCTTTTTGAACAGGTTAACGTCGAACGTCCTTTTTACCCTGCGTTTCGAGTGGGAAACATTGTTGCCCACCATTGCTTTTTTACCTGTTATCTGACAAACTCGTGACATTTTTATATTTTCTTTAGTGTACTTACTACCACGTTATTTTTACGGCTTGCAAAGAAAAGACTTTTTTAATAAATAATCAAGCAGTAGTGCAAGTTTTTCAATAAACAATTAACAATTAATTGTTAGCTTCTTATGCGTCCCTTTATTTTAACAGGAACCTGTATTTTTCTAATTTCGAAGCAAATTAAACGAAATGCTTTTTAATTCAGCAGCATTCCTTGTTTTTCTGATTGTCGTTTTCGTTATCTACTGGAAATCAGCGGCTTTTTCAAACACCCTCTCAAAATGGGTGCTTCTGGTATCGAGCTATATATTTTACGGATGGTGGGACTGGCGTTTCCTGTTTCTCATTTTTATCAGTTCGGCTTCCGATTTTGTTATTGGAAAAATGTTGTTTCTGACTGAAAAAAAGCAAAGCCGTAAATTGCTTTTACTGCTCAGCCTGTTCATTAACCTGGGAATATTGTTCTTTTTTAAATACTTCAACTTTTTTATTGATTCCCTCCACCACCTCACCGGAAACACATTCACTGAAAACAGCTGGAATTCTTTAAACGTGATTCTTCCGGTTGGAATCAGCTTTTATACTTTTCAAACCCTGAGTTACACCATAGATATTTACCGGCGCGAAATTGTACCAGTAAAGTCAGCATTGACATTTTTCACATTTGTTGCTTTTTTTCCGCAGCTGGTAGCGGGTCCCATTGAACGGGCAAAAAGATTAATTCCCCAGTTTGAAGTAAAACCTGTTTTTTCTTATCCACAGGCAACTTCAGGTTTAAAACTGATGTTGTGGGGGTTTTTCAAGAAAATGGTAATTGCCGACCAGCTGGCCGCGCTGGCAGATGCAGTTTACGGAGCTCCGCAGAATTTCGGAAGCGGAGCAGTTATTGCAGCAACTGTTCTTTTTGGATTCCAGATTTATTGCGATTTTTCCGGCTATTCCGATATTGCCGTTGGCACTGCCCGGTTGTTTGGGATTGAGCTGATGATAAATTTCCGCACACCCTATTTTGCCAGCTCTTTTCGCGACTTCTGGCATCGCTGGCACATTTCGCTCTCCACCTGGTTCCGCGATTATGTTTACATTCCACTGGGTGGAAGTCGCGTAAATCAACTTAACCGGTTTAAAAATATTCTGATAACGTTTGTAATATCGGGGTTGTGGCACGGAGCAAACATTACGTTTCTGATTTGGGGATTTGCACATGGCGTATTTTATGCCGCCGAACAGATTGTTTCGCCTTTGTTTCGCCTTCCAAAGAAAATTAAAAACATTTTGGGCGGAATAATAACTTTTGCTCTTGTTAATTTTGCATGGCTTTTTTTCAGGGCCGAATCAGGACACCAGGTTTTGGTGCTACTCCGAAAACTGGCCAATGAAAGTTTAACAGATTTCTCCGGTTTTGGCTCGCTTTTGATGGAATCCGGCCGGTTAACAGCTCCGGCAAGAATGCTGCTTTTTGCATTTCCTCTGTTTTTGATTACTGAATATTTTATGGGCAAGAAAACTTTTGCCGAACTGGTAAAACATACTCCTGCCCCTGCCAGATGGGGATTTTATTACGTGCTGGTGCTGATGATTTTATTTTTAGGCGTATTAAAATCGGCGCCGCAGTTTATCTATTTTCAGTTTTAAAAGATGAAAAAATTTATTCAATATGTTGTCGTGTTTCTTCTTCCGTTTTTGGCCGGAATTATTTTGCTGTTTTCGTTTCCGGTAGATGAAAAATTCAGTTACCGATTTGTAAAGGGCGAATGCGACGATAAAGCGAGCTGGATTTATAACCGCATTTTTGAAGACGAACGAAATATTGATATTGTATTTTCCGGCGCATCGCAAACCGGCAGCGCAATTATGGATAAATTCGTGGGAAATGAACTCAGCCGGATTACAGGCACTGACATTCAGGCGGTAAATTTTGGCTACTGCCGGCGCGGAAGAGACGTTCAGTATGTGATGCTGAAAGACCTTTTTCAGCATAAAAATCCGGAAATTCTGGTGGTGGAAATATATGAAGATGAACCCAAAAAGAGTCATCCTGTGTTTCCGTACCTGGCCAATACGCGCGAACTTTTTAACTCCTTTATTTTGTTTAACCAGCGTTTCCCGGCTTCGGTTTTCAAAGGAACAGCAGTTCGTTTTGAATACCTCAAATTCAGGTTGTTTAATTTAAACTACGAAACCCGGAGCGGATTTTCCGGAATTTGGGTACCGCCCTTCTGAAATTATTGCAGACCGGGAGTGGCTAAAGGAAAACGCAAATAACTGGAGAAACCGCCTGAACAAATCAAAGCCTGAACTGGTACGCAAAACCGAATTAAACTATTCAAAACATTACCTTGAAAAAATAGTGGAACTGGCTGCTCAAAACAATTGCAAAGTGTTGTTTTTATATTTGCCGGAGTCGGGTTCGCACCTGAAATACCCGCTGCTAAATGAATATTACAGTCAGTTGGCTGAAGTGGTTTACATTCCGGACAGTATAACCGGAAACAGAAATTTCTGGAAAGATGCCACACATTTTAACGATTCCGGCGCAAAACAAGTGTCGGAATTAATGGTTTCGAAACTGAAAAAAATATTTTAACAAGTTAAAAATCAGCCGGTGGTTCATTTATGGGTTTTCTGGCGGATACTTTACTTAAACTGATTGTTTCCGGAATGATACCTGGTACTGTGTCCGCGAACGGTATTTCACTTAAAAGTACAGTTCTTTCTGCCGTACAGTTTTAAAAAAATGGCGTTGAATTTTTACTTTTCAGTCAAAATATCAACGCCAAAATAATTTTTAGTGTCTGGGTAAATATTATAAAATGCCTTTCTATTTCTTAATTCTGCTGCTTTTTAGCTGCGAAAACTGAGTGCCCAGTTCTTTTAATTTAATTTCCGGGATGTATTTTTCGGCCTGTGGATGCAAATCGCGTTTTTCTTCTTTTAAATGGTGTTGCACCACTTCGCGCAAAATTTTCAGTTTTTCACTCCACACCGATGGCCGGGATGGATTTTCATCCATATCTGTCATTAATACGTTCAGCATCAGCGTGTGTATTAACTTGTCAATCATTTCGTGATGAATGTCGAGGTGCTTTTTCAGCAACACAATTTTTGAATGATCATCTTCCAGTTCATCAATTAACCTGCTGATTTTCACCTGGTGTTCAGCCAGTATATTTGTTATGGTTTTGCTTTCCATAAAAGTAAATATTTAGGTTTCCAACATCAAGGTAATTCTTTTTTCTTTCAGTTTTGCAAAGCGTTCTCCTAACTCATTTTGCTTTTCTTTGGAAAGTGTTTTCTCTGCTTCGGGAAATAAATCTTCCTCTTCTTCACTTAAATGATGATGGATAATTTCCGTGAGCACACCAAATTTTATCTTCCACCGGGGACTGTCTTTTGGAAAATCGGCAAGGTCGAGCAGTAAAATGTTTAAAACAAAATGTTCTTCCTGCGATTCCAGCGAATCATCCTTTACGTCATCTTTGTTGTTCAGCAGGCTGAGCAGCAAATCTTCCTCCAACTCATGGTGCACGTCCAAATGTTTTTTCAGTACAATAAATTTCGAATTGTCGTTTTTCACTTCTTTTATGATATCACGAATCTCTTCGTGGTGGCGGGTTAGTTCTTCAGTAATTGTTTTTGATGCCATTTTCTTTACGATTTAAATTATTTAACTTTTATTTGATTTTTGTCCTTGAGCCAGATTAACTTTCATCTCCGACAAAGTTTGTCCGCCTTTAATTCCAAAGTCGAGCGTACGAATCGGGAATGGAATGGTAATGTCATTTTCATCATAAGTGGCTTTTATATTTTTTATACCATCATGCAATGCTTTCAGGTAATCGGTTTGTTTATTGAAAACAACCCAGTACCGAATTATGAAATTAATGGAACTGTCGCCGAACTCCTGGTAATACAAATCAATGGGTTTATTTTTTTGCAGATAATCAATTTTTTTAATGGCTGCCAGCGTCAGATCTTCCACTTTCTGCAAGTCATCGCCATAACTGACTCCTACATTTAAATCAATTCTTCTTTCTCCGTTAATGGTAAAATGGGTATATACTTCTTCGAAAATCAGCCGGTTGGGAATCACTACTTCCTGTCCCTGAAACGTGGTCATTTTAATGGCACGCAAACCAATTGCTTTTATGGTTCCGTAGTAATCCTGAAACTTCACAATATCGCCAACATTAACTGTACTTTTTACCGTGATGTAAATTCCGGAAATAAAATTGGCCAGAGCATCTTTAAAGGCAAATCCAAGCGCCAGTCCCATAATTCCGACTCCTGCCAGCAGTGAAGTAACAGTTTTGTCAAGGTCGAGAATACCCAGCGCCACAAACAATCCAATTGTCATTATGGCAATTTGGGTTAACGACTCGATGAGCTTGTTTACAGCAACATTGTGTGAAAAATGATAAAGGGTTTTCGAAAGGAAAGCGACTACCAGTCTGGAAATAAAATAAAATGCCACAACAACAAGCACTGCCACAATAAAATTTGGCAACATTGCGACAAATGATTCAATCCAGTTGCTAATTTTATCGGAGATTACAGAGTATGCGTCGTTTATGGAATTCATATTTGATTTTTATATTACAGAAAAAGCAGGCAGACCTGGCGGCCCATCCTGCTTAAATCTAACTAAACCTACAAAAATGAACAAGTGTATTAATTTCCCCAATTTCTTACTGATTCTTTAAATTCGTTATATTCTCTTTCCAAATCGTCACCCATTTCTGCTGTTTGATCTCCGGCATCTTCACTCCATTCCTGAAGATTCTTTTTCAAATCACGGCCTTTTTCGCGTAAATTTTCCACTGCCTCACTGGTTTCACGATCTATATCATCTCCCAGCTCTTCCAGACTCTGGTCAAAATCATCTATTTCTCTTTCCACTTTTGCCGAAAAATCCGGATCATCCACAGAAATGTCATTCAAATCATCATTTAGCTGACGAACTTCTTCGTTAATTTTTGCCTGTGTATCGTTCATGGCATCCTGTGTATCGTTCACAGCTTCTTCTGTTTCATTTTCCGCGGTCCTTGGCGAATTATTGCAGGAATAAAATGTACCTGTAAACAATAGAGCCACAATTGGTACCGCTATAATTAATTTTTTTGTTCTCATGTTTTTCGTATTTTAAAATTAGTTCAATCTCTATCTGTAAAATGGTGCCAAAAAATGGCGATTCGTTCTATAAACGATTCAGCAATTTGATATTCAGCAAAATACAAAAAGCAAATACCAAAATATCATTTACATTCAATTGAATACCATAACAACTTTTTGTAGATTAATTTTCTCAGAGTGGGGAATCATGCAACAAAAATCGAAAAAAACAAAAGTTGAAAAAATTTCAATTAAATTGAGGAATTAAACCTCAGAATGGGGAGTATAATTCCCAACTATAGTTAATAAACTGCAGATAGAAACATGCTTTACGAGCTTTATAATTTAAATTAAATCAGATAATTATACCGAATTCAGAAATAATTGGCATACTTTTATAATACAAACATTTAAATTCAAACATTATGAAAATTGCAGGAATTATTTTACTGGTTTTAGGAATTGTCGGGCTTATCGTTTTCGGAATACAAGCCATGGGCAATTCTGAGAGTTTTAGTTTTCTCGGTATGGATATAGCTGTGAGCAGCGCCAACTGGACACCCGTTATTATCAGCGCCGTTGTTGCTGTTATAGGACTTGTTTTAACAGTTAGCAGGAAAAAATAGACAAGGATAGGCTGTCATACGCCATGACAAATTTAAAAAGGCCCGGTAATTGAAAAATTTAAGGAATGACAAAATCAAAACGTATTTTCATAACAGTAATCGTAATTGTCGTCGCTGTTGTTTTCCTTATTGTTGCCGGGTCATTTTTATTTTCCCACCTTGCTAAAAAAAATATCAGGGGATTAAAATTTGCTTCGCTCGAATTAAACAGCCAGAACATTGAAACCAATCTGTTTAAACGGCAGATTATTTTAAAAGAAGCCGAACTTAAAGCTCCGGGTTCGGGGAATAATGTGGTTATTCCGAATGCAAAACTTACCGGAATTCATCTTTTCCATTTGATTTTCAGTAACGAAATTGTAGTGAATAAATTCACGGTTTCGGGTCCCACAATTAATTTCTACAAAAAAGACGGCGGGAAAAGTTCATCCGACACCACTGGCAGAAAAAAAAATACAGTGTTAATAAAACACCTGGAAGTGCCCGGACTGGAATTTAACCTGCTCACCGAAAACGACAATAAACCTGATACAACATTCACAACTGTTCTCGATTTCGACATTTGGAAACTGAGCACCGACAGCGCCTCTGCAGGTAAATACTCGCTTGGAGGTGTCAATTTTAACCGGATTGAAGCGATGATTAAACAGGGCAGTTATAAAATGAAAAACAAGCTGTACAGACTTTCGTACAAGCGCATTGGTTTTAATTCGGAGGAACCGGATTTAACAATAGCCGGACTAAAAATGGATTCGCCGCATAAAAAATTTGAAATTGGCCATGTTACCGGGGTTCAAACCGATTGGTTAAACATAAACATTGACAGCCTGAGGTTAAAAAATATTGACTTAAAAGCTGCTTTGCAAGACACTGCAATAATTTTCGGTGCATGCAGCATTAAAAATTTTGAGGTGGAAGTATTTCGCGACAAGCGTCTGGAATTCCCCCAAAAACCGGATACAAAACTTCCGATGGATATGATAAACAATTTGCCGGTTGCTTTTCACAGCGATTCCATAATTATAGAAAACGGGAATATAAAATATGAAGAATTTGCTGAAGGTGCGGATGAAGCCGGTCATATTACCTTTAATGATCTGCAGGCATCCATTGTAAATTTAAGTAACATCGACAGCCTGATTACCGGCAAAACAAAACTTTCGGCCAAAGCCAATATAATGAACCAGCCAACTTTAAATGCCGATTTTATTTTTCCCAATGTGAAATACGACGAACCGTATCAAGCCAGCGGCACGCTCGAACCGACACAAATCAGCATTTTCAACCCGATGATGCATCCTTCCGCCGGAGTAAAAATAAACAGCGGACATATCAACCAGCTGGCTTTCGATTTCAGTTACAATTACTCCGGCTCGTCCGGAAATTTGATTTTTAAATACGAAAACCTGGATTTCACTATGTACAATCGCGAGGATAATTCAGAAAAACCAATCGAATCATTTTTTGTTGATGCCATTGCCATCCGAAATAGCAATACAGAAGGCGATTCGTATCAAAAAGGTGAGATTTCTGTTGAACGAAATGTTAAAAAGTCGGTTTTTAATTACTGGTGGAAATCATTATTTAGCGGAATAAAAAGTGTTGTTGTAGTTTTTAAATAGCAATTACATAGCAATTGTAACTTTAAAAGCAGATATTTCACGAAAATCTTCCTGAAGTAAAATTCAAATAAATAGCGCATCATATCATGCATAAAATTATAAGCTCGTTGCAACGGTTCTATAAAAGGCTGGTTTACAGTATCGCCTTTATACCCACAATAATGATTTTCGGTTCATTAATCCTGGGGCTTCTTATTTTTAATCTGGAAAACAGTGGTTATACTCATCAACTCCGGAAATCGTTACAATTGTTTCTGATTTTGGAAGCAGACAACGCCCGCATGATTTTAACCACCATTATTGGCGGCATTATTTCCCTCACCGTATTTAGCTTTTCCATGGTAATGGTGGTGCTTAACCGAACCTCAGCTTCGTTGTCACCAAGGGTGCTGCCACAACTGGTTGCACAGAAATTTCACCAGATTGTTCTTGGTTTTTATATGGGAACCATTGTTTTTTCACTCATCCTGATCGTAAACATTGGCTCCGGAAACAACCTGCCTTCGCTGGGCATACTAATGTCAATGATTTTTGCTGTTCTTTCGCTTGGGCTTTTTATCTACTTTATTCATTCTATTTCGCAATCTATTCAGGTTGAAAACATTCTGAACGATATTTTAAACCGCACCTTGAAACAAATCAAAAATGTAAAAGAAAAAAAAGCAGCAGATGATTTGCTTGAACATGAAAATCCTGAAACATGGTGGAAAGATCAAATCATTGCCGCTAAAACCGGGTACTACCAAATTGTGAATATCCGCGGAATATTAACCTTTCTCCGGAAAAATTCCCTTCAGGTTGAAATCTGTTTTTATTCCGGCCAGTTTATTGAAAACGGAACTGTGCTTGCAAAAATAAACCAGGATCATGTTTCGGCAAAAATAAAAAAAACCATTGCTGAGCATTTAATTTTAACCACCAATGACGATGAAGATCAGTATTATTTTGGGATGCGAAAAATAAGTGAAATCGCTGTAAAAGCATTAAGCCCCGGAATTAATGATCCGGGAACCGCATTAAAGGCAATCCGGTTTTTAACCATTATTTTTGTTGAAGTTTTAATGGCAGACACTTATTTGTTTTACCTCGATAAAGAAAAGAAAATAAGGATACTGCAAACACTTCCTGATGTTAATACCTTACTTTTGGATTGTATTACCCCAATCCGGCAATATGCCGGAAATTCTTTGCAAATACACGCAGCATTATTCAGTTTTTTTCATGCCCTGCTGAAAGTGAATGTCAGGGAATTTTCAGGGATTATTAACGGACATTTGGCAGCTTTAACTGAAAGCACCGGAAAACAACTGCACAACTCCAGCGACCGGAAAAACATTAACGACATAATCGCAAAAACAAAAAATCTCCCTGTCGAAAATGTTGATTATCTGCAATTTCTGCTGCTGTAACTAAAACTCAGCAAGAAAATAAGATACCAGCTGTGATTGAAAAAATTATTCCTGAAAAAGCAAAACAAATTACGTTTATATTTGTCTTGATTAAAAGAAATAGATGAAAGTGATACATATGAATGAAGTCACACATATGAAGTTCAATGGAAAGCAACATATTACGAAAGAAAAACTGAAAATCAGATTAAAAAATCTGAGCAAGGATAATTTGTCGAATTCAGAAGAAATTGAAAATGAACTTGTTCGGCTTATTCACGAAAAAACCGGAAAATCAAGAGAAGAGATTTTGAGGGAAATTAATAATCCGGACGAATAATTTCCTGTTTATTGTAACTTCTGAATTTCAAATGGAACAGCAAATTTTGCCGGTTTATTTTTGTGATGGTAAAAACGTGAATACTGGTGAGACAATTCGACTCCAAAATAAAAAATAATGGAGACGAAATAAATCCAGACCAAAATTACCACAAACGAACTTGCAGCCCCGTAAACCACACCAAGATTACTGTTTCCCACGATTAAACCTATTAACAGTTTTCCGATAGCAAACAAAAAGGATGAAAACACTGCTCCAAACCAGCTTGCTTTCCAACTCACATGCACATCGGGCAAATAGCGGAAAATAAGTGCAAATACTGACGCAATTACTGTAAGCGACAGCGCAACATTAATAAGCTGTGCCATCAGAACAAAATTAAAACTCAGGTGTGTGTCCATGAAATCTTTCAGAAAAGCAATTGATGCGTCAATTATCAGTGAAATAAGCATTACAAAACCAAGGCATAAAATTACACCAAACGAAAGAATACGGGTTTTTAACAGATTTAAAAGACCCATTTTAAAGTTCGATTTAACCTGCACCCGCCAAATATAATTTATAGATAATTGCATAATACTGAACAAAGTAGTTGCCGAAATCAAAAAAAACAGTATCCCCAGAACAGTTCCGGTGTCGCTTTTTTCGGCCAGGTTGTAATTATCGATGGCATTTCTCAGCACTTGTGCACTTTCTGATCCGATGAGTTTGGTCAGCTCATCAAAAAGTTTGTCGCGGATGGCTGCATCGCCGGTAAAATAACCAAAAATTCCAATGATAATAATTAAAATCGGAGCCATTGAAAAAATGGCAAAATAGGCAGTTGTTCCGGCAAGCTGCACGGGCCTGTTTGAACCATAATTTGTAATTGCATTCCTGAAAATCTTAAAACTTTCTTTCAGTGTTTGTTTTAATTTTTTCTTCGCCATAATTTTGAAACTTTTACCCGAAACCTCATTAACGATCTTTTATAATTTATTTTTTGTTTTGATAAGCCCCGGGCGCTTAAAAGATAGGCAAAAGGTTTTAAACTATCAATATTGCGCATTATAATCTTGAGGATTGCGATAAACGGAATAATCACCAACATACCGGCAATTCCCCAAATCAGGTTACCAAATAAAAGTCCAAGAATAATGGTCAGCGCATTCAAACTCACGTTACCGCCAACAACATTTGGTGTAATCACATTATTCTCGAGAAACTGCACAATTATAAACATGATAGCCACCTGAATTGCTGTATTTAAGGGATGTGGCATGGAAATCAACACATATAAAATCGGTATTAAAGCGCCCATTAAAGTTCCGAAATATGGAATAAGGTTTAAAAAAGCAGCACCAACGCCCAACACAACAGCATGCGGCACACCAATAATGGTTAAACCCAGGGTATTCAGCACTGCCAAAATCAGCACAACACCCAATAATCCGGCAAGATAACGGTTGGCAACAGTTGAAATTTCACGTAATATTTTCAACGCCTTTCGTTTGTGTTTTCTGCCCACCAGCCGAAAAATAAAGTAGGCCGTTTTTGTTCTGTAAAACAGAAGGAAAAAAGTAAAAACCGGTAAAATAAGAATTTGAAAAACCGTTGTTGCGGTTGTAGAAAATATATTCCCCGAGCCTTCGGAAATGGCTCCGGTGATTCCATTTATAGTTTGGTCGAAATAATAATCCATGGTGCGCATATTCACCCCGAATTTTTTTTCAATTTTTTCTTTGGGAGAATCGCTCTTTTCAACCACCTTTTCTTTGATTTTCTGTAAATCTATTTGAATTCGGGAGACCTGAAAAGAAAAATAAAACGCGATTATGCTAACCACAACCAGCGCCATTATTATTACCATTATAATGGAGATAATCCGGTGAAATCCTATTCGTTCAATTCGTGAAACAATGGGCAGCAAAAGATAAGCAATCAAAGTGCTTACCGCCAGAGGTATTAAAATATACTGTGCTAAAATAATTCCTGTTAAAACCAATGAAATAATGAAGAGGGCAACTGCTGTTTTTAGCAAAACCTGGTTTTTCATCTGTATCAATTATTAAAGTTGGTGAACTCACATTGGGTGTGTTCATTAATATTTGTCCCGCCCTTGCGTGATGTTCGTTTCATACATAATTATTAATATTAAGATAACAACCAGCATCTTTGAAAAAATTATGCCATGGCACAAATTAATATCACTAATATCAAGGGTTGTGGCAATTTCTGGTGGTAAATCTCACTGCTTCCTGAAATTTTACCGGCAAAATAAACTTACAGACGATGATATATTCTTCAGGGAACCCTGTTTTTATGTGGACTGGGTAACCAATTTGAGGAAAATTCTACACACATTTCCCCATTAACAGCAGGAAACAAAACCGATGCATCATTTTTTAACAACCTGTAAAACCCTATGCTTTGTGCGATTTATGAAATTATACCAATTTATCTTCTTTTAAAGTAACTCTGGCAGGATTTTTCAATAGGTAATACAGATATTACCAAACAAGTGCCATTACAAAAAAAGAAAACAATGAGTAATAATCAGTACGGTTCACTTTCGGAAGCTACGGAAGATTTACGAAAAAGAGGATATACGGTTAATTTTTGGGTAACCGACAACGGGAAATTAACCGACAGCAAAACAGAATTTGAACCATCGCAGGTCAGGCTGGAAGAGTTTCATCGTTTTGAAGGTGTTTCCAACCCTGCCGACAGCAGTATTCTTTATGTCGTGAAAACCAAGTCGGGTTTAAAAGGTGTTGTTGTGGATTCATATGGTGCCGACGGTTCTGAAACCACATCAACATTTATGAACAATACCAACCAAAAAGAATACGATTAACACAAAAATTTAGATTATGAATAAAAATGAAATAAAAGATGACTTGCAAAAGATAGTTGACATTTGCAATGACGGAGTTGAAGGATATGAAATTGCTGCCGATAAAATTGATGACGGCAGCATGAAAACTTTATTTCTAAGGCTATCGCAGCAACGAAAAGGATTTATTGAAACTATCAAAAATGAAGCTCATACAATGGGTATTGATTTTAATGAAACCGGAACAGCAAAGGGATTTTTCCACAGAACATGGCTGGCTACCAAATCTACTTTCAGCAGCGATAAAAAAGATAAAGTTATTGAAGAAGCAATGACAGGCGAGAATAAAGCGCTTGAAGTGTATGCAAAGGTTACAGCCGATCCGGCAGTGCCGGAATACCTGCAACACACGCTCGGAGAGCAGGAACGATTAATTAAAGTAGCCATTCAGCAGTTACATGGATTGCTGGCAGAATAAACGAAAAAGTTTAAACCCTTTCGGAAAATACCGAAAGGAATCAAACTGATATAAATATTAATTGTATAACTAAAAATTAAAAAAATGAGTGCAACAACAGACAAAATGAAAGGAAACTGGAATGTTATTAGTGGAAAACTAAAACAAAAGTACGGGAATTTAACCGATGATGATTTAAAATACTCAGAAGGTAAAGAAGATGAAGTAATTGGCCGTATTCAAAAGAAAACGGGCAAAACGCGTGAAGAAGTCAGCAATTTCATCGAAAATGCCTAAACTTTAAGGAAAAAAACCAGGCAGCTTCAAAATATGCCTGGTTTTTTTAACCTTCAAAAAAAGAACACACAAAACAGAAAATCAGAATGGAAAAGCTAAAAGGAAAAAAAGTGGCTATTTTAGCCACCAATGGTTTTGAAGAATCGGAACTGTTTGAACCGAAGGAAGCACTCGAAAAAAATGGCGCCGAGGTTGATATTATTGCTCCCGAAGATGGAAAAATTAAAGCATGGAACCACGGCAACTGGAGCAGGGAAATTGAAGTGGATGTGACAGTTGAAAACGCCGATCCGAATAATTATGATGTGCTGGTTTTACCGGGCGGAGTAATTAATCCCGATAAATTGAGAAGAGACAAAACAGCAGTAAAACTAGTTTCCGGCTTTTTCGATAATAAAAAACTTGTAGCCTCTATTTGCCACGGACCTCAAATGTTAATTGAAGCCGAAGTGGTAAAAGGCCGCAAACTCACCTCATTTTCTTCCATAAAAAAAGATTTGCAAAATGCCGGTGCAAACTGGCAGGATAAAGAAGTTGTTGTTGATGACAAGTTGATAACTTCCAGAAATCCGGGAGATTTAAAAGCCTTCAACAATAAATTAATTGAGGAAATTGCTAAAATCTGAAAACAAAAAATTAAAAGTTATGCCTGGTAAAAAAGATACATCGCGCATTAAAAACGAAAAGCAATACGAAGCGCTTCGCGATAAAGGTTACAGCAAGCAAAAATCGGCGCGCATTGCCAACACTAAAAATTCCGGTGAAAAAGGTGGCAAAAGTGAAAAATATGAAGAGCGCTCGAAAAAGGAACTTTATGACAAGGCAAAACAAGTTGGTGTTGAAGGCCGCAGCAAAATGTCGAAAAAAGAGCTTATTAACGCGCTGCGTAACAGCTAATAAAATGGTTTTTAAATCAGTTACCGGCAGGTGTTAATCAAGCATGAAAATGAGAGAAAAGGAAGTTCCGGAATCGCTGATTTATGTAAGTGATTATTCTGACGGTTTTAACAGGATTAAAAAGGACGAAAATTTTGTTTATGTTAACTCCCAGGGAGAAACAATAAACGACCCGGAAACCCTCGAACGAATCCAAAATCTTGTAATTCCGCCCGATTGGAACAAAGTATGGATTTGTAAAAATCCAAAAGGTCATGTACAGGTTACCGGCAAAGATTCGAAGGGTAGAACACAGTATCTCTACCATCCTGACTGGATGGAATATTCCAAACAAATAAAATATGACGAATTAAAAATTTTTGGCGAAAAATTAGGCAGAATCAGAATGCAGCTGAAAAAAGATTTGCGCCGGAAAAAATGGGATAAAAGAAAAGTAACGGCGCTCGCGATAAAGCTGATGGACGAATTGTACCTGCGCGTTGGAAATACGTCGTACATGAATGAAAACGGTACTTACGGACTGACAACCTTACGAAAGAAGCACTTAAAAGAGGAAAAAAAAAGCCTGCTGCTTAAATACACTGCCAAAAGCGGAAAACTCCGGCAAATAAAAATCAGTCATCCCACTTTAAAAAAACAGCTGAAAAAGTGCTCGGAACTGCCGGGTTACGAAATTTTCCGTTACGAGTCAGACAAAAAATTTATGCCCATAAAATCGCAGGATGTAAATGATTATTTGCGCGAAGTTTCGAAAACCAATATCACTGCGAAAGATTTCCGAACCTGGGGAGGTACCGTTTTAACAGTAAAACTGGAACCGATGGCCCAGGAAATTTGCCGGGAAAATGCACGAAAAAAAATAGAACCAACTTTGGTTCGTTTGGTTGCCAATGAACTAAATAATACCGTTGCAGTTTGCCGCAAATACTATATTCATCCAAAAGTGCTGGAAGTTGCCGTAAATGGAAACCTCAATGATTATAAACCCAAAAGGCCCAGCAGAAGCCGGTTGTATAACGAAAATGAAATTACGGTCAGGAATATTCTGAAAGACGATCAATTGAGCTGAAAGCAAAACTGCCGCATTCCGGACGCAAACAAGGCGGTCTGAAATTGCGGCAGCTTTTTACTGCAAATACTTAACCGGAAAAATTCAAAATCATTTCCGGTATAAAATAATTTAAAGCAGCAAAAGCAATAACAGGATGACAATAATAGCACCACCTGAAATATAAATTCCCGGTCCTGCTTCACCTTCACCAGTTGCGTTTGCATTGGCAGTTGCATCTGCGTTGGATTTACTGTATTCTTTCAAATCCTTTTTAATGGAGCGCACTTCTTTGCGAAGTTCCTTTTTTTCGGAAGAACTAAGTTCAGAAAGATCCATCGCTTTGATTTCCTTCAGCCGATCTACCATGTTATTCACTTCGGCAGCTACTTCGGTAGTGGTTTCGGTAACTGCAACATTACTTTTTTCCTCGTCAGCTTTTGACTGCGTAGGAACTGCTAACAACAACAGCGATGCTGCCATTAAACTCAAAATTGAATTTTTCATTTTAAAAATTTTTAATTAATGATAAATTTACTTCATGTGAAATATGTATGGTTTCACTTTTTTTCATTTTGTTGCTCCGAAAAATCTATTGTGTTATTCAATTTTTTGCTTAATGCTTCAATAAACGCGTTTTTAAAAATGTTCCAGACTGTTGGCCACACTCCTATTTTCGGGTTGTTTAAATTCCCGCTTAAAGGAACCTGGGTTGCCAGTTGTTCTTCCGGCTGGTTTTCAAAAAGTTCGGCAACTCCGGCAACCAGTGTTTCCCATGCTTTTTGAAAAAAACCTCCTTCTTCTTTATCCAAACTAATGATTTTCAAATTCTCCATCACCGGTTTTACATAACCTGTCAATTCTGCGTCATCAACAACAATTTCAGTGTATAAATTAAAAGTTCCGCTTTCCACATCTGCATTTGCATAAGCTTTTATAAAATCGTTTAAAGCGGTCATATCAACATTTTCAAATTCAAAATTTAAATCCAAATCCGGAACCTCTTTCAAAACATTAAGTTTTGCATTTGCACTAAAAGTTCCACCGCCAACCGATGTTCCGGTTGCTTCCAAACCCGAGGGCAGCGTTTTTTCTTTCGATTGAATGTTTGTTAAATTGGTGGCCAGCAAATGTAAATTCTCCACCGCCAAATCTATTTTCGGATTTGTACTGAAATCCTTAAAAGCAACATGTCCGTTGTTTATTTCAAACCTGTTTATTCTCAAGGGTATTAGTTCTTTCAATGTTTGTGTCCAATCTGCTTCTGAACCATTTTGTTTTGTTTTACCCTGTTCAGTTACAAAATTTACATCCGGTTTTTCCAAAATTATTTCACCAACTATTGATCCTTTAAACAACGCTTTCCAATGAACCGACAGATCAATTTTGGCGATGCTTATAAAAGGAATCGAAATACTATCCTTTTCTTTCACTATCTTCACACTATCAATTACATAGGCACCTCTAAAAAGAGCCAGGTCAACATCTTCAACTGAGCCGTTATAACCTTCAAGATTGCGTAAAGTTTTATTTACATAATTTTCAATAAAAAATGGCAATGCAATTCGCACTGCAACTAAAATTCCTGCAATTACCAATATCCATATCCATTTTTTACTCATAAAAAAAACCGTTTCGTTTTCACTACACGACAAGTATCAGGGCATGAATCATTCCTGGCAAATAACCCAAAATGGTAAGCAGTAAATTGATCCAAAACTCACGCGTAATACCAAATTTCAAAGCCACGGCAAGTGGTGGGATTAAAATCGCAAGTAAAATTTCAAGAACTCTCATTAGATTAACATTTTAAACATTAGGTATTCTGTTAAACAAAAAACGAACAATTTTAAAAGCAAATGAAAATCCTGTTTTTACAATCTGAACAAGATGCTGAAAAACAAATATTTAAAACCCGGACAAAATATTTTTACCGATTTTCAATCCGGCAAACAGGATTTAAAGAGTGTAGAAGATCTTACACATTCTTTGGGGAAAATGCAACACTGCACCTGTTTAAACATTATCAAATGTTCTTTTCGTGGTTTATGCACATACTGGTATAAATTGTGCAGCTTTACAGCCTGAATTCTTGTAAAAACAAATTATTATTCTTAGTGTTTATAAAATAACTGAAGTCTGGCAGGTAAAATCCAACCGGATTAAATCAGTTAGTTTTTTTGATTAATTAATGCGCTTTCTAAAAATATCATTTATAGGTTTCTTAGCCCTGATGGCAAGCATACAACTGCTGGCACAGGATAATTATGAAATCCGCCAGGTAAGTTTTAGCGGAAACAAAACCCTTGACGAAGAATTCCTGCTCTCCCGGATGGCATTAAAAGAAGTTTCGTACCTTGAAAAACTGGTAACAAAAAAACAACCAACACTTTACAACGAGGAACTTATCGATTTGGATTTGGAACGTCTCATCCGGATTTATCAAAGCGAAGGATTTTTAAATGTTGATGCTTCGCTGCAACCTTTAAAAGTGAATGATAAAAAGGAAACCGTAAAAATTGTTTTTAAAGTGGAAGAAGGTGATCCGGTATTGGTTGACAGTGTTTCGTTCAGCATTTCGAATGAGCTGGTTCATGTGGATATGGATTCGCTGATAAACCGGCTCAGAAGAAGGCTGCAGCTGGTGAATAATGCAAGGTTCCGAGACGAAGCTATTGTTGAAGACGTGCAGGAAATTGAAGATGCCTTAAGAAGTTTGGGTTATGCTTACGCCACGGTGGATTACGATTTAAACCTGAAACCAAAGGAACTGACCACCCGAATAGATTATTCAATAATGCCCGGGCCGGTAACTTATGTTGGCGAAACCACCATTTCGGGAAATGAAAATGTTTCGACAAATTTTATCCGGAAGCAGTTAAAATATGAAAATGGAGAATTATACGACAAATCGCGTTTGAACAAAACCAGGCAGAATCTGTACCGTTTACAGCTGTTTCGGGTGGTTTCGGTTTTGCCGCAGAAAAACATGGAAACGAAAAAAAGCCCGATTCCCGTTGAAGTTTATGTGGAAGAAGCGCCACGTTTATCGGCCCGTTTTGGCGCCGGTTACGGAACAGAGGATAAATTCAGAACATTTGTTGATTTAAACTACCGCGGATTTTTAGGTGGCGCACGCCGGGTAAACCTTTATGCAAAACATTCGGCACTCGAACCCTACAACCTGCAGTTGCGGTGGATTCAGCCCCAGTTTTTGGGGTTAAACGGGTCAATCTCTTTAAACCCTTACCTGAGAAGAAACTCAGAACCGGG
This sequence comes from uncultured Prolixibacteraceae bacterium, assembly GCA_963771595.1. Classification (GTDB taxonomy): domain Bacteria; phylum Bacteroidota; class Bacteroidia; order Bacteroidales; family Prolixibacteraceae; genus CAVYUC01. Next base: position 18,549 of record CAVYUC010000035.1, on the reverse strand, counting down.
ATACAAAACCCGCACCTATGGAATAAATGTTCCGTTCAGCTACATATTTACCACATCGATGACCAGCAGGCTTACCTACTATTTTGAAGATGTGGAACAAACAGTGGAGCCGGGAGATCAGGAATTTATAGATTACGAAAGCGACAAATTTCCATACAAAAAATCAGGTTTTTTGCTGGGCACGGTTTTCGATAATTCAACACCGCAGTTTTCTCCCGAAAGTGGAATCCGTGCATCCGCAGGCTTTAAGTTCAATGGTTTCTTTTTGGGAAGTACATTTAATTATACGCGGCTTTGGGGCGAAATTAACACTTATCATGATTTGGGAAAAGTTGTACTGGCATATCGTTTAATGCTGGGTGGAATTGCATCGGCAGATTCCAGTGGGTTTATTCCGGTAGAAGACCGCTTTTATTCCGGCGGCAGCACTTCAATCCGTGGCTGGGCCCGATCACAACTGGGGCCAAAACGCGAAAGTGGCACTCCGCTTGGTGGTAAAAGTATTTTTGAAAGCAACATCGAATTACGCTATCCTTTATTCTGGCGCCTAAGCGTTGCAGGGTTTTTCGAAGCCGGAAATGTATGGCGGCATTCGTATGCCTATCATTTTAACGATTTAGGTTATGCTGCAGGATCAGGCCTCAGATTGGAAACTCCCATCGGGCCGGTGCGATTGGATGTTGGATTTCCGCTGTGGAATCAAAAAAAGAGCCCGCAGTTTTTTATAAGTGTCGGACAAGCATTTTAGTATGAAAAAAGGAATCAAATATATATTGAAATTTTTGGGATGGTTTATCCTTGGAATCATTGTGCTCCTGCTTCTGGTGGCGCTGCTTATACAAACCAGCCCGGTTAAAAACAAAATTGCATCGATTGCAGAAAATCAGGCCGCTAAATTTTTAAACGGCAATCTTACCATTGGCAGAATCGATGGAAATTTCTTTTCAAGCCTTTCACTGGAAGATGTGCTGCTTACCTACGAAAACGATACGGTTGCCTACATCAAAGAACTGGCGGCAAATTATAACATCTGGTCATTGGTAAACGGAACAGTCGAGGTTCAGTCGGCTGCAGTAAATGAGCCTTACTTTTTTCTTGAACAATACCCGGATTCAACGTGGAATTTTGAACAACTGGTAAAACCGGCTCCCGAAACAACCGACACCACAACTTCGGGCGGCATTGATGTTATTCTGAAAAATTTTAAAATTATTGACGGAAACATAAAAATAAATGCGCTGGATACGGTTATTCCGCAACGCGTGCAAAACCTGAATACCAGCCTTTCTTTCCGGATGTCGGGCGACAGACAAACGGCTGAACTAAAAAGTTTCACGTTATCAACCATCAAACCCGATTTTAATCTGGAACAACTCCAACTTAGTTTCCTGCGCGATTCTGATTATGTTGAGCTAAACGATTTTCTTCTGAAAACAAACGAAAACCAGCTAACAGGTTCGGCAAATTTTGAAACAGAACCGTACAAAAAAGGAAGCGCACATTTTGAAACCACCGCATTGCAACTATCAGAATTTGAATATTTTATTCCTGATTTTAAATTACCGGCAAAACCCATTGTGAAACTCGATGCCAGTCTTGACAAGGATTCTGCTTATGTTGATATCGATTTGAAAGATCAAAACCAGCAAATTTTAGTTGATGCATCATTTGGCAACCTTGTGAAATATTTAACGGGTGATTCCACGGTAATGCTGAGTTACGATGTAAACGGAAAGCTTGACAATATTGAGCTGGCGCACTGGTTTGGCGATCCTGAAATGGATTACTTTATCAACGGAAAACTGAATGCCCGCGGCGCGGGAATTGAACCGGCCGATGCTGCCCTGTCCTTAAAAGCAGATTTCAGCGAAACCGTGGTGGAAGATAAAAGGTTTAAAGAAATCGTGGCCAACATCGATCTGGACAGGGGAAACCTCAGCGGATTTATAAGGGGCAACGGCGAATTTGGCGCATTCACGCTCGATCCTGATATTCAAAACCTGCTCGAGCACCCGGTTTACCGTATCGATTTAACCACAGAAGACCTGAACCTTGCCGTCCTCCTCGGAAACGACAGTTTAAGTTCCGACCTAAACCTGTCGGCAACAATCAGGGGAAAAGAATTTGATCCGGATAAACTTTCGGCCCGCGCCGGAATTGTTTTTTCCAATTCCCGTTTTCAGGATATTCAACTGGATACATTATTTGCCAATGTTGGATACCGGAATGAAAATATTCAGATTGATTCGCTTTGGATGAAAACCGACTCCATAACCCTGACGGCAAAAGGAAATTACAGCCTTAATTCCAATTCCGATATCCGGCTGAATGCCAATGTTGAAGGAATTAGCGCATTCGAAAGCTACCTTCCGGTTTCGGGCTTAAAAACCAGCGGAAAACTGCAGGCACATTTATACGGAACGGCGGATTCACTTCACCTTGAATCGACAGTTAATCTGAATGAGACGCAGTTTCAGGATTTAAAATTATCCGAACTTCAACTTAATGCGAATGGACAAATGACAAAAACCGATACACTATTTGATGCCCATGTTGTGGCTTATGATTTTGTTTCGGGTGATTTTCAGCTCGATTCAATAGCTGCTCAGGTAAATGGATCGCTGGATTCGCTGTTTTTAAACGCACAAGTTGCCAACAAGGATTTGAACACGAAAATTAAAACCGGAGTTGTTCCCGGCGATAAACTAAGGCTGACAATTGCCAACTGGCAAATTGATTACAAAAATCAGCAATGGGCGCTGCAACAGGCGCCGGCAGTTATCGAAATTGATTCGGCAAATTACAATATTCAGAATTTCAGACTGGCATCGGAAGGAACCGACAGCATGCAGTATATTTTTGCCGAAGGAAAAATTACCCGCCAGGGACAGGAAGATTTTACACTTGAAATTGCCAACATCAGTCTCAGTAATCTGGGAGAACTGCTGGAATTAAATACGGAGGTAACCGGAAAACTGGATATAAACATGAAAGTTAGCGGAACTGCCACAGCGCCAAAAGTAGCAGCCGATTTTGGACTGGATGGCGCAACGCTGAACAATTATGCATTTACAGAGTTTAACGGAAACTTTAATTACGAAAATGAACAGTTATCGGCCGATGCTTTGCTCATTCCGCAGGATAGCGGGAAATTTGAACTGAATGCACAAATTCCGCTTCAGCTAAACCTCGATACCATGGGATACACATTCAACGAAAATGCCCCGCTTGATGCCCATTTATCGATAAATGATTTTTCGCTTGCGGTGCTGCAAACATTCAATATTACGGGCGATATTAAAGGTTTTCTGGAAGGTGATATAAATGTTTCGGGAACAGTAAAAGAACCCGATCCAAGCGGAAACCTAAAGCTGGTGGATGCCTCGCTGGCCATCGATGAATATGGAATTGAATACAACCAGATCGAACTGAATGTGGATTTTCTTCGCGATAAAATAAAACTTGACACATTGCTCATCCGAACAGAAGACGGATATCTTATCGGCTCCGGACAGGTAGATTTTGAATCGGCGTTTTATGAAGGTAAAATCAGTAAATCACAAATAAGTTTCGATTTGGATAAATTTAATCCGGTAAACCATCCGCAGTTTAACATGCAGGTTAGCGGCAATGCCAGTTTGGGCGGCGAAAAAGACCATGTGGTATATGATGGTGATTTGAAAATTCCGCAGGCCGAAATTTATTTACCCGCAGTTCTTGGAATGATGGGAAAAATGAATGCTCCTGAAATTCCAAAGCCAATTCTGATGCAGGAATTGGAAAAAATGTCGGTTTCCATGGACACGCTTGACATTCAAACTTTCGAACCGGTAACTCCCGACAGTGTTCAGTTTACCTATTTCAATAATCTGGAAGGAAACCTGCGCATTCGCATTCCTAAAAACACCTGGATTAAAAATGAAGACATGCGGATTGAAATTTCGGGTGAACTGGAATTGCGAAAGAGCAACGAATTTTTTGAGTTGTTTGGTACAGTGAATGTTGTTCGCGGACAATACGATTTGCTGGGTAAAACCTTTGTCATCAATCAGGGTACAATTAATTTTCAGGGAGGAGAAGAAATGATGCCGCAACTTAATATTAACGCTTCCTATACTTTCCGCAATGCGCAGCGGGCAGAACAGGAACTCACGGTTGATATTTCGGGAACTGCCGAACAACCCGAGGTAAGTTTTAAACTGGACGGAAGCGAAATTAGTGAAGGCGATGCGCTGTCGTACATTTTGTTTGGCAAAGGTATGAACGAACTAACTTTGTCGCAGCAGGACAATGTATCCAGCTCGGGCGGCGGCAGCCTGGCCGAAAAAGCCGCGGCATCGGTTCTATCGTCGCAGCTTACCAACTTTTTAAGTGATAAACTGAATGTGGATTACATTGAAGTTAAAAGCGAAGGCGGATTTGACAATGCAACAGTTGTTGTGGGAAAATATATAACCAACGATTTATTTGTAAGCTACGAACAGCGGTTTGGCGAAGTGAATGAAAAAGATATGGCCAAATACGAAGTGAAACTGGAATACGAACTTTTCCGTTTCCTGTTTTTTGAATTAAACAATTCATCAAACGACAGTGGTTTCGATGTGATTTTTAAATTCGATGTAAAATAAACCGGGGCACTTAAAATGTAAATTTAATGCCAAATCCGGGGTCAATCCAAAACAGAAAAGCGCCGTTGGTAACCACTTCAACATAAGGTTTTATTGCCACACTTACAGCAAAAGGAATTGGTTTTAACCTGTATTCCAGGCCGGCAATTCCATCCAGCCCAAAACCCATGTCACCTTGCCCATCGTTATTTGGATGGTTAAACCACGCGGGCCCGCTCTTTCCGTCAAAATTTTCCCCGTAAACCGAAACGTGGCCACCCCAGCCATAAAGCCAGTTGAGACTTGTGGTATTAAAAGCATCCTCATTTTTCTCCCACAAGCCGGTAAAACTGAGTCCGTTGTTCCAAAAACCAATAATCCCTTCAACTGCTGAATTTTCGTTGTTTAGCTTTAATGTAATTCCGGTAGTCCCGCCTGCCCGCACACCAATGGCAAAATTATACTGTGCATAAATTATTCCGGTGGTGAATGTGAAGAGCAATATGAATAAAATTTTCTTCATGTATAAGTTTGATTAAAAAGCGATTTTTATGCCAACTCCAGGGTCGATCCAAAAAAATAAACCGCCACCGCTAATGGCCTCAAAATTGGGTTTGAGATCAACACTAATGACAAATGGTATGGGCGGAATTTTGTACTCAAAACCTACAATCCCGTCAATTCCAACTCCCAAATCGCCCTGATCTTTTTTATGCGGATGACGATACCATGAAGCGCCGCCATTCCCCTTAAACTCTTCACCATAAACTGAAACATGCCCGCCAATTCCGTAATACCAGTATAAATGCGGTTCATCGAAAGCTATTTTTCTGGTTTCCCACAGCGCGGTAACACTCAACCCGTCGTTCCAAAAACCAATGATGCCCTCAATGGCCGTTCGTTCAAAATTTTTTTTCAGGGTAATCCCCGAAGTTCCGCCGGAGCGGACTCCCACTGCATATTTATATTGTGCCTGTGCTATTGCAGAAATAAGCAGCAGCATGAGTAAAACTGAAGTTTTTTTCATATTTCCAAATTTTTAATCAGCAATTCGGGCGTGCGTAACATCAGTTGCTCAAATGTTTTTTTAACATACCTTTTTCACTTCAACATAATTTTTATTCAGCAAGATTTTCCGAAAAATTATGCCCTTCTGGATTACCATTCATCTAAATAGTTATTAAACAACACTTTAAATAATTTTTAACTTGAATTTGGGATAATTAAATTGGGGATATTAACCTCAATTTGGGGATTATCTCTTCAACCCTTATGTATCCGGAACTTAAAATACACTGTAAAACAGCCCGATAACAAATTGAAAATCAATAACTGCAAAACTACCTGTGGATTAAACAGTTTTAACTTTGAAAACAGCCTCTGCATATTATTTTGAGTTACAATACGTTTATAATTGTAATTTTGTGAAAAATTTTCAAAGTGGTAAAAAAGAAAACAAATAAAGGGACCAGAAAATCTGTTAAGCGAAGTACAAAAAACAGAAAAAAGGGGGGCAGGAAAAGATTCTGGAAAATTTCGGGATATGCATTTTTATTGCTTCTTGCTTTTGGCGGTTTGTTTTTCATACTTGTTTTTTTAGGAATTCTCGGTCCTGTTCCATCCAAACAAAAACTGCATCTGATCAATAATCCGGTGGCAACCGAGGTGCTTTCGTCCGATGGCAAAGTGCTGGGCAGATATTATGTTGAAAACAGGAGCAATGTAGATTTTGATGAAATTTCGCCCAACTTAATTCATGCGCTCATTGCCACTGAAGATGCGCGTTTTTACGAACACCGCGGAATTGATGAAATTGCACTTATGCGGGTTTTGGTGAAATCTGTTTTGCTGCAAAACAGCAGTGCCGGCGGCGGCAGTACATTAAGCCAGCAAATTGCAAAAAACCTTTTCCCGAGGGTGGATTACGGCCCGTTGTCCATTGCGGTAAATAAACTTCGCGAAGCAATTATTGCATACCGGCTCGAGCGCATCTACACCAAACAGGAAATTCTGGCGCTGTACCTGAACACTGTTCCTTTTGCTGAAAATATATACGGAATAGAAGTTGCTTCCGAACGATTTTTCTCAAAACATCCTGCAAATCTTGATGTTGACGAAGCCGCAGTTTTGGTGGGAATGTTAAAGGCAAATAACTACTACAATCCACGTACACATCCCGAAAGGGCGAAAGGCCGGCGCAATGTGGTAATCGATCAAATGGTAAAGTACGATTACATTTCGGAAAAAGAAGCCGAAAAATATAAAGCCGAACCGCTGGAAATCAAATACCGCGTAATTTCTTACAACCAGGGGCCGGCACCCTATTTTCTCGAATTGCTGAAACCGCAGTTGCTGGACTGGTGCGAAACCCACACCGACGATAACGGAAAACCCTATAATTTATATACCGACGGATTAAAAATATCTACGACAATAGATTACAACCTTCAGTATTACGCGCAGTTGTCGATGAAGGAGTACATGAAAAACCTTCAAAAAGTATTTGACAACCACTGGAAAAACAGGGACATTTTCAGCGAAAACAAGGAGATTTTAAAAAGTGCACTGCAAAACCACAGCGAATTCAGCAATGTAAACCTTACCAATGAAAAATATAATGAGATTCTGAAACAGTACGAAAAAAATATTCATACGACCCTGTTTACCTGGGACGGATTAAAAGATACAACTATTTCGCGGCTCGATTCGCTGAAGCATTACCAAAAGCTGTTGAATGCCGGTTTTATTGCCATCAACCCGCATGACGGTGCATTGAAAGCCTGGGTGGGCGGAATTGATTTCCGGTTTTTCCAGTACGATCATGTTACTGCGCCGCGGCAAACTGGTTCAACGTTTAAACCATTTGTTTATCTGGCCGCACTGGAGCGGGGTGTTGAAGCAGATAAATATTTTACCAACGAACTGAAAGTGTACGAAGATTATGACGACTGGACGCCACATAATTCGCACGACGAATACGGCGGATATTACTCCATGAAAGGTGCGCTGGCACAATCAATAAATACAGTTTCGGTTGAAGTTCTGCTGGAAGCTGGCATCAACAATACCATCGAAATTGCAAAGGATTTGGGCATTTCAGCCGATCTGCCACGCTTTCCTTCGCTGGCGCTGGGTGTGGCTTCCATTTCGCTGAAAGAAATGACCGAAGCCTATGCCGGCATTGTAAACGACGGGCTTCCTGTAAAATCGCATTATCTCCTTGAAATCGCTGATAGTGAAGGAAATGTGCTGGAAACATTCAGTTATCCAACTTCCACACAGGAGGTGGTCTCGCCTGAAAACTGCCGGGCATTGATTCAGATGCTGGAAGCCGTGGTTAACGGAGGTACAGGTAGTGCAATTCGTTCGGTTTACAAGGTTTCCGGCGACTTTGCAGGAAAAACGGGAACCACTCAAAACAATTCCGACGGCTGGTTTATAGGACTGACACCTGAATTAGTTGCCGGCTGCTGGGTAGGCGCCAACGATCCGCGGGTTCATTTCCGAACCACAACTTATGGCCAGGGCGCTTACATGGCGCTGCCAATAGTTGGTAAATTTTTCAACAAAACATACAACGACAAAAAATATGCATCGCTGAAAAACAGCAGGTTTCCGCTGCCGGATCCCGAATTGCTGGCCCAGGTTAATGTTCAGGAATACCGCGAAGTACTCGATTTGAAAGATCGGTTGTTTAATCTTGCCGATATTTTCAAGAAGAAGGATAAGGACGAAAACCTGAAACAAAAACCGCAACCTCAGAAAAAAACCGAATCGAAAGATGAAAAAGGTTTATGGGGAAAAATTAAAGGCATATTTAAGAAAAAATAATAAAGGACAATTATTCCATTATTATTAAGGTTTCCCGTTTCAATATTGTGGTGCAAATGACAGGTACTAAAAAAAGGTTTAACCTGAAATTCAATCGATTAAACCTTTTATTTGTCGGGGTAGCCGGATTTGAACCGACGACTTCGTCGTCCCGAACGACGCGCGCTACCGGGCTGCGCTATACCCCGTTTGTTTTATTGCGGTGCAAATTTAATCTTTTTTGCAAAAACTAAAACTTTTCAGGAACAAAAAGCCATTTTTTAAATCAGCAAAAAGTATCCATTGTATAAAACAATTCGACCTTTTTGAAAGTCGCTGATAGATAAAGTATTTAAAATCCAGCTGGTTTTTAAAACAACAAAAAGGAAAACCGGGTTGGAACCCTGGTTAGTTACAATTTTTCAGCTTTCTGGAACATTGCACAATGCACACCACCGAAATCGTTACCGCTACTGCAGCAAAAACTATCAATGCTATATAAAACAAGTTGATGGAAAACCCAACATTATAAGCGAGAAATCCAAATAGCAGCGTAACTAAAAATCCTAAAAAACCACAAATTCCCAGGTGAAAACATGTTAGGAAAAGAATCTTATTCATCTTCAATATTTTTTATTAAAATTAATTTAAATAATTAAACTTTAGTTCATAACTTTGTGATATTTATTCTTTATAATTGTGATATGTGCAACACTTTTAAAATTTACTATGAAAATCAAGGAATTCAGGTGTGCCAATTGCATTGAAAAATCGGATGCCGTTTTGCTACTCCAAACTGAACAGCTTCAAACAATTGAAGAAGGATGTTTGCGAATACGGTTCAATAAGGGAGAACTTATAGTGAAAGAAGGAGCACCGGCCAGTCATATTGTGTATGTTAGAGAAGGATTTATAAAACTTTTTAAAAACGGAGCAGGCGATCGGGATTATGTATTAAAAATTTCGAAAAAGGGCGCCTTTTTAAATCTGCAAAATTTAAATCCAGCAAACACTCAATATTTTTGTTCCGGATTTGCTTTAACGGAGGTCAAAGTTTGCTTTATTGCAATCCAATCCTTTCTGCAACTGTTAAAAGACAATGGAACTTTTGCCTGTGAAGTTTTGGTCAAAATCCTGAAAGATGAAAGAAATTATTGTGAGAGGTTAACAAACAATCTGCAACAACAACTTCCCGGCCGCCTGGCAAATGCTTTTTTGTATTTTAAAAATCAGGTTTACAACGAAAATCCTTTCAACCTCAATCTTACGCGTTCGGAAGTGGCTTCGCTTATTGGCACTTCGCGAGAAAGTGTTTCGCGTATGCTTATAGAATTTCAACGCCTTGGTATAATCAAAGCAGACAAAAACAAAATCACTGTTTTAGACGAAAACCGGCTTGAAGAAATTAAATTAAAAGGCTAGCCATCAGGTAAATTATTTTAATTAAATCTTTTGTTCATATTATTTTGCATTTATCACACAGTTTTAATAAATTTGTTATCGAACTTTTGTTTTTAAAATACATGAAATGATTTATCGGTGGCAAAAGAAATAAAACATCATAAAATTTTTTTTGTCGTTGAATAAAATGTGCATAAAAAGCACTTTTAAATTAATTTAAAAAAAGAAAAAAATGCCAGAATTTAACAAAACAGGGCCGGAAGGGAAAGGCGCCCTGACAGGAAGAAGAACAGGAAGATGCATCCCGGAAACGGATTCTGCAGAACTTCAACAAAAAAAACGATTGGGCAGGTTTCGTTTTGGCGAACAGTCTGAAAGCCGCGAAGACAGGCCAGAACTCAGGCGATGGCGAAAAAGGTGGTGGTAATTAATTTTAAATCGTGCTGTATTATACAACGCGATTTTTTTGGTACAAAAACATTTAATACAAAAAGAATATGAAGAAAATAGCAGTACCGACAGACAGTATGAGAATGCTTGACGGACATTTCGGTCGTGCCGGATTTTTTACATTTATTGTAGTTGAAGATGATAAAATAGTTTCCGAAGAAGTAATTACTCCTCCTCCACATCAGCCGGGAATTATTCCAAAATGGCTTAAAGACCAAAGTGTTACGGATGTAATTACGGGAGGAATGGGCGATCGCGCAAAGCAAATCTTAAGTCACCATAAAATCAATGTTTTTGAAGGTGCCTCCCGAAAAACAGCTGCCAGTTTAGTCAACGCTTTTTTGAACGATACCCTTGAATTAAACGAGAATAACTGCCACCATCATTAAATTTACGGGACACTGAATTGGATATTCATCTCCTGCTTTTTGTCCGTTCGGCAGGTATTTAACTTACTTATAATATATTAACATTATTTATTTAGTGTCATAATCAAGAATAAAAAATGAAACTAACGGTATTAACCGAAAACAATGCCGGCGCCAATTTCGGAGCTGAACATGGAATTTCGTACCTCATAGAAATCGATGGTGAAAAAATACTGTTCGATACGGGCCATTCAAATCTGTTTTTGAAAAATGCAGAACAATCAGGCATTGACATTCATCGGGAAGTGCAAAAAGTGGTGTTGAGCCACGGTCATTGGGATCATGGCAACGGACTACAGTTTCTAAAAAATAAAACGCTGATAACACATCCCGAAATATTTATTAAACGTTTTCGAAAAAGGAATCGGACTGCCGTTGGATTACAACTTTCAAGAGATGAAATTCAACAAAGATTTAATTTAATCCTGACAAGAGCACCAATAAAAATTACTGAGCATCTATTCTTTTTGGGAGAAATTCCGCGGGAAAATGATTTTGAAGCGAAAAGCACTACTTTTGTTGATGATCAGGGAAACGACGATTTTGTAATGGACGATTCGGCGCTGGCGGCGGTGGTCGGTAAAAAACTTGTGGTCATCACCGGATGTTCACATTCAGGAATTTGCAATATTACCGAATACGCTAAAAAAGTGACCGGCATTTCTAAAACCAAAGCTATTCTGGGAGGTTTTCATTTGAAAACGAATAATTTTCAGACTCAACAAACCATAAAATATTTTAAAAATATCGGGGTTGAAAATCTGTTTCCTTCGCATTGCACGGAAATTCAGGCACTGGAAATGTTCAAACAATCATTTGATAGCCCGCAGCTAAAAACCGGAATGATCCTGGAATTTTGAAATTTACATTAGTTTGAATTTGTCGCCATCATTCAGAACCGGAAAATTTTTCCTGAACTGGTGTAATTCCGAATAAGACAAACTAAAAGTGCGGCTCTTTTCAACGTCATCTAAAAATTCACTTTTCCCTTTTGGCAAAATCAGCGCCGATGCACCTAAATAATTCAAACCTGAACCATCTTTCCCTATCCTGTTCACTCCAGCACAATACGCCTGATTTTCGATTGCGCGTGCCTGCAGCAACGTTTTCCAGACTTCGTGACGGGCGGCTGGCCAGTTGGCCACATACAGCAGCACATCGTAATCTTCGGTGTTACGGCTCCACACCGGAAATCGCAGGTCGTAACAAACCAACGGACAGAATTTCCATCCCCGAAATTCAACAATAAGCTTTTTGTTTCCAGGCGAATAATGCAGATGCTCCTCTCCCATCGAAAACAAATGCCGCTTGTCATAAAACTGAATATTTCCATCGGGAAAAACCCATACGGCACGATTGTAAATATTCTCATTTTCGTTGATGATTAAACTGCCAACTACAGAAGCATTTTTCTCGCGGGCCCTTTTTTTCATCCATAATACGGACGGGCCATTCATGTTCTCGCATAGTTTTTCGGGAGCCATGGAAAATCCGGTGGTAAACATTTCAGGCAAAACAATTACATCGGTGGATTGCACTGTTGAGAGCATTTTAGAATATTTTGCAAGGTTTTCCAGTGGTTTTTCCCAAATAATATCCGGTTGAATAAGTGTGATATTTAATTTCTCCATAATTTTTAATTTCCAGATTAAATCGGGTTTTCCAGCTGTTAATAGCGCTGACAAATTTTGTTATACGCACAATACTGACAAACTTTTTCGTGTGGCGTCTGGTAAAAACTGCTTTCTTCCGCAAAAATTTCCTCGAACACTGTTTTCAAATGCGCAACAAAATCCTGTTCAACTTCATGAAACGAAAATTCGCGGTTGTTCCATTTTATGTCGGGCGAGTGGCTTTCATCGAAAAATTTGCGAAGATTGTATATTGCCGGATGAAAATCGTTTTCATTCTTCAAATTATTCTTTAAAATAAGTGAGTAAAACAGCGCCTGCAAAATTTCTTTTTTGGGTTTTTCCACATCTTTTTCAAATAGCTCCTCAACTGTTTTAAAGGAGAATTTATCCATATATCCGGTTTTATAATCCAGAATCCGCCACTGGCCATTTACCCGGTCAACCCGGTCAATTTTGCCGCCAATAAAAACAGAAAGAGGCTGGCCGTTCATTTCGAGTTGTAATTCGCAGTTATAATTTTGCTCCAGCGAATGCAATTGAAACGGCGCGTAATCCTTGTCAATTTCCAGCAATCGATTTAGAAACAATTTGGTGTTTTCGTAAATGAGTATGGTTTTTCCTTCCGGTTTCACCGGTTTGGTAACAGGTGTTTTATATTTGAAATAATGTTTTCCAATGGCTTTCAGAATTTCATTTTCAATACGTATTTTATCTTTCTGAATATTTTCCACGTCCGATTTGTTCACCACCTTCCCCACAAAAGGTTTGTAAAGCATTTCAATTGTTTCGTGAAAAATGTTCCCAAATACCGGACTATCGATTTCATCTTTCACTTCATCGGGTTCGGGCAATTGCAATATATATTTAAAGTAAAACCGCAGGCTGCACTGCAAATAGGTATTTAATGCAGTGGGCGAAAATGGTTTTTGGGCTGAATTTCGTTCAAGCAGCGCCTTCAGCATTTTGGCTGAATTGCTGATTTCAATGGGTTGAACGGGATCGCTGGAAAACGAAAAATCCAGACTTTTCACTTCTGTTTTCATCTTTGAATCGTAAAAAAGCTGAAAACCAAAACGGCTCAGTTCGCCGGTACTTATTCCCTCTTTCAGTGTGCTGTAGGTTGCTGTAACATGTTCTGCCCGCTGAATTAACCTGTAAAAATAATAGGCGTACATGGCATCCTGTTCATCAATGCCCGGCAAACCAAAACCTTTTCGCAGGTTGAATGGAATAAATGTGGGTGCCGTAAATTTCCTCGGCCACTTATCTTCATTCAATCCAATAATTACAAGATTTTTAAAATCGAGGCAGCGCGATTCCAAAATTCCCATCACCTGCATTCCCGAAAGAGGTTCGCCTTCAAACGACACCGAAACCTGCCCCAGATATTGGTTGAATAACCTAAAAAAAACTGCATCACTAATGGTCCGGCTTTGCTCTTTTTGTACATTTTGAATAACCGACTGCAACTTTTCAACGGCTTTATAAATGCTGTAAATCAGCTCCAGCAGCATATCATTTTTCGTTTGCGAATTTATTCTTTCATAAAAAGCAGATAAAATCTCCAAAAACCAGGCGCTGTAATTTTCAACATTTTCGGGGAGCCTAAAAATTAGCCGGTGCAGCGGCGAAAAATCAATTTCATTTAGGGGAACAGTAATCCGGTTGTTGATTTTAAGGTTCTGCAAAAATTGCTTTGTCTTCTCCGGTTCCACATTTCCCAGCAGCTGGTGGTTTAAAACATCGGTAACAAAACGGTGATAGACCACTGTTTCATTTTCGGCATTGTTTTTTCTGTTTCTGAGCAGGTTGATTAGCAGCGCCAAAAATCCGTAAACCACCGAATTTTTTACCGGATAACCCATCGTTACATTCACGGTTCCAAACTCTGCAGGAATTGCGCCCAGCACAGGAAAAAGCAACGATTCGTCGGCCAGCACCACTGCAGTGTTATCAAATTCAGTTTTAAAACCGGGCTTTACTTTTTCAAGAAACCGTGGAATAACCTGTGCCTGCCCGTGGTTGGACGAAACGGCCATTAATGTTATTTGCTTGTCATTTTCAAAACCCGTTAAATCCAGCTTGAAATCCTCGGGCGGCGGAAACCGTTTTAGATTGTCGCGTAAAAAGCGGCCCGCTTCGTTGTTGGTATCATGAACGTACAGCGGATGAAAATCCCATAAAAAACTGGCTTTCTGCTCCTTCACCATCCGGCTAAAAAATTTCACTTCGCACGTATTCAGCGCATTTAAGCCAATTATATAATACTGTTTTGCAGGAAAGTTAAACTGATTTTGTTCGAGTCCTTCAACTACTGAACGATAAACCATTCCGCCATAAGCAATTCCTTTATCGGACAACCGTTTTTTAAAGCCGGCATAAACACTGTACAGTTTTTGCCAGATTTGAACAAATTTTTGCTGATTTTCTTTTTTCTCCAACACTGCAACACTTCCCCAAAACCGCGCCAGCGCCTGCTTCTGTTCTTCGGTTAAATATTCGAAAAGCGTTTCAAGTTCTTTTAAATCGGCAATGTTTGTAAACAAATCTTTGGCATTAACAAGGTAGCGATCCACGTCGTTAAAATCGGCCAGCAGTACTTCGCCCCAGAAATAAAATTCATCAAAAGTTTCCTTTGTTTGGGTGTGTTGCCTGAATTCCTCGTACAATTCCGAAATAAGCTGCAACTTCTCCCCCTGCTGCAAATCCGAATAACCCGATATCAGTTCATTAACCGTAACAAGCTGTGCGCCGATTACCGGTTTTGAAATTTCATGCTGCAGGTAAGAATTAAAAAATACACCGGCACGGCGATTTGGAAAAACCAGGCAGATTTCATGCAATTCGCTGCCATGTTTTTCGTTTATGTATTTCGCACATTGGGAGAGAAAACGTTCCATATTTAAAATTTTTTCGAAGATAACGATTCAATATTATTTACAGAACCATTAGCGGAGTTGAAAAAATATTAATTTTAAAGTTCCTGAAGTACAAAAACGCAGGTTTTCAAAAAATTCAAAATGAAACAATTTTCTGTAACTATTCTTTTCTTTTTTTTCGGCATACTACTTTTTGCCCAGGACCGCGTGACCGGATTGCCTTTTGCCACCCGCAGCGAAGTGATTGCACAACATGGAATGGCCTGCACAAGTCAGCCGCTGGCAACCCAGGCCGCGCTCGATATTTTAAAAGCCGGTGGAAATGCAATTGATGCTGCCATTGCTGCAAATGCCGTACTGGGTCTGGTCGAACCCACCGGAAACGGAATTGGCGGCGATTTGTTCGCCATAGTCTGGGATGCGAAAACAAAAAAACTTTATGGATTAAATGCCAGCGGGCGCTCTCCTTATGAATTAACACTTGATTATTTCAAAAAAAACGGTTACAAACAAATTCCATCATTCGGTCCGCTTCCGGTTTCAGTGCCAGGCTGCGTCGATGGCTGGTTTGAACTGCACAATAAATTTGGCAAACTCACCATGGAATCGGTTTTAACACCTGCAATTTTTTATGCTGAAAACGGATTTCCGGTTACCGAAGTTATTGCTGGTGCCTGGCAAGGAAATGCAGAAATTCTGAAAGATTTTCCCGGATTTAAAGAAGTTTACATGCCCGGTGGAAAAGCTCCCGAAAAAGGTGAAGTTTTTAAAAATCAATATCTGGCAAAAACGCTCCAGACAATTGCCGATAAAGGCCGCGACGAATTTTATAAAGGTGAAATTGCCCGCAAAATTGTCGATTATGTCCGCGAACAGGGAGGATTTTTAAGCATGAAAGATTTTGAAGATCATACTTCGGAATGGGTGGAGCCGGTTTCCACCAATTACCGCGGTTATGATGTGTGGGAACTTCCGCCAAACGGCCAGGGAACGGCAGTATTGCAAATGCTGAATATCATGGAAAACTTTGATGTTGCCGAAATGGGTTTTGGATCGCCTGAATACGTGCACCTGTTTATTGAAGCCAAAAAACTGGCTTTTGAAGATCGGGCCAAATATTATTCCGATCCTGATTTCAATGACTTACCTATTGAACAGTTAATCTCGAAAGAATATGGGAAAAAGCGTGCAGAATTAATCGATAAAAACAAAGCAGCGCGCAGTTATCCTGCCGGCGAACTGGAAAAAGGAAATACCATTTATCTGACCACTGCCGATGCCGAAGGAAACATGGTTTCGCTGATTCAGAGCAATTACCTTGGACTTGGTTCCGGAATGACACCCGGAAAACTGGGTTTTATTTTGCAGGATCGCGGCCAGTTGTTTGCCTTAAAAGAAGGACATATGAATGTTTATGAACCACATAAAAGACCGTTTCATACAATAATTCCGGCTTTCATCACAAAAAATGGCGAACCATATATAAGTTTTGGATTGATGGGTGGCGCCATGCAACCACAGGGCCACGTTCAGATAATTTGCAACATCATTGATTTTGGAATGAACCTGCAGGAAGCTGGCGATGCTCCACGCATTATTCATACCGGCTCGAGCCAACCCACCGGCGAAGAAATGACCGACGGCGGAGAAACTGCGCTGGAGTCGGGATTTCCATACCTAACGATCCGCGAGCTGATGAGCAAAGGCCACAAAATGGGTTACGTAAAAGGATTGTACGGTGGTTACCAGGCCATTATGTGGGACGGCAAAAATAAAGTTTACTACGGAGCTTCCGAATCGCGAAAAGATGGACAAGCTGCTGGTTTTTAATTCTGATAAAATGAAGAGTGTTCTTTTCGGCATGTTTTTTATAAATGCTGTACTGTTGCCATTTGCAGCTTTACAGGCAAAAACTCCGCATTTAACAGCAGAAGAACTTTCTGCGGCTCCGCCAAAAGTCATCCGGTTCTGCTGTTCCTTTGGTGCCGATTTGGGAATTGCCGGCGTTCCGTTTGCAAAAAAAACAGATATTACTTCGCTTGAAAAAATTGGTCCTCACTCCTACCTGGGAAACGATACCGAAGGAAACGGTAATATTTATACCCGCCGCGGCGGATTTCTGGATTTGGGCCACCTGCGCGATTATGCCGATTGGACAGCCTGGTTGTATTGCCGCATTAACGAAAGCCTGCAGAATAATGCTTCGGATACCATTGATTTGGGAAATGAAGGTGGTTCAAAAACTTTGATTTTAACCCTCCCGACCGATGCCACCAATATCAACGTGTATAAACTTGCCGGAAAGATAGCGTATGATTTATCGCTTTGGCACGAAATTGCCACCTGGTTTGGCGCTTCTTATGTTCCGCTTCTGCCCGAACGCTACTCCAGTTTTTCGCCGGAAGATCTCTATTCCAACCTAATGGGCATCACCATTGGCATGCGGGCATTAAAAAGTGAAATGGAATATAATGATGCTGTAACTGTTTTGCTCTCCAACATGCTCGACAGTCTTGAGGTAGTTTCTACAGAAGCCGAAACTTACGAAGCGATGGAAAATGTTAACTATTACTGGTGGACCGATCAAAAAAAGCTGCCCAGCAAAAAAATTCTGCTCAAACATTATTTCGATTCGGAACATTCCCTGGAACCCTGGCTGGTACCCGATATTCTGCACCAAAGAACTCCCTGGATATTGTTTAAACCGAAAACTCAAATTGCTAATTTGTACGAGTTGAACATCAAACTTAACTACCGGTTTCCGAAAAAAATGATTTTTCCTGATTTGGAAAACCGCGAAATTACTCAAAAGGATTTTGCACGTTTAATTGAAGTTATCGAGGAAGAATTAAATAAAACTACTTCTGCAGAACCGGCCACCACAAAATCGAGGCAGAAGAGAAAGCGCAAAAATTCCACTTGATCAATTCATTACATAAACTTCTTAAATTCTTTGTAATCTTTTACAATTTTCACATTTCGTGGAAGCTCGGGTTTATGGATTTGCAGTTGCCAGCCGGTTATAAATACTTTTTGCTTCGAAAATAAATTTTTCAACTCCACCAGATAATGCTCCAGTTCTTCTTTCTGAACAGAATTAATGAATGCCGTAAAAACAAAATCAATCTCTGTTTTTTGCTGAATCTTCACCAAATCCTCAAATGGAACAAACTGACCAAGATAAATAACATTGTAGCCTTTTTTTAGTGCCAGATACGAATAAAACAGCAGGCTGATTTCATGCAATTCGTTATCCGGCAGAAAGAACAAAACAGTAGCCTTTGTTTTTTCCTGTAATTCAGCTTATCGATTTCAGCAATTAATTTTTGCCTGATAATGT
>CAVYUC010000034.1:0-27175 GCA_963771595.1 uncultured Prolixibacteraceae bacterium | reverse complement strand
GATAACAGGTAAATGATTAAAATTATTCCGCCGGTTATTATTATAAGCGTTATCAGAAGCGACAGCTTTGTGGAGGAAACAAAGTTGCCTTTTTGCAATTGCCGGTTATTTTTCCTGTATTGCAAAAAAGACAAAACTGCTATTACCACGCCAATGGCAACCATTGTAACCCCTATAATTGAAGAATATCCCTTAGTTGAAATATCAGTGGTTTCCAACAGTACTGACAGTTGTTTTAGAAATAAGGTAAATTTTACGATTACAAAACCAAAACCCATAAATGCAATACTTGTCCGAATCCAGGCAAGAAAAGTTACTTCATTGGCGAGGTGCTCCCTTGATTTTGCGAATGAGTTTTTGTCTTTGGATTCTGTCATTAATTTCTTCTTTTATATTTATCCTGCACATAAAATAAAGCAACTAAATGTTGCACAGGAAATAAAAATCCCCCACTGCTATTCTTTATAAATTTTTTCAAGCTTTTTTAGCAGTGCTTTGTACATTTCGGGGCGTTCTTTTTCAAGTGTACTTTTATTATAAGCGTACATTTCTTTCAGGTTATTCCAGGTTTTACAGGGGTCAGAATAGTTCGACTCTACAGTGCCATTGTCATCGGTATAGTAGTTTGGACATTCTTTTTCAGGAAAGGGCTTTTTGAACTTTCCCGCCCAGCTGCTTTTTGCGGGGTCATCCGGATTATGTGTCGGATCGATAACATACAATACAGATGGTGTATCGCCCACCCTGAAATACTGTGCCCATTCCTGGTTTTTGGTTACTTCTTTCAGGTGGTTTCCCATTGCCCCAAATTCCGAAAGTTTGTTAAACATCTCTTTTGGTCCGTTTCCCGAAAACATTCCGTTGTAGGTCCAGTTGATTTCAAGCCACCACATGTTGTTCAACCGCGGGTCGTTGTATATTTCGTTTCTGCCGGGACCATTCCAGTTGGGCTCCTTACAGTTTTCTCCGGCGACTTCATCTTCAGGGCCATATTTCAGTCCTGTTCCAATGGTGATTAAACGAATATGATCAGTAATCTCAGGATATTTACTTATTGCTTTGCCAAAGTTTTTCATGTTTCCCCAAACCAGCACATATAATGGTTCCGGTGCATTCAATGCTGCACTTTTTAACCGCAGGATTGCATCTTCATCATTTTCAGCCAGCAGGTTGCGGATATTTTCAGGTTGCGGATATCCCTGTTTTTGAAAATCGTACTTTGAATAATCTTCAGCATACGCATCAATGGCCATATTCGCGGCTTCCAAACCCTGTGCATTCCAGCGATCGGTTACAATACCTCCGATATCGAGTTCGTTGGCATACCAGAGCAAATGCACCAGCGACTGCCGGTCGTCCGGATCGCCCTTGTCGATGTTGATGTCTGTAAATACAAATACGGGGGATGATTTTCCCGGCCATAGGAAGAAAAAGATACAAACAATAAAATGGCAAGCAAAAGAGATTGGTTCATTCGGATTATTTTGAGTTCAAAAATATCAAATATTGAAGAATAAACAGGAAGGAAACAGAAGTAGTTGCCTGGGTTATTAATTAAAAAGTAAAGCCCCCGCTACTTCCCGTTAAAAAATTGCTGCAACTGTTCCTGTTTTTCTTCTAAATCGAACGCATTTGAATTCCATGTTTCACCGGTGTCCAAATCAAGCCACTTCATTAATTTCCTGTACTCAGGATGTTTCTTATTTTTAAGGATATCTTTCATGTTTTCGAAGCCGCCGACACCTCCGCAATCTTCGGGTGGACAAGCGCCCTGACCGGCCAGTAACCTGGGTGATGTTGTTGTTTCAGAAATGATTTTCTCCAGTGTTATCAGGTGTTCCCAGGAGTCGCCAAAATCGTACAGGTAAATAAACTGTTGTTTCTCCGTGCGAAATATTTCAGAGAGACTGATTTCTGCCGCTTCCAATTGATTTTCACCAAAAGTATCAGCATTTTCTTCTATTTCGGAAATGACAACTTTTGAATTATATTCTTTTTCTGAAAATTGGAACAGATGGTAATTTTCCCAACCAAATACCATCTGAATAATGTAATGAAAATGCAGGAATGAATAATAGGACGGAACAGTTACCTTTCGCCATACAGTTGGATTATTAATGTCCTGAAGTTGTATCTTAAACTGAAAGGTTTCACTGTTTTTTACTTCATTTTCATTGTATTCCGGCATTCCTTCCGGAAACTCCATACCAGCTTTCCACGGATCAATAAATTCATCAAAATCAACATCAACATCGTCATCATCAAAATCATCGTCGTCAACAAACGGATCTTCATCCAGCGCATTGACAAAGCCATAGTTGCCAGTGCCAGCTGTTTTTTCAAGCTGGGCTATAATCTGACCGGCACGCAAATCACTTTCGAGGGGCCCCTTTACATAAAATGGCTGCCCATTATGGCCACATTCAATTTCCATCCATTCAATATCCTCTGTATCTTCTTCAAGTATGTATTGCGATACAGAAAAATCCTGGTGTGGCTTAAAACCAAAATCTTCGGCAAATTCAATCCCTGCAAAAATAATGTTATGGACCAATGTATAATCAGCAGGTTCGATATCCATACTTTCTTTTGTGTGCAAAAGCAGTTCGTTGTATTCCCCGGGTGAGATATTAAAGAAATAGTGGGAATCTTTTACCCCCAGGCATTTTAAATCGACAAGATAAAGCCCCAGTGTCAGGTTTCCATTGGTGTGTTTCCGTGCCACTGTAATATTGGCGAGTCCATCTTCCCAACCCACATTTATCCAACATTCATGAATGGGCAGGGTCCTTGCCTTTTGCCTGATGTACTGCACGGGCGAAAGCATTTGAATTACTTTTGTTTTCTTTTTCTTTGCCATTTTACCTTCATTTAATCATTTCATTAACCGGTTTAATTCTATGCGAATAAAATTTTTTTCTACTAAAAAAACAATACAACCATTCCGTATTTTTCAATCCCCGTGCGGAGGTTATTTTTAATATACCCAATTAAAATTGATGAAATCATAATTCATCTGGCCCGTTTCTTCTGTGCGGAGAGTAATTGTCTGAATTCCTTTTTCAAGATGAATCTGCGCTGCTTTACCGATATAATTCCAGTGGTGCCACTGCCGCCATCCCACAGAATCTTCTGCCACAAATGTTGACGGGATTAAAATGAAAGCGGATGAATTTCCATCATTGCCCGAAATTGAAATCTTAGCATTTTGATTTGATGTATACATGATTCCCAGCTGATAAGTTCCTGCTTTTTGAACATCGACAGTGTATTTTATCCATTCGCCCGGCTCTGTCCAGCCGACATATAATTGATCTTTTTCAGGTTCAACAAGATTGTAGGGACTGTTATCGATTGCCGGTGTTCTGAATTTTGTATAGGAAATATCCACACCTTCATTCATCCGAAATTCATTCAGGGAAGTTCCGTCAGCAGGATTTAACCTGCCGCTGCCGTTGTTTACTGAATCCACATCGTGATAGGCTACTCCTTCCCCACCCGAATCGTACAGTTCACATTGCAGCTTTCCGGGAATTTGCTGCACATTTCCGTTCCACGGTTTGTTTTGTGAGATTACAGGTAATCCAGTCAATACCAGGAGAGCCACCAATAAAAGCGACGAATAATTCTTCATTTTTTTAAGATTTTACCACCAATTTTTTCATTGAATCTTTGATTAAATATTATTTTCCCTTTTCGGCATATTCTTCCTTTTTCATTTCATAATAATCCTGAAGCACATAAAAAGCCTTTTTCTTTTCTCCGGTTTCCGAGATTAAACCTTTGCGGTTCCAGTCATCCTGGATATCACTCAACACGCGTCGCGGAGATTTAAAATCGGCTAAAATCCAGGGAGTCATTCCCCGCAGTTGTGGAATTTTATCGAGCATTTTAACTGTTTCTTGATACAAATACTCCTGAAATTCTTCTGTCCAGCGTGTATTTTTATCGCCATGAAATCCCTGCAATGCACCTGCACCAAATTCGGTAACTATCACCGGTTTGTTAAATTCAATATCGAAAACTGCAGTACGGGCTTTATCCGGCAGCCCGTCATACCAGCCAATGTATTCATTGAATGCAATAACATCCACATATTCCTGAAGCGGATCTTCAACAACCTGTGTGTTTTCTGTTCCTTCCTTTGTATGCCGTTCCAGGGCTGCGCTGACAAATCGTACGGGATCCATTTCATTGGCCGTTTCAATCATTTTTTTCAAAAATGCTGTTCTTTCCGGGGAAATTGGAGTTTCATTTGCCATAGACCAGATAATTACCGAAGCCTTGTTTTTATCGCGGTTAATCATGTCGGTCAATTGTTGTTTTGCATTATTGAATGTTGTTTCGTTTTGCCATTGTATTGTCCAGTATACCGGTACTTCCGACCAAACCATGATTCCCATTTCATCGGCTACCCTTGTCATATTTTCGTTGTGCGGGTAATGCGCCAGCCTCACAAAATTGCAACCCAGTTCTTTTGCCCATCCCAGCAGCATACGCGCATCTTCTACTGAATAGGCACGTCCGCCACGGATTCCGTTTTCCTCATGAATACTTATTCCGCGTAAAAAAACAGGCTGCCCGTTAAGCAAAATATCAGCGCCATCAGTTTTTAATGTCCGAAATCCGATTTTATCCTGTAAAACATTCTCATTCAACACTAAATTGACTTCATATAAATAAGGAGTTTGAGGTGACCACAAATTCAGGTTTTTCGCACTTACAGAGGCTTTTGCAATTCCCTGGCTGTTTGTTTTTAAAGTTGATTTAATATTTGCTTCCGGAATATCCAGAATAATTTCCCGGTTGGCTTTTGCCGGGCCATTTAATGTCACTGAGATTTCAAGTTCATCGTTTTTATCTTTTGCAAGCTGAATGTAATCATCCTGGATAAAAGTTTCGGGTACTTCAATAATTTTCACATCGCGGGTTAACCCTCCGTAGTTCCACCAGTCGGTGTTGATTGTCGGCACTTTTTCAAGTCCGCGGGTATTGTCCACCTTCACAATTATAAAATTCCCCTGCTGTTTAAGTTTACCTGTAATTTCGAAGTTGAAAGGAGTAAAACCACCAATGTGCTTACCCAGTTTTTTTCCATTCAAATATACGTCGGCTTCATAATTTGCCGCACCAAAATAAATAAACTGACGGCTGTTTTGCAATTTCGGTTCATAATCAAATGCTTTGTAGTACCAGATGGAACCTTCGTAGTAATACAATTTTTCTTTTTGTGAATTCCAGTCGCGCGGGACCAGAATGTTATCTGCTTTTTTGAAATCGTATTCCACCCTTTCGGAAGGCGATTGCGGTTTTGCACCTAAAAACAGTGATTCTGCAGGACTTGGACTCTCCTGCTGATCCCGCACATCGCGACGATAATCGTAGTAGCCGGTTTCATATGGATCGTAACAGGTAAATGATTAAAATAATGCCGCCGATTATTATTATAAGCGTTATCAGAAGCGACAGCTTTGTGGAGGAAACAAAGTTGCCGTCCTGCAATTGCCGGTAATTTTTTCTATATTGCAAAAAAGACAAAACTGCTATCACCACGCCAATGGCAACCATTGTAACCCCTATAATTGCAGAATATCCCTTTGTTGAAATATCAGTGTTTTCTAACAGTATTGACAGTTGTTTTAGAAATAAGGTAAACTTTACTATTACGAAACCAAAACCCATAAATGCAATACTTGTGCGAATCCAGGCAAGAAAAGTTCTTTCATTGGCAAGGTGCTCTCTTGATTTTGGAAATGAGTTTTTATCTTTAGTTTCCGTCATTACATTCTTTATTAATTTTCTTCCAGCATCAAATGAACCATTTATATTTCACAGGAAATGAAGGTCCCGTACTTTAATCTTTATAAACTTTTTCCAGCTTTTTTAGCAATGCTTTATACATCTCAGGCCGTTCTTTTTCAAGTGTACTTTTATTATAAGCGTACATTTCTTTCAGGTTATTCCAGGTTTTACAGGGGTCAGAATAGTTCCACTCTACAGTGCCATTGTCATCGGTATAGTAGTTTGGACGTTTTTCAGGAAAGGGCTTTTTGAACTTTCCCGCCCAACTGCTTTTTGCGGGGTCATTCGGATTATGTGTCGGATCGATAACATACAATACAGATGGTGTATCGCCCACCCTGAAATATTGTGCCCATTCCTGGTTTTTGGTTACTTCTTTCAGGTGGTTTCCCATTGCCCCAAATTCCGAAAGTTTGTTAAACATCTCTTTTGGTCCGTTTCCCGAAAACATTCCGTTGTAGGTCCAGTTGATTTCAAGCCACCACATGTTGTTCAACCGCGGGTCGTTGTATATTTCGTTTCTGCCGGGGCCATTCCAGTTGGGCTCCTTACAGTTTTCTCCGGCGACTTCATCTTCAGGGCCATATTTCAGTCCTGTTCCAATGGTGATTAAACGAATATGATCAGTAATCTCAGGATATTTACTTATTGCTTTGCCAAAGTTTTTCATGTTTCCCCAAACCAGCACATATAATGGTTCCGGTGCATTCAATGCTGCACTTTTTAACCGCAGGATTGCATCTTCATCATTTTCAGCCAGCAGGTTGCGGATATTTTCAGGTTGCGGATATCCCTGTTTTTGAAAATCGTACTTTGAATAATCTTCAGCATACGCATCGATGGCCATATTCGCGGCTTCCAAACCCTGTGCATTCCAGCGATCGGTTACAATACCTCCGATATCGAGTTCGTTGGCATACCAAAGCAAATGCACCAGCGACTGCCGGTCGTCCGGATCGCCCTTGTCGATGTTGATGTCTGTAAATACAAATACGCGGGGATGATTTTCCCGGCTATAGGAAGAAAAAGATACAAACAATAAAATGGCAAGCAAAAGAGATTGGTTCATTCGGATTATTTTGAGTTCAAAAATATCAAATATTGAAGAATAAACAGGAAGGAAACAGAAGTAGTTGCCTGGGTTTTTAATTAAAAAGTAAAGCCCCCGTTACTTCCCGTTAAAAAATTGCAGCAACTGTTCCTGTTTTTCTTCTAAATCGAACGCGTTTGAATTCCATGTTTCACCTTTGTCCAAACCAAGCCACTCCCTAAATTCCCTGTACTCGGGATGCTTTTTATTTTTAAGGATATCTTTCATGTTTTCGTAGCCGCCAACACCTCCGCAATCTTCGGGTGGACAAGCGCCCTGGCCGGCAAGTAACCGGGGTGATGTTGTTGTTTCAGAAATGATTTTCTCCAGTGTTATCAGGTGTTCCCAGGAGTCGCCAAAATCATACAGGTAAATAAACTGTTGTTTCTCCGTGCGGAATATTTCAGAGAGACTGATTTCTGCCGCTTCCAATTGATTTTCACCAAAAGTATCAGCATTTTCTTCTATTTCGGTAATGACAACTTTTGAGTTATATTCTTTTTCTGAAAATTGGAACAGATGGTAATTTTCCCAACCAAATACCATCTGAATAATGTAATGAAAATGCAGGAATGAATAATAGGACGGAACAGTTACTTTTCTCCATACAGTTGGATTATTAATGTCCTGAAGTTGTATCTTAAACTGAAAAGTTTCACTGTTTTTTACTTCATTTTCATTGTATTCCGGCATTCCTTCCGGAAACTCCATACCGGGTTCCCACGGATCAATAAATTCATCAAAATCAACATCAACATCGTCATCATCAAAATCATCGTCATCAACAAACGGATCTTCATCCAGCGCATTGACAAAGCCATAGTTGCCAGTGCCAGCTGTTTTTTCAAGCTGGGCTATAATCTGACCGGCACGCAAATCACTTTCGAGGGGCCCCTTTACATAAAATGGCTGCCCGTTATGGCCACATTCAATTTCCATCCATTCAATATCCTCTGTATCTTCTTCAAGTATGTATTGCGATACTGAAAAATCATGGTGTGGCTTAAAACCAAAATCTTCGGCAAATTCAATCCCTGCAAAAATAATATTATGGACCAATGTATAATCAGCAGGTTCGATATCCATACTTTCTTTTGTGTGCAAAAGCAGTTCGTTGTATTCCCCGGGTGAGATATTAAAGAAATAGTGGGAATCTTTTACCCCCAGGCATTTTAAATCGACAAGATAAAGCCCCAGTGTCAGGTTTCCATTGGTGTGTTTCCGTGCCACTGTAATATTGGCGAGTCCATCTTCCCAACCCACATTTATCCAACATTCATGAATGGGCAGGGTCCTTGCCTTTTGCCTGATGTACTGCACGGGCGAGAGCATTTGAATTACTTTTGTTTTCTTTTTCTTTGCCATTTTACCTTCATTTAATCATTTCATTAACCGGTTTAATTCTATGCGAATAAAATTTTTTTCTACTAAAAAAACAATACAACCATTCCGTATTTTTCAATCCCCGTGCGGAGGTTATTTTTAATATACCCAATTAAAATTTATGAAATCATAATTCATCTGACCCGTTTCTTCTGTGCGGAGAGTAATTGTCTGAATTCCTTTTTCAAGATGAATCTGCGCTGCTTTACCGATATAATTCCAGTGGTGCCACTGCCGCCATCCCACAGAATCTTCTGCCACAAATGTTGACGGGATTAAAATGAAAGCGGATGGATTTCCATCATTGCCCGAAATTGAAATCTTAGCATTTTGATTTGATGTATACATGATTCCCAGCTGATAAGTTCCTGCTTTTTGAACATCGACAGTGTATTTTATCCATTCGCCCGGCTCTGTCCAGCCGACATATAATTGATCTTTTTCAGGTTTAACAAGATTGTAGGGACTGTTATCGATTGCCGGTGTTCTGAATTTTGTATAGGAAATATCCACACCTTCATTCATCCGAAATTCATTCAGGGAAGTTCCGTCAGCAGGATTTAACCTGCCGCTGCCGTTGTTTACTGAATCCACATCGTGATAGGCTACTCCTTCCCCACCCGAATCGTACAGTTCACATTGCAGCTTTCCGGGAATTTGCTGCACATTTCCGTTCCACGGTTTGTTTTGTGAGATTACAGGTAATCCAGCCAAAACCAGGAGAGCCACCAATAAAAGCGACGAATAATTCTTCATTATTTTAAGATTTTACCACCAATTTTTTCATTGAATCTTTGATTAAATATTATTTTCCCTTTTCGGCATATTCTTCCTTTTTCATTTCATAATAATCCTGAAGCACATAAAAAGCCTTTTTCTTTTCTCCGGTTTCCGAGATTAAACCTTTGCGGTTCCAGTCATCCTGGATATCACTCAACACGCGTCGCGGAGATTTAAAATCGGCTAAAATCCAGGGAGTCATTCCCCGCAGTTGTGGAATTTTATCGAGCATTTTAACTGTTTCTTGATACAAATACTCCTGAAATTCTTCTGTCCAGCGTGTATTTTTATCGCCATGAAATCCCTGCAATGCACCTGCACCAAATTCGGTAACTATCACCGGTTTGTTAAATTCAATATCGAAAACTGCAGTACGGGCTTTATCCGGCAGCCCGTCATACCAGCCAATGTATTCATTGAATGCAATAACATCCACATATTCCTGAAGCGGATCTTCAACAACCTGTGTGTTTTCTGTTCCTTCCTTTGTATGCCGTTCCAGGGCTGCGCTGACAAATCGTACGGGATCCATTTCATTGGCCGTTTCAATCATTTTTTTCAAAAATGCTGTTCTTTCCGGGGAAATTGGAGTTTCATTTGCCATAGACCAGATAATTACCGAAGCCTTGTTTTTATCGCGGTTAATCATGTCGGTCAATTGTTGTTTTGCATTATTGAATGTTGTTTCGTTTTGCCATTGTATTGTCCAGTATACCGGTACTTCCGACCAAACCATGATTCCCATTTCATCGGCTACCCTTGTCATATTTTCGTTGTGCGGGTAATGCGCCAGCCTCACAAAATTGCAACCCAGTTCTTTTGCCCATCCCAGCAGCATACGCGCATCTTCTACTGAATACGCACGTCCGCCACGGATTCCGTTTTCCTCATGAATACTTATTCCGCGTAAAAAAACAGGCTGCCCGTTAAGCAAAATATCAGCGCCATCAGTTTTTAATGTCCGAAATCCGATTTTATCCTGTAAAACATTCTCATTCAACACTAAATTGACTTCATATAAATAAGGAGTTTGAGGTGACCACAAATTCAGGTTTTTAGCACTTACAGAGGCTTTTGCAATTCCCTGGCTGTTTGTTTTTAAAGTTGATTTAATATTTGCTTCCGGAATATCAAGAATAATTTCCCGGTTGGCTTTTCCCGGGCCATTTAATGTCACTGAGATTTCAAGTTCATCGTTTTTATCTTTTGCAAGCTGAATGTAATCATCCTGGATAAAAGTTTCGGGTACTTCAATAATTTTCACATCGCGGGTTAACCCTCCGTAGTTCCACCAGTCGGTGTTGATTGTCGGCACTTTTTCAAGTCCGCGGGTATTGTCCACCTTCACAATTATAAAATTCCCCTGCTGTTTAAGTTTACCTGTAATTTCGAAGTTGAAAGGAGTAAAACCACCAATGTGCTTACCCAGTTTTTTTCCATTCAAATATACGTCGGCTTCATAATTTGCCGCACCAAAATAAATAAACTGACGGCTGTTTTGCAATTTCGGTTCATAATCAAATGCTTTGTAGTACCAGATGGAACCTTCGTAGTAATACAATTTTTCTTTTTGTGAATTCCAGTCGCGCGGGACCAGAATGTTATCTGCTTTTTCGAAATCGTATTCCACCCTGTCGGAAGGCGATTGCGGTTTTGCACCTAAAAACAGTGATTCTGCAGGACTTGGATTCTCCTGCTGATCCCGCACATCGCGACGATAATCGTAGTAGCCGGTTTCATATGGATCGACGATGTATTTCCAGACACCGTTCAGCGTCATGGATTCGCGGTTCTGAATGTTGGTTATTTGAAAATTCTGTGCAAGAACTATATTCGACATAAATATTAGGATTAAAAGAGTAATTCCGTTTGTAAATCGTTTCATTTTACTGTAATTTATTTTTATTATTTGTTGTGAATCAGTCATTATTGCCAGGTCAAAAGCATTGCGTAACCGATATTTAATTCAAAGGCTCCGGAAATCCAATTCTGACCTTTGAATTTGTTATTTATCGCGCCACTCAAAATTATCATTTAATTGTGGAAACAGTCAAATTTATTCCTTTTTCGTGATGGACCAGCCTTATTAACCAGCTAATTATCAATTTTCCGTTTGCCGGATATTCCGGTTTGAAACTGTGAAATAAGCGCAATAAATACAAATATCCATTTGAATTTTATCATAAGAGTATTGGCTTATCCGTTTAAAATACTTTCACTTCCGGTGGCAAATATTCCAGATTGTGCTTCAACCCATAGGTATATTGTCTTTTAACTTCTCCTGATTTGGAGATTACAAACAGCATGGTTGTTTGATTGGGAATACTTCCGCCAATTGTTATATCAAGTCCGTAATCTGCATTAATTATCAGTGGTTTTGATGAATGGCCGTCCTTATTCAAAACAATATCGAAATCAAAACCCCGTGCATTATCTTCATTTAAAATCATGATACAGATTTCATCATCACTTTCCGAGCCAATGGTTTTAACATAGGAATTACTGCTTTTTGTCTGCAGAAACTTACCGTTCATGTTTTCAGCCATCATTTGTGTGTGGTAATAGGCCGAGCGCGGATAAAATTCAGAAGGCAAACCAATGTAACCGAAATCCGTTTTGACCCTGTCGGTTTCATTAATGCACCAGGGGCTAACTGTGAATGCTCCGTACCGAAGCCCCAGGCCATACATTTCGGCAATAAATTGTCCGCCCAAGAACGATGTGTTGCCAATTCCCGAAATTTCACGGTCAGGATTTACATATGTCACATTAACCTCGGTGAGCCCCCACAATAATCCGGCATCGCCGGCACGGTTGTTTTTCAGGTTTGCCTTTTCCATCATCTCAAGCAGTTGTTCCACCTGCCGAAGGATTTTATAGGGACCGGTGAATACCACATCTTCCCTGACAAATTCCGGCCCGTTCGGATAATTGTGGAATGTAATTCCGTCCACCATCCAGTTTCCGTTTTTATCTTTCCCGGTGAGGTCAAGTCTTCCGCCCACTACTGCGGCATATTTCTCCGTCATCAGGCTGCTTTCATCAAAAATAAATATTTTAATGTCCGGATCTGCGGCTTTCATTGCAGGTGCAATTCGTGTCACATATTCATACACTTCTTCAATCGTACTGCGGTTATGCAGCAGTGGCTCATTTCCGATGGAATAAAACCGGATGCCCTTTCCATCGGAATACCTGAATTCCTTCACCAATTCTGCAGCGTCTTCCGCAGAAAAATCGCGGGGAACCTGCAACAACGGTTCGGCGCCAATTCCACGAATGGAATCGATTATTGATTTCAGTTTTTCTGTTGAAGGGAAACGATGTTCATATCCGTTTCCGCCATACCGCACCAGTTGGATGCCACTTTCTTCCACTTTTGGCCAAAGCCGGTTCAGATATCCCGGCCGGTTTTGTTCATCGCTATCGGCCATCCAGTGGTTCTGACCATAAAGATACGGACTGATTTCCTGTGCGCTTATCCCTTTAATTAAAAGAAACAATAGAATGAGATTAAAATAAAGATGTTTCATCATCGAGAATTTAAATTTGAACCCTATTAAGAATGAATGCAGAATTTGCCGGTATCCCTTGTTGTTCATTATACAGACTGAAATTCAAAGTAAAGAATATTTACTGAAATGAGGGAAAATTATTGGAATTGATTTTTTACTGAGTCACCATGATACGTTGAATACGTTGGTGCGGTTGAGCATGTATTCACCGGGTGACAAAATAGTCAACCGGTGAAAAGACAGAATATTGCTACCTTCACCCGTTGACTTCAGGTCACCGGG
Organism: uncultured Prolixibacteraceae bacterium; assembly: GCA_963771595.1. Lineage (GTDB taxonomy): Bacteria > Bacteroidota > Bacteroidia > Bacteroidales > Prolixibacteraceae > CAVYUC01. The sequence continues at coordinate 14,323 of CAVYUC010000034.1, read as the reverse complement.
TGAATAAACATTAGCCATAAAAAGAGTGTATTCACCGGATGTCAAAAAAAGTCAACCGGTGAAAGACTGGTTACCGGGTTAATCCGCATTAATTATTTGAAAAATTAAACATTCAGGAGGTTAACTTCAATGTTATCAATTAACGGAATTATATTCTTTTATGCAGTAAAACCATTTTAATCACTACGTTTGCACACTTTTTTCAGTAAAGGAAAAATCAGGAATAATTTTATATCAATTTATTCAGATGATTACAGTTGCTGATTTAAAAATACAGTTTGGGAAAAGAATGTTTGTTTCAGGATGTTAACCTGAAATTTACTGCAGGAAATTGCTATGGTGTTATTGGGGCAAACGGTGCCGGAAAATCAACATTCTTAAAAGCCATTTCGGGTGAGATTGATTCTACTTCGGGCCATATCAGTCTGGGCCCCGGTGAGCGCCTTTCAGTGCTGAGTCAGGACCATTTTGCATTTGATGAAGACCTGGTGATTCATGCCGTAATGAAAGGCCATTCAAAACTTTGGGAAATCATGCAGGAAAAAGAAGCCTTGTATTCCAAAACCGATTTTACGGAAGAAGATGGGATGAAAGCCGCCGACCTCGAACAGAAATTCGGAGAAATGGATGGATGGAATGCCGAAAGCGATGCTGCAATTTTGCTCAGTAACCTTGGAATTAATGAAGAATTTCATTACACGCTGATGAAAGACATGAGCGGAAAGCAAAAGGTACGGATTTTACTGGCCCAGGCACTTTTTGGAAAACCCGACAACCTGCTGCTGGATGAACCAACAAACGATCTGGACCTGGAAACCGTTTCGTGGCTGGAGAATTACCTTTCGGACTATGAAAATACAGTGCTGGTGGTTTCGCACGACCGTCACTTCCTGGATGCCGTCAGCACGCACACAGTGGATATCGATTACGGAAAAATAAAATTATTCTCCGGAAATTACAGTTTCTGGTATCAGAGCAGTCAATTGGCGCTGCGGCAGCAAAAAGCACAAAATAAAAAAGCGGAAGAGAAAAAAGCCGAACTGCAGGAATTTATTTCACGTTTTAGTGCGAATGTTAAAAAGTCGAAGCAGGCTACCAGCCGTAAAAAAATGATTGAAAAACTCAATATTGAGGATATAGAACCGTCAACACGGAAATACCCCGGAATAATTTTCACCCCTGAACGGGAAGCAGGTGATAAAATCCTGGATGTACATGGATTGAGCGCCAGTATTGATGGGACTGTGCTTTTTAAATATGTGGATTTTGTGGCAAACAAAGGAGACAAAATCATCTTCCTGTCGAAAGATCCACGTGCAATGACCACCTTTTTTGAAATCATCAACGACAATATGCAAGCTGATTCGGGAACATACCAGTGGGGGCAAACCATTACATCAGCCTATTTGCCGTTGGATAATTCGCAGTATTTCAGAAGCGACCTGAGTCTTTATGACTGGTTTTGCCAGTTTACAACCGATACCACCGATTACTACATCATGAGTTATTTGGGCAAAATGTTATTTGCCCGCGAAGAAGTGCAGAAAAAAGTGGAAGTACTTTCGGGAGGAGAAAAGATGCGCTGTATGATTTCAAAAATGATGTTACTGAATCCGAATGCATTAATCCTTGACACGCCAACCAACCACCTCGATTTGGAATCCATCCAGGCTTTCAACAATAACCTGATAAAATATCCCGGAAATGTTTTCATGTCGTCGCATGACCATGAATTTATACAATCCACCTGTAACCGCATCATCGAGCTCACTCCAAACGGCACCATCGACAAACTGATGGAATACGATGATTATGTTTCCGATGAAAGAATAAAGGAATTAAAAGAGAAAATGTACAGATAAACCTGTTTTTTTCCTCCAAATAAAACATAATCTTTAGCCTTTTTCCTTTTCCGGAAATGAATTAAGGAAAGGAATATCGAATCCATCATGCAAAACTTTTTCCCGGAATGAAAAAGAATGCCAAAGTCAGACACTTCTCATCTGGCAGTATTTCAATGTGTTAATCCTTTTGGTCTGATTTTTGAAAAAGCTGGTTTCATTACAGAAGTATAAAATTCAACAAAACCGCATTTATCTAAAGGTTGTTTTATTTATGGACTAAAAACAAAAAAAATGGACATTTTACTCATTGTAGCATTTATCATTTCTTTGGCAGGCTTCATAGCCGGTGGAATTTATGTTGTTAAAAATGTGATAACCAAAAAAAGCAATTAACTGATTCTAAGATTAGTTAATCTTTTTCTGCACATCCAAAACAGAATTCCAATTATTCCAATTCCTGGAGTTCAAAGGAAAAAAAATGAAAGTACATTTTTTACAATTGCCGCATTTTCCTTTGAACTCCCGGAAGACAAAAATTCAGGTATGGGTTAATTGTTCCTATTCATGCCGAACAAATAACCGTACAACACAATTTTTTGTCTGAATGTCTGCTGTGGCGTAGTTTCAGCATTTGGAACGCAGTAACGGCTGTTCCAAAATTGTTCGCCCCAGGGCCAGATTTCTTTATTGCCCGGATAATTTTTACTGGTATAGAATTCACAACCGTGGATGTTGTCTTCACCCTTCATCCAGCCATCGCGGCACATGTACGGTGTCCATCCGGGAGTAACACCGGGGTAACCATCACGGCGCCCGGGGGCGAATGTCTGCGTAATACACCTGTCACCCAGGCCTGTCATTTGCACCAGGCCCAGTGGATTTCTTCCCAGGGTCCATTCGGCTTCGGAATACATTCCCTTTTCAAAAACTGTTTTATCAACGGCATCACCGGTAATTTTATGGGCAATGGCCACCAGCGACATTTCGTTTGAAGTTTGCACCATGCCTTCCCAACCGCTGGTCCAACGTGCCGCTTTTGTAGGACTACCATCCATTTTATCAACATAATCTGCTTTTGCCTGATTGATGATTACTTTTTTCAGATTTTCCTGTAATTCAGGATAATTCGGCTTTTGCGGTGTAAAAATATAAGCTACTGTAGCATACTGCTGTTCCCATTTCCCCGGATTCCGGATAATTGAAGATGATTGTGTTGTTTCAGTTTCGGTATTAACTGCCTCTTCGTATTTTACATCTCCTGTGAGGTTGTACAAAAAAGCAGCAGCAGTCATTTTAAGGTCGCGGCCCCGCAGTCCGCTTACATCCATATCCAGCATCTGATCCTGTTGTGCAAGCGCCCAGTTATAGGCTTCCAGTGCTTCCTCCGTATATTCGTTCTGTAATTTGCGGTTGCCGGCCAAGCGGAAACAATCGGCCACCATAGCCGAACCGGCAGCCACACACCATCCCTGCCAGCCACATGCAGCCCCGGCATAATTTATATTTTCGGGAGGAAGAATATTCGTGAGCCCGGTAAGATATCCACCTTTGGAATCACGCATGCGCAGCCACCAGTTGATTTCCCAAAGCGCTTCATCCAGTATATCCGGGATACCGTTACTTATTTCAGGAATATAAAGCTGATTATCCGCAAATGCTTCAGGATTTAAATAGTAGGTCAACAGAATATCGAAAACACAGATAAAGTTTACCGGGCGCTGATCGTTATCAAACGCATCGCTCCAGCCGCCCCATGTGGTTTCGGCAGTTTCGCCGGATAAATCTTCGGCATACCAGTTGCGGTCGTCCGGGTTCTTGCCCGTTACCATATTTTTATTCGATATAAAAACTTTAAAATCCTTGGGCTCCACACCTTGTTTAAAAAGTGGCCTTCTGGAATTGGGGAAACCTTCCGGCTTTTCAACACAACCTATCCGTTGGTAAAACATTCCCTGCATAGCTACCCTGAAGGCTTCGCTGAAGCGGTTTTGGCCAATCGTAAAAGAGGGGCTGCATCCAATTCCTTCCACCACCAGGCGATAATTACCCGGCTCATTAAATGAGGAGAAATCGCATTCCCATACATCGGCTCCGGTCAAATCCTTATCCAGCGTTGGTTCTGCCTGATTCTTCATGCGGAATTGCAATTTCCCGGAAAACATATTTTTTCCCGTTGCAATATCGTACAAATGCCAGGGAGTGCCGGTTAAGCGGCTGAAATCACGTTCGCCACCATCCCCCATCCACAAATACACATCGGCGGTTTTCTGCGGCGCCAGGGCTTCATAACCAATATTTGAAATTTTTATGGAAGGAGATTCCAGCGCATATTCATCAAAATTTATGAGTTTTATTTTTTCACCCGGATGTATGTCTTTATTTATCTGCAGCGTATAGGACTTCCCGTGTTGCAGTGCGGAGGGGAGTTCCAGGTATATCCAGTGGTGCATGGCCGGCTTCTGTTCATCGTGGCTTGCTTCCCAGGCCTTGGATTTCCGGTACACTTTTACCGGATTCTTTCCATCTGTACCATAATTCTTATCTTCTGCCGAAATCAATACATAACTCCCTGCCTGCTGTGCCAATGTGGTATTTAACGGCTCCCCAAATGGAATATACTGATCCTTATCCGGACAAAGATGCCAGTTTTCGGTGTAATAATTGTTCCACCCGTTGCACGAACCGCAAATGGTATCGTCCCAGTTGTATTCAATCTGAGCATCCTGCCAGTGTACAACAATACATCGATCATCCACAGGAAGGATATCGACAAGTTTTGCAGCCCTTGAATTTCCGGCAAAAAACATGAGTAACAGTAGCGGATAAAAATAAAAGGGAGAAATGGCCGGTTTACTTCTGAAACTCATTTCAGAAGAGGTTTTAGTTGATTTGTACTTCATTGAAACAGATTTATTTTTGACTATCATTTGTATCAAACCTCACAACTGAATACCAATCAGCCGCTGATTTGAAAAAAAACAGCCGCAAAATAACACCTTTCCGGAAATAAAGGGAATCCAACCGGGCGTTTTTTTTTTGAAATAAACCTGTTTATCCTTTAATAATGCGTTCGATGCGTGCATCCAGCTCCTTCTGGTCGGCAGTGAAACTATCTAACCCGGCAAGATTTAACAACGTATCAATTGCCAGTTCTTCGCTTTCTATGCGGTGAGACCAGCGGCTGTGTTTCGGAATTTTTCCTTCTTCTGAAATGTACTTTAAATCTTCGTCGCTCAGGTACGGAAACATATCTCCGCAACCTGCAGCATGCACCCGGTCAATAAGTGTATTTCCATCTTCCGGACAATCATTGCAAAGACTTTGCGCCAGTGCCAGTTCCTTTTCTGTTACTTCCCACAATTTTTCAGGAAAATAGTTTTCCGCGTCTTTTGTCAAATCAACAGGATAAATTTCGTTTCGTTTGGAGGCGAAATTGCCTTTTAGCTGTTTTCTTCCTTCAGCAGCAACAGGGGTGGGCATGGTAAACACATCTACACCAGCCAGGGCTTCCAGTTGCTCGTAACTGCGCAAACTGGCGGCAATCATTTTTGTAGGTTCTTCATTATGTTTTGTTAAATCGGTCACCCAGTTTTGCGACGAAAGCAGAGTGCGTTCACCTGCTCCCGAACCGTCGCCCAAACCATTATCTTTTAGGTAGGCTCCTACTCTACCCAGAAATACATTCTGGTAATTTGGTTGTGTTATTGCTGCAACCATCACATTCTGGCGTGCCGAAAACTCAAGGGTGAAATTAATTTTTACACCTTGCCTGCGTAGTTTTCTTGCCCCCAGTAAACCGGCCGCTGTATATGGCACTTTCACAATAAACTGCTCCGGATTGATTTCAAAATACCGGGTGCCGTAATCCACAATTGCAGGTATATTATGGGCTGTATCGGTATGCAGTTCAACGCTTACCATACCACCGAATTTCTTTGCCAGCCGCAGTCCGTGGCGGGCATTCAGGATAAAGGCTATTTCTATGATTTGTTCCTTTATCGGAAGTGCTTTGACAATTTCCTTTGCATCCGCAATGAAATCATCGTAAATACCTTTCTGAATTTCTTTATTTACCAGCGTGTTATTGGTTGTGAGAGCGGTCATTTCTGCTGTCCATATTTTTCCTGCTTCTTCCATATCACCCGTATCGAGCCACAATTCAGTACCTGCATTTCGAAGGTTTTGCCAAAATGGATCGGACAGCGTTTGTAACGGTTGTTCTTCAATTCCTTCAGAAATAAATGATTTGATTTTTGCTTTTAATTCACTATTCATCGTTTCATATTTTAAATGAAAAGAAGATATAAAAAATCTGTCAATCTGAACTGAAATATTAAGGTTTATTTTCAAATTGAACATGTACGGACTGTTTTTGTTTAACAATAACACAGTTCATTTTAAACATACATATGAAACAACTAATCCTTTTACTGGCAAATACATTTTCACTACTATTTACATTGATTATGAATGGCCTTGGAGCAAGCGGAGCCTTTAGGGTAAAAATGTTGCCGATGTAAGTGCACGATACGAAACGCTGTTTACTCCCGCCGGGTATGCTTTTTCCATCTGGGGTATCATCTACCTTTTACTGTTTGCTTTTGTAGGATATCAATGGTTTGCACGGTTAAAACACGGACAGGATGAAAACCTGGAAAAAACCGGTTTCTGGTTTGCCATCAGCAGCCTGGCAAACGGGTTTTGGATTGTTGCCTGGGTTAATGATTGGATTGGCCTTTCAGTGATTTTAATGCTGGTATTACTGATTTCGCTTATCGTGCTAACTGTAAAGATTGCGCCTGGAGATTTGGGATGCACCCGTGCGGATAATCGCATTTGTGTGGTGGCCAATTTGTATTTATACTGGCTGGATTATTGTGGCTACTGTAGCCAATATTTCTGCATTTTTAGTAAGTATAAACTGGAACGGCAGCTTTCTTTCTCCCAAAATATGGACAATTCTTTGATTACAGTTGCAACTGTTATATACCTGCTGCTGATTCGTTTCCGGAATATGCGCGAAGCTGCGCTTGTAGGTGTCTGGGCATTTATTGCCATTGCCGTAAAACAGTGGCAGGGAAATCAATCAATTGTAATAGCTGCAATTGCTGCGGCAGTTATATTATTTATTGCAGTTGCTGTACACGGATTCAAAAACAGGAATACTTCCCCCTTTAAAAAAATACAGCGGGGAGAAGTTTGATGCATATTGCAGTTTCGAAGTTCCATTTGGCAGGTTGGCAGAACAGCTTTTACTTTTTAACACCAATCATTTGAGCGAGTCCCGATTCCAGTTCAACTTTATGTATGTCCGTCAATCCCGCATGTTCATACCATGATTTAATTTCATTTTCTGAATAACAATCCCCCTCTTCTGTCCCAACCAGCATGTTGATGGAAAAGACAGTACCCTGGGGTGGTTCTGTTTTGGCATCGTTTAAAACCCAGTCCTGGATAACAATCCTGCCGTTTGAATTAAGTGAATTAAAGCACTTCCTCACCAGTTCCCTATTGGTTGCATAGGAATTGCTGTGAATGATGGCCGAAAGGAATATCAAATCGAAACCTTTGGGCAACTCATCCGTGGTATAATCCCCTACGTGATGTTCAATCCTGCCGGAAAAACCTTCCTGTTCCACTATTTTTTTGGATATAGGAACCACGTTGGGCAAATCAAAAACCACTGCTTTCATCTCCGGTTTCCGTTTCAGAAATTCCATACTAAAACATCCTGAACCGCCTCCAATATCCAACACGGAATTAACACCTGTCAAATCAATCTTAGCTATTTGTGCCGGGGCCTGCTTTTTGCCCCTGTCGTGCATGGCATTGATAAATGCTTCCAGCCACTCTTCTCCCCTTTGGTTGATTTCCGTATCGTGGGCTGCTTTACCGGTTTTTACCACTTCGGTTAAATAGCTCCAGGTGTTCCACAAATGGTTGGAATGGGCAAAGCCGGCCATGTATGCCGGGCTTGTCTTCGACAAAAACATCAAACTTTCTTTTGTATTGCGGTAACTGCCGTTGTTCTTTTCCAGTAACTTTATTCCTACCAGGGCATTCAGCAACCGTTCTGTAGCAGCATTATTCAACTTTAAACCTTTTGAAACAGCGACAGCATCCATGCTGTTATCACCTATAAAAGAGAAAATATCCAGTTCAAATGCTGTTAATATAATCCGGCTTTTCTGAAATGCCGTCACCATTTCTCTTATTTCCAGTGGATTCATAATGATATTATTTTATAAAATTTTAAAATATGAACTTACTCCGATAAGTTAAACATCGATTGTGACAGTCCTCCGATGAATCCATAATTATTTGATCCATAAAATTACCGATGCATTTGGCAGGACTATTCATCGAATGACTTTTCCCGGTACCGGAAATTTCTGAACAATATAAATGTTCTATCAACTCAAATATAACCGGAATTATCCCTTGTTCATTTGTCTATTTTGAAACGGACAGAAACATAATACTATAGGCAGGAATCTGAATTTCACCTGCATTTATCTGTTTTCCTTTCAATACAGGTAAAGTTTCCCCCGACTTTAACTTCAGGATTTCACCGTTTAGTTTTACCGTTTTGGTCAAAAGATTATCTCCATCGGCAGTCAGTAAATATTGCTCCGCACCGGCTGGGATTTCGACGAAAGATTCGGCATCCTTTGGATTTACAATCAGCACGGCATAACCCTGCGGTGAATTTTTCAGGTTGTGAATAAAAATATCGGTTCCGCCCGGTTTTGTGCCCATGTCGTAAACCCTGGTCCCCATCAGTTTATTCCAAAGAAGTGCTGCCCAGTAGTTGGGTCTCGGGTTGTATGTATCCTGCTCGAGTAGTGCATATTCGCTGGCGCAAAGCGTATTGTGCATGACCACCTGAACTTCTTTCTTTGCGAGCCTGCCCAATTGCTCCAGATACCGAAAACAATCGATAAAGGTGGCTGCCCATGGGTCGCCTCCGCATGCAGCTTCGGCCGTCTCCGTTAGCCAAATGGGCGCTCCGGGAAGGTATTTCTCCTGTGCTTCCCTGTAAAATTTCAATCCCTTTTCTGTTTTGCTCAGCCAATCATCTGTAAGCGCATTTTCGGGAGTAAGTTGTCCCATGCACCTTTTGGATACGCCCCCGTAAAAGTGATAGGAAAAAATATCAAATTCCGGTGGAGGCGTTGCTGTTAAAATATCATCTGTAGTTAAAGTAACACCGGGAATAATTCCCCCTTCGCCGGTGGAACCGGGACCCATAATTTTCATTTGAGGTAAAGCAGAGTCGGCGAAACTTTTAAATTGTGCAAAATCCCGGGCATACCACTGCGCATCGTAGCCCTCCGGTGCTCCGCCATGTCCGGCATGCGAAGGCTCATTAAACATTTCGGCAGCGGCAATTTCTCCACCAATGGATTTGGTATAATTTACAAGCGGTTTGATTTGTTCGGCGGTCCAGTTTCCCTCACTGTCCCTTATTCCGCTGCTGATGGCAAAAGAAGTAACCAATTTTCCATCCACAGCTTTACAAAAATCAATTACCCCCTTCCACTCTTTTCGTGTCAGCACATTCTCATATCCTTCGGGTGCACTTTCCGGTTTTGGTTCATCGTTATTCTGAAAATAGGTGGTATTTGCCCATGTTCCGCTCACCCTGACATAGGTTGGTCCCAATGCCGAGGCAAGCATCCGTAATTTTTTATCGTACAGGTTTACAGGAGGAATCGATCGTTTCAATGCGGAAAATCCACCTGCTTTTACTTTTGCTGAATCCAGTAAATCATAAGGTATCCAGAAATCGCCTCCCACTACTTCACACATTTCAACATTAAACGACTGATAGCATTCATTCACTTCACCCACCTGCTTTAAATCTGTCAAATTTAAGCTGTATGCATCTTTTTCATTTTCCTTCGGTTTTCCGTTCCACGTGATAAAAAGAAGGAATACAATGATGAATGTAATTTGCTTCATATTTAAGATTTTAAAGTAAACACCGACTATAAAAATACGAATAATATAGTTCAAAAACATTCGCCTTGTGAACAGCTTTTGTATCTGCAGGTGTCTGTTTTAATGTTTTTGAAGGATGGATACATTTTGCTGCTTTTGTTTGATTTGCGCCACCAAGCGTAGATTTCGGCAGACATAATGAAACTCATCCGATGACTTTGAGTCATCGGATGAGTAAAAGCACCGACTCAATTTTAACTATGAACCGAACCTACTTTTGAACGTAACTCTGCCGGATGCTGGTGGCGTGTTACGCTTAGAATTTCTGCCAATACTGAAACTGCAATTTCGGATGCTGTTACCGCCCCGATATTGATGCCGGCCGGACTGTGAACCTGTTCCAGGAATTCAGGAGAGATATCCGGATGATAGTCCATAAGCGTGTTCAATATTCTTTCCCTTCTGTTCACAGAACCTATAATGCCCAGGTAAGCGGGTTGAACTTCTTTAAGCGCCATCAGGTATTGAACGTCTTTACTAAAATTGTGCGTCATTAAAACCACCGCAGTTTGTTTATCCAAAACTGATGTATCGATATTATCAAATGAAGGTGTAATCAATGCAGAAGCCCCGGGGAAGTAATCACAGGATTTAGATTCATCTGCTGAAGCTACAATTGTAACTTCCCAGCCCAGTAACTTTGATGCTTTTGAAAGTTCAACCGCGTCATGTTCAGCTCCAAATATATAGAGTTGAAAAAGTGGATTGAATGTTTGTGAAAAACACTCCTGAGCATCAACCTGTCCGGAAGTGAAAGCCGGATTCAGGGAATGTGTCTTATTGTTGAGTATTATAATGCTACCAATGTTTTCATATTCTCCAACTTCGGAATGAAACCAGGTATCCATTCTGAATTTTTGCCTCGATTTTAACACCGATTCAAAATTATTTAGTAAATCATCCGAAAGAAAAACCGGTTCAATTAAAATATGAATGATTCCTTCGCAACCGATGCGTAAACGTCCATCATAGGTTATCACTTTTGCCTTACCGGTTTTAAACACAGTTTGTGCCTGCCGCTCTATCTCTTTTTCGACACATCCCCCGCTGACAGCACCAACATATTCCCCCTTTTCGCTGATGATCATCCGCACACCCGGTTTCCTGTAGGAAGATCCCTGCAATGCTACCACTGAAACAAAGACAGCTTTTTTGCCCTGTTGCTGCCATGCTTTTAATGTTCGAAACAGAGTTTTTATTTCATGAGTCATTTCAAAAAAATTATTCTGTTAATAAAACTGTTGGTAGAATTAATACAGAACTGATTAAAAACAGCTTACCCAACTAAAAATAACTCCACCAACAAATCCTGAAAATAAGTAATTTTTTCCGGTTTTATAATGACCCGAAATTATTTTTGGTAAAGGGCTGTTTATAATACCGTTGACCGGTTGCTTTGTACAATGCATTTCCAAGAGCAGCAAAAATTGGCGGGAATGGTGGTTCACCCAACCCTGTCGGTGCAATTTCATTTTGCACAAAATGAACATCAATATAAATTCCAGTTAGTTTAAGCCTGAATAGTTTCAATCTTTTCAAGTTTTAAAAAATAAAAACGCAAACAGTTACTTAAAAAACAAACAAAAAACCATCTCCTCAACAGGAAATGGTTCACAAAACTTAAAAATCTGTGGAAGCATATTTTTAATGGCTACTCCCAAACCATCTATTTTTTCGTCACCTGATATTCAAAATAACTGTCTTCGGTTACCAACACCGCATCATAATTCCCACTTTTTAATTTGCTTAAATCAAGGGCATAATTAACTGCAAAATTCGGTTCCAGTTTTTTCTCAAAAAGCAGGTTGCTTTTATCATAAATCAAAATTCTTAGGTTTTCCTGTTCAAAGTTTAACCAGGAAAGCTCAAGGCGGTTATCATTAAGTGCAAAAAAAGGTTCGATTTCTTTCGTTTGATTTAAAACTTCAACCTGCCCCTTTTTTATACTCAGGTTGTTTTCCATTTTTTCATCAGTTCCCTGCACCGTTAATTTATAATTTCCATCATCGAGTTTCGAAAAATCATACTGCTTCGAATAATTTGTAACCGAAGTCTTTGTCCTTTTGTAAAAAACAACGTCCCCATATTCGTTTTGCAGTTCGAGTTCGTAAAAACTATCTGCAACGTTAATTATTTGAACTGTTGTTCTGTTGTTTTCTGTAGAAACAATATTTACCTTCATGTTTCCTGTTGCCCATGCTGCTCCTGAAATAAGAACCAGCGCTAATCCTGCCAAAATTGTTTTTAAATTTTTCATGTCTTCTTAATTTAAATTGTTTTTTCTGTTTATTACAAGCAAACTTAAACCTCTTTAAATCAAAGCACAAATTTTTGCGATGAATACGAGTTTGGACAGGATGTTTAACAAAAACGCAAAAAGATGAAACAATTTTAATTAACCATAAAGATTGCAGTCAGTATAAAAAAAACAGCTGAATACATTAGAAATGAATTCATTGTATTTTTAGCTAATTTTTTGTGTGTATCCCAAAACAGCTTATTTCAGTGAAACTGACTTTTGAAACAGACATTCGTCCCGTTTAAAACAGTCTTCATGGCAACTGTTTGTAAATTTGCCTGTTTTGGATTAAGTTTGATATTCAATTTTAAGAAAAAAATGACATCAGACCGTTTACCTGTAATATTCAGGTATCGCTTTTTATGGCATCTCCTGTTCTGGGCAGGTGTATTTTCAATTTACTGGCTGAATGGCGCCGGAATAACTGGTAGCTACTATCATGAATTTATTCTTGGGCTCGCTCTGTTACCTGCCAGAATATTAGGAACATATTCATTTATCTACCTCATACTTCCGCTTGCTATCGAAAAAAAGAAATTTATCCTGTTCGGAATTCTGGTAATGGTGCATTTTTTTATCTACGGATTTTTGATTTATCTTTCCTATTATTTGATTAATCCCTATCCTGAAATTTATGATTTTACCCAACATTCCTTATTAAATCCGGGAAAATTTGCTACCAAAGCTGTTTCAGATTATGTTGTACCTGCCATGGCTGCCGCCATTTTAATCTTTAAAAAATGGTATCTCGATCAGCTTAAAAGTAAAAAACTGACCGAAGAGAAAATTGCAGCAGAATTAAATTTTCTAAAATCCCAGGTACACCCTCATTTTTTGTTTAATACTTTAAATAATTTGTATGCACTCACCCTGATTAAATCGGACAAGGCGTCAGATATTGTTCTGAAACTTTCGGATTTAATGGATTATATGATTTACAAGAGTAACGATACCTTTGTTCCGCTCGCAAAAGAACTTGAAATTATTAACGGGTATATCGAACTCGAAAAAATGAGATATAACCAGCGTCTGGATTTGCAATATGAAATTAAAGGAGAAACCGGCATACATCAAATTGCTCCGCTTATTCTGCTTCCCTTTGTCGAAAACTGCTTCAAGCATGGTTCAAGTAAAGACAGAATAAAGCCAACCATTCATATCAATGTAGATATTGAGCCTGATTTTCTGCTCCTGAAGGCTGTAAATTCGATACCTCCCGAAAAGAAAAACGGTTTATCTGACAATAAAGGCATCGGGCTAAAAAATGTAAAAAGAAGGCTGGAACTGATATATCCAAAAAAACACGAACTTAAAATTATACAGGGAGACAAATTATTTCGTGTTGAGTGCAAAATATTCTGGAAGTAAAAAGGATTATGGAAAGAAATGCAAAATGCTTAATAGTTGATGATGAACCCCTTGCCATCGAGGTTTTGAAATCGCACCTGGGAAAAATTAATTCAATCGATATCGCCGGAACTGCAGGTGACGCTGTGGAAGCTTTTAGTTTTCTGAACAAACATAAAGTTGACCTCATGTTCCTCGATATCCACATGCCCGAAATGAAAGGAACTGATTTGGTTAAGGCGCTTAAAAACCCGCCCGCCGTTATTCTCACCACAGCATACCGGGAATATGCCCTCGAAGGTTTCGATTTAAACGTGATTGATTATTTACTAAAACCTATTTCATTTGAACGTTTTATGCAGGCAGTGGAAAAATTCTATCTTCTATATAAAAATGAAAATGAAATTTCGCTTCCAAAACAGGACACCAGAGAAGAATTTCTTTACCTGAGAGAAAAAAATACCATTCATAAAATTCCACTGGACGAAATCATTTATGCTGAAAGCATGGGCGATAATCTCACCATCTTTACCATAGACAGGGATATTACCAGCCGAATTACTCTTTCTTCAGTGGAAAAGCTTCTGCCGGAAAAAGATTTCGTGCGCATCCACCGCTCCTACATCGTATCGGTAAAACACATTACCAGTTTTAGTCCGGTGAGTGTATTTATCGGGAAAAAGACGTTTCCTGTTGGTTCGAGTTATAAAATCAGTGCTTTTGAAAAACTGAATTTCAACGACGATGTTAAGAGCAGGCGCATCGATAAATGAAATTGAGGACGTGCAATTATTGAAAAATACAGTTCAATAACTTTTTCAATTCTATT
>CAVYUC010000033.1:0-266965 GCA_963771595.1 uncultured Prolixibacteraceae bacterium | reverse complement strand
ATCTATATTCATGGTGGTGGTTTTGTTGGCGGCGATAAATCAAAGTATTTTGACTCGGAAGACTTGGTTCGGTTTCTCGACGCCGGCGTTTCGGTGGCTGTTATTAACTACCGCTTTATGACGGAGGAGCCCTATGGGATAATGGCGAGTTTAAATGACTCCAAAAGGTGCCTCCAATACATTCGTTTTCATGCGGGAAAATATAATGTTGATAAAACAAAGATTGCCTGTTCGGGTGGGTCTGCCGGCGCCGGTACAGCGCTGTGGCTGGCTTTCTCTGATGATATGGCTGACATGGAAAATGATGATCCGGTGCTGCGGGAATCTACCCGGATAACCTGCGCCGGAGCTTTTGCCACACAATCGACTTACGATATTTTTCAATGGAAAGATATTATTGGCGTGCCGGTTGCTGAAACTCCTGAACAACTGCGTTCCATTGCAATGGCATTTGGATTAAAACCTTCCGGTAATCCGGATTTAAAATCAAAATCGAAAATAAGAACAGAGCTTGATTTTCTTGGTAAAATGAGAAAAAGCAGTTCACCGGTTTTTATTTATAATAAACATCATAATGGAATTCCGGTTACGCAGGATGAGTTGAATCATCATCCACTACACGCAAAAGCATTAAAAGATAAAGCAGAGGAAGTTGGTCTTGAAGCAATTGTTTATGCCCCTGAAATTGGTATTGTTGATACATCGGGCAAAGATTTGGTAGAATTCTTTCTCGAAAAACTCAAGGCCTGATACATTATAAATATTCAATTGTGCTGAATACTTATTCAAAATGAAAAGTGTTTTTAGTTGAAACATTAAAAAATTATTCATATTTGCAATTACAAAAACAAGCTATTATGAAAGTTTTAAAATTTGGCGGAACATCGGTTGGTTCGCCGGAGAACATGAGGGCCGTAATGAAAATCATTACTGACGGAGAACAAAAAATTGTGGTGCTTTCTGCCATGTCAGGAACCACAAATTCGCTGGTCGAAATAGCCGGATATCTTCAAAAAAAGAATAAAGATACAGCACGAATTTTCATCGGAAACCTGGAAGCCAAATACAAAAAAGTGGTCACGGAGCTTTTTGAGAAAGAAGAAAATGTACACAAAGGATCGGAAGTGGTAAAAGAAAGTTTCGATACAATAAAATCATTTACTTCCGGAAGTTTTAATCTTGCTGCTGAAAATGCCATTCTGGCGCAGGGCGAATTAATTTCAACACAGCTTTTTACGCTTTTAATGATTGAAAATGGTTTCAATACAAAGTTGCTTCCGGCTCTCGATTTTATGCGTATTGATGAGGATAAATCAGCTGATTTACAACATATAAGAAAAAACATACAACCTGTAATGCAGCAAGTCGGGGATTCGGACTATTACATTACACAGGGTTTTATTTGCCGCAATGCAGAAGGAGAAATTGATAACCTGCAGCGCGGTGGGAGCGATTACACTGCTTCACTAATTGGAGCAGCAATTGATGCAGAAGAAATCCAGATTTGGACAGATATTGACGGATTCCACAACAATGATCCGCGTTTTGTTGACAAGACAAAGAAAATTGAGCAACTCTCGTTTAATGAAGCGGCAGAGCTGGCTTATTTTGGTGCGAAAATTTTACACCCGCAAACCGTACTTCCGGCACGCGTTCAGAATATCCCGGTGCGCCTGAAAAATACAATGAATCCTGATGACAGCGGTACTTTAATTACTTCTGAATCCGATGGTTCGGGGATTAAAGCAGTGGCTGCAAAAGACGGAATTACGGCGGTGAAAATCAGGTCGGGGCGAATGTTGATGGCTTATGGTTTTCTTAAAAATGTATTTAAGATTTTTGAGAAATACAAAACGCCCATCGATATGATTTCCACTTCGGAAGTTGCAGTTTCACTGACTATTGACAACACTGAAAAACTTGAAAAAATAAAAAGGGAACTGGATAAATTCGGAACAGTTGAAGTGGACTACGACATGTCAATTGTGTGCATCGTTGGCGATATTATCCGCGAGGAAACCGGTTTTGCTTCGAAAGTATTTAATGCACTCGATGGAATACCGATCCGAATGATTTCTTACGGCGGGAGCCGGCATAACATTTCGGTACTTGTGCCTAATTCGCAAAAGAAAAAAACGTTGCAGGCGCTGAGCGATAATCTGCTTAATATGAATTAACGATAAAAGGCGGTTGTTTTATTAAAGCAGCCGCTTTTTAATTGTAATCCTTTTGGTTGGAGATATTCTTTTATATAATTTCACAAACATCTGCAGCGTCGAACCGGGAGGTGAGCCGCAATTCGTATTTATTTTGAAGAACCTTTAATGTTTCGAAAGCAATTTCGGGAGTATTGTTTTCTGCCGAAAGATGGCTGAGAAAAACGTGTTTGAGATTCAATCCTGCAAATTCCTGTAAGAGTTTCAACGCCTGCAGGTTTGATAAATGGCCGAAATCCGACAAAATGCGTTGTTTCAGGTAATAGGGATAGCGGCCTTCGCGAAGCATGGTTTCATCGTAATTTGTTTCAAGGAAAAGGGCGTCACACTTTTGCAAATGCAGTTTTACATTCTCGCAGGGTTCACCAATGTCGGTGAAAATACCAATATTTTTACCCGAATATTCCACACGAAAAGAACAGGGATCAGAGGCATCGTGATTCTTTAAAAATGAATGAATTTTGAATA
This sequence comes from uncultured Prolixibacteraceae bacterium, assembly GCA_963771595.1. Lineage (GTDB taxonomy): Bacteria > Bacteroidota > Bacteroidia > Bacteroidales > Prolixibacteraceae > CAVYUC01. Next base: position 264,281 of record CAVYUC010000033.1, on the reverse strand, counting down.
ACCCAACTTCAGTTACATCACCCGGTTCAAAAAAACGGGGATAATCAGGTTTCAGGTTGTTGTAAGAGGCAACATAAGTTTTGGCGGTCATATATACCGGAACCCGCAGTTTTTTGGCAGTTACTCTTGCTCCTCTTAGATGGTCGCTGTGTTCGTGTGTAATAAATACAGCTTTAATTTTTTCGATGTCTAAATCACGGGCTGCCATCCGTTTTACAATTTGTTTGCATGAAATGCCTGCGTCAATTAATACGGCATCTTTTTCATTTCCAATATAATAGCAGTTACCGTTACTTCCCGAAGCGATGGCACAGATTTCAAGCATAACTAAATTTATTTTGTTGCGAAATTAAAAATATTTTTAGTATGACCTCTGATAATTACAAAATCAGCAGATATCAATTGGTAATTATGTCGTATATAATCGACAAAAAAACGTATATTTGGCGATTATATACGACAAAAATGATAAAGCGTAAACTTGAAGAAATAATTTTTAATAAATTATTTACCGGAAAAACAATTGTTGTCCTGGGGGCAAGGCAAGTTGGTAAAACAACATTACTTAGACAAATCAGTGAATCATTAACAAAAAAGATTATTTGGTTGAATGCTGATAATCCGGAAGACAGAACGCTACTGGAAAAAATAAACAGTACAAGGGCAAAGGAAATATTTCCAAAAGGCACAATGGTATTCATTGACGAAGCCCAACGAATTGAAAATACAGGTTTATCTCTTAAAATCATTCATGACAGTTGCAAGGATATTCAACTCATTGTTACAGGCTCCAGTTCGTTTGAACTTACCGATCGGTTAAAGGAATCGATGACAGGCAGAAAATGGACATACAAGCTGTATCCTGTTTCTTTTCAGGAAATATTTCAGCACTATGGTATTGTGCAGGTGCTAAGTAATCTTGAACAGCGTTTAATTTACGGTTCTTATCCTGAAGTACTTAATCACCCGGGAAATGAAAAGGAAATTTTAATGGAGTTGATTTCTGATTATTTGTATAAGGATATTTTTGCATTGAAGGAAATAAGAAAACCTGATGCAATTGAAAATTTACTAAAAGCTTTGGCTTTGCAGGTTGGAAATCAGGTTTCATTTCGCGAATTGTCGCAATTGGTTCAAATAGATAAACAGACAATAGAAAGATATATTTTGATGCTGGAAGAAGCATTTATCATTTTCAGGTTAGGTTCATTTTCGCGAAACCTTCGAAATGAACTTAAATACTCAAAGAAAATTTATTTTGTTGATTTAGGAGTCAGAAATGCTTTGTTAAACAAGTTTTCACCTTTAAATTTAAGAGAAGATACAGGTGCGCTTTGGGAAAATTATTTGATAGCAGAGCGAAGAAAAAAAATTGAATACAACCGTTTATTTTATAATACCTATTTTTGGAGGACAACCCGTCAGCAGGAAATCGATTATATTGAAGAGCATGATGGACAGCTGGATACTTATGAATTTAAGTGGAACAAAAATGCCAAATCCCGGTTGCCTAAAAGTTTTTCAACTGCTTATGCCAATACAAACTTTAAATTAATCACTCCTGAAAACTACATGGATTTTATCGGGTAACCGGATGCAGGCATTAATAATGAATTCAGAATTTAAAGTACCCAAAATTATCTTACCAGTTTCGAAATGGCACGAAATTCAGGTGCTCCCGAAGTTCGTGTTAATTCAAATAAAATAGATTCGGCAGAAGTCATCAAAATGTTTTCGAACCGGAAGCGCTCTTTGGCAATTTCAACATTCCGGCTGCTCCGCGATGAAATACAATCAACAACCACCACCGGATTAAATCCGGCTGCCTTAAAATCTATGGCGGTTTGCAATACACACACATGTGATTCAATTCCGCAAATGATGATATTTTTGACGGCAATCGTATTTAACTTTTCAAAAACGGTCGGTTCATCGCAGCAACTAAAAGCTCTTTTTTCTATAAAAGAAAAATCAGGCAGGACATTACCAATTTCACCAATTGTTTCTCCCAGACCTTTTGTGTATTGCTGTGTTGCAATCAAAGGAACAGCTAATTCATTCAATCCCTGAATTAAAATCTGACAGTTTTTCAGCAACATATCTTTTTCCCACATCACCGGGAACAACTTTTCCTGCATGTCAATAATAAGTCCTGCTGAATTTTCTTTTGTAATGCGCATGTTTTTACTCCTTATCTTCTTCTTTATTTTCAATACGATTCTGAACCTGGGCAAACAACGAACCTGCCTGCAATCGTGATTTATCTCCCAGGTAACCCCCATGGTGCCGTTTGGCATAATCACCGCTGGAGAATTCTATTTTTTTCATAAGCGATACCACCAGTGCATCGCCGATTACGGTCATTACTGTAGTTGAAGTGGTGGGTGTTAAGCCAAGCGGACAAACTTCATCGGGGTTGCCGGTATAAATAAATGCATCGGCACTTTTAGCCAGCAGGCTTTCCGGATTTCCTGTAATGACAATGAGCGGTAAACCCGGGTGCAGGTTTTCTGCCAAATCAACCAGTTCGAGAATTTCCCTTGTTTTTCCTGAATTGGAAATTAACAGCAGAATATCGTTTTCCTGAAGCACACCCAAATCACCATGCTGCGAATCGCTGGGGTGAAGAAAAACAGACGGTGTACCCGTTGAGCTGAATGTAGTGGCAATATTTTGGGCAATTTGCCCTGCTTTTCCCATACCGCTGGCCACAAGTTTTCCCCGTTTTTGATGTACCTGATGGTAAATCAGGTCAACGGCCAAAACAATTTCGTGGCCCACTGGAATATTTTTAATCGCTTCTGCTTCCTGTTCTATTACTTTTCGGATTATATCTTCCATTTTAAAATGAAATTTGACGCAAATCTAATCGAAAAAAATGAGCCATCTGCAATTTCGCAAAACAACATCGGTATCAGAAACTGTTCAAAATTGAGGATGGTGAACTCTTGTTCTTGTTCTGTACCTGCAAAATGTCATGAAAAAAGACAGCTATTTATGAGTTTAAAATTTTAATAATTGGTACTTTTGTCAATTATTTTTTTACTTCATACATTCTAAAACATTAAAATGAAGATTCACGAATATCAAGCCCGAAATTTATTCAGGAAGTACGGGATTCCTGTTCCGGATGGGGTAGTTTGCCACACGGTGGAAGAAGTTGAAGCGAATGTCCCCAACGACAACAAGCTGAGAGTTGTAAAAGCCCAGGTACATGTGGGCGGCCGCGGAAAAGCCGGAGGTGTAAAATTGGCAAAAACAAAACAGGAAGCGGTTGAGAAGGCCGGACAAATTCTGGGAATGGACATCAAAGGTTTAACGGTGGAGAAAGTATTGGTTGCCGATGCAGTGGACATTCAAAAAGAATTCTACGTGGGGTTAATCAACGATCGGAATTCCAAGTCGGTAACTTTAATGGCCAGTGCCGAAGGGGGCGTGGAAATTGAAGAAGTGGCCCGCGTTTCACCGGAGAAGATCATTAAAATGTCTATCGACCCTACTATGGGATTGATGGACTGGCAGGCCCGCAAAATTGCGCTGCAACTCTTCAGGGGACCGAAAGAAGTGCGTCAGGCTGCATCAATTCTGGTTAAATTGTACCAGTTGTATGTTGAAACCGATTCTTCGCTGGCTGAAATCAACCCACTCGTATTAACTCCTGATAACCAGGTTTTGGCCATCGATGGTAAAATGAATTTCGATGACAATGCATTGTTCCGTCAGCGTGAAGTGCTGGGAATGCGCGAAGTTACCGAAGATGAGCAAAAAGAAATTGATGCCAACGAAAAAGGACTATCATACATTAAACTGGATGGAAACATCGGGTGCATGGTGAACGGCGCCGGACTGGCAATGGCCACCATGGACATGATTAAATTGTATGGCGGCGACCCGGCAAATTTCCTGGATATTGGTGGTTCTTCCAATCCGCAGAAAGTGGTGGATGCCATGAATATTCTGCTGAGCGATAAAAATGTTGAAGCAGTTATGATAAACATTTTTGGTGGTATAACCCGTTGCGATGATGTTGCCCGCGGGTTGGTTGCAGCCATGAAAACCATTGACACCAAAGTGCCGATAGTAATTCGCCTTTCGGGAACAAATGCGAAAGAAGGCCTCGAAATTATTAAGGAATATGGATTACCAACTGTTTCAACCATGAGCGAAGCTGCGCAAAAAGCAATTGAGCTGAGTAAGAAGTAGTTCAGGGTTAAAATTCAGGTTCAAAGTTCAGAGTTCAAAGTTTAAGGTTTAAAGATTAAGGTTTAAAGTTCAAAGATTAAGAGAATGAGTATATTAATAAATAAACAAACCAAAGTATTGGTTCAGGGAATTACCGGTCGCGACGGCGCTTTTCATACTTCAAAAATGAAAGATTACGGAACCAATATTGTTGGCGGAATCTCACCCGGAAAAGGGGGAAGTGATGTTGGCGGAATCCCTGTTTTTAATACGGTAGAAGAGGCAGTAAATGCAACCGGAGCCAATGCATCGGTAATTTTTGTTCCTGCTCCTTTTGCCGGTGATGCTATTCTGGAAGCAAGTTACGCCGGTGTCGAGCTGGTGGTTTGTATCACCGAAGGTGTTCCGGTTCAGGACATGATTAAAGTGATGCCAATTTTAAAACAAAACGGTACCAAACTCATCGGCGCCAACTGCCCCGGATTAATTACCCCCGATGAGTGTTTAATTGGAATTCTTCCGGCAATGATATTCAAAAAAGGGAATGTGGGTCTGATTTCGCGTTCGGGAACATTGACATACGAAGTGGTAAACATGCTTACCGAAAACGGACTTGGGCAGACTACCTGTGTTGGAATAGGCGGTGATCCGGTTTCAGGACTGTATTTTATTGATTTGCTGGAGATGTACGAAAATGATCCGGAAACAGATGCAGTAGTTTTAATTGGCGAAATTGGTGGTGATGCAGAAGAAAAGGCAGCTAAATACATCAAGGAAAACATGACAAAACCGGTGGTGGCATTTATTGCCGGTCAATCGGCTCCTCCCGGAAAACGGATGGGACATGCAGGCGCCATTATTTCCAGTGGTTCAGGTACTGCCGAAGAAAAAATTAAAGCTTTTAACGAAGCTGGTGTTCCGGTGGCAAAAGAACCCGGTGAAATTCCCGGATTGGTGAAAGAGAAATTGGGATAGGCCACTTATCCTTGTGAAGCAGGAAAATGAGAGCCCGGACTTTACAAAAATTCCACATTAATAAAATAGAAAAACCGGTTGCTGAAAAGTAACCGGTTTTTCTATTTTGTGACCTTCATCCTTCCAAATACTTCAGCTGCCGGAAGGAAAAAGGATAATAAAACTTCTATTTTCCTGTGTATTCGAACCAGTCGTAAGTGGCTTTTGCTTTTGAAACAACTCCATTGCCGCTTGCATATAACCCAACATACACTCCTGTAAACCAGCCTACAGTTTCCGTACTTAAAAACCGGGCATCTGCTTTTTCTACTGTTTTAAAATCTGTCCCGTTTTGGCTGAAAGAGAATATAAATTCAGGTCCGGTACCTTCAATTCTCAGGTCAACCGCTCCGGGTTTCAGCGCAATTTCCTCCGACTGATAAATTGTTTGCCCAAATTGAAGTTTCACCACCAGGTATCTTTGCCCTTTTCTTGCTGAAACCAGCAGGTCAAAATGAGAACCATTATTCAGAAGAATGATTCCTGCTTCCTCATTGTCATTTTTAGGATTGAAATTTAAACGCGTGGTGGCGGAAAATTGAATGTCAGTCAGGCGGCGGCCAATAAATGCCGGATTTCCGTTTTCTCCAATTTTTAAAGCCGAACCTGTCAGGGAAAGTGTCCCCTTTTCAGGTTTTAGATCAAAATTATTTTCATTGGGTGGCTGAATGGTGTTCCATTCCATTCCCAGTTCTTTTGTATCGAATTCTGTAAGTGCCGGTTTGGGTTCAAAAGTAACCTGTGGCAGAGTAGGGACGGATAGTTTTACCGGAACAGTTCCGTTGCCGTTAACAATTGGCCAGCTGCCTTCGGGCCAGCTCACCGGCACCAGACAGGTTTCACGGCCAAGGATATGGTGCGGCGGATAACCGGTTACGCTGCGGTATCCGTGAATAACCATCCACCAGCTGCCGTTGTGTGCCTGCACAATATCAGCATGACCAACACCCTGAATAGGCAAACCCATTCCGGCTACATTGGCATGCGCGGCAATAGGATTGGCGGGATTATTAACGTACGGCCCCCAAATTGAATTGCTCCGGGAAATGGTAACTGAATGTGCTTCCTCCGTTCCACCTTCTGCGGCCATCAGGTAGTAAAATCCATCTTTTTTGTAAATATGCGGCGCCTCCGGATATCGCCCGCCGGCACCAAACCACACTTTTTGTTTCTCTCCAATTAATTGTCCGGATTTCAAATCAATTTCAGTAAGTTCGAAATTGGAAGAAATGACATAGGTACGTCCATCATCATCGAAAAACAGGTCCGGGTCAATGCCTTGTATATCAATCCAAACCGGGTCAGACCAAGGTCCGGCAGGATCACTGGCGGTGACGAAAAAATTACCTTTTGTTGAAACATTGGTGGTGATCATATAAAAAGTGCCGTTATGGTAGCGTAAAGTGGCCGCAAAAATATTCAGGTTTTCAGGAATTTGCTCCTTTCGGTGAATGCAGTGGCCAATTTGTTCCCAGTGAATTAAATCTTTACTGTGAAAAACAGGAACTCCCGGAAAAAATTCAAAGGTGCTGGTGATGAGGTAATAATCGTCACCAACCCTGCATACGCTCGGGTCGGAATAAAAACCCGGTATAACAGGATTTGTATATGTAATGTCCGCTCCGGGTTTTGGGCTCATCACCCACGGATTGGGATTAACTTGCTGTGAAAAGAGGGGAAATGTTGCTGCAAAAAAGATACAGGTAAGCAGGTACTTCATTTTTTAAATTTTTAAAGTTAAATTGAATTTATTTTTTCCTGATGGACAGTGACAAATATACAAAGCAAAATGAAAATTGTATCCTTCAAAAATGGTAAGGCTGCTATTGGTTTTAAACTTCAATCCTGGGACAAATTGAGCTGCTTGCTTCGGAAAACAAAAAAATTCATCTTTTGATAAAAGTTGAATTTTAACTGTTTTGCATGAGGTAAACTATGGACTTTTTTTCCGGGGCAATGATCAGTTGATGAAATATTTTTTCATAACCGACTGCAGTTCTTCTTCTTTAATCGGTTTTGATAAATAGGCATTGCAACCTGACTGAATTGCTTTTTCCTTATCGCCCCGCATTACAAATGCAGTTTGTGCAACAATCACAACATCTTTATTAAATTTCCTGATTTCCTGTGTTGCCTCATATCCAGACATTTCAGGCATTTTAATATCCATCAGAATTAAATCGATATCCGGATTGCGACGAACCAAATTTACAGCTTTTGTTCCTGTGCCGGCATGTAATACTTCGCCACTGATTCCCTGAAGCATAATTTTTAGGAGCGAGTAGGAAAATTCATCATCTTCAGCAATCAGGATTTTTAATCCGGTAACTTCGTCCAGCGGGTTTTCATCCTGTTCCGCTATATCTGCGGCATGTTTATTTTCTGCAGTTTTCTGTTCGGAATGGCGTGGAAGTGTGAAATAGAAAGCCGAACCTTTTCCTTCCCTACTTTCTACCCAAATTGTACCACCCAGCATTTCGATGTATGCTTTTGAAATGGATAAACCCAAACCAAAACCCTGCCGTGCCTGCTTATCAGCTATATCGGCTTGCACAAAACGGTCGAAGATTGCATTCAGCCGGTTTTCAGGAATTCCAATTCCTGTATCTTTTACAAAAAATTCAAACTGATGATTTTTATAAGTATAACCAAATTCAATGGTTCCTTCTTCAGTGAATTTAATTGCATTTTTTATCATATTGGTTAAAACGGCAATCAATTTTTCCGTATCCGTATGTATTATTGCTTCACGTGATGGTAGAGGCCTGTAGAATTTGAATGTGATTCCTTTCTTTTCCACTTCTGGTTTATAGAAGGTGTAAAGTAATTCGATTTGGTGGTTAATGTCTGTTATTTCGGTTTGCGTTTCAATGAGTCCTGTCTCAATTTTTGAAATATTGATGATATCATCGATAATACTCATCATTCGTTCCCCGCTTTTTTCAATGATATCAATGAATTTTAATTTATCCTTTTCTGAAAGATCGGGATTTTTTAAAAAACTTACAAAACCGAGAATGCCGTTCATGGGAGTGCGGATTTCGTGGCTCATATTGGTAAGAAATGCTGTTTTTAACCTGTCGCTTTCTTCGGCCTTTTCCATGGCATTTACCAGTTTAATTTCATCTTCTTTCCGGCTGGTAATGTCCTGGATGTAAACATGAATTAACTGGTTATTTCCCAGTTTGTATTTAAAAGGAGTTGCTTCAGCATAAAATACGGTACCGTCTTTTCTGACAAAACTTGTTTCAACATTGAGATTGTCCTTTTTATTTACATTCTCCAGCACCTGGAAAGAATGTTCCAGTTCTTCTTTTGTGTGCAAATCGGATACCTTCATCTGCAGCAATTCTTCTCTGGAATAACCGAAAACCTCCACTGCCATTTTATTCACATCAAGAATATTCATATTCATGTCGTGGATGATTATTGTAAATGGGGAAAACTGGAACATTTGTTTAAAGATGTTTTTGTTTTCCTGAAATTGTTGGAAATCATCCTTCGGTTGCATCGAATCAGCCTCGTGTGGATTATTTTTGTTGTCCATATAATCTTCTTCTTGCTGTTAAAAATCACTAAAAATAAGGGGCTTTTTGTGATGCAAAGTTATAATTCTTCACTAAAAAATGAAGCTTCGAATCAGGAATTGCCTGAATATGACTTGTTCTTCAAACGGCTGTAGCTGCCTTGAATATTGACTTGTATTAACTCTTTTTTATCCAGTAAAAAAGCTTCATCAATTATTTCGGGATGTAAATCGTAATATTTTTCGTAGCAGTAATTTTTTAATTGAATAAGTTCCTCAGGAGTGCACCAGTTTATAATTTTAATTAACTCTTTTCTGAATAACTGTTTCCAGAAACTTACTCCCCACAATACGATTTTAGCATAATCTATCATTGGATTCATATTAGTTCTACATTTTATATATTAAAGTTGCCAAATGCCAAACGATATGCCACTTCATGGAAAGGTTAAATAAATGAATTTAATTATTTACTGTTAAATGAATTAGAAGTAAAGCGGCAAAGCGGCAAAATTATATTTTGTAGAAAACAGTCCCATTTTAATTACTCACTTTCCACAATTTTCATCAAAAAATTAGGCTACATTCAATACAGATCGTGTAACAGGCCGAAGGTGAATTGTTGCTAAACCCGTTTTTTGGGAACATAAAAATCGCTGGCAGTCAAATTACATTTTTTTGCAATTCGAGAATAAAGTTAATTCTTATGTGTTAAAGAATTGCAACGTTCCTAAGAATGAATAAAAAGAAACTCTGATAATTACAAAGGCATTTAATAAACGCAAATGTTGTTGAAATCATTGACGAGCTACCGGCTAAACAATACAATTATTAAAAAGAACCTGTTGGTAGAATTATTTTTCAACTTTCTGGTAATCAGACTTCGACTACGCTCAGCCTGACTGTCACAGTGAACATAGTCGAACTGCCTTTCAATAAATTAAGGTTTATTCCGCCAACGCGTAAAAAGAAATTAAAGGTAACCGTTTAGTCCAGTTTCAATACGGCTAAAAATGCTTTTTGGGGCACTTCCACATTTCCCACCTGTTTCATTCTTTTTTTACCCTTTTTCTGTTTCTCCAGAAGTTTCCGTTTCCGGGTAATATCACCGCCGTAGCATTTTGCTGTAACATCTTTGCGCATTGCTTTTACTGTTTCCCGGGCAATAACTTTGGCGCCAATTGCCGCCTGAATGGCAATGTCAAATTGCTGTCGCGGAATCATTTCCTTTAGTTTTTCGCACATTCGCCGGCCGAAAGTGTAGGCATTGTCAAAATGAATTAATGTAGAAAGTGCATCCACCATTTCACCGTTTAAAAGAATATCGAGACGGATTAATTTGGCAGGTTTGTAACCGCTCACATAATAATCGAATGAGGCGTATCCTTTTGAGATGCTTTTAAGTTTATCGTAAAAATCAAAAACAATTTCACCCAACGGGAGATTGAAAACCAGTTCAGCCCTTTCGGAAGTAAGATAATTCTGACTGACAATTTCTCCTCTTTTATCCAGACATAAATTCATGACAGGGCCGATATATTCGGCAGCAGTAATAATATTTGCACGGATAATAGGTTCGTCAATATAATCAATGCTCATAGTTTCGGGCATTCCGGATGGATTATATACCCGTTCTGTAGTTCCATCAGTAAGATGTACAAGATACGAAACGTTTGGAACAGTGGTAATTACGTTCATGTCGAATTCGCGTTCAAGACGTTCCTGAATAATTTCCATATGCAAAAGTCCAAGAAAACCACAGCGGAAACCAAAACCAAGAGCTGCCGAAGATTCCGGCTCAAATGTCAAGGATGCATCATTCAGTTGCAGTTTATCCATTGCCGTACGCAAATCTTCGTAATCATCAGAATCGATGGGGTAAATTCCTGCGAAAACCATTGGTTTAACCTCTTCAAAACCTTCAATCCTTTTTTTACACGGATTTTTTACCTGTGTAATTGTATCGCCTACTTTTACCTCTTTCGCTGTTTTTATTCCGGAAATAATGTACCCAACATCACCTGCATATAAAACTTCGCGTGGGAATAATCCCAGTTTTAGCACACCTACTTCGTCGGCATGGTATTCTTTTCCGGTAGCCATAAATTTAACCAAATCTTTTTTCCTGATTTGGCCGTTAACGATTTTAAAGTAGGCAATAACCCCACGAAAAGAGTTAAAAATTGAATCAAAGATTAATGCTTGCAAAGGCGCTTCCGCATCGCCGGTTGGAGCGGGTATTCTTTCAACGATTCGTTCCAAAATGGTTTGAATGCCCATTCCGGTTTTGCCACTTGCATGAATAATATCATCGTGGCTGCAACCTATTAAATCAATAATTTGATCTTCTACAATTTCCGGCATTGCACTTTCCAAATCCATTTTATTCAATACCGGTATTATTTCCAGATTGTGTTCAATAGCCAAATACAGGTTTGAAATTGTTTGTGCCTGAATACCCTGGGCTGCGTCAATAATAAGCAGTGCCCCTTCGCAGGCAGCAATGGAACGTGAAACTTCGTAAGAAAAATCCACATGCCCGGGTGTATCAATCAGGTTTAATTTATATTCAGCACCATTATGCAAATAGTCCATTTGAATAGCATGGCTTTTAATCGTTATTCCGCGCTCCTGTTCCAAATCCATACTGTCAAGCACCTGGTCGTGCATATCGCGGCTCCCAATTGTATTGGTCATCTCCAGGAGTCGGTCGGCTACAGTACTTTTACCATGATCAATGTGTGCTATGATGCAAAAATTGCGAATGTTTTCCATTTATAATGTTCCTGTATTTTCTGATTAAAATCCTTTAATTCAATTGGCGCAAAGATATTTATTTTTTGAATTCCTGTATTGTGTTATTTGTTTATGGGATAATAATAAAAAATTGTTCCGTTTTAAAAAAAAATCAAAAATTTATTGACGGTATTATTTTTTTTGGCATGCAATTTGTTTTACTTTTACCAGTCATGAAAATAATTAAAAAAAGACTTTCAAAAGTTTTCGTTTTCATGAGTTTTATTAGAAATACTTCACAGCAGTTTGCTGTTTTTTCATAAGTTTGGTTTAGTTAGGTTTAGTTTAAATCCCGGGGCAGAGGTCCCGGGATTCTTCATTTATATCAAACTGAAATTATTTTTTCAAAATGATAATGCGCATGACTTTTAATGTGGTGCAGGTTCAAATTAATTTATGCTTCTTTCTGTTTAAAGTATTCTACATTTCCGTTTTGGGCGATATCCTTCACTTTTTCAATCAAAGCCATTCGTTCTTTTTCCGATAATTTTGAGAATGAACGTGCCAATGCAATTTTTTCGCGCATGTAAGTTGCATTCTCATTTCCCGAAATCAGCACGCTTACCGGCAACGACCAGACGAAATACATGGCATCCTTAATTGTTAAATAATTCGGAATTACCGGGTCGTCAGATGTCCAGTTTGCCTGTTCTTTTTTAGCAAAGAAACGACCATCAGCCAACGATTTAATAGCCAGGACTCCAAGATCTCGATCCAATGCTTTTGGCAAAACATTTTCAGTAAAACTGAAATAGGAAGGATCTAAAACATTAACCGGCATTAATACCGCATCAAAAATATCGCTGTCTTTTGTTCTTTTCAGCATGTGTGCGTGCGCGTATGGATTTTGGTGCCCTGTAAAACCTATGTGCCTGATTTTTCCATCCTGTTTTGCTTTTTGCAGTACTTCCAAAACCCCGTTCGCAATCCGGTTATCCACATCTTCGGGAGTGCGAATTGAATGCACCTGGTACAGATCAACGTGGTCCACCTTCAACCTGCGCAGCGAACCTTCAAGATGTTCCTGCACCGTTTTTGCATCCTGACCTGTGGATTTTGTCATCAAAAAAATCAAATCGCGGTATTTTGGCGTCAGGTATTTTCCGTAACGCTCTTCACTTCTGCCGTCTGAGTAACTTTCGGCTGTGTCAAAAAACCGCACTCCGCCTTCAAGCGCAGCTTCTATAACCTCCTGGGCATCACGCTCTGTAGTCCAGCCTATATGATATCCGCCGGTTCCGAGCATTGTTACATATTCACCTGTTTTTCCGAGCTTTCTTTTGGGTAAAATTTCCCCAATTCTGTCCGATTTTTTTACTTGTCCAAAGGCTAAATTACCTACAGATAATCCTGCCGTTACTCCCGCCAGCGATTTTAAAAATGTTCTTCTGTTTGCCATGATAAAATGTTTTTTATTAGTTATACAAATCTGCGGAAACATTGTTCGTTTATATTCAGTAGTTTACCCTTTAATTTTTTTGTCTGAATGTAATTTAAAGTTCAATTTCAAATTTACATGAAGATGTTTCACAGATAAATTGTCGGTTTTAACTTGTACGTACAAGTTGTTTTTATATTTTTGTTGAAGAATTTTAAATCAATGACTGAATCAAAATATAAACGAATCCGGAATTTTCTGAAAGAGCAGATTCAGCAGGGACTTTACCAGGTGGGCGATTATCTTCCTTCTGAAAACGAGTTGTGCAACCGTTTTTCAATTACCCGTACCACAGCACGAAAGGCGCTCGATGAACTGATGCGCGACGGTTTTATTGAAAAGCATCATGGTAAAGGCAGCCAGGTGCGGGAGCGCAGAAAATCACTGGGATTGCTCACGGTGAAAGGATTTTCAGAAGCGGTTGGTGGAAATATAAAAACCACATTTCTGCAAAAACCGGCTCCTGGAAAATGGAGCAACGAAATTGTATTGCCGGTTCAGGAAAACGACAAAAATTCTCCCTGTATATTTTTTGAACGATTACGGTTCGTTGGTACCGAGCCGGTGATGCTCGAAAAAAACTGGTTTCCCAATGAAGCTCTGCCTGGTTTCCCGGAAACCGATTTTACCGAAGGTTCTTTTTTTAAAACGTTAAGCAGGAAATATTTCATTGAAATTACAGGTTCAAAACAGGAAATCAGGGCAGAGTTTGCAGGCGATAAAAACGGCAGTTTACTAAAGGTAGATTCTCAAACACCACTACTGCACATTTCTTTAAAATTTTCAACCAGTAATCCGATGTTAAATATATACAGTGAATTGTATTGTATAACCACTACATTTCCGGTGGGCAACAGCTATTTACTATAAACCGAAAACAGAACAAATGAATAAAAAACAATCATACTCAAGACGCGATTTTATGAAATCCGGTGTAATTTCAGCCGCCGGATTTGCCGGTGCCGGACTATTATCTTCCTACTCGGCTGAAGATAATAATAAACAGAAAAAAGATATTTGTCAGGTAACTGGCTGGAATCCGGCTGACGGACCGGCCGGATTATTGTTTTCACAAGTTGGATACGAACAGGGATGGCCGGTTCGGATTATCGTGCGACTGCCAAAAAAAGAACTGCTGCCCGCAAATTCTAGCTGTTTGCTTATTCCTTCTGAAGATGAAAATCGTTTTGAAACTTCTTTTAAATATTGGGGTGAAGTTTGGAAAAGTCACTGGTGGGTGGCTGAATTTAAAGACATTGACGAAACCGGAAATTGGAATGTTGAAGTTGATTCAAACGGAAAAAAACTGTTTTGGGCAAATGGATTGAAAGTCGGTCATAATATTTTGTGGGATTCTACTATTGAATGGTCATCAGTTGATATGCTCGAAAGAAGACGCCATTTTACAGGTGTTGGGGCAGGTTGGCAGGATGCCGGAACAAAATGGGTGGAAAGTCCGGCGCAAAGTGCTATGATTATCGCGTTGGAAGAATTACTGGAGCAAACACCGGAACGGTTTGATGAAAAATTTACCGAACGCATTCATGAGCAAATAATAGTTGGCTGCGATTACCTGGTAATGACGCAGGAAAAAGCTGAAGAGCTGGGATTTCCGCGCGGTGCAATGTCACATGATGTGATTGGCCACGAGCGTGATATTTTGCCGCACGATGCAATGAAGGCAGTAGTTGCACTGGCAAAAGCTGTGCAGTTACTTCCTGCGGAATATTCCGAAGAAAAACAAAAATATAAACAGACCGCCCGGCTGGCGTACGATTGGCTGTTGAATTCTGCTACTCCAATGGGGGAATATGGTTACATGAAAATGCAGCGCGGATTACCCGATGACGCTAAAATTCCTAATGATGAATGGCCAACACGCGAATTGGTTTTGATGGTGAGAGTTTCTTCAGAAATGGATAAACTGAACGTGGAAGGAGCCGAAAAAGCTGCATTTGATTATGCCCGAAAAGTGATGGAGCGGCAAATATCGAAATCGAATTCCATGGAAGGATTTTATGGTCATTTTTATGAATTTAAAAGTATGGATCATGCCGAACCTTCGTGGGTGCACGGAATTGTGCCGAGCGATAACGGCTCGCAATTCGGCACCGATATGGGCGGAGTTTATCCCAATTACCTTGTGCCGGTTATCAATCTGTTAAAAAAATATCCGAATCATGAGGATGCCGGAAAATGGAAAAAAACATTAACTGATTTTACGTACGGATATCTGATTCCGGGATGCGAAAAGAATCCGTTTTTACTGGTCCCTCAGGGAATTTTTAAAGATGAAGGCGCCATTTGGTTTTGCGGAACATTCCACGGAACAAATGCAATTTACGGATACACGGCGGCACTTGCGCTTGAACTGGCAGAGTTGCTGGCAGAGCCAATACTGAAAAATATTGCCTACGGAAACCTGCAGTGGCTGGCTGGTTTAAACGGCGGCATTACTGCAGAAAATATCAAGCAGGGCTGTGTGGTTTTCAGTGCAGACATTCCTGAAGGTGCCGCTTTGCCGGCAAGCATGATTTGCCACATCGGCGAACGCTGGGCAGGAACCTGGTTTCAAACCCGCGGTGTTATTTGCAATGGGTTTTCTACCGGGAAACAGTTTGTTTACGATGTTCCGCCGAAAAAAGAAAACGACGGCCCGTTTGCATTAACCGACGAAGACTGGATTCCGCACAGTGCCGGCTGGTTAGCGGGATTAATGAGATTGGCCCCTTCCAAAATCTCCAAAGAGAAGGAATAAGAAAATACAGTAATGAACTGTAATCATTAATTGCTAAAGATTAATTTTAACATAAAAAAATCGAAAAAAAAAATGTATATGAACAAAGTAAAAGAACTCGCAAAAATGATTGACCACTCCATTCTTCATCCTACAATGACCGATGAAGATTTAAAACGGGAGTGCGAAGTAGCTAAAAAGTATGACGTGGCATCGGTTTGTGTAAAACCTTATGCTGTGAAACAAGCAGTTGAATTGTTAAAAGGAACAGATGTTTATGTGGGATGCGTAATTGGTTTCCCGGCAGGAAATTCTGCCATTCCGGTAAAAGTTTTTGAAACCGAAAACGCCTGCAATGACGGTGCTGTTGAAATCGATATGGTCATAAATATTGGTAAGGCGCTGCAGGGCGACTGGGATTATATCGAAAAAGAAATCGGTGCAGTAACTCAAAAAAGCCACGAAAACGGCGCCATCGTAAAGGTGATTTTTGAAACCGATTATGTGACGAAAAAGGAAGACATTGTAAAGTTGTGCGAAATCTGTACGAAAGTAGGCGCCGATTACGTCAAAACCTCCTCCGGTTTTGGTTTTGTAAAAGGCGATGATGGGAAATATTCCTATACCGGCGCTACTATTCCAAACCTAAAACTGATGAAGGAAAGCGTTGGCCCCAAGGTGAAAGTAAAAGCTGCAGGCGGTGTTCGTTCTTTGGATGGATTGATTGCCGTGCAGGAAGCGGGCTGCACACGTTGTGGCGCTACGGCAACTGTTAGTATTTTGGAAGATGCAAAAAAACGTTTTGAAAAATGAGCCCCCATTAATTCCCCCGAAGGGGGAAGAACGGAGGGTGCTACGATTTCCGAATCGCAGATTATGAATGTGATTGGAATACGCTTCACTATACGAAAACATTGAGCAGGTGATGGAACCAGCTCAACAACTTTAAGAGATTTGAAATAACTTAATACTAATCTGCTTCCAATTTTCCCCTTTTGGGGGAATTAAAGGGGGCTTAAACTAATACCATGTACATCGTTGATTCTTATTCGCTCGCAGTGGTGTTTTGCATTATCACCATGCTGGGCTGGGGCTCCTGGGCAAACACACTCAAAATGACAAACAGGAACTGGGAATTCCCGCTGTATTACTGGGATTATTCCATTGGCCTGGTGCTGACGACCCTGTTGTTTGGTTTCACTTTTGGAAGCATGGGAAATGAAGGTCGCAGTTTTGCGGCCGATTTATCGCAGGCTGATTTTTCGGCACTTTCATCTGCTTTTATCGGAGGTGTTGTTTTTAACATTTCAAACCTGTTGATTGTGGCTGCAACCGCAATTGCCGGAATGGCAGTGGCTTTTCCAATTGCTGTAGGACTTGCACTTGTTATTGGCGTGATTGTAAATTACATTGCCACACCGCTGGGCGATCCATACTTGCTGTTCATAGGTCTCGGACTGGTTGTTGCCGCCATAATTGTTGATGCTTTGGCTTACCGTAAACTTCCGCAGGAGAATAAAGGAATTCAGAAAAAAGGTATTGTGATTTCCATTATTTCGGGTATTCTGATGGGATTTTTCTACCGGTTTGTTGCTGCATCGATGGCTACTGATTTTGCCTCGCCCGAAACGGGTATGCTTACGCCTTATTCTGCTATGTTTGTATTTACCATCGGAATTTTTATCTCCAATTTTGTTTTCAACACCTGGTTTATGTACAAACCGGTATCGGGTAAAGCAGTGGGTTATAAAGACTATTTGAGGTTGGGAACGCCCAAAATGCATGTGATTGGAATTCTCGGCGGATTGATTTGGTGCGCGGCAATGGAATTCAATTTGATTGCCTCTGAACAGGCAAGTTTTGCTATTTCCTACGGACTAGGGCAGGGGGCAACCATGATTTCGGCAGCCTGGGGCGTTTTTGTATGGAAGGAATTTTCAAAAGCACCCAAAAGTACTGATAAATTGCTGGCCGCCATGTTTGCCTTGTTTATTGTTGGATTGACTTTGATTGTTGTTGCACGGTTGAATTGAAAGGAAGCCCCCTAAATCCGCCATTGGGGGACTTTTAGGAAGGCTCTATGTTTTAACAATTGCTTGTTCTTTAAATATAAATTTAAACGTTTTTAAAGTCTCCCCTACGGGGGAGATTCAGAGGGGGCTTTATATGAAAAATAAAATAGTTGTTATCGGAAGTTCGAATGTTGATTTACTGATGAAAATGGATCACCTGCCCGAAAAAGGTGAAACCGTTACTGATGCGGTTTTTATGCAGGTTTATGGCGGGAAAGGGGCAAACCAGGCCGTTGCAGCCGCCCGTGCCGGAGGCAATGTGGCGTTTGTGAATTGTGTTGGCGAGGATGCCTACACACCACAAATGGTGCAGAATTACAAAAATGATGGCATTGATACAAAATTTGTTTTTTATGAAAAAGGAGTGGCCAGTGGTCATGCGCTGATAATGATTGGTGATCAGGGAAATAATTACCTGTCGGTTGCGCCGGAAGCCAACTACCAGCTCACACCTGAAAAAATTGATGAGGCGCTGCCGGTTATCGAAGAGGCTGCAATTATTGTTATGCAATACGAAATCCTGCCGGAAACCATTAAATATGTTATTAATCTGGCCAACCGGAAAAACATACCTGTTTTGTGGAATTTTGCCCCGGCCCGTGAGTTTGATTTATCCTACATTCCCAAAGTAAATATTTTAGTATTGAACGAGGTGGAAGCTGGATTTCTGGCACAAATGCCGGTTGAAAATGAAGCGGACGCGGAAAAGGCTGCAATCAAATTAATTGAAAATGGAGTGGAGAAAGTGATTATCACGCTGGGTTCTCAGGGAGCAATCGTTCTAACTAAAAATGAAAAGGTTAGCGTGCCGGCTTTTAAAGTGGACGCCGTGGATACCACTGCTGCCGGGGATACGTTTTGCGGTGCCTATGCAGTGGCGAATGTTGAGGGAAAATCGCCGGAGGAAGCTTTACGTTTTGCAAGCGCTGCTGCAGCCATTTCTGTTACACGGATGGGAGCGCAGCCATCGGCGCCGTCGAGAAAGGAAATTGATGATTTTTTGGCGAAGAAATAATACTGTCATTTCGAGAGGTTACTCAATTTATATTTGAGCATAATGAGACAAGGACAGAGATGCTGAACCAAGTTCAACATGACGTTCAAATCAGCATTGGAAAATAAATTAAGTTCTTCACCCTGAACTCGTTTCAGGGTCTTGATTAAAAATATGTCATTGGCATGACGCAGGAGGAGAAATCTCATCTTAACAAATTTCTCTTCGTTCCTCAGGAATCAAAACGACAAAAAATTTAGAAATAATGAAGTCAATAACTGGTATATTAATTTTCATTTGCATTTTTTCTTTAAACACCTTTGCACAGCAATTGCGCGTTCATGAATCACAGCGTTACTTAGAAACTACCGACGGAAAACCATTTCTCTGGATTGGTGACACCGCCTGGGAACTGTTTCATAAACTGAATCGCGAGGAAGCCACAGAATATCTTGAGAATCGCGCAGCAAAAGGATTCTCCGTTATTCAGGCGGTGGTGCTGGCTGAAAACGATGGATTACGGACACCAAATTCATACGGCGAAATCCCTTTTATTAATCTGGACCCAACTCAACCCAATGAAAAGTATTTTGAACATGTTGATTTCATTGTTAACAAAGCGGAAGAACTTGGGCTGGTAATCGGGATGTTGCCAACATGGGGAGATAAAATATTCTCTGAAAATCCAGGAGCCGGGCCAGTCGTTTTCAGTAAAAAGAATGCAGCAGTTTATGCTGAATTTTTGGGAAATCGATACAAAGATAAACCTGTTGTATGGATTTTGGGTGGCGATCGAAATATTGCAAACAACGAAGTACTGGAAATCTGGCGGGAAATGGCGGCCGGACTTCAAAGAGGTGACGGAGGAAAGCATCTTATTACTTATCATCCACGGGGCGGAGTTTCTTCTTCCAAAACATTGAATCAGGAAGAATGGCTCGATTTTAATATGTACCAAAGCGGCCATGGGCAACGGTACAACAATGTATATGATTATGCACGTAATGATTTAAGTTTGGTTCCTAAAAAACCTACGGTTGACGGAGAACCTGCATATGAAGATATTGCAGTAAAATTCTGGGATTATATGAATTTCTCAAAACCATCCACGCAACGCGTTCCTGACGATGTGCTTGACAGAAATCACCTGATAAAAGACAAATCCTTTTTTAAAGATGGATTCTTTGATGCTCACGATATACGGGTTCATGCCTACTGGGATTTTTTAAGTGGCGCTGCGGGTTATACCTATGGCAATAATGCCATTTGGCAGATGTTTAAAAAAGGCGGCGAAGTGGCCATCCCATGTTTATACGACTGGCGCGAATCGATGAATTGTCCGGGTGCTTTCGATTTAATGCATGTGAGAACTTTACTTGAAGACCGGTTTTATAAAATTATTCCTAACCAGCAACTGGTAGCTTCCAAAATCGGCGGCGGCGAAAATTACATAGCAGCCGCTACTTCAACTGATAATTCATTTGCACTTGTTTATCTGGCAAAGGGTCAGCTTGTTCAGGTAAATATGGATTTGCTTCCGGGAAAAACAAGAGCCAGCTGGTTTAATCCGCGTAACGGATTTAAAAAGGAGATTGGCACTTTCAGAAATGAGGGAATTAAAGATTTCACGGCACCTTCTTCGGGAAACGAAAACGACTGGATGCTGCTTTTCGAAAAACTCCCTTCCTGGTAATTTGCCTGATATATGAAACCAGGTCAAGCTTTTATTGGCCAAGGATTTTAACCCCTTTGAAATAAGGCTGATTAATTAATACAATTGAAACACAACTGTCGGGTATTGTTTCATGTTTAATGGGAAACTGAAAGTCGCTTCCGTCACCGACTTCAAAAATCCAGTAATTCATTACAATGTCTTTTAGCTTTTCAGACGGCAAAAATTCTTTGTAAATCATAAAAGATTAATTTATTACTTTTTCCCGGAACATAAAATGGTGTGGCTATGAAATGGCCAGCTCAGTGTTTTTATTTTATCAGTTTCAAAACTGTGCGTCGTTTTACCTTTCCCTGAAGCATTAGTTCAATTTTTTGTTTTAATTGTTCAAGTTCTATTTCCTCGCAGGTGTCTTTTAACTTTTCAGGTTTCCACTCATCTGAAAGCATTTGCCAGACTTTTATTCTGTGCTTCATCGGGTAATTCTGTGAATCAATTCCAATCAGGGTAATTCCTCTCAGAATAAATGGGAAAACGGTTAAATCCAATTTTGGTGAAGCTACATTTCCACAACAGGTTACTGCACCAGTTGGCGCGGTTGATTTAATTATATTTTCGAGAATGACACCACCAACAGTATCAATAGCTCCGGCAAACATCGGTTTTAACAACGGTTTTTTATCGAAATTTTCAATGTCATTCCGTAAGATTATTTCTTTCGCTCCCAGATTGATTAAATGATCACGTTCAGTTTCCTTTCCGGTTATTGCAACAACTTTATATCCCAATTTGCTCAAAATCGAAATACTTAAAGCGCCAACTCCGCCGGTGGCTCCTGAAACAACTATTTCCCCTTCTTCGGGTTTTATTCGTTCAGTCAGCCTCAAAATCGAAATGCCTGCCGTTAATCCTGCTGTTCCGTAAATCATGGCTTCTTTCATCGTCATTTTTTCCGGTAATTTAATAGCCCATTCCGAAGGTACTTTAATGTATTCCGCAAATCCGCCGTCGGTATTCATTCCTAAATCGTAGCTGGTAACAATTACTTTATCTCCGGTTTTAAACGATTCACTGTTCGATTTTTCAATAATTCCAACCGCATCAATACCCGGAGTGTGTGGGTAATTTTTAGTAACTCCTTTATTTCCTGAAGCTGACAATGCATCTTTGTAATTCAATGAACTGTAATACACTTTAACCAGAATTTCGAGCTTTTGCAAAGGGCTAAATTCCACTTCGTCAACTGAACCAATATAATTGCCATTTTCCTCTTTTACCCGAAATGCTTTAAATGTAGAGTGACCGTGTTTCATCTTTAAATGTTTATATTGGTTGAACATCTTTACAAACCAGTCAAACGGCATAAAGTTTAAGTGGATTACAAGCAAGTGTTGCATTTAACCGGCCAATAATTACACAAATTATTAACAGGAATTTCCTTTTTGTGAATTCTTTTGCAGTAAGTTCTTTCAGGGAAATGGAATAAATATGAAGCTTAATTATGGAGTATAGACCAATTTCTTTGTTATGAAGTTCTTTTGCGATTTAAACGTTATCAGGTAAATCCCGGCATTTAAATTTAACCGGCTCAATTGAATCAGTTTTGAATGAACACCGGCCGGAACAGATTCATTTAACAGGGAATGCAAAAAGCGGCCGTTAAAATCGGTTAACCCGATTTCAATATTTTCATTTGTTTCAAGGGAAAAACTTAAAGTTACAGATGATGACGCCGGATTTGGATACACGTTCAAATTAAAATCATGAACTGTAAAAACCGGAGTAGCCGTTGGAACTGAATTTGCATCATCTTCATATGGCGAACCGTTTAACTCTTTTGAAGTAGTCCAGTATTCTGAAAGGTTAGGATCTCCGTGCGGGTTCGTTTCCACCGAAACCAATGAATATCCATCCCCGTCGGTTTCCACCGGCCAGGGTTCATCATCTGAAAAGGTAACAGAGATAACGATGTCATGGGCAGCGGTTTCCAGTACCACTTTCTCTCCACTGTTTGAAAGGCTTCCCGTATATCCGAAAGCGGCAGGAAAACCATACAGGGCATTGAATTCATCCATGTTGGAGGCTATCACAACAAATGCACCCGGGCCAATTGTTGTGCCTTCGGGGAATGTGAGCGTAATTCCGTCGGTAAATGAAAGTCCCGATAAATCGAGCGATGCAGAACCGATATTTTTTAGTTCAAGAAATTCAAGTTCCTTATCATCCACTTCTCCCTGATCGACCGGATGGTAATGCAGTTCGGTAATTTTCAGGTTGTCGAAAAGACCTGAATCTTCAAAAATCATTTCGTGCAGTGCGCTCCATTCATCACCTTTTTTTATGCGGGCCATAACATGATTTCCGGATACAACAGAAATGCTTTTAAGATTACCTCCATCCATTGCTGTTTCGGATACCGCGCCGCCAATTGTTCGCGGATCAGTGCCATCAATAGTGTAAATGATGGTCCCGCCCTGATTTTTACTTAAAAGGGTGAAGTTGTATTTTCCTGAAAGGATTTTTTTGTTTTCAATAATTTCAACTCCGTTTTCATTAAAGATGGGCGGATCCACATCGGGATACAGGTTTTCCTGTTTCAACTGGGTTAAGACGATTTCGGTTCGGTAGGGCATGTAATCATTAATCACACGGTTAACAGCCGGCAGCCAGTCGTCGGTTTTATTTTTTGGTTTCCAGCTTCCCTGATCGCCCCAGCGGGCCGATTCGGCGATGATTGCCAAGTCAAGTTGATCGGAAGTTTCTTTGAACCGCGATATGCATGAATCCACAGTGAATGCGCCGTTGTTAAAAAACCTGCTGTAAACATGGTCGGCAAATTTTATGCGGTATTCCTTGTTTTCTGACAGCTTAAAATGCAGCCATTGCGGCTGAAATTTCTCAAAGGAAGTTACATTCATCCGGGCATTCGAAATTGTTCCTATGTTCACCCTGTTTTCCTGCAATCCTATTCCCGGGCCAATCGGATCGGTTAGTAATGAATGTTCTGCATCGTGAATGAGGAATTTGAACCCCGTGCTTTTGTCTTCCCGATTATAAATGGCGAAGAAATTATTGGGATTATAATTATTTGAGAATTTTGAAACCGGAGCATCGAAGTTACCGGCATAAAAAATAGTGAGCATGTAATCGATGAGGTTGTCCACATCTACCCACACCGTTTTTGAGGTGTCTGCTTCGCCAGAATAATTCCGGCCCATCAGTTTGAAATAATTCAGGTTTGAAATAAATCCGCTTTGGCACATCTTCCAGACTTCCTCCCAGGCCTCCAGGTTACCATCGGTTGCTTCCACTTCATAAATATCCCAGTCTTCACCGATATCCACTTTTACAACGTCATAATCGTCTTTGTCGCCGCCAAAATAAGATTCGGCAAAATCAGCTTCTGCACGTTCCTGTGTTTGGAAAACTCCCCAGTACAAGCCGTTTAAATAAAGATGGTAATACCTGCTGCGGGTGTAGGGCTGGTTCATATCTTTCTGGCAATCGCGTGAAAAAACGTCGCGGTTCATTGTGTTATGTTGGGCTTCATTTCCTCCGTTGGCCCAAGAGTAATTCTGGCTGGTGCGCAGATCAATTTTATCGAATTCATCAACTCCTTCATCGCCAAACAGCGGGTAATCCAATTTCCCTTCGCCATAAATTGAGCGGAAAAAAATACGGAATGCATGTTTTGGATAATTGCCGTGTCGGCTCCAGCCCCCGCGTATCCGGATACCGGCATCGATATTAAAACCGGGAGTTCCGTCTGGATAAATTAATTCGATGTTGGCCGGCCGTTCCCATTCCTGGCCGTGGAATTGTGCATTGACATAAATGCCTTTTTCGGGGCCAAAAAGATTGGCGGGATCGGTGGATACTGAAATTGTAGGGATGTCGAGCAGCGAAGCAGGCATTAAATCCCTGAACCGCGGATCGCCGGTAATATCCGGATCCATAAGCAAATCAATCACCTGCCCGTTAACCTGATCATTTGGCCAGGAACCGCCCGGATATTGCTGCGTTTTTACCGTTTCAACAAAAATATAATTCCGTGTCACTGGTTTCGCCGGAGCAAAACCTTCATGGAAATGGGTCGCACGCAAAATGACACCGCCCGTTTTTCCTCTTCCTCCTTCGGTACTGTTTGGATCAATGTTTACAGATAACGGGGAAGGGCTGGTAATGGCAGTTGACGAATTTCGTGGATCACTGCCATCAAGTGTGAACTTTATTTTTTCGCCCGGTTCGGTGGTGGTTATTTTTGCTGAAAACGGATTATTGTAAAACCCGCTGGACGCATCGATTATAACAGCATCGGACTCGGGCAGTGCAATTATCCCTTCCAGTTTCATGTTCAGATAAAAATCGGAACTTGTATTAGAAACATTGAATACCTGGACAGCAATTGTGTTTGTCCCTTCTGTCAGTTCAAAATTGTTTTTTTCAAGAATGAAAACTTCAATATTCTCCTGATTCGTGATTATCAGGAGCAGTTTGCTGGTAAGCGAAATTTTGGGGAGCATTGTTTTGCAGAATGATTTTGCCGTTGAGCCAAATTATAAATCCATCGTCATAATTAATTGAAACAGCTAACTGATCGATGCTGTCCGGATTATTTACATTGAATTGTTTCCGCAGAAACAACGTGGTGTAATTGTTTTGCATATCCGAAAGCATCGTTCCGCCATTTCCGTCACCATACCGAAAAGGGGTGTTGCCAACCGGCCAGTCTGAAACGTTAAATTCCGGGTTAGCCCAAAGTGAGGTGGGAGTGGAAGGTTCAGCTGTACCTTTAAAATAGGACCACTGCGAATTCATTTCAACAAATACTTGTGCCGAAATATGGATGCTGATTAGCATCACGATAAAAAAGAGGGAACTGATTTTAAATTTGTTCATCGGTAAAATTGATATTGCCGGTTCTGTTTACTCACCGGAATTCCGGTAAAAACAGGAACATTTAAGTTTTTGCTGAAATATGAATACTGATTCATCCTGTAAACAGCATCTATTGTTTTACGATTGTTTGGGAATAAAATTTATTTCCCTGTGTTATTTTCACCACGTAGTTTCCAGGTTCCAAATCATTCATATTGATGGTATGGACTGAACCAATGAAAGATTCACTTTTAACCACCTTGCCGGAAAGAGTGATTACCGAAACCCGGCTTTCTGCTCCGGAGGACAATGTTTGAACCGTTAAATAATTCTTTGCAGGAACCGGATAAATCTTTACATCAAGGTTTTGTTTTGTTCTTACAGCGTTGGTCGTATTATCCGGATCGATTAATACCATCAGGCCGAAGTGATCGGCATTTTTATACATGTCGTTGGACGTTGATTGTGTCATTACCATTGACCCGATAAAATTTTCACGTGCATTGGTTTCATCGTTGTCGCAGTAGGCAATGGCAAATCCCATCTTTTTATTTGCCTCCAGCTTTACGCGACTGGCTTCCGGATTGTTAATGTTGAAGGAAGCATCGTAATTTTTAATGGCGAATTCCCACAGGTAGGTATTTTGGTCAACCGTATCCATTTTAACTTCGATGTTGTTTTTGTAATTGATGCCCTGCCCGGAAGAATTTAAATCCACAGCATCGTAAAATAAACTTGTATGGTAGGCAAAAGCATTGTTGTTACGTTCATGATTGCCCATGGAACGGTCTTCGTCAATGAAAACCTCCACGCAATCATCGTCCCACCAGTTTTGAAGCGGATTAATATGATCATCCGATAACATATCATCCACCACTTCCACCAGCACATACAGGTAATCTTCGTCCCATGCCACCTTATAGCGGCCTTCGAAATCGCCTGCTTTCATGGTGGCATTCCATGGAATCCAAACCTGGTCGATGGCATACCATTCTGCATTTGCCCAGCATTCTTCGGTGGCCTGCCCGTCAATAGTTACCGGAGTTTTTGAACGGTAACTGAAAATGGTATTGTTTTGTGTGAGGCCATGTATTGATTTCAGGTATTTCAATTCAATTCCATCTCCAGTTCCCAGATTCCGTGAGTACTTCCGGTCAGTAGGATTATTCCAGTGTTCGAAAACACCCAGACTTTCAATTGGAGTTCCGTCACCTTCCGGATCGTAAGTGATATCGTCGGGCCAGAAATCGCTGCTGGCACATTGCGAAAGGTAATCGGCTATTTCGGTTTTGTACCGGATGGGATAATCCTGTTTGCTGTCGTCCACGTCATATTCGTGGAACAGCACATCGTAGCAAACCGATTCCAGTGCCACCGGGTCCTGACCTACAAAAATGGAGTTGGGGTAATCATTGTTAAACGGAGCCGATTTAAATTTTTTAATCCAGCCTTCCCAGCTTTCGCCGCCCCAGATTCCATCCACAATGTAGAGCAGCCCTTTTCCTCCGGTATCTTTGTGTCCCATATAATCAACAGTATGTCTGTATTTCTTGCTGCCACGGCTGTTTGCCGGTAAACAATAATGCATATTTATAGCGTACTGGCTGGCCGGATCATCGCCTTTTTCAAGGAAGGAACCCTGGTGGTTTTTGGCAATTAGTGTAATTCCGCCTTCGTTGTGCGATTTTAGGCAAGGAATATTAATCAAATAAGTTGCATCCAAATATTGTTTCGGCAGTGTAGATTTGTATTTTTTATCGCTGAAAACCAATACTTCGTCTTCTGAAGGTACAGTTTTATGCACTCCCTGACCGCCATTCCCGTCTACATAATATACATCCGGAAATTCGCGCTTCACCAGGTAGTCGTATTCATGCCTGAATTCGCGGTACGGGTCGCCCATAATGATATCGCTTTGCGCAACGCCGGCATTGTCAACCAATTCGTGCAGGATTGCATTTAAAAGCTGCGGGGCGACATCCATACGCATTGGCCGTTGACTGTCGCTGCTGCCCTGATTTGTAAGGTTTATTTTGAAGGCGATTTTTTCTCCGGCAGTATATCCCACTTCGCCGCGTCCGTGCGATTTATTAAATGCCTTAAAGATGGCATCCCATGCATCCGAAATGTTACTGGTGCCGGCATATTCCTTTATCGATTGAGACAACATTTTTTTTATAACTTCTTCATCAGCGTTCCTGTCGGTGTACCAAAAGTCGGAGCTGTTGCTTTTCGGAACATAATTTTCGTTGGTAGCCTGCGGGTCATGTACCCAAACCACACGGCCCGGAAATAATCCCTGTGCCACACCAACCGGCTCGTTTGATGCAACCGGAAAAGTGTTGTCAACCGGATTTAGGGCATCGGCCACTGCTGTTTTGTTTTCATTCAAAAAAATGAATGCAAAGGAAACAATTGCCAAAAGGAGAAACAGCGAACCCACCAGATAACGCGAATTATACACTGCTTTTTTAAATTTACGAAAAGAAAAAACAGCACCACTGATACCCAGTAAATAAATTACAAACGACGACATTAAAGGCGCTGCAGCCTGCATGCATGGATAATGTGCGCGACTGGGTTTTTGGATGACACGGATTAAAAACCAAAGCGTAGCCGATAATCCGATAATAATAAGGTATGTTTTGGATGATTTAAATTTCGACCAGGAAAATTTCATCTTCATAGTATTGGTTCCTTGAATTTGGGCTGTAATAATAGCCATATTTTATTTGTTACGGAAATGTTCTCCTTATCATGCTTTTGGGACCTGATGTTTTAATTTTGTAATTCAATACAGATTTCTTAGCTTTCGAAATCTAATTAAACGTTGAAATGAATGGGTTGAAGATAAGTCTCCTCACAACTTTTAAGCTGATTGCAGCTATTGTACTGTTTTTAGTTTTCTTAAAAATAATTACGCATAATAAAGCAATATAAGCAGATATGAAACATAAGTCCTTAAATAAGCACGCTATGCTGTTTAAATTAAATTATTAAGCGGTATCTGTGATGATAATTGCGGTAGAACCAGTGTAAAAAGCGGTATATGTTTTTTTTATTACAATAAATTCTTACATTCGTAAGCTAAGGTTTTATTGCTTTTAGATTAAAAATCAGGATTGCAAAACACAAGATTTCATTACGTTTATATCATTCACTATCAAACAAATATTAATTTAATTACTCACTAAAAAAAAAATTATGAAAAGAATCTTTACTTTACTTTTAAGTGTATTTTTTGCCTCAGTGCTGTTTGCACAGCAAGAAGAAGGCATAATTATTCAGGTTCCGGAAGGATCAGATGCACCAACCATTGATGGTGTGCTGGATGATGTTTATACAGAAGCAGGAGCCAATGTGTACAACATTGCAAAACCATTCGGCACGGAAACTCCATCTGTTGGTGTTGAAGGTGAAACCACATGGCAGGCTTTGTATACTGATGACGGTATGTATGTTTATGTTACTGTTGCTGATGATGTGTGGATGCCGTTTTATGCCGGTACAGGTGCTAATGAATGGGAATATGACAAAATTGAGATCTATTTCGATGTCAACTACACCCTCGAAGATGGTCAGGGACCGACAAATGGCAATGCAACCGGCCATTATCAGTTTGCCTCACGTCCACCTGATGCCAGCATAATTGACGGTACTCCAACTACCGAAGACAATGGAGTAGTTTGGGCATACAATGTACAGGATCCAAGTTATACCGTTGGAGTATTTTATTCCATGGAGTGTATTGTTAGATGAAAATGGTGCTGACGCTGATCTTTCAACTACAATAGGTTTTGATGTTAGCGTTGCCGACCGGGATGTTGACGAAGGTGGAGCCCGTAATCGTATGGTCTGGTCGAATGACGGATCTCTGGGAGTAAATACGGGTGAAAATTGGTCAAGTATGGACGGAGCAGGCCACATTACTTTTGACGGCGCGGATGCACCGATTCCAGTTGACGAAATCACTTTAACAGGTGGTAGTATTACAGAAGACGGCCAAACATTGCAAATTCAGGCTGAAATTCTACCGGAAGATGCTACCAACAAACAGTTGAAATGGTATTTGGATATACCAGAAGGAAGTACTGCCAGGGCAAGCATTAATTCAAGCGGTGTAATTACGCCTGTTATGGATGGAGTTGTTGAAGTTTACGCTACTTCGGCTGATGGTTTCATCTTCTCCAACACAGTGGAAGTTGCAATCAGCGGCCAGGTTCCCGGGTTAATGGATTTGAATGTGATTAAAAACGGTGATTTTAATATGGTAAAAGAAGATGGTACCGCTACTTACTGGAGTGGCTGGGGCGGAGACGCCAATGCACCGTTACCACAGGTGATTGATGGTGTTGCTGTTGCCACACCGGTTGAAGCTGCTGATGTTTGGCAATATCAGTTCAACCAGAATGGGTTGGACGCTGAAGCGGATATTCCTTACATCTTTAAGTTTAAAGCCTGGGCAGATGAAGATAGGGCTTTTAACGTGGATTTTGAAGATATAGCAGGTAATGGTAATAATCGTTACGGCGCTTCAACCGATCCAAGAGCTGCTAACGGCCGTTCAGACTGGACTTTTGATGTGACTACCGTGCCTACCTGGTATGAGTTTGATGTTGTATTTGATCAGATAGTAGATAATACCGACCAGAAAATTAACATTATGCTTGCCCAGTCAGGTGTTGTTACCTACATCGACAGCGTGATTTTGATTAGCGAAGCTGATATGGAACTGGTTGATAATTCTACAGGAATTGCACAGAATAAAGTTGAATCATTCAAAGTGTATCCTAATCCTGCAGTATCTGTATTGAATATTTCTCTTACTACTCCGAATACAGTTGTTGCTATTTACAACAATATCGGAATGAAAATGGAAGAAATCAGAGTGAACGGAACACATCATGTATTTGATGTAAGCAACTACTCAAAAGGATTGTATTTTGTAAAAGCCAATGACACTGTTGTCAAGTTTGTAAAATAGTCCTTTTAAGATATTTTTAATATGGAGGCTGTCTCATTTGAGGCAGCCTTTTTTAATGCAACAATGCAACAATGCATAAAGGCATTAATGCATGAATAAGTAGTCAAGCATCGGGGAATTTATTTAAGCATTCATGCATTTAAGCATTCATGCATTTTTTATTGCAACAATGCATAAATCAAAAGACCGGAGGACCATTCTTTCAATTGCGCATTTATGCATTCATGCATTTCTTAATGGAGCAATGCATCAATGCATGACCACAGATTAGAAGTTGTACTTCTTTCAAAGCAGTTTTATACCGGTATTCACCATACCTTCCCTATACCATGGACGGGGTTGGTTCGCGATTTCATATCGGTGGTATATAGTTGGTATATGGTTGGTATATTGTTTGTATTGCCGAAACAGCAAAGAAAATGCTTCAGAACCTTCTCTTCCGGAGGCCAATGAATTTAAGCATTCAGGCATTTAAGCAATAAAGCATTCACGCATTCATGCATTCATGCATTCATAACATTCATCCAGTAGCCAAAAAAAGGCTGCCCTTTTGAGACAGCCACTTTTTTTATTCTAGGTTATTTTTTTGGGAAGGAGCTTCTATTCGAATGGCAAATACCAGTTTTCAGGATTCATTAATTTGTTGCGGATTGCTTCGTAATTACCGTTCCCTTTGTATTTCTCTGCAACTTTGTCTGCAAGAAATGACGGGTCATTCCTTCGTTCGGCAATGCGAACCAAATCGAACCAGCGTTTTCCTTCATAAGCCAGTTCCAGCGCTCTTTCTGCAATAATTGCATCCTCAATCATTACAATGCGTTCCTGTAACGGAATACTGTCTCTTTCCGGTACTTCTCTCGAACTTAAATAAGCCCGTCCCCTGATTCCAAGATTTCGTGACCATCTTGAAAATTCTGCAGGCTTGGGATTCGTGCTGTTTACCCCCTGGTTCAGCAACATGAGCGCATATTTCTGCGATGTTTCATCCCCCATTCTGTTGTAAGCCTCTGCCAGTAACAAATGCAGGTCTGCAGCACGCGATATAATAATATCCGAACTGAATGGATCATTTTGATCAACTGCATATTTTCTAACTTCCGGATTCAAATAAACGATGGAAGAGTCAACTATCGCCATTTGAAAACCCAGGGTGAATGCTGTCCGGTATAAATCCAGGGTATCTCCGGCTGCATTTACCTGTGCGAAAAATGAATCAATTACAATGGAAGTTGGCCGGGCCATATAGTCATAATCAAAACCAAGCCATTTAGGTAACGGATTATATTGATCCTCTGCACGCGAGTAAGGAATCACAGAAATATTCTCCAATCCGTTTGATTCGGCATTCAGAAAAATAGCCCCCCATGCTTCGTTCTGGTACGATCTGTCAACTTTGTACAGAGACGGATCATTCAGAAAACTTTCGCAGGCAAGTTTCAGATAGCGTGCAGCTTCAGAATAATTATTCATTTCAAGATATAACTGGCCTAAAAGCGCTTTGGTATTCATGTAGTGCTCGATGCTGTATTCAACAAGATCGGTACTCGATTCCTCCACGTAAGGCAGCAACTCTTCAATCAGCATCGGTATTAATTCATCTTTACTGATTCGGGTTTGGGAAGAATTATCGGGGATGGATGACATGTTGCCGTCGATTAGGGCCACATTGCCATATAAACGGACAAGGGTAAAATAACTCCACGAGCGGAGTGTAACCAATCCACCTTTTAAGGCGGTTGCTACCAGTTCGTTGTATTCCCTGTCTCTCTGGGAAAGAACGTCGATATTTGCCAGAATTTCGTTCACATTAATGATTACTTTGTACAAACCCGAGGGATCAATAACCGGATTATCCTTCGATATCGATTGGTTATAAATCTCGTTGAAATAGGAATTTGCATTGGGTGTAACTTCCAGCATATCTGATCGCAAACCATCGAGCATAATCAGATTGGGCATGACATCCTGTAATAATGCAATGGGGCCCTGAGTGGATACTGACGCATCTATCATTGATTGATAATGCTGTTCCGGTGTAATTCTGTCTCCTGCCTTTTGTTCAAAAAACTCATCTTTACAACCAAATGCAGTAACAAGGAGAATACCCAAAATAGCCCTAAAATATATTGATTTAGTTGAACTCTTTTCCATTTTAAACATGTTTTAGCTATTATAAATCTAAGTTTAAGCCAATAATGAACGTTTTTGTTTGTGGCATTTTACCATAATCAACTCCCATGTAGAAAGGAGAATTCATATATATAAAATCCGGATCGTATCCTGAATAATTTGTAAGTGTAAACAGGTTAGTCGCTGTAAGATAGATGCCGATTCCTTTTACAAAACCCTGAATCGGTGGAATATCATAACTTAATGTCAGTTGTCCCAGACGTGCATAGGAAGCATCTTCAATCCAGCGGTCAGAAAATACGGTATTTCCTGTAGGATCACCATATGCCATTCCTGGAAATGTTCCGCCGGTATTTGAAGGTGTCCAGTGGTCGAGAACCGCAACCGATTGATTGGCATACGAATCCATTGCTTCAGTTTTATACCTGACATAACTGAATGCATCATTTCCAACGGAATAATTAATCATTGCCGACAACCGGATATTCTTGTAGGAAAGAGAAGTGGAAATACCTCCGAAAAATTCCGGATTCGGATCACCAATTATCATTTTATCGTTGTCATTAATAATTCCGTCGCTGTTTTTATCCACAAATTTTATGTCTCCGGCCTGCATTGGAACTCCTTTCGGGCCAATAACCGTACCATCACTTTCAGAAATTAATCCGTTGGTTTTGTACCCGTAGTATGAGTTAACCGGATTACCTTCAGAAGTTACAAATTCAGCAACATCAAGCGAGGTAACAATGTTATACATGTCAGGATTGATAAATGACAAACTGTTTACTGTTGAAATAACCTGACTCACTGATGCTCCAAGGGTCCAAACCAAATTCCGGACTTGCAAACGAGTATCCATTGACACTTCGAATCCTGAAATATCGAGTTTACCGCCGTTATTAAAATAACTTGTGTAACCGTAAGATGCAGGAAGTTCCTGTTTTATAATCAGGTTATCAACTTTGGCATTGTATACATCCACATGAAAATTAACCAACTGCCGGAACATTGATAAGTCAAGACCTACATTTACAGTACTTTTCTTTTCAAGTTCCAAATCTTCATTCGGAATGGATTCGCGGATTAAAACACCCATTCCGTTTAACCGGCGATCAGTATAATACAATTTTGAATTGTCATAAACCGAGCTGTACATATTACCTGTTATCGAATAAGATGCTCTTAATTTCAGTTCTTCCAGCCATGTGGATTCATTCAGGAAACCTTCTGATGACAAACGCCATCCCAAGCCAACTGACGGATAAAGATTATATCTGGAATTTTCATTTACAGCTGAATTCCCATCATAGGAAACTGTTGCATTCAACAAGTATTTGTTTCGGAAATTATAGTTTAAATCACTGTAATAGGAAACCCACGATAATCCTCTGTTATCTCCAATTGTAGAACGAAGGAAGCTGAACTGCGAACCTTGTCCCAAACTTTTAAAATCATCGGATGGTGTATTGAGGTCAGTACTTAAATTGTATTTATAGCTGTTTTCCATGTACCTGAAACCTCCGGTTAAACGGAAGGAATGTCCGGATGGCGTACTTGTACTATAAGTTATATTCGAATGATTTTGTGTCGAGCGCAATTCATAAATAAAATCTCCCGGACTGTTGTAAGCCGAGTCAATTTGTACCATTCCCAGATCAGGTAAAAAGATGTTTTCACGTGAATTATTGAAGTTGATTCCCAATAATGTGGATATGGTAAAATGCTCGTTAAACCGGTACTGCGCAGTAATTGAACTCAGGAAATGGTAATTCCGGTTTGAACCCTGTGCATTCGTAATAATTGCTTTGGGATTGCTTACGTCAAAAGCACCTACATCATCAAGATAATCCAGTTCGGTACCTGTGATTTCGTCTTTTGCATAGGATGCCATTAAAGGAGATTTTAGCAATGATGCCAGGATAGGGTTCTTCCAGGCACTTGGACCCTGGTTGGCCAGTTTACTATCGGCAAGAGATAGTTTTGCATTTGGAATTATGGTGAATTTATCGGAAATATTAATCTGCCCGTTAATACGCAGGTTGTACCTTGAATACGATGAATTTTCGTAGATTCCCTGGTGAGACAGGTATCCGGTTGAGATGTTATAAGTAGCGATTTCATCCCCTCCTTTCAGGAAGAAGTGGAATTTTGAAACAGTTGCAGGTTCGTAAATTTCATCCTGCCAATCGGTATTGTTATTATATCTGTAAAAATCTTCAGAAGATTCATCACCGTTTAACCAGGGATACATGGAGTTGATTTGATCGCCGGCATATCCACGGGAATTTAACATTTCGTTAAAATAATTTCTGAACTGGGAAGCATCCAGTAATTCCTGTTTTTTTGGCATCATGGTAATACCGCCATAACTCGAAAATTTCATAATGGTACTTGCTTCACTTTGTTGTTCCGTGTTAATATAAATAACACCGTTGGAGCTGGCAGAACCAAGATAGGAAGTCCCGCTTTTTAACACCGAAATATCCTTTATATCTTCAATGTCCAATACATCGAAAGGATTAAGAGAATAACCTTCCATTAAACTATACCCTGCATAATTGTAGTCGTATATCATACCATCAATCAGCAGGAGTGGTTCTGAATTGGCATAAATAGAAGAAATTCCTCTAATATTCATATACGTTCTGTGCCCGGGCATGCCCGACTGCTGGGTGACATTTAACCCCGGAACTTTTCCCTGTAGAATCTGGTCGGACGAGGTAACCGTTGAATAGGATAACTCATCGCCGGTGAGCGACGACACAGAATAAACCGTATTTTTAATTGTTGATTTGCCATTTGGAGAACTGTACGAATCATCAAATGAGCCGTACTCTTCTGAAACCAGCGCAACTTTGACGAACTCCCGGTTGTGTAAAAAGATATTTCGTCTGGTATATCCCGGATAATTAAAAATTAATTCTGAATTTAAATCTGGGATTGCTATTGAAAATTCTCCGTTTTCGTTTGTTTTCGCAACATTACCGGTACTTGCAACAGAAACCGAAACTTGTTCCAATGGCAAACCGGTGCCCGATTCCGTCACAACGCCTGTTATATTTAATTCAGCTGTTTGAGCTACCACAGGTTGTGCACCTATGATTACAAACAACATAGTGATTAGTGATAAGCAGGTTGAATATAGGTTTCTTTTTGTCATTTTCAAATCTGTATTAAATGATTTAACAGGAGTTGAATTCGTTTAATTATTAGGTGTAAAAATTATTGTATCCCAGAAAAGTAAACCGGGGCTTGTGGCCACTATTTTTACTTTGTGGGTGGTTGTTTCTTCCCAGTCAAATTCTCCCCAGCTGGTTGTCCTTGCCGGGTCCGAACTTTTTACCAAAGCTGTATTAACCCCATCCACATATACAGCATAATCAATTTGGCCGCTCCAGATATTACCCGACATGGTATAGCTTCCTTTCATAATTTTTGGAGTTGTAACTTCAATCCACCACCAGCCACTCATTGCAAGGCAGTCCCAGTTTTCCTGTACAACATCTTCTTTATAGTAGTACAACAGGTAATCGCCTTCCCATTTAATATTGGCAAAGGTATTTTGACCATCAAACCATCTCTGGTATGTTTTCAGGTAATAATCGCCTTGTTTTAAATCGAAATGATCGGTCGTTTCCCACACAATTGTAGTAGGTTTCGGTTGAAAAACAGGCAAAAGATCGGTGATTGTATGAACCGTACCATTTTTCCCCGGGATATTGGATGTCTCAATGTAAAATGACGTATATCTGCCATCATCCCGAGGATTAATTTTATAATCATCGGTAATGGTCATGGTTATGTTATTATCATGAGAAAGTATAGGATAAAGCTTGCTTGTAAGATCGCTTAAATAATAGGTTTCAGCCATCAGGTGGTACTCAATGTACCTGTAAAAACCGTCACTTTTATAGGTTATACTATCGGGTGATGTAGAAAACCTGGCGATTAAATCCTGCACATTGTTAATTCCAAAACGCTGGAAAGTAGTATCGGCAACTGCAAGTATGGTATACCTTGTTCTGGCGGTTCTGTTACCAAACGGGAAGGTGATAATTTGAAGTGTATCTTTCAGGTTGGTCATTTCCAAACTTTTGGTAAATATGGAGTAGTCAGGATTATCGGCCAACACTTCATATACACTTTTGGATACCGGCTCCATTACCATTCCAATCAAATGAATCACACCATTTGATGCCCGGATATCCCGTTTTATAATTTTACTGTCTTTGTTCAGGATAATGTCTGCTCCGTCAAATTCACTGACAATATAATCGCCAATTGCATTTACTTCGCGAATGGCGCCTAATCCAATATCGCCGGTTTCAATTTGCGCCAGAATAATATGGTTTAATGCCAGTTGCCTCTGGAATTCAGGAGTGAAATCAGCGTAGGAACCGACTCCTTTTTTTGCATAAAAGGCATTCATTTGTTCGTTGGATGGCAGAAAAAGTGTGAAGGGTCCGCGCACTGCCAGCAGGCTGTTCAAACCTGTGCTTTCCAGCAGTCCGTTGAATTCAGAGAATTCAGCATCTTCGGCAACGAATTCTGAGATTACCTGCTGGGTTGATTTAACATCCCAGAGAACCGGTTCCTGATTGCAGCTGTTCAAAAGCAAAACTACCAGCAGTAATTTGCTGCCTCTGATTATAGTATTTAAAATTTTGTTTTTCATATTCAATTCCTTTCAATTTTACCTGTTATAATAAGGATTCTGCTCCAGATTCTGGTTGTAAATCAGCTCGCGCTCAGCAATAGGTAAATAGTAACTTAATGTGTCGTAAACCTTTGTTTTCAGAATTGCCTGTTGTTTAATATCGGCACCCGAAAGAATCATGTTAATGATGATTTGTTTATTGGCGAAGCCATCACGTTTTGCAGCACGCAGAAGATCAAACCAGCGCTTTCCTTCCAAAAGAAACTCTCTTCCTTTTTCATCGCGTAATGCTTGTCTTAACTGTACCTTATCAAAAATGGGGTTATAGGCTATTCCTGCACGTAACACGGTTTCCCGTATCAGGTTATTTGCTTCTTCCAGCCGGTCGAGTTCGATTAACGCTTCTGCTTTCATTAAAAGAATGTCGGCATACCTGTAAATTATCCAGTTGGCATCACGCTCTGAAGTTGTTCTGGATATTTGTCCAAGTGGATCTTTCCCAATGTATTTCCAGACAGCTCCTCTTCCCTGAAAATTCCGGGCATCTTCCCTTTCAAGGAGAAGACTTGTATTTCTTGTATCCAGTGTTACCTGCGCACCTCCGGTAACAGGAATCAGGTTATTGTAAATCGGGTTTTCCTGGTTGTCCAAATCATCATCAAACTGCAATTCAAAAATACTTTCCGATGCAGAGTTGCCGGGATAATAAATCGTGAACCAGATTTCATTATTCTCCAGGGCATATAACCCTGAGTTAATAATTTCATCGCAATACTGAATGCATTTATCGTACTGCTCATTCCATAAATAGACATCGGCCAGCAGTGCCATTATCGAAAATTTATTTGCCCGCCCGTAGAAATAGTCTGTTCCCATAAATTGAGTGGTATAGGCCATGTCTTTGGCTTTTAACAAATCTTCAATTATCTGATTAATAACTACCTTTTCAGGGCTTTTGGGAAGGTACAGATTGGTTGTATCCGAAATGGAAGGTTCCAGCACCAGTGGCACATCTTTCCATAGCCGTATCAGATAAAAATACGACAACGAACGAATAAACAGGGCTTCTGCATCTACCGCATCCAAATATTCTTTAGTAAAAGTTCTGTCTTTTTCGAAAACCTGTTTATCGTAATACATGAGAGTATTGGCGAGGTTTATCGGTTTGTAGTAGCTCCCCCAGTTAACGACACCGTTTGTTGGGCTGATATTACTTTGGCCAATCCGGACATAATCTGAAAAATTGGCACCACCGAAATCGACCAAATCGGCACGAACTTCACCCAGAATCAAAGATTTCAGGCTATTATCCCGTAATGCATTGTAAGTTGCTGCGAGAGCGCCGTTAACGTCTTCTCTTTTTGTCCAGAATTTTTCTTTTATTAAGTCGTTTTCAGGAGCCACAGTCAGGTAATCATTGCAGGAGGTAAAAGCAACTGCAGCAAAAAGCAGTGCAATTATTGCCAGGCTATATTTATTGAGCTTTTTCATTGAATTAATTTTTACGAATTAAAAGGTAACATTCAAACCAAACATATACTTTCTTCCCGGAGGTGTTTTACTGTAATCTTTTGGTAACTCATCTGGTTTTGCAGGCGGAGCCACATCAGGATCCTGTCCTGAATACGCTGTCCAGGTAAACAGGTTATAAGCTGTTGCGAAAAGTTTCAGATCTTTAAGCCGCAGCCAATTCGTAGCTTTTTTGTTAAAATCATAACTCAGCGACAATGATTTTAACCGGATGTGTGATCCATCTTCAACAAAACGGTCGGAACCCAGCCAGTTAAAACCTTCATTGTAAAGCGCCCTTGGCATATCGGTAATATCTCCCTGTCTTCTCCAGCGCCAGTTGGTTGCCAAACTCTGATTGTCGTAATTGTACATTTTTTCTGTATCCATACGGGTTTGGTTAATGATTTTCTGACCAACTTTAAAATAGAAAAACGTATTGAGCACCAATCCTTTGTAACCTACACGAAATCCGGCACCACCCATTAACTTGGGGTTAAGGTCGCCCAGGTATACGAGGTCCAGTTCATCGATTTTGCCATCATAATTCTGGTCTTTATATTTGGCATCGCCACCTTCAAACACATATCCTGAGGGACCTCCCATAATCATGGAAAGGGGTTGTTCCTGTCCGGGAGCAAAAACAGGTTCGCCATTTGCATCCAGAACAATTGCATCTTCATCGTTTGCGTATACGCCTAAATATTCATAACCAAAAAATCCTCCCAGAGCTTCACCTGGAGTGATACTGATTTTGTAATTTCCGTTTTCCAGCATATTACCATACTCAAGGCTATAATTTTCAGGCAAACGTAAAACTCTGTTCTGGTTGCTGGAAAGGTTAAGGTTAAAACTCAGGTTGAAATCTTTATTTCTTATCACTGTATAGTCGACAAGAAATTCAAAACCCCTGTTTTCCATTTCACCATCATTGCGGTCAATATCACCAAAACCTGTACTGTTTGGTATTCCCGAATTTTCGAGGTAAAGATTCAATGTTTTTTTTCTGTAAACATCAATTTCAACATTCAGGCGGTTATCCAGTGCGAGCAAACTTAAACCCGGGTTAATCTGGTCGATGGTTTCCCATTGCAGACTGGTCAATTCAATGCCACTGGGCTGAACACCCTGCATATCCATATAGGAATAAACAGCTCCGGCCTGATAGGTATTGAAATATAAATAATTGCTGGCTGGTGTATTTCCACTTTGTCCCCAGCTGATACGAAGTTTTAAATCGTCAATGAAATTTGAATATTTCAGGAATTCTTCACCGGAAATACGCCAGAATGCAGAGACGGTTGGGAACCAGCCCCACCGGCTGTCTTTACTGAATTTAGAATTTCCTTCATATTTTGCCCCCAGCATAATGCTGTATTTGTCCATGTATTTGTAACTACCGGTTAAATAAAACCCGAGTGATTTAAATTCAGTTAAGCTCGAACCAAAATAGTTAAGGTGTTTATCATTCACCGGTTGATTAATGTAAGGTGATGCAGATTGACTTGATTCTGTTTTATACCACCTTGAGCGCGAGGTTTCGGTATCCACCTGGCCCATCACAAAAACATCGTGGCGATCATTGTTAAATATTGGTCTGAAAATTAGCTGATTAAATGTGAATATTGAACTTTTCTTTGAGAATTCATTAACCGCCAGGTTTGTAATTTCGTCTGTATAATTGTATCCGATAGCTTTGTACGGAAGAAATTTCTCTCTTTTTAAATCAAATAAATCAAGGGTAACCGT
Source organism: uncultured Prolixibacteraceae bacterium (assembly GCA_963771595.1). GTDB lineage: Bacteria > Bacteroidota > Bacteroidia > Bacteroidales > Prolixibacteraceae > CAVYUC01. The sequence continues at coordinate 223,943 of CAVYUC010000033.1, read as the reverse complement.
TCCATTCCATGTTAGTGAAGGAATAATATTCCATTTGGCTGTAAACAATGCCCTTGCATTATCCTTGTAAGTTTTTTGTGAAGCCAGGTTAGCAAATGCAACCGGGTTGTAATTGTCTTTGGCATTTCCTTGAAGTGTACTGAGCGGTGTAAAATATTCACCGTAATGCACGTTGTTGGTATCCCTGTCGAAAACAGCCAGGTTGGGCATTTTCCGATAGGCAACAGCACGTAAAGATCTCCAGGAATTTCCGCCGGTATAAGCCGGATCATCAACATCATATGTATTATCCTGGTCGTACCGGGTATACATGATGTCGGATTTAAACTGGATTTTAGAGGATAAATCATAGTCGAGCGAACTGCGGAGGTTCATCTTTTTCAGATTATTTCCGATAGTTGTACCGCCTTCGTCAATCAATCCCATTGACATGTTGTACCTTGATTTGTCTCCACCACCACGAACCGAGAAATCGTGCTGGTTTGTATTGGCAACCTTCGTAATTTCTTTCACCCAGTTGGTGTTCTGTGAATAATTATGGTATTCTTCCCATTCAGGATCAAAAGCAATTTCCTGATTGAAGAAACTGTTGTAATCCACATTGTAATGTTCCTCAGTGATTAAACGGGCGTAACCGGCTCCGTCGAGCATAGGAATGGGATCGGGTTCATGCGATGAAGTAGTTTTAAAAGTATATTCAAAAATTGGTTTTGATTTGATACCCCTTTTTGTTTTGATCATCAAAACTCCGTTTGATGCACGCGATCCCCAAACAGCTGTTGAAGCAGCATCTTTTAGTACTTCGATGGATTCAATATCTTCCGGAGAAACGTCTATTAAGCTACCAAACCTTTCGATATCCGCACTAGCAAAATCGAAACCTTCTTCAATGTTTGCATCATACGGAATTCCATTAATTACGATAAGTGGCTGGTTACGTGCATTCAAAGATGCTGTACCGCGGATACGAATGTTCAATCCGGCACCAGGGTCACCCGAAACGGAAGAAATATCAACGTTACCCAGACGGCCCTGCAGCATATCTTCAACCGAGGTCCCCATAACCGTTTCCATTCCCTGAAGTTCCATGCGGGTAATCGCTGTTGCACGGTCGCGCACAGGAACATAGCCATCGTTACCCATTTTTGTACCGGTTACCACAATATCGTCCATGGCTACTGATTCCGGTTCCAGTTCAATATCAATCTCTTTCCGGCCATTAATAGTAAAAGTCTGTTTTTTATATCCGATAAATGAAACCTGAATTTCGTTACTTGCATCGGTTACTTTTAAAACATAGTTACCATTTAAGTCAGTAATTGTTCCACTTATAAACCTTCCGTTCTTGTCCATTTCTACAATATTTACAGAAATAAGTGGTTCTTTGGTTTCAGCATCAGCAACTTTACCGCTGACAATTGCAGACTGAGCCTGTACTTTTGTAAATCCTGATAAAAGGCAAAATAGTATTGCCGAGAATAGTATGGTTTTCTTCATTTTAGATCTGGTTAGACAAATTTGTACCTTATTCGCGATATTTAAGTGCTGTGTTAATTTTATGAACAACACCTTTCTGGACAAGGATATCTGCATTTTCGTGCTCAACTGTTACCTCCTGCCCGGTAATATCTGCTATGGTTAGATTTTGTGGTTCATTAATAATATTAAGCTTTGAATTTATTTTTGTTTTTCCATCTTCATCAAGATATGAGTAGTTGGTATCAAAAGCTCCGGACAGATTACCGTCATCGAACACTACAGTGTTTACCAAAAAGTGATTCATTATAAAGTTATCAATTGAATCTTTACCTTCGTTACTTAAACCGTTATACCACGACACTCCTGTACCTTCCGGAATTATTCCTTCTGCACGTGCTTTTTCCATGGCTTCATTGGTTGGTATAAAAGCAGTCCAGTTATCAGCCGCTGCAAAAAATTTCAGATTCTGAATCACTTCTCTTGTTATAGGATCCCTGTACCGTGTATCCAGTAAACGGGTTGAAGTCAGCAATCCGGTAAATTCTGACAAATCCGGATCATTCACCAGGTATTGTCCTATTACCCATCTTGACTGGATTGGCTTATCTAGTTTAACCAGAAATCCGTTGCGTTCATTTTCTTCTACTGAAACCAGCGTTCCAGGCTCACCTTTCATCTGGTTCTCTGATGATTCAAGTTTATTTGCTGCATAATGAACGTAATTGCCCGATGCAAGCCGTGCATATCCATCGCCTGTAAAATCAGACAGCGGTCCGTTTACAACCTGGTCCTGGGCAAAATTTACCAGGTCAGAATTCCTCATCGTATTCCACTGTCCGTTCACCGGGCTTCTGAATTCAACAATTGCATCCGTTTCATTGTAACGTATGCCATATTCTTCGAGTTGTTTATTCGTCGTTGCAAATAAAGTTACATCTGCATCAGGATTTGAAAGCGTGGAAAGCACATTCGCTTCACTTAATACATAAAGTAAGGTTGTATAATCCTTGTCGACAAATAAAATTCCGGGTACACAGGTAAATACATTTGGCTCAAGAACCCGGTTGGTTTCATACACCGGTCCGTTGCTGGTCATGTATCGCGAAACAATATCGGATAAATTAATAGGTGTTTTATCTCCGAATGCATTAAAATAGCTATTCTCCATTTTCGACTTGATGACCAGAGTTCTGGAAAGCTGTGTTTGCAATATGTAGTACAAGGTAACCCGTGGCACGCTGTCAAGTGATGAATAATTTTTCAAAACCGTATTATCCAAATAATTTTGAAGCGTTGTATTATTTGGAATAAATGCCGACCACATGTTTTGAGGTGGCACAGCTTGATCGAGCGAAGTTCCTCTTTCTTCAGCCAGATTAAAGACCATGTCGTAGCCTTTTCTCCACAATACCCTGTCCTGTTCATCAACTTTCGAATTTCCGTATGTGGCAAAACGCTGAAGAATATCATAGTAAACGCCAAATCTGTCCGGATTATCCCTCATATATTCCTCGATGCTTGGCATAGGCGGAACAACGCGATCAATAAAATATATAAACCCGCTTGCGGTTCGTACTTCAAGTTCATCAGGTATCTCCGGATTGGGAATAACCATAGCATTGTGCCAGTTTAATGCTTTCAGGTTCGAAGTGTAACCTTCTTTCCATTTACTGTCGGGATATAAGAACAAGTAATCGCTGCCATCCTGCAATCCGCCGTAGTCATGAAAAAATTCTTCACTAAACAACGGTACATTTTTGTCGCCGGTGTAAATTAACAATTCTTCTCCAACTCTTCCCGGTAAATAGCGGATAGTTTCCTTATAAGGTATAGAAGTACTCGGAGTAGGTTTCCTGTGAAATAATGATGCATATTCTCCCATTCCTCCCTGGTCGGGTCCCTGGTATTCGCCCCATGCAAATTCATAAATCAAATTACCCCTCGAGCGCGGGTTCCGTAATACATGCAGGGTAAAAAGCTGAACAGCTTCATCTTCTGTCAGGTCGGCAACTGAATTTATGCCTGCCGACTTAAAATATTCTCTGAAAGCATTATCATCGGGAACAAACAACGTAAAGAGCTGTTTTGAAATAGGTTCTGTGTAATTCGCTTTTTCCATGAGCTCAAGAAAGATGGTGTAATTTCCTCTTTCCTGGAGCGTCTCTATACTTGAGCCTCCCAACCATGGCGGAATTTCAAATGGATCATTGGAACGATCTTCACATCCTGTAATGCCTAATAACACAACAGAAAAAATGCCTAGTATTAGTAAATGATTTAGTTTATTCATACTTCAAAATTTCATAGAATGGGCAAAAGTAAAATTTTTATTAAGACTCACATGTGAAAATTTTAGTAAAATTTAACAGGGAATTTTTGGATTACGCCTGTTTTTAGCATATAGATTTCTTAAGTTTATTATGGTTTTATTTTATATAAAATTTAGAAATAAGTGATTTGTTGTTAGTTTGCTTTAGTTCAACATAGTACATTCCGGTCTTTAGTCCCGAAACAGCAAGTTGTATTTCGTTTTTACCAGAGTAATTGGTACTTTTTGCAACCTGGCCTAACGGATTGTAAATGTAAATTTTGCCGGAATTTCCAGATGCCGGTTCAGGAATTTGAATTATAATGAATTTATCTGCCGGATTGGGATAAATTCTCAGCTCTGGTAAATGTTGTGCTGATATTCCAACCGGATCAGCGTTTACCACCTGAAACCAGTTGGTATTGAATTCTCCCGATTTTACATACATCCGCATGGTGTACCTTCCTTCTTCAAGAAAAACAGTGGTGGAAACAGTTTCCCAGTTTTGCCAGTCGCCGGTGGGAGATATGGTAATTGTATCAACTGCTGTAAATGAATTACCTTCGCCAACCCGGATAATCAATTGATTGTTGGACCGGCTGGTAGCCACCCTGAAATGAATGGTATAATACCGCGATTCCGGAACATGTACCAGGTAATCCAGATAATCTCCGGGAGCAGCGTATCCCATATTCAGACCACCACCTGTATCCTCGCAGGTTTCGCTCACCATCCCGTTGTTAAAAAAGAAATCCTCGGATTGAATTCTGCCGGGAAATGAATACCGCAGCGGCAACATATTGGTTACTGCCATATTGGAGAATGCCGAAAGGGGTCGTCCGGAACTGAAAATTGAATTTCCCTGGTACGACAATTTTATTTGTCCTCCGTAAAACAAAGGTTCTTTTACCTGAATTATAATTTCATACGGATTGTCTTCCTTTAACGAAACGGTTGTTATTTCAACCGGATTGTTATTTACAGTTACGATAAAATCAGAGAGTTGAATATCTCCTATAGAAGAGGTAACCGGTTTGTTGAACGATAAATAAACAGCACTGCCATCTTCAGAAGATACAGCAGTTAAGTTTTTAAACGGAATACTGTCTGCACTCACCGGGTTTGAAAACTGAAAGTAGTTCAGGTTGGAGCCACCCTTGTCAAAGACAAATTTAAACTTATGGGTTCCTTTTACGAGCGGCACTTCTGTAACTTCAGTTGTTTTCCAGTTGTACCAGCCCGAGGTACCGGGTAAATTTATGATTTGTGTAATAACTTTACCGTCCATTTCAAGATGCACTTTTGAACCGCCTGAACCGGATGCTGAACGTATGCTTAGCGTATAGGCTGCCGTAAAATCTACTGCAACTGTATATTCCATCCATTCGCCGTCGCCTGTCCACCCTACATTGAACCCGTTGTTTGCCAGCACGTCAACACACGGTTCAATATCCACTCCGTCGTTGCGGTAATTCCAGCCCTGGTTCCAGGCAATATAATTATCGGTACTGCCATGATAATCAGCGGTGTCATTATCGAAATAGGCAAATCCGTTTCTTCCCAGATTGTAGTCCGAAGCAAAAACCGGTTCACCGGTATGGTACAATTTATACGGAACAGTTTCCGTGGTTTTTGGTTGCCGGATTAATGCATCCACTACATCTTTCTGAAAGATGCAGTTTTCGAGCCGGTGGTTTTCGGCAAACTGAAGCACTGCTTCAAAAGCTGCATCAGCTCCTGGATTGGATGCGCTTCCTTTCCAGTAATCAATCAGCCGCGTATATTCGCTGTTTACCTTTACTCTCAGTGGGTTATTGATGTCGGCTTTTTTTACCGGCCACCACGACCAGCCAATCCTGTTTTTTTCGCAAAGTGTAACCAAATTGGTAAACCAGACGTTGGAGTTTTCTCCGCTTTCGCCCAGCCATATCGGTACATTCCGGCTGTTACGCAGGTTAATCATCCAGTTCAGTGAACCGGCATCGTTATACGACCAGTATTTGTGAAAACTCAGTGCAAGGTTATTATCCCAGATTGACGGCAGTCCGCTGTAATCATTCGCAAACCAATTGCCTTCGATAAAGATGAGATGGTTTTCATCCACTTCGCGAATGGCAAGGGTTATTTTTTTAAGCAAATCCCAAAGCGGTGCATTTCCGGCCGAAAAGCTCCAGTTGGTTTCATTGATTAAATCGTATCCGCCAATCCAGGGTTCATTGCTGTACCGTTCTGCCAGTTTTTTCCACAAGGCAACAGTTTTGTCTTTATTGGCCTGGCTTTCCCACAACGACGGTTTCGAAGAATCGTAATCCGAGATATTGGATTCTTTTCCCTGTCCTCCGGGTGCACCATGTAAATCGAGTATAAGGTACATTTCATTGTCGCTGCACCAGCTGACCAGCGAATCCATTAAGGTGAACCCTTTTTCAATCCAGGTAATTTCGCCCGGTACCGGTTCGTCTTCAATGGGTGGGGTAAACCATTTATAATGCATGGCCACACGGATGCTGTTAAAACCCCATGATTTCATGGAATCAACATCAATTCTGCGAAAGTGTGAACCGAGCCAAACGGTATAAAAGCTATCTGTTTTTTCTTCGCCAATGGTGGCAATTAATTTGTTTCTGAATTCATGCTGTGTTCCCGCCACGCCTGAACTTTTCATCATATAACCTTCCTGGATCATCCAGTTGCCGGTTCCAATTCCCCGAAGAATTACTTCATTGCCCGAACCGTCAAAGATGTATTTCCCTTCCCGGTGAAGGAAGCCCTGTGCTGAGAGATACTGCGCACAAAAAAGAAGTAGTATAAAAACGATCCGTGTTTTGTTTATTCTCATTGTCAATGTATTAGGCTGAACTTTGCTATTTCGGTACGACAAATATAACAATTGGACGGAAGGCTGCAATATTTATAACGGATTTGGAATCGTTCTAAAATTTTATCGGATAGGGGATTATTTACCAAATATTCTAAAACACATATGGTAGTGCTTAAAGATGAAATGAATAATTGGATTTTTATAAAAAAATTATGTTCTTCCTGGTCCTTTTGTTCATCACATTATATGATGTTTCGGCGCAATCCATCGATATTGCTGCTACAATGACAACGGGCAATGCCGGTTTTTATAAAAATGTTCCCGGCATAAATATCGGATATACGTATGACCTTAAAAAGCAATTTATTTTCATGGAAGTGAATGCATCTCGTAAAAGCAATAATGATTACGCAGAATATTCAAGATATTTGACTTCAGGGGAATCCTATTTGATACAATTAAAGAATGGAAGTTTTTCAACTGCCGGTATAAATCTGGGGATAGCTCAAAAAATAATTGCTTCGGAATGCTTTAATTTTTCGGCAGGTGTAAAAGCCGGATTGAATTATTATAAACTGGAGAACGATGTTCAAAACCTTAATTTTCATGCCGGACAAAACCGGAACATATTCCACGGAAACTGAAAAAGAAATAAGAAAGAACAAACCGGGAATTGGAATATTACTGGACATGGAACTAAAACGTGTTATCATCCATAATCTGTCCTTGTTTTCAAGGTTCGGTTTTTATCATTCCGGGTACAGCAACAAAAACGTGGTTCTGGATGATATTGCAAAAACGCATACCGTAAACAGTTACGGATTTAAAATGGGACTTAAGCTAAAAATTTAAATGAGCAGGAGTTTCCAACTCCGGATTTACCTTTCCCGAAGATTTCCGGGGCACTACTTCTCGGGCGTATCTGCCTCCAAATAACCCTCCAACAGATTAAGAAAAAAAACGAATAAAAACCATTCAGTCTTCACTTAAAACAGGAAAAGATAATAAAGGGTTCGAAAGGCTTTCTGCTTATGATTTTAGTTGTCAAGGAATATTCAGCAAAGTTTACAGACAGACTGCCTTAGGCAATAAGCAAAACAGACATTTACCAAACATTTAATCTTCAAATATAAATTGATTATCTTTGCACAAAGATGAAAATAATGAGAGCATTAGAATTTAAGTCTAAAATAAAAAATAATCAGATTTTGATTCCGACAAAGATACAATCTGAGTTAAAAACCGATGATGATAAAGATATAAGGGTAATTGTACTTATTGATGATTCTGATATTTATGATGATTTGATTTTCCAGCAAACCACACAAAGTCAATTTTTAAAGGGATATGCTGATACGGATTCAATTTATGACAATTATTGAATGGATAAACTGAATTTCGGAGACATTGTCCTGCTAAAATTTCCATTTACAGATGGTAAGACCTTTAAAAGAAGACCCGCACTGATAATCCAGGAATTTGACGATGGTGATATTATTGTGTGCAGGATAACGAGTCAAATTTACAAAACTAAGAATGATATATTTGTTAATGCCTGGGAAAAATCGGGTCTTAAATTACCTTCTGTGATTCGTATCCATAAAATAGCGACACTTGAGAAAGATATGGTTGAAATTATTATGGGACAGTTGGACGAAATAACAAAAAATAAAATTAGAACAATCATTTCAAAATTGACTGATTAAAAAATTGCCAGTTGCCAGCACATAATATAGTGTAGCAGTATTTTTTTTAGAAGCCAAGGCACTTATCAGCACCAACAACAATAGTGAGGTATCACAGTGTTTCAGAGACTATGCAACGTTATCAGTACACAGGCTTTCCTAATTCCGCCCTGCAACATCTGCCAGCCCCTGTATTTTCCAACTCCTTTTAATCATCATCATCGTTATCATCCTTTCCGCTGAACCTGGCCGGGTACGGCTTTTTGCCGTTGGAGGCAAACCAGATGATCCGGTTAAACAATGCATCATTTCCAGCATCCACATGATCAAACTGCGGGTCCATGCTTTTTTTGGCATAATGCAGCGCCGGTCCTTTTAGCTGGGAAAGGCTTTTGTTCATTTCATCCAGTGGAATTTCATTCGGAACAGCAATGTAGGGACTGGTGTCGGCGTTTTGAATGAAACAATCGAACATGGGCATTGCAGTGGCATCCTGGATGTTCATTGGCGGAATGCCCAGAATTTGTTCCATTGTCCGCACCATCGACACCTGGTTGTAGTTGGTGCGATTGGTTTCTTCAAATCTGGAAAAGGGGCTGATGACCAAACCCACCGTGCGGTAGGCAGAAACATGATCCCATCCCGACTGTGAATCGTCTTCGGTAACAAAAATTGCAGTATTGTTCCAGAATTTGCTTTTGGTGATGGCCTCAATAATTTGCCCCAGCGCCACATCATTGTCGGCAACCATCGCCCGTGGCGTCGGGAATCCGGGGCGCGTGCCGGCTGTGTGATCATTCGGCAGGGCAACTACAATCAGTTCCGGCCACTGATCGCCTTCCTGGTTTTCATACTCCTTTAGCTCTTCAATAAATGTTTGCGCCCGCAAAACATCCGGAAATTTATGGCTGTCGTAGCCCGGATAGTTTGGACTTAAAATGTTTTTAACCGGATCAATAGTCGTATGGTTTTCGAATTCCACTTTTTCACCCTTTTTAAACTGGTTGTATATCGATTCCCAGGTGGCGTTTCTGTCAAACTGCGGTACACAGGCTTCCCCGTAAATCCGCACGCTTTTTCCATTGCGGCGGGCATTGTCCCAGATGAAACCTGTAGGGGCATAAACAAGCGCATCTTCCTGCACATGCGGATAGCTGCGGAACCAGGCGCGCACATTTTTTTCGATGTAATCGGTCACAATGGCCATATCCGTCCACTGATGTCCTTCGGCCGATGATTTTCCGGCAACATAAAAATTATCAAGCAGCAAAAAATAGTCCACCAGTTTATGTGTATTGGGTGTCACTTCTTTTCCGAATATACAGAGCGAAGGTTCGCCGTCGCCTGCTGCAACATCGCCTAAAATCTGATCATAGGTACGGTTTTCCTTGATGATGTATACCACATGTTTGAAAACCGATGGTTCGCCAATTCTCGCAGGAACAGGAACCGGGGTTGCATTCTTTCGGGGAAGTTTTTTTGACAGGGCTATCCGGAAGAACTGGTTGGTTTGCTGCACCTTTTTTGTGTATTGCTGCAACTGTTTTTTACCCGGAACGGGAATAACAGAAACCGATGCCATTTGCCGGTGACTGTTATATGATGTCATTCCCGTTTCCTCAGAAACTGTTGGAATTCGGGCTCCTTCCGCTTCAATATTGGCAACATACAACCGGTCGTCGTTAAAAACACAAACCGCCCCGGGGTAAGCGCCGGTGGGTATAAATCCTGAAATTTTGCTTTTGCTGCTTGTAGCTGCCCCCGAAGCTTTTTCCCCCAACTCAACAACTGCCACTGCATTGTCCATCCCATTGGCAACATATAATGTTTTACCGTCGCCCGAAATTCCCAAACCATTGGGAGAATCGCCGAAGTATGGATTTTTTTCCTCACCCAGCCTTACGGGAATGGTTTCAGTAACCACATCGGTTTTTGTATTGATTACTGATACAGCATCGCTGTTAGCATTTGCTACATAAATAAAATTTTCATCCGGGCCTGCAATAATGTCGTTGGGGTGCAGTCCAGCCGTAATTTCCTTTAACAGGCGGCCATCATCAGCATTGAAAACGGAAACAGTTCCTTCGCGTGTCGCGCCGGTTTCGGGATCAACTTTTGCACTTCCCCAGGGTACGCCGGCTACATTTTCATCATTTTCATCAGGAACGGCGCCGGCCCAGTTGGTGACATAAATTTTTCCGGCAGCTTTAACCACTCCAAAAGGCGCTACTCCGGTGGGTACCGACCAAATGATTTCGCCTGTTTCTGCATTCCCTTTTGCCAGTTTATTGTTTCCGTTTAATACCACATAAAATACTGGCGTTTCGTTTTCTTCGGTTACCAGCACTTCATTGGGAAGGGCTGTTTTTGCCGGGGGTTCGGCAGCAAATTCAAAGGCATCTGCCAGCTTCAGTTTGCGGCCGTTCCAGGTGGCCTTCACTACATATGATTTGTCTCCCGAAACGCTCCAGTACAATTCATAGTCATCGCCTGTTTTTCTCCAGCTGATTCCCGAGAAAGTATTCATCGCATTCTCTTTCAGTAAATCTTTCAGGGGTACTCGTTCCACAATTTTATTTGTTTCTGAAGAAAGGATTACAATGGAATAGCGTCCTTCCACAGCAATCCATTTTCCGTCGGGCGAAGCCGCACAATCGAGTGCATGGTTTTCAAGTTCCTTATCGCCAAAATAAATCTGAAAACCTGCCGGAGAAATCCAGCGGTTGTATGGCATTAAAACAGGAAGATCGTTATCCGCGAGTGTCTGCTGTTCGTATTCTGTACTGTATTTGGCTTGTTGTCTTTTAGTTTTTTTCGATTGGGAAAAACCTGTTAATGCAGGTTGAATAAATAAAGCAAGAAGCAGAATGCGAAGTAGTAGTTTCATCGTATCATTAATTTTTTAATTTTAAATAGTGTCAACAGTTCATAAATGGGTTTTTTCCGATGCTGAAAATTACAAATTATTGTAGAAAGCTGATTTCTTATTTTACTTTTCTTTTTCCTGTTTTTCTGCCGGAATTTGTCCTATTCTTTATTTTCACGGATCATATTTTCTTTGATTTCCAGTTTCGGAGATATCTGCAATGATTCCAGTGTTTGTAATTTTTTAAACAAAAGATAAAGCAGGACTGAAGTAAAAATCCCGGGAAAAGCGTTACTGTAAAACAAATAGTTTATCGAAGTTACTCTTTCACAATTTTATATGTATTGAAATGGCCGTCGTTTAAGCGGACTTTTAACAAATAAATTCCCGAAGGCAGGTTGTTCAGTTTAACTTTTATGCGTGTTGGATTTCCTGAAATATATTCACCGGTTTTTATTCCGGAAGAAGAAAATAACTCAACAGCTGCAATTGGTTTGGAAGAGGAAACAGTAATTCTTTCGGAAGCCGGATTTGGAAAGATCTTTATTTCCTGCATTTCTGTTTTTACCGCCGAAACATAAATGTTTCCGCCATTTTCTGCAATACGATATGCAAACTGCTGAAAATAAATATTGGCAATTTCTGAACTGTGTATAATCAGGGTGTTTTCATCATTTTTATCGTTGGCTGAATTGCTCCAGTTGTGGCTGCCTGTTATTACCTGCGGATCGGAACCGGGAAAACCATTGTCGATTATGGCCAGTTTATTATGCAACAGGCCATTCACTGCATTGTCGAAAAGGATATTTTGGGTGGGAAGATTGTTATTCAGAATGTTATTTACGGTTTCGGTATTATCGGCGGCATCGTTTGTAAGAACAAAAACTTCGGCTCCCCGTCTGTTTGCATCGCCAATGGCTTGTGCCAAATCGGAACGGGTAATCAGCATGGTTTCAATGTCAAGCGCTTTGTCTGCAGAATTTATTGCATCTGCAATTTTTTGATTTGTATTATCCGAAGGACTGAAATATGATTCCACCGGTGTTTCACCAATTACAAACTGATGCGGCGTGTTATCTTTTTTATTTTCTCCAAATTTTGCATTGGTTGGATTGGGTTGAATTCCATTTGAACCCCACATTTCTTCAAATTCAATCCGATATGCTTTTGCCAGCGTCTGATCCTGAATAAATACACAATTATTTGCATCCAGGTTTATCTGATCTTCTGTCATATTAACGGAGCCGGTCCAAACCCATGGAAGTGCAGGATTGGTAGAGTTTGCATCGAAAACTGCAAATTTATTGTGCATTATTCCGCCTTCATTTTCATTCGGCCGTTCCAGCACGGGAATTTCATTGTCCAGATTTTCAACTCCAAAATGAGCTGTCGATCCGCAGGTAATAAACCGGATTTTGACTCCACGGTTTTTTGCCCTGTTGAGTGCTTCGCTTACATTGCTGATGCCGCGATTGTTGATGTTGTAGATGCAAAAGTCAATGGATTCGCCTGCACGATCGATATAAGCAATTAATGTATCTTCCACCGCATTTCCGATATTTTGTGCCAAAACATTTGTAGCAACAGAATGATCGACCGGAGTATTAAAATACACATTGATTTTTCCGGTGGAATTGGATTGTGTGCCATAAACTCCCACACCCGAAAAAGCAGTGTCGGTGCCTAACACGGAAAATGCTTCGGTATAAACAATTGCGGCCGGTTGCAACCCGGAAATGTTGATTTCGTGTAAAAATCCATCTTCAGAAGAATTTGTGAATTCGGATGATTTATATTGCCATTGCGATTTGTCCATTGTTGTTCCGAAACGAACTTCTGTAGAAGCATCTGCATCTGTTTTCCAGTTCAAATCAAATCCGCTTTTAGTAATTCCGGTAATATTAACTACCGAAGTGAAATTTACCGGATCAACAGAATCAAAATCATTTACATCGCGCGGAAGAATTTGATATCCGCTGCTTATGTCGTTGGTGTAGTACGAAAACTGGGAACAAATTCCGGTTAAGTTAAATTTTTCGGAAGGAATTACAGTCCCAACAATTGGAGAATTTGCATTAATTCTCAACTCTCCCTGTCGGCCATTTGCAGTAAATGAATAGTTTTGATTTCCGGAAAAAGTACCAATGCTATTGGTGATTTCCACATTTTTTATTTGAACAAGCTGACCTTCATATTTTTCCCCTATTTCATCAACAGTTATAATTTTTGGTGCTGGAAGCTGATGATTTAAAGAATGAACAGTAACGGAAGCAACCGGATCAATTTCGAGCAGGTTCCGGTAATCTTTTAATGTTCCGGTAATTGTGACAGAATCGCCGCGGTTAATTCCGCTGATTTTGTTTCCATATGCTGCAATGCCCGCTGTTTCATCCTGAAAATAACGAATGGAGCCCAGTTCATCTCCGTTTGTTACTATTCCGCTGATAGTTATTTCCTGATTCAGTAAATTCCGTGCATCTGCTATATTTTTCTGAGCGAAAAGTTGTTGCGCACAAATAAAAGCTGCGAGTGTAAATAATATTTTCAAACCAATGGATTTTTATGTTTGGAGGGCGAAAATAATAAAAAAGAGTATGGGATTTGGAGCGGAACCGGAATAAATCTAACTGCCGGAAACCATCAGTTTTTTTACCAGGGTTTTATTTTCTGTTGTTTTCACCTGGATGAGGTAAATTCCTTCAGGCACATTTTCAAGTGGCATTTCGTATTTGGTCACTGCAAAATCGAATTTTTTTGTCAGCACTTCTTTTCCAACAATACTTACAAGATGGATTTCTGTAATTTCATCAGTGCTCATTTCCAGGTTCACTTTCTGGATTTTTGTGGGATTTGGATATACTTTTAACTCCAGCTGATTTTGATTTTCAACCGAAAACTTTGCAGGCGTACGAAATGCTGTTGGCTGGTTTTGCGAAAAACCGGCAAACACAAAAGTTGTAAAAAACAGGATAAGTATAATTTGTTTCATGTTGTTTCTTTGTAAAATTGCGTAATGCAAAGGTTGCAAATAATATGCCCTTTTTAAAATATTGACAACTTTTTTTCCTGTCGGTTGCAAAAATATAATTTATTTCAGGTTTTCATTCAGAAATTTAACGGCTGCTTCCAAATCGTCGGGCGTGTCAATTCCAATACTTTGGTGTGTTGTTTCTGCTGTTTTTATTTTGATTCCATTTTCAAGCCAGCGCAACTGTTCAAGCGATTCTGCTATTTCCAGCTTGGTGTGGTCCTGTTTCGTAATTTCCTGAAGTACATCTTTTTTATACGCGTAAATTCCAACATGTGCCCAGAATGTATTTACCCTGAGCCAGTAATTTTCTTCTTCTCCTCTCACAAAAGGAATGGGCCAGCGACTGAAATAAAGCGCGTTATGCTGGTTATCAAGCACTACTTTTGGCCGGTTCGGATTAAAAAGTTCTTTTGTGGAATCGATTTTTTTTATCAATGTAGCAATTTTTACCGCTTCAGTAAAACATAATTTCAACTGTTCAATTTGTTCCGGAACAATAAAAGGTTCGTCTCCCTGAATATTTATTACCACGTCAAAATTAAGATTTTCGGAAAGGATTAATGCAGCCTCGGCACATCTGTCGGTGCCGCTTTTGTGAGTCGGTAAAGTTTTTACCACATTTCCGCCAAAATTTTTAACTGTTTCCGCAATGCGATCATCGTCGGTGGCTACCCACACCTGGTCAAGCGCTTTGGCCACATTCTCGTAAACCCACTGAATCATTGGTTTGTCATTAATCATTGCCAGCGGTTTTCCTGGAAAGCGGGTCGACTGGTATCTTGCAGGTATTATTCCTATAAATTTCATGACCTATTTATTTGATTTCAAAAACTTTGAAAGATGATTTTCTGATTTGATAATATTCAGAAATATAATTTTTCATCGTCAATTTTTTATTGCGTTAAATATAATCATAATGAAGATGGAAAAAGACGGTGTGGTTTTAAAATTATTTCAGAAAGAAAATCAAATGGATTAACGTGTTTTCAGAGTATGAATATTAATGTATAAAAAAGGTTAATTCAAAATCAATAGGGAATAGTGCGGTGAAAAATTGTAAATTTGTGCTTTTATTGAACAGTGTGAATATGGAAATTCAGGGAATAAAGCAAAGGTTTGAAATTATAGGAAATTCCCCCGGTTTAAACAGGGCAATTGAAGTGGCAGTGCAGGTGGCACCAACTGATTTATCTGTTTTAATAATTGGTGAAAGCGGTACAGGAAAGGAGATTTTTCCGCAGATTATACATCAGTTTTCCAGCCGTAAACATGGCCGATATATAGCTGTAAACTGCGGCGCAATTCCTGAAGGAACAATTGATTCAGAACTTTTTGGACACGAAAAAGGTGCTTTTACCGGCGCGCTTTCCGACCGGAAAGGATATTTTCAGGAAGCTGATGGCGGAACTATATTTTTGGATGAGGTGGGGGAGTTGCCACTTTCAACACAAGTACGGTTGCTGCGCGTTTTGGAAACGGGAGAATTTATAAAAGTTGGTTCGTCGAAAGTCATTAAAACAAATGTAAGGGTTATAACCGCCACAAATATTGATATCGCCAAAGCAATAGATGAAGGTAAATTCAGGGAAGATTTGTATTACAGGCTGAACACGGTGCCCATTACAGTTTTGCCACTTCGTCAGCGTCCCGATGATATTTATTTGCTTTTCAGGAAATTTGCCAGCGATTTTGCCGAAAAATACAGAATGCCGCCGCTGCATCTGGATAATGAAGCAAGAATTTTGCTCATGAATTACCGCTGGCCCGGAAACGTGCGGCAGTTAAAAAATATTACCGAACAAATTTCCATAATTGAACAAAACCGGGATATTACTGCCGATGTGCTGAAAACATACCTTCCTGTGAATTCATCGAAAAATCTGCCTGCCCTTTTTTCAAAAAATGAGGAAAATTCGTTTTCAAACGAACGGGAGATATTATATAAGGTGTTGTTTGATATGAAACGGGATATGACAGACCTGAAAAAACTGGTGCTCGATATGATTGAAAACCGTGAAATGCCGATTTCGGGAGATAATGCCCGGATTATTCGCAATCTATACGACGATGACAGAAGCACAACTCCGGCCGAAGTAAATACAAATCCAATTCATATTCCGAATATCGACCGGGAAAATATTCAGGACACGGAAGAATTTGTGGAAGAATCGCTGTCGCTTGAAGATAAAGAAATTGAACTGATTAAAAAGGCACTTGAGAAACATAAAGGTAAACGGAAACATGCCGCGCAGGAGCTTGGAATTTCGGAACGCACACTTTACCGTAAAATCAAAGAGTACGATATTAAGGGATAATTAATGAAAAGAGTTGTTTTTTTTATTTTGATTTTTTTTGCAGTCGGAATTATTTTTTCATCCTGTAAAATTTCCTATTCATTTACCGGAGCCAACATTTCTCCCGATGTAAAAACTTTTTCGGTTTATTATTTTCCAAACAGGGCGCAGTTGGTGAATCCTACATTGAGTCAGGAATTCACCGAATCGTTGCGCGAAAAGTTACAGCGGCAGACTTCGCTGGACGAGGTGCAGGAAAATGGCGATCTTGAATTCGAAGGCCAGATTACAGGATACGAAGTGCGGCCAATGGCCATTCAAAAGGAAGATTTGGCAGCTTTAAACAGACTGACAATTACTATAAAAGTAAAATTTACCAATAATAAAGATCCGGAGCAGAGCGTGGAACGTACATTTTCGGCATTCGAAGAATTTGACAGCACCAGCTCGCTTGCCGATGTGGAAGACGGTTTGGTTCCTGAAATTCTGAAAAAAATAAACGAGGATATTTTTAATGCAACCATTGCAAATTGGTAAAATCACAAAAAATGGAAAGCGCAGATTTTAATCATTTACTTGAACATCCTGAATTGCTGAATGCTGATACTTTGTCGGGCCTGAAGGAATTGACAGGTGAATTTCCGGATTTTCAGCCGGCCTGGATGCTTTATTTGAAAAACCTTAAAATTACCGGCGATCCCGATTTCGAAAAAGTATTGCGGAAAGTGGCTGCTCTTGTTCCCGATCGGAAACAGTTGCACCACTATTTAAATAAAAATATAAATGCAGAACTGGATTTCCGGCAGCAACCGGTATTCGATTTGGGAAAAAATGAAGAAATTCCAGCGGGCAATTCATTAATCGATCGGTTTCTTTCCAATCCTTCAACTATTCGGTTTGAAAAAAAGGTTTCAGAGAATACTGCCGATGATTTTGATAATGAAGTGTTTGATAAATCGGTAAGCGAAAATGATGAACTAATTACTGAAACCCTGGCAATGATTTATTTAGAGCAGAAAAAATACGATAAAGCGCTGGATGCATTTCGAAAATTAAGTTTGAAATATCCGGAAAAAAGTATTTACTTTGCAACCCGAATTGAGGAAATTGAAAAATTGAAGAACATTTAATTAGCACTGAAATGTATACATTAATAACAGTTTTAATATTTATAGTTTGTGTACTGTTGATACTTATTGTTTTGGTACAGAACTCAAAAGGCGGTGGTTTGGCAAGTAATTTCCAATCATCGGGTCAGGTAATGGGTGTGCGTAAAACAGCCGATTTTCTGGAAAGGGCAACCTGGTTTTTAGCTGGTTCATTGCTGGTTTTAGCTATTTTAGGTTCGGCGTTTATTCCGCGCGAGGTTGTTGAAGAGCAGTCGCGGGTGCAGGAACAAATTGATAATACAATAGATCCAACGCAGGTTCCCAATTTCCCGACAACAACTCCTGAAGCGACACCAGAGCAAAATACTCCGGCTCCTGCATCTGAAGAAGGAAACGGACAATAAAATTTCATTCAAAAGAATGGAAAAGCCATTTATCCCGTAAAAAGGATAAATGGCTTTTTTGGTTATTCCCGCTTAATCAACTGCATTTTTCAGCCATTATAAATATTTGTGCCGGTTAACCGGAAAAACTAATTTTTCATGTCACCCTGTCAGAACAAGTGACATTGTTATTATGTAATTGAAATTCATCGTTTTAGTTTATGTTGCTTTAAGCGTTGTTTGAAGTGAAATGCTATTTTGTCCAGTTTTTACCGGAGATGAAGGATTTCCATCCGATGGCATGGAATATGATATAGCAGGATGTCGATTTTTGAAAAATTTATAAATGTTTAATTGAATAAAACTGAACAACTATGGCAGATTTAAAAGGTAAAATTCTGGCAGGCAAAATTTTGGTTCAACCCCAGGCCGCCGAAGAAAAAACATCAAGTGGAATTATTATTCCCGATTCAGCAAAAGAAAAACCACAAGTTGGTAAAGTAGTTTTAGTGGGCGGATCTAAAAAAGATGAACCCATGGAATTGAAAGTTGGAGATGTTGTTTTTTACGGAAAATATTCCGGTACAGAGTTGAACATTGATGGAGAAGATTACTTATTAATGTCACAAACTGACGTTTTGTACATCGCTTAATCAAAATCAATAAAAAGTAAATAGTATGGCAAAAGAAATTAAATTCGACATTGAAGCACGCGATATGTTGAAAAGTGGCGTTGACCAACTGGCAAACGCTGTAAAAGTAACATTGGGACCCAAAGGTCGTAATGTTGTTCTCGAGAAAAAATTTGGTGCACCAATGATTACAAAAGATGGTGTTACAGTTGCAAAGGAAATTGATTTGGCCGACGCATACGAAAATCTTGGTGCGCAGATGGTTAAAGAAGTGGCTTCAAAAACCGGCGACGATGCAGGTGACGGAACTACTACTGCAACTGTACTGGCTCAGTCAATTATTAATGTTGGCTTGAAAAACGTTGCTGCCGGTGCAAATCCGATGGATTTAAAACGCGGTATCGATAAAGCCGTTCAAACTGTAGTGAAAAGTATTGCTGACCAGGCTAAAACCATTGGCGACGATTTCGCTAAAATAGAATCGGTAGCCAAAATTTCAGCCAATAATGACGATACGATTGGTCAGCTGATTGCTGAAGCAATGCATAAAGTTAACAAGGAAGGTGTAATCACTATCGAAGAATCAAAAGGTACAGAAACTTATGTTGATGTAGTGGAAGGTATGCAGTTCGATCGCGGTTATATTTCTCCCTATTTTGTTACTGATGCTGAAAAAATGGCAGCTGAACTGGAGAATCCTTATATTCTTATTCACGATAAGAAAATCAGCACCATGAAAGACCTCCTTCCCGTTTTGGAAGCAACCGCACAGGCAGGACGTCCGTTAATGATTATTGCTGAGGATGTTGACGGTGAAGCGCTTGCAACCTTGGTTGTAAACCGCTTGCGTGGTTCACTTAAAGTTTGTGCAGTAAAAGCTCCGGGCTTTGGCGACCGCCGGAAAGAAATGCTGGAAGATATTGCAGTTTTAACAGGTGGTTCAGTTATTACCGAAGAAAAAGGAATGAAACTGGAACAGACTACACTTGATATGTTAGGCGAAGCTGAAAAAGTAACGGTTGATAAAGAAAACACTACAATCGTAAACGGTTCAGGTTCACAGGAAAATATTTCTGCCCGCGTTGGACAGATTAAAAAGCAAATTGAAACTACCACTTCTGATTACGACAGGGAAAAATTGCAGGAACGTTTGGCCAAACTGGCCGGCGGTGTTGCGGTTATTTATGTTGGTGCTGCTTCCGAGGTTGAAATGAAAGAGAAAAAAGCACGTGTTGATGATGCATTAAGTGCAACCCGCGCTGCTGTTGAAGAAGGAATTGTTCCTGGTGGTGGTGTTGCTTACATTCGTTCTACTGCATCGCTGAACGATTTAACAGGCGAAAATGATGACGAACAAACTGGTATCGATATCATTAAACGCGCAATTGAAGAGCCGCTTCGCCAAATTGTTGCCAACGCAGGTAAAGAAGGCGCTGTTGTAGTTCAGAAAATTAAAGAAGGTAAAGATGATTTTGGTTACAATGCCCGTACCGACAAATATGAAAATCTGTACGAAACCGGTGTTATCGATCCGGCCAAAGTAACACGCGTGGCTTTGGAAAATGCAGCTTCAATTGCAGGTATGTTCCTGACTACAGAAGCAGTTATTGTAGAAGAAAAAGAAGATAATCCTCCAATGCAGGGCGGCGGTGCCCCAGGTATGGGTGGAATGGGTGGAATGATGTAAAACTTGTCATCCCGATAAAAATCAAAGGCTCTTTCTGTTATCAGAAAGGGCTTTTTTTTGCTTTCGAAAAACTGATGATTGTCAGATTCTGCTTTTTAACATTTAGTTGAAGAATGTATTGTGCTGGTTGTCAGTGTTCAGCAAAATGTTGAATTCTGTAATTAATATTATTTTTTATTTTTAAGTTATCTAAATTTGACAAATCATTTTTAATTGAAATCAGGAATGAAAACAGGAATAAACGAATTTATTTCAAATCTGGAAAACAGGACGCCCGGAGAAAAAGAATTTCATCAGGCCGTAGAAGAGGTAATTGAATCAGTTTGGGATTTTTATGTAAAGAACCCACGATACGAAAGTGCCAATATTTTAGGCCGAATGGTGGAGCCCGAACGGGTAATCATGTTCAGGGTTCCCTGGACCGATGATAGGGGAAATGTTCAGATAAACCGCGGTTACAGAGTGGAATTTAATTCTGCGTTAGGGCCTTACAAAGGAGGTCTGCGTTTTCATGCCAGCGTAAATTTGAGCATTCTGAAATTTTTGGGTTTTGAACAAACCTTTAAAAACAGCCTTACAACACTTCCAATGGGCGGTGGAAAAGGCGGTTCCGATTTCAGCCCAAAGGGAAAAACCGATGCTGAAATTATGCGGTTTTGCCAGTCTTTTATGACCGAATTATACCGGCACATTGGGCCAAATACGGATGTTCCTGCTGGAGACATTGGTGTTGGTGGTCGTGAAATAGGATATTTGTTTGGGCAGTACAAACGGATAAAAAATGAATTTACAGGTGTTTTAACCGGAAAAGGTCTGGATTGGGGAGGCAGTTTAATCCGCCCCGAAGCTACAGGATTTGGTGCAGGTTATTTTGCACAGCATATGCTGCACCGCATGGGAAAGGACATTGACGGTTTGAAAGTGGCAGTTTCAGGTTTTGGAAATGTTGCCTGGGGTGCAATAACCAAAATAAATGAACTGGGCGGCAAAGTAGTTACAATTTCCGGACCTGATGGTTATGTTTATGATCCTGATGGAATAAAAGGCGATAAAGTAAATTATCTTCTGGAGCTGAGAACCAGTAATAATGATATTGTTGAACCATATGCACGCGAATTTATGGCTCAGTTTGTTCCGGACAAAAGACCGTGGACAGTCCCTGTTGATTTGGCCATGCCATGTGCAACTGAAAATGAACTGAACCTGGAAGATGCAAAGGAACTGGTTAAAAATGGTTGTTTCCTGGTGGCTGAAGCTTCAAATATGGGATGTACGGCAGACGCTGCTGAATACCTTGGCGAAACTATCGAATATGCTCCCGGAAAAGCAGTAAATGCAGGAGGTGTGGCAGTTTCAGGATTGGAAATGTCGCAAAACAGCATGCGCATTAACTGGCCCCGCGAAGAGGTGGATGCCCGGTTAAAGCTAATCATGAAAAACATTCACGATACCTGTGTGAATTTCGGTACCCACGGTAATAATGTCGATTATGTAAAAGGTGCCAACATTGGCGGGTTTGTTAAAGTTGCTGATGCCATGCTTGCCCAGGGAATCGTTTAATTATTCATTTCAGTGTTAATGGGATGTGAAATTTAATCAATTGATAAAACATAAAACTGTTCGGGGATAAAACACTTTTATACATTTGTCGAAATTGATTTTAATATGTTGATTGATACACACGCTCATATTTACTCTGAAGAATTCGTGCAGGATATAGATGAAGTAATTCAGCGGGCTTACGACAACGATATAAAAAAAATTATTCTGCCGAACATTGATTCTGGTTCGGTTAAACGGTTGCTTGATTTAAGTGATTCCTATCCGCATTTATGTTTCCCGTTAATTGGTCTGCATCCAACTTCTGTTGCCGATGATTATAAAGAAGAACTGGAAGCAATTGAATATTGGCTGGAAAAGAGAAAATTCTTCGGAATTGGTGAAATTGGAATTGATTTATATTGGGATCGCACCTATTTAAATCAGCAGGAAGATGTCTTCCGCTACCAGGTGAAACTGGCAAAATCAAATCAGCTTCCCCTTGTTATTCATATAAGAAATTCTTTTAAAGAAGTGTATAAAATATTAAAGGAAGAGCAGGACGGATCTTTAAAAGGAATATTTCATTGTTTCTCGGGCAGCGAAAAAGAAGCCCAAAAAGTAGTGGATTTAGGATTTCTTTTGGGAATTGGAGGAGTTGTTACTTTTAAAAGCAGCAATCTGGGACAGGCAATTAAAAACGTAGGATTACAAAAACTTGTTCTGGAAACGGATGCTCCTTACCTGGCGCCGGTTCCCAAACGGGGCCGCCGCAATGAAACTTCGTACCTGGTTTATACAGCCCAAAAATTAGCCGAAATTTGTAATGTTTCAGTGGGTGAAGTCGCAGATGTTACCACTGCAAATGCCAGAGACATTTTTGGAATATAATACATATTAAATGACATTTACATCGGACAACAGGTCCAAAGCCGAAAGCCGGAAAACTTCAATTTTGATAATTTATACCGGAGGAACAATCGGTATGGTGCAGCATCCTGAATCAGGAACGCTCGGGCCGGTTAAATTCGATCAGATTAAGAAAGACATACCCGAATTAAACAAATTCAACTACAATATTAAAACCATCACCTTCGATCCGCCACTCGATTCTTCCAATATGAATCCTTTGATATGGATTAAAATTGCGCGGACTATTGAAAAAAATTACAATCAGTTTGATGGTTTTGTAGTTTTGCATGGAACCGATACCATGGCATATACGGCATCGGCTTTGAGCTTTATGTTCGAAAACCTCGATAAACCGGTGATATTAACCGGTTCGCAGTTACCCATCGGAATATTAAGAACCGACGGAAAAGAGAACCTGATTACTTCGGTGGAAATTGCAGCTGCAAAAAGAAATGGAGTAAGTATGGTTCCGGAAGTTTGTATTTTTTTTGATTATAAATTGTATCGCGGAAACAGAACGGTAAAACACGATGCAGATCAATTCAGTGCTTTTCATTCGGTAAATTATCCATCGCTTGCCGTTGCCGGGGTCGATATAAGGTTTAGTACAGAATACATTTATTATACCGAAAATAAAGGGATTTTAAAAGTGAATCCCGATTTTGACAATAATGTGGTGATTTTGAAAATGTTTCCTGGAATAAGTGAAAATGTATTTAATTCAATACTAAATATTCCTGGATTAAAAGGTGTGGTGCTTGAAACATTCGGTTCTGGAAATGTTCCAACATCGCGATGGTTAATTAATGGAATTAAAAAAGCAATTCAAAAAAATATTGTTGTTCTGAATGTTACACAGTGCGAAGGTGGCCGGGTGTCGATGGGACAATACGAAACTAGTTTGGAATTGTTAAACGCAGGGGTGGTTTCGGGAAAAGATATGACTACAGAGGCAGCAATTACCAAGCTAATGTTTTTATTGGGACAAGGCTTGCCGGGCAACCAAATTAAAATGTATCTCAATAAAAACCTACGAGGGGAAATAAGTGTATAGCTTTATTTTTTTTTCGTAATTTTTTATTATTTTGCAGCCCTCAATTTTGGGCATGCCAGAAAACTGGAGAGGTGCAGGAGTGGCTTAACTGGCACGCCTGGAAAGCGTGTGTTCCGCAAAACGGAACCGGGGGTTCGAATCCCCCTCTCTCCGCTGTTAGAGAGATTTGGTTCATAAATAAATAGTATATTTGCAATATTGTGGAAAAGACATATTATCTTGCAGAAAAAAGAATTGAATAATTCGATAATAAATAACAAAACCAAGAAAATTATTAATTAAAAATTCAAATTAATTATGAAAAGACTATTCGCGTTAATAGCAGTAACAGGGATGCTGTTTTTTATGGCATCTAATGCTGTAGTTGCACAAAATGAGGCAGCTGCACAAGACACAACAGCGGCAGAACCAGCCCAGCAGGTTGAAATGGCAGCTGATGTACAGGAAGAGGCTGCAGCTACTGCTGAAGAAGGTAAATCGTTGCACAGCGAGTTAAAGCAAATTTTTATTGAAGGAAACCCAACTTTTATGTCATTTGTATTGATCACATTGATTTTGGGACTTGCCTTTGCAATTGAAAGAGTACTTTACCTGAACCTTGCAACAAGTAACACCAAAAAACTTTTGGCTAAAGTTGAAGAAGCACTCGAAACTGGTGGTGTTGAGGCAGCAAAAGATGTTTGCCGGAAAAGCCGCGGGCCGGTAGCAAGTATTTTTTATCAGGGACTGGACAGAGCAGATCATGGAATAGAAGTAGTTGAAAAATCAATTATTTCCTATGGTGGTGTTCAGGCAGGTTTGCTGGAAAAAGGATTAAGCTGGATCGCTCTTTTTATTGCACTTGCGCCAATGCTTGGGTTCCTTGGAACTGTTATTGGTATGATTGGAGCTTTCGATGCAATCGAAGTTGCAGGCGATATTTCTCCCTCACTGGTTGCCGGTGGTATTAAAGTAGCTTTGATTACTACAGTAGGTGGTCTTGTTGTTGCTATTATTCTGCAGATTTTCTACAACTACTGTGTTTCCAAAATTGACGGTATTATCAACAACATGGAAGATGCATCAATTTCACTTTTGGACTTGTTGGTAAAACATAACATGAAAAATAGATAAGAAATGATTAAAACAGAAAGAATAGTTACTATTGTGCTGTGGGTCATGGTAATTATTTCAGCTATACTTGTAATTTCCCTGATGGTGAATATTAGCGAAAACGATCAGGATCCTACAATGGCAGGCTGGGTAAATACCAACATAATCTGGGCCTACATACTTTTGGCAGTCGGTGCCGGAATTGCAATCATTTCTGGCTTAATACATACTTTCTCCGATATTAAAACAGCCAAAAACAGTCTGATCTCACTTGCTATTCTTGGAGGTGTGGTTCTTGTCTCATACTTACTGGCATCCGATGCAATACCGCAGTTCATGGGTGTTCAAAAGTTTTTAAACAATGGGACCTTAACTCCGCAGGTAGCGAAACTAATCGATGCAGGGTTGATACTGACTTATATAATGCTGGGACTGGCAGTTCTGGCTATTATCTTGTCTCCCCTCACAAGATTATTTGATTAATTAATATTCGTGGTAATTTAAACAGGAAATAAAATTATGGCAAGAAGAATTCCGGAAATACCATCAGCATCGTTAGCAGATATTGCTTTCATGTTGCTCATCTTTTTCCTGGTAACAACCACGATGGACGTTGACAGCGGATTGGAAAGAAGGCTTCCACAATGGCAAGAAGAACAACCTGAGGACGATCAACAAATTAAGGAACGTAACGTTTTTGTTGTTCTGGTAAACAGGAATAATGATTTACTTGTGGAAAATGAGCCTGAAACTATCGATAACCTGCGGGAAAGGGCAAAGGAATTTATGGCAAATCCTGCCAATTCAGAAGATTTGCCTGAAAAAGAACCTGTTGAAGTACCTTACTTTGGAGAAGTAATGGTAACGAAAGGGGTTATATCTTTACGCAACGACCTCGATACGAAATATGGTACATACATCGCTGTTCAAAACGAACTGGTTGCTGCCATTAATGAATTAAGGGAAGAATTAGCGAAAGAAAGATTTGGTAAATCTTATGATCAGCTGGAAAGTGAACAGCAGGATGCCATTCGCGACATTTATCCTTCAAGAATCTCAGAAGCTGAACCTAAAAAGGTAGGAGGTTAAAAATTATGAGTAAATTTAGAAAAAAAGGGGGTAAGGAACTCCCGCCAATTTCAACAGCTTCATTACCGGATATCGTGTTCATGTTATTGTTCTTCTTCATGGTAAGTACTACCATGCGTGAAGTAACTTTAAAAGTGCAGGTTAAACTTCCGGAAGCTACAGAATTAAGTAAGTTGGAAAAAAAATCGCTGGTAAGTTATATTTATGTTGGCGAACCTTTACCGCAATATCAAAAAACTATGGGTGTTGCGCCAAGGATACAGCTTAACGACCAATTTGCAGGTGTAAATGATATATCAGATTTCGTAATTGCTGAAAGGGAAGCACGAGCAGAAGAGGAAAGACCTATGATGATTACTTCTCTGAAAGTAGATGAAAATACCAAAATGGGTATTGTAACTGATATTAAGCAGGAACTTAGAAAAGCAGCTGCTTTGCACATTAATTATTCGTCACGAAAAGCAAGAGAAGAGTAAATTAATAAGAACTCGGATTATACAAAAAAGGGAAGCGCAAGTTTCCCTTTTTTGGTGAAAAAAATAAAGCAAGATTTTGGAAGATTACTACCTGTTCCTTCTAGTTTGTATTCATCTTATTTTTTATTGAATAAAATAAAGGTTTGAATAGTTGACTTTGCTCTTTGTAAAATTCCTCCGGATCTTTTGCGCAGGACTCGTTTCGAAGAAAATAAATAAATATTGAAATTAGGATAAAAAGAAAAGGGCAGCTCAACAGCTACCCTTTATTAATGTTAACCCCCAAACACACAAGCAATACAGAACGTATTGCCTTACAAATGTAAAATTAAAATGTAACATTCCCAAAGTTTTCTAATAAAAAATTTATAATAATTAGACTTGTTTAATTATCATATTGAAAATAAAGTGAATAAGTTGGTGAAAATTTATTGATTTAAATCTATGGAATTAAATTCGAAAAAATCAATTGGATTTAAAATCTTTAATTAAACCTTCGGTGAGCCAGTTTGCAACAGCCTGTCTGTTGTTGGTAACAATAAACCGCTGCTGGTCGCGTAAATGGTTAATATTACCTAACTCGATATAAATAGCAACCGGATAAGTATTTTTTACAACATACAGATTACGGGTTGAAACAGTACCATGATATCCTCTTCCGGGTTGATGCATGTCGTATTTTTCCTGAAAAGTTTGTTGAAGTATTTTCGTCGCTTTAGCACCGGTTTCACTGCGTTTGTCGTGATAAAAGAAAACATCGATATTTTCGCCGCGACTTCTTGAGTCAACATGAATGGCAACCATTCGCTGAAAACTCCCTTTATTTTTCTGATACAAATTATTTACTGCATCAGTTCTTTGTCTCAGCCGTCTTAACTGATTTAAAGGAATCACCTGGTCGAAATAACATATTTCATCTTTATCGGCCTTTAAATAACTGTCGTCGCGGATACCATCATCCGGATCGCGTGTAATCATATAAACTGTTGCACCATTTGATATCAGATTCCTTGCCAGCCGAAGTGTTACATCATAAGCATATTCATCTTCACACAAAAGCTTGTTGTTATATTTTGCAACTGCGCCCGGGTCCGGTCCTCCATGTCCTGACATTAAATAGTAAATGGCTCCTTTTAATTGTGTGCTAACTATTGCTACATCGGCATATTTTTTCCCGAATATATCGAAATGCATTGTTGAACCTGTGCTTGTTGCCGGTATTTCCGAAGGATTCTCTACGTTGGTTTCCGGAAGTTTATAAGCTACGCCTGCCAGTAAAGTATTATCTTTTCCCAGTTGATCTTTATTTAATTCGATAAACGATTTTAAATAAGAGGAAACATCCAATCCGTTTCGCGTTAATAACCTGTAAATTCCTTCACCTTTTTCGGCAATCACTTCCTTGTTTTGCGCAAGGTTTTGCAACGGAATCAATACTCCTGCTAAAAAAAATGTTAAAAAAAACGTCGGAAAATATTTTATATGTAAGTTTGAACCGAACATGCTTAAATCAGACTTTTTTGTTTGAATTTGTAAGTTGACACTAAAATAATTGTTTGATTTTACTTTATCAATTGCTTATGCAACGAACTTTCAGCTATATATTGTTGATAACTTGTATTCTTTTTTTATTTTCCTGCAATCCACATTTTGTTCAAACAAACGTAAATGCTGATAACATAAAGGTTTCAGACAATATTAACCGGCCGGACAGTGATATTGTGAAGATTTATCTCCCATATAAAAAAACAATCGAAAAAGACATGTCGAAGGTAATTTCGGTATCCGAAACTGAAATGGTAAAAGATAAACCTGAAAGCAGCCTCACCAATTTTTTAGCCGATTTATTATTGGCCGAAGGAAAAGAAGAAACCAAAAAATCCGGACTTGATTTTCAACCAGATATTTCCTATTTTAATTATGGAGGAATACGGACTTCGCTGCCGGAAGGTGAATTAACCGTTGGTAAAATTTATGAACTGATGCCTTTTGAAAATGAAATGGTTTTTCTTAAACTTTCAGGAAGCCAACTTCAGGAATTTTTAAATGCAGTTGCTGAAAAAGGCGGTGACAGTGTTGGTGGAGTGCGTTTTTTAATTTCTGACAAAAAAGCAGTTCAGGTAAAAATAAATGGAGAACCTTTAAATCCGGAAACCGGTTACTGGCTGGTTACAAATGATTATGTAGCTGGCGGAGGCGATGGATTGGAAATTCTTACCCATCGGAAAGAACTAGTTAAAAGCGGCGAAAAGATCAGAGATGTAATTATATCTTTTATGGAAAAGAAGCAACAGAACGGTGAAAAAATTACAGCCAAACCAGACGGGAGGATAAAATATGAATAGGAGACATTTTATTCGCAAAACGGGGGCAGCTGCGGTTGGCATTGGTGCCGGGGCTTTTCCGTACAACCTCTCTGCAAGGGAAGATTCTGTTACAATAACTATTTTACACACAAACGATATTCACAGTCATATTGAGCCATTTACAGGATCAAATCCTCAGTATGCAGGAAATGGCGGAATAGCCAAAATTGCAGAATTTGCAAAACAGGTTCGGAATGAAAATCCAAACACCCTGCTTTTCGACGCCGGTGATATGTTTCAGGGAACACCGTATTTTAACTATTACAAGGGCGAATTGATTTTAAAACTGATGAGCGCCGCCGGATATGATGCCGGAACCATTGGAAATCACGAATTCGACAACGGGCTTTCGGGAATTTCAGAAGCACTGCCTTTTGCACAATTTCCGCTGATTATTTCAAATTATGATTTTTCGGATACTATTCTTGCCGGTAAGCTTTCCCGCTGGAAAACATTTACACGTTCGGGAATTAAAATCGGCGTTTATGGTTTGGGAATTGAATTAAAAGGATTGGTAGACAGGAAAAATTACGGAGATACAATCTATCTCGATCCTTTAAAAGTGGCAATTGAAATGGAGTCTTTTTTAAAAAATGAAAAGAAGTGCGATCTGGTTGTTTGCTTATCGCATCTGGGATTGCGCTATGAAGAAAACAAAATAAGTGATTTACAAATTGCTGCGAAAACTTCATATACCGACTTAATTGCCGGTGGTCATACCCATTCGTATCTGGAAGAACCACTTTCGGTTGAAAATAAATCAGGGAAACAGGTAATCGTTAATCAGGCCTGGTGGGGCGGCTTGGTTGTAGGGAAGGTAGATTTTGTTTTTGAACCATCAAAGAAAAAGAAGAAAGCATTTTTTGCAGAAAAATAAGAATAAAATGACTCGTATATTCCGTTTGTTTCTTTCCGCTTTTTCGGGGGTATTGTTAAGTCTTGCCTGGTTGGGTTTTCCTGGCTGGACGTTGTTTATTGCTTTTATCCCGCTCCTTTTTCTTGAACGGTTTTTTACTGAAAACAAAAACAAATACCGAAGCATTACCTTTTTTTGGTATGTGTTTTTGACGATGATGACCTGGAATTTGATTACAACCTGGTGGATTGCTTATGCAACTGTAATCGGTGCGATGTTGGCTATTGTTGCCAATTCAATATTAATGTCTTTAATTTGGTGGCTTGCGCACCTTGGCCGGCGGGTTTTTAAGGCGGGTTTGGGCTATCTTGCACTGGTGGTATTCTGGATTTCCTTTGAATATTTTCACTTTCACTGGGACATTGAGTGGCCCTGGCTGACGCTTGGAAATGGTTTTGCAAATAATGTAAAAATAATTCAGTGGTTTGAATTCACAGGTTATCTGGGAGGTTCGCTTTGGGTTTTATTAATGAATGTATTGCTATTCCGGCTTGCAGTAAAAGTGCTGGAAAAATCAGCCACCTTACCGGTTGTATTTCAGGGGGCGATTATTTTGATCTTTCTTATTGTTCCGGTACTAATTTCATATTCCATTTATTCGAATTACAATGAAGCAGAAAATCCGCGTAAAGTTGTTATTGTTCAGCCCAACATAAATCCCTATTCTGAGCGATATGATGAAGCAGCTGAAAATGAAAAGCTTGAGAAATTTATCCGGTTGGCAGAAACAAAAGCAAACGATGAAACAGATTTTATCATTGGCCCCGAAACGGTATTTGAACGTTATCCGGACTGGAATGAAGACCGGTTGGAAAGTAACCGGCAATATCAGCAATTGACCAATTGGATGATGAAATATAAACAGGCTCAACTTGTTTTTGGTGTCTCGTCGAGTAAAATTTATACTGATAGGGACAAAGCTCCTAAAACATCGCGAACAAGAAACAATGTCACTTTTGATGTTTTTAACACTGCTGTTTTTATCGGTAGAAATGGTGAACCTCAGATTTATCATAAATCGATTTTGGTGCCGGGTGTGGAAAAAATGCCTTTTATGAAATATCTGGGTTTTCTTCGGGAGATTGTTATCAATATAGGAGGAACTTCCGGAAGCCTTGGCCGCCAGGAGGAACCAACTGTTTTTGTCGCGAATGACGGAACCAAAACCGCACCGGTAATATGCTACGAATCTATTTTTGGCGAATATATAACCGAATACGTAAAAAAAGGGGCGGAACTTATTTTTATTATCACCAACGATGGCTGGTGGCGAAATACTCCTGGTTACAAGCAGCACATGTCATTTGCCAGATTAAGGGCAATTGAAACCCGCCGAAGTATTGCACGGGCAGCAAATACAGGAATTTCATGTTTTATAAATCAACGAGGCGATGTATCACAGGCAACCGGATGGTGGAAAGAAGCTGCAATTGAAGGAAATATTAACGTAAATAGCAAATTAACCTTTTACGTAAAATATGGAGATTATATTGCGCGCATATCGCTGTTTATGAGTTCATTGCTGGCGTTGCTCCTTATTTCAAAAAGCCTCACCAGAGAATAAAAAAAATCCGCATCAATCCCGTTTGCGTAAAACCCCTGATTAACAGGATTTGAGCGCCTGGTTGTTCAGACTTCCAGTGGTCTTTCGACTCACCCCGATAAAATCGGGACTACGCAGGCCTGTCTTAGCAACCATTGAGCTAACTCGGTTTAATAAAAACTGTTGAGTTTACCAACTGTTGAATCGATGCGGAAAATGTTATTTTATTCAAAGAACATGCTTGTTAATGCTCCAAATTTAACTGTAACTGGGTTTATTTGCAAGTTTTTTCATCAGTTTAAAGCACCTTTCAAAATAAGAAGCTCAATTGCAGTTGGTTAAAAATGCAACTTTTTTACAATTCATTTTACCGGAAAAAGTTCATTTAACAGTACCAACAAATATTTGCATTTTTATTCGGAAAATTGTCTGGCACTTTCCTTTAAATTAGATTATTTATAAATTGGAGATTTCCAAATAAAACCGATTTCTGGCATGTCTGCGTTTAAATAAATAACTAAATTTGCAACCTGGAAATAGCAAAAATTGAAGTTACGAAAACAGACATCAAACATAAGGCATTTGTTAAAGAAATTGATGGAAATTCAA
This sequence comes from uncultured Prolixibacteraceae bacterium, assembly GCA_963771595.1. Lineage (GTDB taxonomy): Bacteria > Bacteroidota > Bacteroidia > Bacteroidales > Prolixibacteraceae > CAVYUC01. The sequence continues at coordinate 192,052 of CAVYUC010000033.1, read as the reverse complement.
TGTTGGTGACCGTTGTGAATGAATCAGCATGTTCTTCGTGCCATGCAAAAGGGGCATGTAACATGTCAGATTCCAAAGAAAAAGAGATTGAAATTAGCAATTTCAAACAAAACTACCAGCCTGGCCAGGAAGTAACTGTAATCTTTCAGGAATCGCAGGGATTCTTGGCTTTGCTTTTCGGTTACGGATTGCCGTTTTTGCTTGTATTTTTAACATTGGTGATAGCTCAGAATATTACAGGTAATGAAGCTGTAGCGGGGCTGTTATCTTTGGTGGTTTTGGTACCGTACTATACAACATTATATTTTTTTCGTCATGTTTTTAAGAAAGTTTTCAGGTTTGAAGTTGAAGAAAGAGGATAATATATGAGTATGACAGTTTTATATACAATAGCCACTTTGAGTGTGATAGGTACAGCTGCTGCAGTGATATTGTACTTTGTTGCACAAAAATTCAAAGTGTTTGAAGATCCCAGGATAGATTTGGTCGAAGCTGCCTTACCCAGTGCTAATTGCGGCGGGTGTGGATTTGCCGGTTGCCGTGCTTTTGCTGAGGCAACTGTAAATGCAAAAGAGCTGGCTGATCTTTTTTGTCCGGTTGGAGGTAATGAAACAATGAATGGTGTTGCCGAAATTTTAGGTCTCGAAGCAGTTAAACAGGATCCGCGTGTTGCTTATATCCGGTGCAACGGAACTTGTGACCACCGTCCCAAAACAAGCAGTTTCGACGGTGCATCAACCTGTGCAATCGAATCATCAGTTTATAGTGGAGAATCGGATTGCCAGTACGGTTGCCTCGGACATGGCGATTGTTATGATGCCTGTGATTTTGGTGCAATTGATTTGCGCGAAGGTTTGGGAGTTCCGTTAATTATCGATGAAAAATGTGTGGCTTGTGGTGCTTGTGTTGATGCTTGCCCGAAAGATTTAATTGAATTGCGCAAGAAGTTTCCAAAGTACCGGAAAGTTGTTGTTGCCTGCCGGAACGAGGATAAGGGTGGAGTTGCCCGAAAAGCCTGCAAAGTGGCATGTATCGGGTGCGGGAAGTGTCAGAAAGAATGCAAATACGATGCGATTACAATAGAAAATAATCTGGCTTATATTGATTCCGACAAGTGTAAATTGTGCCGGAAATGTCCGCCGGTTTGTCCAACAAATTCCATTCTCGAATTGAATTTTCCGCCAAGGAAAATAGTGAAGGAAGAAAAAGAAGAGTGTAGCACAGCAAATTAAATCAGGAATGTTAAAAACGTTCAAGCTGGGAGGGGTTCACCCTCCTGAAAATAAATTTTCAGCTGGTAAATCGATTGAAGTTTTACCACTTCCAAAATCAGTTTTTGTGCCAGTTGCCCAACATATAGGTGCACCTGCAACTCCGGTTGTAAATCGGGGTGATTTAGTAAAAGTGGGGCAGCTTTTAGCCAAAAGCAGCAGTTTTGTTTCTGCCAATATTCATTCCCCGGTTTCGGGAAAAGTGAAAAAGATTGATTTTTCTGCTGACAGTTCGGGTTATCCAAAACAAGGGTTTTATATTGATGTGGATGGAGATGAATGGCTCAACGGGATTGACCTTTCCGATAAGCTGGTAAAAGATTTCAGCTTTGACGGGCAGGAAATAATTAATAAAATTCAGGAAGCCGGGATTGTTGGTCTTGGAGGCGCTACTTTTCCTACGCATGTAAAACTTGTTCCGCCTAAAGGAATGAAAGCCAGTGTGCTTTTAATAAATGGTGTGGAATGCGAACCATATCTTACTGCTGACCATCGTTTAATGCTGGAAAAACCGGATGAGATTTTGGTGGGTACGCAGCTGTTAATGAAAGCCCTTGGAGTGGGAAAAGCAGTGGTGGGAATCGAAAACAATAAACCCGATGCCATTCAGCTTCTTACGGAAAAAACGAAGGAATATAAAGGAATTAGTGTAGTCGACTTAAAGGTTAAATATCCGCAAGGTGGAGAAAAACAGTTGATTAAAGCAGTTACCGGAAAGGAAGTACCTTCGGGTGGTTTGCCAATTGCCGTTGGTGCAGTAGTCAGCAATGTGGGGACTGCTTTTGCAGTTTATGAAGCGGTTCAGAAAAATAAACCGCTTATCGAACGGGTGGTAACTGTTACCGGAAAGAATGTTGAGAATCCTTCAAATTTCAAAGTCAGAATTGGAACCCCAACTTCTGCATTAATTGAAGCAGCAGGAGGATTACCTGAAAACACAGGAAAAATCATCAGTGGCGGACCTATGATGGGACGCGCTGTTCAATCTGCCGATATTCCCGTAACCAAAGGTACATCAGGAATTCTTTTAATGCCGCAGGAAGTTGCAAAACGAAACAAGCCCATTACCTGTATCAGATGTTCGCGATGTGTTACTGTTTGTCCGATGGGGCTGGAACCTTATCTTTTGAAGAAATTATCTGAGAAACAATTGTTTGAACAGGCCGAAGATGACCGGGTAATGGATTGTATTGAATGTGGCTCGTGCAGTTATACCTGCCCGTCGAACCTGCCATTACTCGATTTTATCCGGTTGGGGAAAAACAAAGTGGGGCAGATGATTCGCGCCAGAAAAAAATAAATACAAAATCAACAATAAACTTTACACCGAGGATGAGTAATCTATTAACTGTTTCACCTTCACCACATGTACATTCCGAAGATACAACAAGGAAGATTATGTACAGGGTGGTTTATGCAATGATTCCGGCTTTGCTGTGGTCGGTATTTGTTTTCGGACTTGATGCTTTGCGGGTGACATTAATTGCTGTTGCTGCCTGCATGGCTTTCGAATATATCATTCAAAAATATTTAATGAAAGTTCAACCATCGGTTTCAGATGGTTCTGCTTTGGTAACAGGTATTTTGCTTGCGTTCAATGTCCCTTCGAACATTCCGTGGTGGATTATAATTATTGGAGCACTGGCAGCAATCGGAATCGGGAAACTTTCATTTGGTGGTCTGGGTACAAATATTTTTAACCCGGCACTGGTGGGAAGGGTGTTTCTTTTAATTTCGTTCCCTGTGCACATGACCAGCTGGCCGGTCAACCATCAAAGTACAGTAGATGGTGTAACTGCAGCAACTCCGCTGGGAATTATTAAAGAAGGATTAAACAACGGTTTGCCCATTTCGGAAATTTCGCAGAAATTACCCGACACCGCCGATATGCTGATAGGAAACATTGGAGGATCATTGGGAGAAATATCGGCCATTTTGCTTATTATTGGCGGCATATACATGCTCTACAAGAAAGTCATAACATGGCATATTCCAGTAGCAGTAATTGGTTCGGTTGCGTTAGTTGCAGCAGTTTTCTGGATGGTGGACCCGCAGAATTATATCAATCCGGTTTACCATATTTTAAGTGGTGGATTAATGCTTGGCGCTATTTATATGGCAACCGATATGGTTTCGTCGCCAATGACACATAAAGGGCAACTAATTTATGGGGTTGGAATTGGAGTTATCACCATATGTATCCGTTTATTTGGTGCATATCCTGAAGGAATATCCTTTGCTATTTTAATCATGAATGCTTTTACGCCGCTCATCAACAATTATGTGAAACCTAAAAGATTTGGGAGGATTTAAAAATGGCAAAACGTGAATCGACATTTGCAAATATGGTAATTACCCTTTTTCTGGTAACATTTATTGCTGCCGGAACACTTGGGTTTGTTTACGATTTGACCAAAGATGCCATTGAGGTTGCCAAACTAAAAGCGCAGAATGAAGCCATCGAAAAGGTTCTGCCGGCGTATGATGAATTGGGAGCGTCTTATAAGGTTGCTGCTGAAACAGGAGCTGACAGTCTGGTTATTTTTCCTGCTTATAAAAATGGCGAAAAAATAGGAGTAGCTGTAAAAACTTATACTAAAAAAGGATTTAGCGGCTTTATTTCAATAATGGCCGGTATAGACAATTCGGGTAATTTTACAGGTTACGAGGTGCTGGAGCATGCCGAAACTCCCGGACTAGGATCAAAAATGGGTGTCTGGTTTAAAAACCCTGATAAACCGAATCAGAATGTAATTGGCAAAAATCCGGGTGACGTCAAATTTGAAGTATCAAAAGATGGTGGGGATATTGATGCCATTACTGCCTCCACAATAACATCCCGTGCTTTTTTGGATGCACTGGTGCGCGCCTGGAATGCATACGAAGCTGAAGCAAATTTAGAAGCAACTTCCGGAATTACCGGAAATTAAATTGAGAGTTATGAGCCAGTTGAAAAATTTTTCAAAAGGATTCCTGAAAGAAAACCCGGTGTTTGTGTTGTTGCTGGGAATGTGCCCGACACTGGGAGTTACTTCGTCGGCAATTAACGGACTGGGAATGGGATTGGCTACAACCTTCGTGTTGGTTATGTCGAACCTGGTCGTATCGCTGGTGAAAAATCAAATACCGGATAAAGTTCGTATTCCAAGTTTTATTGTCATTATTGCTGCCTTTGTTACTGTGGTGCAATTGACCATGCAGGCTTATTTACCCTCGTTGTATAAAAGCCTGGGAATTTTCATTCCGCTGATTGTGGTCAACTGTATAGTTTTGGGACGTGCCGAAGCATTCGCTTCGCGCAATACGCTGTTCAGTTCTGTTATCGACGGGCTGGGAATGGGTCTTGGTTTTAGTTTTGCACTTGTAACCCTTGGCAGTGTCCGCGAAATTTTAGGGAGTGGTAAAATCTTTAATTTCACCATTTATTCTGAAAATTATGTAACGCTTCTTTTTGTTCTTGCACCCGGTGCATTTATTGTTTTGGGTTACCTGATTGCCATTATTAACCGTATCAAAAAAAATTAGGAGGATAGATAATGAATTACTTTGTTATTATAATTGCTGCAATACTGGTTAACAATATTGTGTTAATGCAGTTTTTGGGAATTTGTCCCTTCCTGGGTGTTTCAAAAAGAATATCAACAGCAACCGGAATGGCTGGTGCTGTGGCATTTGTGCTGGTCTTGGCAACCATTGTAACCTATCTCATTCAGATTTATATTCTCGAAAAGTTTGGGCTTGGTTTTCTGCAGACTATTGCTTTTATCCTGGTTATTGCTTCACTTGTTCAGCTTGTGGAAATTATTCTGAAAAAAGTAAGTCCTTCACTTTATCAGGCACTTGGAATTTTTCTTCCTTTAATTACTACCAATTGCGCTATTTTAGGTGTGGCAATCCTTACCGTTCAAAAAGAATTCAATTTGGTGGAAGGTGTGGTTTATGCGTTCTCCAATGCAATTGGTTTTGGACTGGCGCTGGTGCTTTTTGCCGGAATCCGGGAACATCTCGATTTGCAGGATGTGCCCAAAGGATTAAAAGGAACACCAATTGCATTAATTGCGGCCGGTATTCTGGCAATGGCCTTTATGGGATTTTCGGGACTGGTTTAAATCCTTATTAAGGTTCACATTTTTCATTGTGCCTCGATTCATATTCGAATTGAATAGTAACATGTTCAATTTCAAACTCATCGTGGAGTATAGTAGTTACTGATTCAATGATATTGCCTGTTTCTGAAACGCGTAAATCTTCTTCCAAATCAATATGACATTCAAAATGAATGAGTTTGTCTGTAAGTTTCCAAACATGAATATGATGGATATTTTTCAAATCCGGTTCCTGTATCAGCCGGTTTTCAATATCCGAGATTTCCATTTTAACCGGCGTTAGCTGCATCAGGATAGAAACAGATTCTTTCAGCAATTTTAGTGACTGGATAAAAAGATAAATGCTGATTAAAATGGTAACCACAGGATCGATCCAGTAGATACCGAAAAACCAGATGATTGCAGCGCCTGCAATTACGGCCAGCGAAGTTAAGGCATCACCTAAAAGATGCAGATACGCAGCTTTAATATTGATATTGGTATTTCGTTCTTTTTGCAGAATAAAAACTGAGATGCCATTGGCAACCAAACCGAGCAGCCCCAGCCAGAACATCCAGACTGCATCTACTTCCTGCGGGTTTTCAATACGTTGCACTGCCTCAGTTACCAGATATACCGAAATTACAATTAACGCCACCGAATTAATAAAGGCAGCCATTGTTTCTGCTCTTTTGTAGCCAAAAGTTGATTTCCTGCTAACGGGTTTTCCGCTTAAAATTTGAGCTACGTAGGCAAGTATTATCGATACTGAATCACTTAAATTATGAATGGCGTCAGATATAAGCGCCAGGCTTCCCGAAATTATTCCGCCAACAATTTGAGCTGCAGTAATAATCAAGTTCAGTATGATTGTAAATAAAAGCTTTTTCTTCGAAATCTGAGCAGTATCGTGAGAATGTGCCATTTGTTTTTCTTTAACAAACATAAAAAATTCTAAATTGGTTTAAATATTGTGGTAAATGATATATTTACACTAAAAATCTGCTAAAATGAAAAATTTATTCTTTACCATTATTTTAATGTTTCTGTTTTCCGGCATTACATTTTCCCAATCTCTTTATGATGTTAAAACAGCTGCTGATTTTTACGACCTGAACAGTTATCAGCGCAAAATGGAAATGAGCACAGGTGTAAGGGAAAGCAAAATTCAAGGTTCGCCTTATTTAAATGATGAATTTATCAGCGGTTCGGTTTTTACAACTTCAAAAACCCAGTTTACCGATGTTCCGCTCCGGTACAACATTTATAATGATAATATTGAATTTAAACAGAACAACAATCCCGTTCAGGAATTGGCTAATCCCGAAATTGTAGAAAAAGTTGAATTTGGCGATTATAAATTCGTTTATATTCCTTATTCTGATTCAAGAAAAACAGATAAAGGCTTTTTCAATATTCTTGAAGAAGGCAAGGCTACATTATACCAAAAGCCACTGGTAATTTTTGAAGAGGCAAAAGCAACAAGCCCTTATCAGGATGCCAAACCAGCCCGATTCGACAGAAAATCTGATGAATATTACATTGGAGTAGAAAATGGAGAAGCAAAAAAAATAGATTCAAAAAAGGATTTACCTGATTTATTTCCTGACCATAAAAAAGAGGTGGAAACCTTTATTAAAAAGAAAAAGGTGAAACCCAATGATGAAGAATCCCTTGTGGAACTGGTAAAATATTACAATTCGCTTTAATAAATTTTTCTGATAAAAATTTTTACATTAAGGCACAAATTGAAATGTTAATTATTTCAGTTTGTGCCTTTTCCATTTTACGATTAATAAACAAAAAATAATTTTCAAGCGTATGCAACATTGAATTGTTGCAATCGTCATTGAAACAGAATTACAAAATAAATTGGAAGCATTATATAAAAATATACATCAGGAGGTAATTGACCGGTGCATCGAAGGAGATCAGAAAGCACAGTTTCAGTTGTATAAATTATATTACAGAGCCATGTTCAGCGTAAGTCTGCGGATAGTAAACAATGAGGTGGAAGCAGAAGATGTGATGCAGGAGGCTTTCATGAGTGCCTTCAAAAAAATAAAAACCTATAAAGGCGAAGTTAGTTTTGGAGCATGGCTGAAAAAAATAGTGGTAAACCGTTCATTGGATTATTTGAAAAAAAGAAAGGTGAAGTTTGAAGAGGTAAACGAGCGGACTATGGAAATGCCCGATTACCAGATGGAAACCAAAGAGGTTGACGTGGGAACAATTAAAAAAGCCATCCAGGAATTACCCGATGGTTACCGCGTTGTACTCAGCCTTTATTTACTGGAAGGTTACGACCACGATGAAATCAGCGGGATTCTGGGAATCAGCAATTCGTCATCCAGAACGCAGCTGTTAAGGGCTAAAAACAAATTGAAGGAATTATTAAAAGGAAAAGAAATATTTTCATTTAACTGATAATAAATCAGGAACAAACTAATGTGAAAATCCATAAAGAAAATGAAAGAGAAAGACTACATAGAAAAAATTATTTTGGATAACCTGGATGAATTAAATGATAATGAACCGCAGGAAGGTCATTTCGAAAGGTTTGAACAAAAACTGAAACGGCAGAATAAAAAGAAAATCATTTCACTTAACCTGGTTTTAAAAATTGCTGCAGTTGTTGTATTTGCGCTGCTTGCTGCCAACCAGGCATTCATTTATTTTTCGTCGGAAAATCAGACCTCTATTTTTACCGCGCTTAACAAGAGTGAAAAGGAGAAAACAAAAGAGGTAACCCTGGCTTCAGTTTCTCCGGAATATGAAGAAGTTGAATTTTATTACAGCAATGCTATCAACGTAGGATTGAACCAATGGGATAAAATGGTTGAAGCAGGAATGATTTCTGAAGATGAACAGAAAATGATGGACAATGAATTGAGTGAGTTTGAAAATGTGTTCGATAAATTGCAGAATGACCTTCAAACCAGTCCGAACGATGAACGTGTTATTAATGCAATGTTGGAATATTACCAGACTAAGCTTAGCGTAATTAATATGATTGTAAACAAATTAGAAGAAGTTAAACAAAAAAGAAATAAAAATCATGAAACCGAAATGTAAAATTATTGCAGTGCTTTTTGTTTTTGCAGCTGTATTATCGGCAACAACGGTAAGAGCCGAGGAAAAAACAAAAGAATACCACGAATCGTGGGCTGCAAGTAGCGTGCAAACATTGAAAATCGACAATAAATTTGGCGAAATTAAAATCGTCAACCGCGGGGGAAGCGAAGTTACCGTTGACGTGGTGGTAACAGTGGAAGCTACAAACGAAGCCCGTGCCGATGAATTACTTGGAAAAATTAAAGTTGATTTTGACAAATCAGGTAACAAGGTAAGTGCTGAAACTTCAATTGCATCCGATTTTAAAAGCCGCCAGCGTTTTAGTATCGATTACGAAGTGAATATTCCTTCCGATAAAAACCTGGATATTTCCAATAAATACGGAAATACAATTGTGGGCGATTTAAATGCAAATGGACTGTTCAACATTAAATACGGAAATCTTACAGCCAATCAGCTTAATGCACCCGAAAGCGGAAAAATGGATGTGAATCTTGAATATGGAAAGGCAGATATTAGTTTGGCCAGCGACTTAAATGTTGTTGTAAAGTATTCTACCATGAATTTTGGTGAAATCGATGATATCACACTGGATTCAAAATATACAGTGGTAAACATTGATAAATCAAGTTCAATTTCGGCTGATTCAAAATACGATACCTTCGATTTCGATGAAGTGGAATCAATAACCGCAGAAACAAAATACAGTCATTTTAAAATCGGCGAACTTTCCAAAAATCTTAGGATTGATGCAGGGTATGGTGGTATCCGCATTGATGAGGTGGCAAATGGTTTCGAATCAATTAATATTACAAACAGCTATGGCCAGATTAACATCGGACTCGACCAAAGCAATTACATGCTCGATGCCAGTTGCGATTATTGCGATATTTCCTATCCCGAAGATAATTTTGCCGGCGACCGTATGAGTGAGAATAATTCAAAAATGGTGAAAGGAAAAGTTGGAACAGGAGCAGGAGGAACAGTAGTTTTAAAAAGCCGCTACGGAAACATTAAACTGAAAAAGTAATCAAAACTTGTTCAACATTGAAAAACCGCGGAATTACTTTCTGCGGTTTTTTATTGTCGAAAAGTAACAAAGTTTGTACATGTCGAAAATAAACAGGGAGGGTCTTTTGCTGGTTAGGTTTTTTTCCATAAATCCATGAAAATACAGGAACAAAAACCGGAGCAGCGATTCGGGTACAACCTTAATGATTTTTGAATATTTATTTAGAAATTTCACCCGGCCGCAAAATACATCATCATTCTTCACCAGAATTTCAGAAATCAAATATAGATTATCAAGCGCCACTTTCGTTTTCGTAAGGAAAACCATGGAATTTTCCAATCCGGTATGCTCCACCGGATTATCGATATGAATTATTTCAATTCCCTTCTGCCACAAATCATAACCCAAAAGTGTATCCTCATGCCCGTATTGGGTAAGGTCTTTTCTGAAATGCGTGTATTCAAATAACTTCTTTTCAATCATGAAGTTGTTCGAAGTAATAATAAACCCTTTATCGCTGTTTTTTTGCTGCGCCGGAATGGCTTCGCGTTTGGTGCCGTATACCCAACGCAGTAATTTACGGAAATCAGCCGGTTTTTGTGCAGAATAGCTGGTGCCGCCACAAACTACCGGTGCACTTTCAGCATAGCGCAAGTAGTGCGAAAGATAGTTTTCACTGACAAGTTTGGAATCGGCATCAATAAAAAGCAGGAATTTGTATTTTGAATCTCTGCCCATTTTATTGCGTATGGCGGCTCTGCCTAAATTCTCCGGTAATTCGATGTAAGTTACATGGGAAACATCTTTAATTTTACGGTTCTCAATTTTAATTCGGTCTTCCGAACAGTCGTCATACACCCTGATTTCATGTTCAATTTCCAGTTTTAGCGCCTGTTCGGATAATTGTGATACCAAAAAACCGACTTCAACGTTGTAAACTGGAATATTTATTGATAGCATCTGCTTGTATTTATCAATCGATTAATATGATGAAAGTAGCTGAATTAAATGATTTCAGTGGCATTTTAGGATTTAAACTTTAATTTTGAAAAAATATTTTAACAAAAAGGAATATTCAATGATTCGTATCAAATTTCTGTTCATACTTCTTATTGCGGCATCAGCATCCGCATTTGGCCAGGGACATAAAATCGAGGTAAATCTAAAGCCGGCTGCCGGCAAGGACCTGATTCTTGCCAATTATTACCTGGGAAATATTTATGCAAAAGACACCATTCATCTTGACAGTAACGGGCACGGTACTTTTGCCGGCGATACGCTGCTTCCCCAGGGCATCTATAAAATGTTTATTAATCAGGAAGAGAATTTCGATTTGTTACTGGGTAGCGATCAGCAATTTACCATTACCAACCCCGAATTTGAAACACAAACAATGAACGTTACCGGTTCAATTGAAGTGGAAGCGTTTGTTGATTATATGATATTTTTGAAAAACCTTCAGAATAAAGGCACCGAATTGCGGGACAAACTGAAGGCGGCAACAGGAGCAGAAAGGGATAAACTGCAGAAGGAAATGGAATCGCTTACACCGCAGCTTCATAGCTACTGGGATAAAATCAGCCGGGAACTCCCCAACTCTTTTCTTGCCAAATTTGTAAAGGCCAATTATGTACCTGCACTGGATGTTTCCACACTTCCAAAAGAAATTCAGAACAACGATTCGCTGCTCCTATTGGCTAAATTTTACTACCAGCGCGAACATTACTGGGACAATTTTGATTACACCGATGAACGGTTTTTGTATACACCGTTTTACAAGCCGAAACTGGAAACCTGGTTCACCAAAGTGTTGTACCAAAGTTACGATTCGGTAAGACCTTATGTTTTTAATTTTATTGAAGACGTTCGCCCGCACAAACGCATATTCCAGTTTGCCACCTCATGGTTTTTAAACAGCAGCATCAACAGCAATATCATGGGAATGGATGCCCTTTTTGTGGATTTAGCCAGGGAATATTACCTTTCGGGAGAGGCATTCTGGGCCACCGAAGAGGCGATGGATAAAATTGAAGAGAATGTACTTTTTGCCGAAAAAAACCTCATAGGAATGACTGCTCCTGATTTAACCCTCGAAAGTGTGGATGGCGAATATTTTAACCTGCACCAGGTGAAGGCACCCTACACAGTGCTGTTAATTTTTGAGCCCAACTGTTCGCATTGCCAGGTTTTTGTTCCCGAATTTCATGATAAGGTTTATGAGAAGTACAAAAACAAAGGTTTAAAAGTGTACTCCATTTATTCCATGGATGACAAGGAAGAGTGGGTCGAATTTTTAACCAAACACGATTTGTATGACTGGATAAATGTGTGGGACAAGGATCATATTTCAGGATTTAAAATATTGTACGATGCCCGCAAAACTCCCGGTGTTTATGTGCTGGATGCCAACAAAAAAATTGTGGCAAAGAAAATGACAGTGGAACAGCTGGATAAATTTATGGAACAAAATCTGAATTAACTGGTTTTTATTCCTGCTTCCTTTTTAAGCAATTCTTCAGCACCGGCAACAGCCATTTCAAAAGAACTGAAGATATGCTCCGGACCGATTAGTTGATCGACATTGTATTTCTGCAAATCCTGTTTAATGTTTTCATTTACTCCCGATAAAATCACTTTTGTATTGGAGTCGGTAAGAATTTTCAATGCATCCCTGAAATTCTGCAACCCGGTTGAATCAACAAAAGGAACATGTCTCATCCGGATAATCATCACCTTTTTTCGTACACCAATTGATTTCAGCACTTCGCAGAATTGTTTTGCCGAAGCAAAAAACAGAGGTCCGCTGATTTCGTAAATGCCAATGTTTTTGTTAAGGTCAGAATAATCTTCTATTATATCCGAATCCACCCGCGAAGGAATTGTTTTCCCCAAATCGGCCATCCGTTTCATAAATAAAATGGCCGAAAGTACTACTCCCACTTCAATGGCCACGGTAAGATCGACCAAAACGGTTAGAAAGAAGGTGGAAAGCAGTACCAGGATATCGAAAACCGAGCCTTTCAGTATGGAGCGAAAGGTGCGCCATTCGCTCATGTTGTAGGCTACTGTAATTAATATACCGGCCAGGCAGGCCATGGGAATCAGCTTTACCCAGCGGCTGAAAAACAGCATAATCAGCAAAAGAGTAATGGAATGAATAATTCCGGCGATGGGTGTCCGCCCTCCGTTTTTCACGTTTGTTGCGGTACGCGCAATGGCACCGGTGGCTGGTATTCCTCCAAAAAACGGGGTAACAATATTGGCAATTCCCTGTGCAATTAATTCAGTATTCGAACGGTGGTTTCCGCCAATCATTCCATCGGCAACTACTGCCGAAAGCAGCGATTCGATGGCACCAAGCAAGGCAATGGTTAATGCAGGCTGCAAATACATGCCCAGGTTGGCCCAATCGGGTTTTGGCAATTCAAAAGAGATGCTTCCGTGAATTTCACCAAAGTAGGTTTCGATGGTGTTCAGCGGTAAATGGAAGAACTGAACCGCAACCGTGCCGGCTATCAAAGCGATAATGGAACCTGGAATCTTTTTAAAGAAATGTTTGGCAAACACCACAATTAAAATCGTACAGAGAGTAAATACCACAGCATAAATATTAGCTGTTCCGATTTTTGAAAAATAAACCGCCCATTTTGCCAGAAAGCCCGGCGGAAGCGCTTCAATATTCAATCCCAGTGCATCTTTTATCTGCGTGGTAAAAATAACTACTGCAATTCCACCGGTAAATCCAACAATTAAAGGGTGCGGAAAATACTTTAGTAATGTACCCAGTTTTAATAAACCGAAACCAACCATAATCAGTCCGGCCATGATTGTGGAAATGAGTAAACCCCCAAGGCCGTATTGCGATAGTATACTGTAAACGATGACTATAAAAGCTCCGGTTGGGCCGGCAATTTGTACCCGGCTGCCTCCCAGAAGCGAAACAATTATTCCGGCAACAATGGCTGTTGCCATTCCCTTTTCCGGCGAAACTCCCGACGCCACGGCAAACGCAATGGCAAGCGGCAGTGCCACAACGCCAACTACAATTCCGGCCAAAACATCTGATGAAAACTGTTTGCGCGAATATTTTTCCTTCAGTACAGTTAACAGTTTGGGTTTAAATGTGATATCCACCTTTATGATTCCTTTTAAATAAGGGGCAAATGTAGTTGCTTTTCCATTCCCGAAACCGGAAGCCGAAAAATAAATTTTTATTCTTTCTTTTTCGTTAAACTTATGTATTGTTCAGTGGTTGTATGGGTACAAAAAGAAGGGTTCAACCTGATTTATGCCACACGAAAACTTTCAGGAGTGGCTTATATTTCATAATTTGAACCGGAAAATAAAAAATATTCAGTAATGACTAAATTGCTAACCAAACAGGCTGTCCGCAGCGCACAAAAATCATGGGGTAATGGTGTAATTAAAATCGGTGAATATTTTACCGCTAAAAAAGATTACACAACGCTTACCGAAGAATTTATTAATAAACATTATGGTTATAAAGAAGGAATTGTACTGTTTAAACCGACACTGGCATCAATAGAACAGTTCCGGGATACTTACGAAAAAGCCCTTTCCTATTTTATAGCCGGAAATCCAAAACATCCCGAGGACCAGGGTTTTGCGCTGCGCCCATGGGTGAAGGTAAAATTCAGGAATGCAGGAATTATACTCATTAAAAATCATGCAGTGGCCATGGGGAACTATTATTTTACCGATCCAACAGGAAGCAGGGTAAAAGTGGAATACACCTTTGGCTATTTTATTAACAAGGAAGGTGAAATTAAAATTCATTTGCATCATTCATCCCTGCCGTATTCAACAAATCAGTAATTCATTGCTGTTGCAGGTGGTTGTATAATTAAACAGGCCCGGGATGATTCATTTTTATAATGCTTTTTTATAGCTTTATCCTTATTAACCTAAAAATTTTAAAAATGAAGAAGCTAACCTTATCCACTTTATTGGTTTTTGTTTTTGCGGTATCCGGATGGACACAAACAGCATCTGAACTGGCAAAAGGAGTAAGTTTTCTGGAAACGGAAACATACACAGAAGAAGAGAATCTCGAATTGTTAAAATTGTACGAAAATCTTCGCGTGGCCGATGTGTCCGATGGTATGGACATGGTTGGCCTGCCCAATACTGGATTGGTGGACCCGGCCATTCATCCCGATTGGGTGGATCGCGAAGACTTGTCTCATATTATCCGTGGAATTGCTGTTACTGCCCGATATGTGCCTACACAGCGCCCCAACCGTCCGGAGCCGGATGAAGACTTTGCAGCCTGGGAAGGTAATTTTTACAGCACCTATTCCAATGAAGCATTTGCACAGGTCATTAAGAAAGGTTCGGTAGTAGTGCTCGACGATGTGGAAGGAAAAGACATTGGCTCCATTGGGTCCAATAATATTTTGTCGTGGGTGAAAGCCGGAGCTGTAGGTGTTGTTACCGATGCCGGTTCGCGCGATACCGATGAAGTGGCCATTGAAAAAGTACCGTTATACCTGCGTCAGAAAGGCCGTGGAATCCGTCCGGGAAGAAATGAACTGGAATCCGTTAACCGCCCGGTGGTGATTGGCGGAGTTTTGGTCAGACCTGGTGATGTGGTGGTTGCCGATGGTGATGGCGTTGTTGTTGTTCCGCGAAAAGTAGCCAAACAGGTTGCCATTTATGCTCAGCAAATTCTTGAAAAAGATAAGGAAGGTCGCCGCAGCCTTTACAAAAGCCTCGGTATACCGGCTGACCAAACGGTTGAGTAGGTTGCCGGTGTTCGTGAGAGGAAGGCAATGTGTCTAAGCTTCAATGCATAAATGTTTGAATCAGTAAGAAATGCATGAATGCTTTAATGCTTAAATGTTTTAATGAAAGAACCGGACTTCCTTTCTTCACATTCCTGCCTTCCTGCCTTCTTGCCTTTATGCATTAAGAAATGCGTACAAAGCGAGGGTTTCGCTTGCAGCGAAGCCCTCGCTGCTCCCAATAGATTCATAGATACTGTAGTAATTTGTCGCCTGAGAATTCCAAAGATCTGTGCTTATCTGTATAATCCGTGGTAAAAATGAAAATCAACCACAGATAACTCAGATTAATGCAGATATTCATGCATTGATGCATTCACAATCCGCCAGGGGAATAAATTTTTTTTACTTTTGCACCATATTTAGATTAACTCTTAATAATTGGGAAATCACAAATTACTAGAAATCAGGCACCTGACCGATTTAACGTATGTTTTACGGTTGGAGCGAAACGGATTGAAGTTTCAAACCGGACAATTTATTATAATTAACCGGTTGAATACAATCGACCAGCGCGAATATTCCGTGTATAGCGGCGAAAAAGATGAATTTCTTGAAGTCCTGGTAAGGGAAGTAACAGATGGAAAGGTTTCGCCAAAATTGAAAAATTTAAAAGAAAACATGCCGGTGGAAATTGATGGTCCCTTTGGATTTTTCAAATTTAACCCCGATCAGTTTTCAAATAAAAAGTTTCTGTTTATTGCAACAGGAACCGGAATTAGCCCGTTTCACAGTTTCGTGCGAACTTTTCCGCAGCTTGATTACACGTTGATTCATGGAGTGCGCTACGGTCACGAAGCATACGAGCATCATGATTTTGATGCTGAAAAGGTAACATTGTGTACTTCGGGAGAAAGCAACGGCCGCTTTAATGGCAGGGTAACGGATTATCTGGTCTCCCGAAAAATTGAACCCGGAACCAACTGTTTTTTATGCGGAAACAGTGAAATGATTTATGAAGTGTTCGATATTCTGACGGCAAAGGGCATACCCGTGTCAGATATCTATTCGGAAGTATATTTTTAGAAGCCTGAAATGGTGGAGCGGGTAACCACCGGTCACCTGCTCCATAAAAGATGATCAGGTGAAGGATTAAGATGGTGAAATTTAATACAGATTAGAAGGAAGGGAAGGAAGAAAATGAAATACCATTTAATAACATTGGGATGCCAGATGAATTTGTCGGACAGTGAACGGGTGATTGCTGTTCTTAACGAAGCAGGTTACACCTGGACCGACAACGAAGAGGAAGCCGGATTAATTGGAATACTGGCCTGTTCTGTGCGTCAAAAAGCTATTGATAAAGTCTATTCGCGCATTCATAAATGGAACAAATGGAAAAATCATAAAAACCTGGTGACCTTTATTTCGGGGTGTATGTTGCCCACGGATCACGAACGGTTCTTAAAGCTTTTCGATATCACTTTTCAGATGAAGGATTTACCGAAGTTGCCGGAGTTCATCAGCAAATATGGGGTTACCACACCGGTTCACTCTGAAAACCGGCATTGATCCGCACAACGAAAACATCGAGCGGTTCTGGAATGTCCAGCCTTCATACCAGTCGGAATTTGAAGCTTTCATCCCGATTCAAAACGGTTGCGACAAGTTTTGTACCTTCTGTGCAGTGCCCTATACCCGGGGACGGGAAGTTTCGAGGCCTTCGAAAGATATTCTTACCGAACTGGCGTTGCTGGTTGCGCAGGGATATAAATCCATTACTTTGCTTGGCCAGAATGTCAATTCTTATGGATTGGATAAAAAGGGGGAGGAGATTACTTTTCCCGAATTGCTGCGGCAAATTGGCGAAATGGGCAACCGGCTAAAAAAGGAATTCTGGGTATATTTTACCTCACCGCATCCACGCGATATGACCGATGAAGTGGTGGAAGTTATTGCACAGTATCCGGTGCTGGGAAAACAAATCCACCTGCCCATGCAAAGCGGCGATGACAAGGTGTTGATGAAAATGAACCGCAAGCACAACATGGAAAAGTACCGGCATATTGTGGAAACCATCCGCCGGTTAATACCTCAGGCCACCTTGTTTACAGACATTATTGTCGGATTTACCGGCGAAACCGAAGAACAGTTTGACAATACCCGCAAGGCAATGGAAGAGTTCAGATTCAATATGTCGTACACAGCCATTTATTCACCCCGGCCGGGAGCAACCAGCCACCGCTGGGAGGATGACGTTCCGCTGGAGGAAAAGAAACGACGGCTGCATGAACTAACCGAAGAGTTGCGTAAACATACCATTCCGTATAATGAAAAAATGGTGGGCAAAACAGTCCGGGTACTGGTGCGGGGAACCGACCGCAAAGAAGGTTTTCTTTCCGCTTTAACCGAAGGTAAACTTATTGTACGGTTTGCATCAGCAGATGAACGTTTAATCGGAAATTTTGCCGACGTTAAAATTACTTCCGCCTCCGATTTCTCCATGGAAGGTGAACTGGTAAAAGTGCAGGAAACCGCTGAGGTTTAACTGTCTTTTTTAAATGATACTCCGGTAGGAAATTCCATTGTATACTTATCACGGCAGCTTCTTTCAGCTTTATACGGGAGCAGATTACTGCAATCCAACAGAGAATTACATTGTCTTATGAGTTCAGAGGAGGACAGGGAAAGGTCTGCCTGATTTTTTGTCAATGCAATCCCAGTTGTTGTCAGGGTTCAACAATGCATCAACAATATATCAACTACCGATTAAATTCGCACTAAATTCGCAGTTTTTTCGCAGTTCATTCGCGATTTAACGAATTTAATGCGAATAAACTGCGAATAAACTGCGAAGAAAGTCCGGAGAAGGAGCGAAGAAATTACGGCGACAGGGCAGGGCGTTGAACAGCTTTCTTCAACCCGGAGATATGTAGCTGAAAAATGTTGTACTTCGGAGAGCGGGTGCTTTGAGGGATGTTGACTTTGTTAATTTCAGTCGCAGGCAGCAGGAGCCAGCAGAAAACCCGTGATAAATATTATTTTTCCTCCAGCCAATTAATTACTTTTTCAGATGAAGGTGATTCTTTCGGTTCAACAATGCCAACGATTTTTCCGTCTTCATCAATCATGTATTTCTGATAATTCCAGGCTACTTTTGTATCCATTTCACCATTCAAATCTTTACTTGTAAGCCATTTATACAATGGATTTTCATCATTTCCGGTTACCGAAGTTTTGGCCATTACCGGAAAAGATACATCGTAATGTTTTTCTACATAATTTTTGATTTCTTCATTCGAACCCGGTTCCTTGTTCCCAAAATCGTTGGATGGAATAGCTACAACAACAAAATTTTTGTCCTTGTAATTTTCATATAATTTTTCCATCTCGCTAAACTGCGGGGTAAAACCACATTGTGTAGCAGTATTTACCAGCAATACTTTTTTCCCTTTGAGTTCGCTCATGTCGAATGTATTGCCATTAATATCTGTTAATTTGTAATCGTAAATTGAAGTGGACTGCTGGGCATTAACCGTAAATATTGCCAATACTGACAACAGGATCAGAAATAATTTTGCTTTCATAACATAAAATTTTAAGTATAAAACACTGGATTTAAAATCAGTTAAATCATTGATTTACCTGACAAATTGAAAACAAAGGATGAAGGGAATAGTTTAGAGGGGACTCCATAGCTCATGGTACCGGGTGAAAAAAAGAGAGGCTGAATCAAAAGACCATGACCATTTTGAATTGCTTACAAATTGGAAGTAACTTCGTCATTCAGACCTCCGATATCCTCCGGAGGGGGACTTATCCTTCCCTTTCGGGAGGTTAGGAGCGGACTCAAGTTATAAATTGTAAGCGGAGAATTCAATATGTCTGCTTTTGATACAGCCTCTTTCTGTTTTTATCCAACTCTACCGGATAAATCGGTTTTTGATTTAGAACGATTTCACGAAACCTACACGGACGGAAACATAATTATAGTTTAAATCTGTGGAAACTTCCTCAAAGTCGGTGTTTCTTGTAAGTGCATTGAATTTAACCCCGGGTGTGAAACTCCAGTTGTTTCCAAGTGGAAAATCAAATCCTCCGGCAAGTTGAAATCCGATTCCGTGACCGGTGTCATTAATAATGTCACCGTCGGCATTTTCGGTTTCAATGTGGTTGTACAAACCGCCGGCGCGCAGATAATATCCAATGGCGGAGTTGGCGAACTGTTTTTTGTACTGTAGTCCCAGGACATAACCGGTTTCTTCAAAATTCACATCATTTCCGGCAAAAGAGTTATCGGCTCCAAAACTGTTCCAGCCCCAGCCGGCATAAGCTCCGAGGTGCGGTAAAAACCGGTAATGAAAAATTCCTTCAGCACCGAAACCTGTATTCAGGCTGGTTTCATTTAGTTTGCCCGTTGCAAAAGATGCTCCGCCGCTCACTTCAATTCCAAAACGGTTTTCATTTTCCTGCGCTTTGGCGCTTAATGTAGCAATGACGAGTAGGGCCAGTAAAATTGTAACTTTTGTTTTCATGATTCTTTTTTTAGATTTAAAAATTGTTTTCATGCCTCAAAAGTATATGGAGGGGAATTTATATGGAATTTAAACCTGACGAATGCGCATTTTTCGTTGCTGAGCCAGTTGTTTAGGGGAATGAGTATTATGATAATATGAGGCTGCAGTGGTAAAGGTAATATACCACCGGCATGTGTTTGTCAAAAATAATGTCCACTGAATAATGCTTGCGCGTGAAGATCGGGAGTTTTGACGCAGAAAAGTCGGAGGGTAATTGTTATTTTTTTGCTTTTTCAACAGGTAATCCGTCTGCATCAATAAGCTGGATTTGTTGCCTTGGATAAACCGGAATAATTTTGTTTTTATACTCAGGTTTGTTGATTTCGGCCGAAATTTTAAGTAAAAGGTACGATTTCCATTTTCGCCGTTCGCGCGCACCCACTAGATAACGAATGATAATGTCAGTCCATGAATCACTTGCAGTTACAAATACCTGGGGTTTTTCGGGAACTTCATCTTCAAGTCCGGCTTTATGTAATATTGCAGAATAGCGTTTTGCAGGTTCGCGCATATAACTTCCAAGAACATCCGTGGCCGTTTTATCCAGTATTTTCATGGTAAATGGTACATCTGATTCATTGGCAATCACCACATCCAGTTCGTCCCAGACAAATGGGAAATCCCCGGTAAGATTAATCACAGTACCGGTAAGAATTTCATTGTTAGGGAAAGTAACAAGTCGTCCGGTTGGTTGTTCGGCGCTCACAAATCCGGGTTGGTAGGGAGAACCTATTTCCCACACCGTGGTGGAAAGGAAATCGATGCGGTAAACATCGCCAAAAACATCGCCCACACGAATGCGGTCGCCCACCTTGTAATACCTGCGGAAAGTGTTAAGCAGCCAGCCGGTAAAACTTTCAATTGGAGTTTGCAAGGCCCACGAAAGCGCCAGTCCGATGAGGCCGAATGAACCAATCAGTGCGCGGATATCACCGGCAACCACGCTGAATGCAATACCTATTGCCAGTGCCCAAATGACGATTGCCACAATTGTTGTGATTCCGTCGATGCTTTTTAACCGCCGGAAAGAACGGCGCAAGATGAGTTTTATCAGCCACGTAAGCAGCCAGGCCAGCACCAGACAGGCAATCGCTATAAGGATTTTCGGATAGTTGAAGGTAAAACTGTTCCACATATTTTGGAGTGCCCCGATTGCCTCGTCCGCCGCTTTTTCAGTTTCAGTACCCGGTTCGGGAGATGCCGGTTGTGTTACAATTTCAGTGGAGTCATTTTGGCCGGAAATGGCTTGTTCTTCCATGGAAGAAAAGTCTGCACCTGAAAACAGCAGAAGCATAAAACCAGTGACTGCCACAGCCAGCACAGTTGATTGCCTGAATTTTTTTAACCGGCTTTCTGCACCTTTCACCACAGCGCTTTTTCCGGGACCGCGTTCTTTTTTTCGTCCTGTTTTTCTTTTTCTGAAGGGAGTTTGGAAATCATCATTGGGTTTATCCCATCTTCTTTTTCGGCTGTATTGTTTTCTGACGTTCATTTCAAATTATTCTGTGCATCAGAAATGTGGGTTCTGACTTATTTTAAAAACAGGGATAAATTGCAAAGGTTCATTATTTGCCAGGAATGAATTAAACTTCCATGGACAAAAGCGATTGGCGGTTTTTTTGGTCGTAAAGCTTTTTAAAATTTCTGCATGAAAACCCGCAAATTTCATGTTCGTTTTAATCCTTTTTCCGAACTTTGAATGACTTTAAAAAATATAGTATGGGAAAGTTATCAGAATTACAACCACAGCCACTGTTTAATTATTTCGAAGATATTTGTCAGGTCCCCCGGCCATCTAAGAAGGAGGAGAAAATAAGGCAGTTTCTGCTGGATTTTGCCAAAGAAAATAAGCTGGAAGCCCGGCGCGATGATGTAGGAAATGTATTGATCGTGAAACCGGCAACTGCCGGAAAAGAAAATGCACCGACCGTAATATTGCAAACCCACATGGATATGGTTTGTGAAAAGAATTCAGATAAGCAATTCGATTTCACGAAGAATGCCATCGAGCCACAGATTGCCGGCGGTTGGGTAAAAGCCAGCGGAACTACCCTGGGTGCCGATTGCGGAATTGGAATTGCGGCACAACTGGCGGTTCTTACTTCAAATGAAATACAACACGGTCCGCTGGAATGTCTCATAACAGTGGATGAAGAAACCGGCCTGACCGGCGCTTTTGCCCTTGAAACAGGATTTATGAAGGGCAAAATATTGCTGAACCTTGATTCGGAAGATGAAGGAGAAATTTTTATTGGTTGTGCCGGTGGCATCGATACAATGGCTGAATTCCGTTTTCAGAAAGAGCGGGTTTTTGAAGAATCAGAGGCGCTGAAAATAAAAGTTTCAGGTTTGCAGGGTGGCCATTCCGGAGATGATATTCATAAAAACCGTGGTAATGCCAATAAAATTCTGACGCGTTTCCTGTGGAATGCGGTCCGGGAATTCAATTTGCGCCTGGCTGATTTTAATGGTGGAAACCTGCGCAATGCCATTGCCCGTGAAGCGACTGCTGTTGTTCTTTTTCCGGGAAAAGACAAGGAATTATTGCTGGCTTCCTTCGAAAAATATGCTTCGGATGTGAAATTTGAATATGAACGTAATGAACCGGGTTTAAAACTGGAGGCCAGGGAAACAGAAAAACCGGAGTATGTTCTTGACAGTGTTTCCCAAAACAAGTTGCTCGATGCGTTGTTTGCCTGTCCGCATGGGGTTCTTGAAATGAGTACCCGTATGGAAGGAATGGTGGAAACTTCTACCAACCTGGCCTCGGTAAAGTTTCAGGGCGACGACAGGATAATTGTGACCACCAGTCAGCGAAGTGAACTGGAAAGCCGGAAGGTTATGGCTGCTGAAATGGTGGAATCGGTATTTCAGCTGGCCGGTGCACATGTGGTGCATTCCGATGGTTATCCCGGCTGGACACCCAATCTAAATTCCAACGTTTTGGAGATAACCGTTGATTCCTATAAAAGGCTTTTTGGTGTAAAACCTAAGGTGCGATCGATTCATGCCGGTCTGGAGTGCGGGCTTTTTCTGGAAAAATATCCGGACCTGGATATGGTTTCCTTTGGCCCGACAATTAAAGGCGCCCACTCGCCTGACGAACGGCTGGAGATTTCAACAGTGGATAAATTCTGGAAACATTTGGTGGATGTGCTGGAGAATATCAATTGAGGGTTACCTGAACTTGTTTCAGAATGATGGTAATTTTCAGGGTAAGCCAAATAAATTAAGGTGAGTATTCCAACGTAAAATTAAGTCTGTCTGATAAAATACAATGGATTATATCATTTTGTTTGTGCTCATAGTTGTTTGCTTTTAATTTTTCATGGAACGTAAAACGGCGGTTTCTCAGGTAACGATAGCCCATTTCAAGAAGGATTGCACTGCTGAATATGACCAGTAACCCGAAAATGGCCGAGCGCTGATTTTTAAATTGAAAATAGATCAGCAATCCTAAAATTATAAGTAATACGAAAATATTGAATCCAAGGATCAGACGGTTTCCGCCCACACTTTTGCTAAGCCGGTAATGCGAGATGACCACGAAAATATAAATTACGGTAAAAATGGAGCTGGTCATGGAAGCGATTCCGTTAATGTTAAAAATCAGGGCAATGACCATGCTCAGACCAGCGGTTATATAAAGTCCTTCCACTGATTTAAACCAGATTTTTCGTTCAAAGAATTTTGGTAACTCTCCGTCTTTTGCCAATGAGTAGGCAATATTGGCACCCCCGTACAGCGAAGCATTCAGCGCAGATGAAATGGAAAACACTGCACCGATTGAAATCAGAAGAAAACCGGCATTCCCCAGAAAGGGTTTTGCGGCAATGGCAAGCGCATTTTCTTTGGCCTGAATCAGATCGGGAACTGATAAATTTCCAACAGCAACCAGTGCGACCATCACATATATAAACATTACTGCACCAATACTGATATAAATGGCCCGCGGAACATTTCTTACCGGATTTTCAATATTTTCCGATGCATTGGTAATCAATCCAAATCCCATATATGAAAGGAAGAAAATTACAGAGGCGTGCAAAAGGCCGGAAACATGTGTTGAATCGAAGGAAGGTTGGGCATACGCTGGTTTTATGGACATGACTCCCAAAATAATAAATACGCCGAGGATAGAAAGTTTTATCAGTACAATCAGCGATTCAGCCTTTCCCACAGCTTTCGAGCCGAAGAAATTCAATACCATAAAAAATACAATTACTGCGACTTCGGTAACTGAAGTGGCGATTGGAACTACTGGAAGATGCACCAGTGGCAGAAAATATCCGGCAAATCCTTTGGCAAAAAGTGCAATGGAGACAACATAGGTAAACCACATCAGCACGCTTAGTGCACCGGTTATTACGCTGTCGCCGATTCCTTTTAAAATAAATGCGATGGGACCTGCATTCGACACAAACTTTTTTCCCAGTTTGGCATAGGAATAGGCCACAATCACTGCAAATATGCCTGAAACCAGAAATGCTTCGGGCAGATCCTGTTTTGCAATTTGTGCGCCTACTCCGAAAATGGAGAATATACTGGCGCCAATCATGGTCCCAACAGCCATTGATACTGCCGCCCATAATCCCATTTTACCTGAACCTTTTTGTTTCACCTGATTTTTCATCGAACTTATTCATTAAAACAAAAGTTTGAAACAAAGGTTTAGGATGAGCTTGCAGCTTAACGATTATTTATGATTTGGGAAAGCTCGTTTATGAATTTTTCAATATCCTCTTCATTATTAAAAAAGCTGGTGGAAATGCGCATACCTTCACCACGTGCAGAAACGATTATGTTTTTTTCGAACAGCCGGCTGACAACTTCCTTTGGATTATCCACTTTAACGATGAGAATTCCAGAGCGGTGTTTGTCCTTTTCCTGACAGATTACCTTCAGCCCTAAATCCGTAAGTTTTTTTTCCAACAGCCGGTTAAGCTGGATTACACGACTGGCAACATTTTCGGGGCCAATCCGGTTAAACATTTTCAATGCACCGCCCAGTGCGAATATATTGGGAAAATGGGGGCAGCCCGATTCAATTACCGATGCTTCGTTTTTAAGTTCCAGTGCCAGGTTATCCATTTTTTCGGGTGATTCAACGCTGCGCCAGCCTGCAAATGGGAAATTATCCGGCTTTAACCATTTTTTATTTACGTATAAACCGCCAATACCGTAACCGGCCGTTGCCCATTTTAATCCGGTAAACATCAGAAAATCAATATTGCACTTTTTTACATCAACCGGGAAAATGCCCAGTGCCTGAGTGGCATTTACAACAAAAATGAGCTTGTTTTCCCTGCAGAAATTTCCCAGTGCTTCCAAATCCTGCCGGAAACCGGTATTGTATTGTACATAGCTTGAAACGAGAATTTTTATATCGGGAGTCAGTGCTTTTTTAATGGCATCGACAGGATAGGTGTGATGGACCGGTTCCACGAATTTAATTTCAGCTCCCTGGTTAAGCCATGGAAATGTGGTGGAAGGAAATTCATCGCGCATGGTTAAAATTGTCAATTTACTATTTCTCTTTAGTGCGCTTCTTTCATCTCTTCCTTCTCCTTCGCCTGTGCCTTCTCCTTCGCCTGTGCCTTTGCCTTCGCCTTCCCCTCCGCCTTCCTCAATCTTTTTCAGCAATTGAGCAACGATATTCATTCCATGTGAAGTGTTAGTGGTAAAACCGATTTCTTCGCGTTTTGCACCAATAAATTCAGCCAGTGATGATCGCACTTTTTCGGTTCTTTCGAGCCAGGTTTCCCAGTAGGTATCACCAAATTCAAGCATTTCATCGTAAAATCGTTTACCTTCGGTGGCAGCACTCTGCGAAACCGGTGAACCACCGGCAGGGTTCAGATACACATATTTTTTACAAACAGGGAATTCTTTTCGTACTTCGTTCCAGTCAACCATACTAATTTTTTTTATGCACAATTTAATTATTATTCCTGTTTATGCCAGAACAGATTTATAATTCTTCGATTTTGAAATTTTCAAAATAAACGTCATTTTGATTTTTGTCCTCAATCATTAAGTAAAAATGGCTGTAATTTTTCGTGGCAAGCGAATAATTCAGTGGTTGATTGTTGATATATACCTTGTGATTTGAGATGTCCGCTCTACGAATTTCAAATTTTATACCTTCTTGTGGATTTATATTTTCAATATCAAGGGAAGCATAGATATATCCGTTTGCAAACCCATCTCTTATATAAACCATCCGAAAGCTTGTGGTATCATTAAAATTAAAATAAGATCCGTTTTGGGGTAATTTCTCCTGGAACAAACCTCTTTCTATCATATCATAATTACCTGAATACGCAAAACCAACCGATGGAATAGAATTATTTTCTGTCCTGATAGTAAAAGAAATTTTTGAATTATACTTTACATTATGAACTAACCTCAGCCATTTAATATTTTTAGATTCAGAGCAATTGTATTTTATGGAATGTTCATTTACAATTTCCCAATGACCAAGTCCTTCCCAGTTTTTCTCAGAAAAACTGTAATAGTTTTCTTCAATTTTTTCGAAATAAAGCTTGTATCTTAAATCCTGGTTATAGCTATCGGCTAACTTTAGGCTTAAAAAGTAGTTGTCGTTAGTTACAGGGAGGAAAAACATTTCCGTTAAATAGGGCGGGTAGAATAATGCTTTTGAGATTGTATCCAATTCTGAAGTTAATAAATACATTTCGACATCATAAATGGGTTCATCGCGGGTAATATATATTTGATATTTTTCATCTGCCTTCATGGGTAATTTAAAAAGTAATGTGTCTTGCGTGCTTTTAAAAGCGCCGGAGTAGAAATGATTTCCGTTCTCGTCCACAAAAGATTTGGCATTTTCGTCAATATTAAGAAGGACAGCGTCCGGGATTTGTTTTGAAGGTTCCAGTTCACATTTATTGCATGAAAAAAGAAACAGTATCTGTATCAATAATCCCAGAGTGAGGATTCTGTGTATAAGCATTTTCTGGTTTGGTTTTAAAAAGTTGATATATTTTGGAGGACAAAGTAAATAATTTTGAACTTATACCAATAAATAAAGGGAACCATTTCTGATTCCCCTTTACTTTTCATACAAATTTGGTTCAAATCCAGTTGATTTCTTTTTTTATAATGAATCACCAAAATCTTCCTTGAATTTGGCAATTAATTTTTGTGGCCAATCGCTCGCAGGTTTTAAAGTTCCCATAAAGAAACGCAGCAGTGGCGGTTCCTGCACCCATTCCAAACCACCAACCAGGTTGCGGTTTTCATACAGCCATTTTACACGATCGACAACAAACATGGTTTGCGACAGGGTGAAAACACGACGCGGGAAGGCAAGCCTCAGCAATTCAACATCGGCAAGAATATCATCGCCATTTTCATCGCGAACGCTGGAAATAGTTCCCCGTTCCATTCCGCGAATTCCGGAAATGATGAAAAGTGCTGATGCGAGCGCTCCGGCCGGATATTGCTGCTGCGGTACATGAGGCAGGAATCCTTTTGCATCGATGTGGCAGCCCAATGCCCCGGATGGTGTAATTACCGGAATGCCGGCTGCATCCAGATTATTTACTGCGTATTCAATAAAAGATGGCGACTGGCTGATTACAGTATCATCGCAGGTTTCTCTTAATCCAACAGCCATGGCTTCAATTTCACGAACCGACATCCCACCATAGGTAAGAAATCCTTCGAAAAGCACCAGCAGGTCACGCATTTTCAGGTATAAATCTTCGCTGTTGACAAGTATGCCGCCACCGCGGGTAGAACTGACTTTACGGCTCGAGAAGTAAACCAAATCAGCATAACCGCACATTTCAAGTAAAATGTCCTGGATGTTTGCATCCTGGAATTCCTCTTCGCGTTTTTTAATGAAGTAGGCATTTTCGCCGATTAAACTTGCATCGAGTACCAGCATGGTGCCGTGTTTTTTGCAAATTTCCTGCACATCACGCATGTTTTGCATGGAGAAGGGTTGGCCGCCAATCAGGTTGGTAGAGGCTTCCATACGAACAAAAGCAACACCTTCTGCACCGTATTTATCGAAAACTTCGTTTAATTTATTGATATCAATATTTCCTTTGAAAGGAACACTGCTTTTAATTTTAAGTGCTTCATCGGTATAAATCTCTAGAACTTTACCACCATTCAGTTCCATGTGTTCCTTTGTGGTTGTAAAATGGTAATTCATTGGAATTACCTGTCCCTTTTTTATGAACACCTGCGAAATGATATTTTCGGCAGCGCGCCCCTGGTGAACCGGTAAAACGTAATGTTTTCCGAAAACCTCACGGGCAGCTGCTTCCATTCGGTAAAAACTTTGCGACCCGGCGTAAGCATCATCGGCCTGCAGCATGGATGAAATTTGATTATCACTCATTGCATTTGTGCCGGAGTCGGTTAGCATATCCAGAAAAATATCTTTAGTACTTAACAGGAATGTGTTGTAACCTCCTTTTCCTATGGCTTCCAATCGCTCCTCAATAGGTTTTAAAAAAAGTTTTTGAACCATTCTCACTTTGTGCAGTTCCACCGGAATTTGCTCTCCACTGTGAAACTTAATTGTAGTGCCATTTTGATTTGTCATTTTTCTAAGGTTTATAGTTTCAATTTAAAAAAAAGCTAAAGATAATTTCTTCAAATTGAAAACAAGGGATTAAGTGAAGGTTGTTATGGGTTTTTCCGAAATTTAGATTTAATCAAAATAAATTTGAATTTTGAGAATTGCAGAAAAACTGAGCAGGAAGTGCAAGTAACTTCCTCTGCGCTGAATCAGATATTTACCAATTCAAGAATTTTTTCCAGCCATTTTGCATCGGTTTCTGTAAAGGAGGCAATTTCCTTACTGTCGATATCCAGAACACCGAATACCTCACCGTTACGGTTCTTAAACGGAACCACGATTTCGGAACTGGAACGTGAGTCGCAGGCAATGTGCCCCGGAAACTGATGAACATCGTCCACAATAACGGTTTCTTTTTTATTGTAGGCGCTCCAGCAAACGCCTTTATTTTTTTCAAGAATCTGGCATGCTACCGGCCCCTGGTACATATTTACTGTCATCTCTCCATTTTCCATCAGGTAAAATCCGGTCCAGAAATAATAATCCACTTTGTGGTGCAACACTGCAATTACAGTAGCCATTCTCGCCGTTGTACTGTTACTTTTAATAACCAGTTCGCCCAATTGTTTATATATTCTGGAATATCTTCCGTCTTTCTTCTTATCGTCCATTTGTTTTGATGTTTTTCAAAATAAATGCGAATAAACAAAAAATGATTAATTTAGTTGAAGTAAAAATCAAATAAACTATGGAAAAAATAGTCACAGATTCGGATGAGAAACAATGGGGCATGTTTGTCCACCTTGCTGCTTTAGTCACTTTGATTGGAATTCCGCTTGGAAATGTAATCGGGCCGCTGATTATTTACCTGATTAAAAAAGATGAGTATGGATTTGTTGCTGAGCAGGGAAAAGAAGTGTTGAATTTTCAGATTACCTGGTCGCTTATTTTTATGGTTTCAGCGATTTTGATAATTGTTGGAATTGGTTTTTTAATGTTGATTGCTTTTGGAATAGCCTGGCTGGTTTTGGTTATTGTTGGCGGTGTGACTGCAAGCAACGGTAAAACGTATCACTATCCGTTATCCATTCGGTTTATAAATTGATCGATTATTAGTTAATTTTTTAGTTTCGAAATCATTTTCCTTATTTTTGCCCCCCTAAAAATTTTACAATGGCACAAAAACCTTCTATACCAAAAGGTACCCGCGACTTTTCGCCTGTTGAAATGGTGAAGCGGAATTATATTTTCGATACAATAAAAGAGGTTTTCCGTTTGTATGGTTTTCAACCCATTGAAACTCCGGCGATGGAAAATCTGTCCACATTAATGGGGAAATACGGGGAAGAAGGAGATAAGCTGTTGTTTAAAATTTTGAATTCCGGCGATTTTGTTTCAAAGGTTTCCGATCAGGTGTATAATGAAAAGGATTCGAACAGGCTAACTTCATGGATATCTGAAAAGGGGCTGCGTTATGATTTAACAGTTCCGTTTGCACGGTACGTGGTGCAATACCGCAACGATATAACTTTCCCGTTTAAGCGCTATCAGATTCAGCCGGTTTGGCGTGCCGACCGTCCGCAGAAAGGCCGTTACCGCGAATTTTACCAGTGCGATGTTGACGTTATTGGCAGCAACAGCCTGCTCAATGAAGCAGAATTGATTCAGATTATCGATGATGTATTTAACCGCCTGAAGGTTAATACGCTGGTAAAAATTAACAACAGGAAAATACTTGCCGGAATTGCTGAAATTATCGGGGAGAAAGAACGGTTGGTGGATATAACCGTTGCAATTGATAAGCTGGATAAAATCGGACTTGAAAAAGTTAACCTTGAACTGGCAGAAAAAGGGGTATCGAAAGAAGCGGTAGCAAAACTTCAGCCTATTTTAGCGCTGGAAGGCGATACGGCAGCAAAACTGAACCAGCTGGAATCGGTTTTAAATGCTTCAGTAACCGGTTTAAAAGGTGTGGAAGAAGTCAGAGTGCTTTTTGCATACATCGAAAGGTTTGGGCTTCAAACCGAAGTGGAACTGGATTTGACACTTGCGCGCGGCCTCAACTACTACACGGGGGCAATTATTGAAGTGAAGGCCAAAGATATGGAGATGGGCAGCATTTGCGGCGGTGGCCGGTATGACGATTTAACCGGAATTTTCGGTCTTCCGGATGTTTCCGGAGTTGGTGTTTCATTTGGTGCTGAGCGGATATACGATGTGCTTACCCAGCTCGGATTATTTCCTCAGGAAACACCGGAGAATACTAAAGTAATGTTTGCTAATTTTGGAGAAAAGGAAGAACTGTACTGCCTTCCGGTGGTGTCGGAATTAAGAAAAAAAGGGGTAAATGCTGAGATTTTTCCGGAGGGTGCCAAAATGAAAAAACAGATGAATTATGCTGACAAAAAGAATATTCCTTACGTTGTTTTGGCTGGTGAATCTGAAATGCAGGAGCAAAGGTTTACATTAAAAAACATGGAAACCGGTGAACAGAAAAGTTTGACTGCTCAGGATTTGGTATCTGTTCTTTCGGATAACTTGAAATAAAAAAGCTGAAAGTAATTCAACTTTCAGCCTTTTATGTCGTTTTTTGAAAAAATGGCAGAATGATAAAATCCTGAAAAACAGCATTAAATCGATTCGGTTTCCACTACTTTTGAAAGGATGTCAGCATACGGAACCAACAGGTATTTTTTATCACCAAAGTCGATTTCCGTTCCTGAATACCTTTTGTAGAGAACCTCATCACCAGGCGCTATTTCTGCATTTTCGATGTTGCTTACTGCAACAACTTTCGCAACTTCCTGCTTTTCTTTTGCAGATTCGGGAATTATAATCCCTGAAGCGGTTTTTTGCTCGGCTGTATCTTCCGACAGCTCCAGCAAAACATTTTGGTTAATTGGCTGTAATTCTTTCATTTTTACCATTCTTGAAAATTAATAATTAATAAATTAATTGGAGGTCAGCAATATCTTGTCGATGTTATCTTTGAACATCTGTTTTGTCTGTTCCTTTGAACGTGCAATTCCCGAAGTCATCACAGGTTTTCCATCTTTCGGAATGTACAGAAAAGCCGGAATTCCGCTAATTCCAAATACGGATGCCAGTTCCTGTTCGGTTTGTGTATCAATTTTATAAACCGTTATTTGTCCGGCATATTCATTTGAAATTTCTTCCAAAATTGGAGATGCAATTTTACATGGTCCGCACCAGTCAGCATAAAAATCAATAATTGCAGGTTTTTCACCTTTATAACTCCATTCTTGCGGTGACTTTTCGAAATCCCAGACTTCTTTCAAAAATTTATCCTTTGTAAGTTTTACCGAACCACCTTCTGCACCGTTTTCAGCAACAGTTTGAGAATTTGCAGTTATATTGGTACTGTTTTCGCCGCCTTTTTTGTCTGTCTGGCCTGCACTGCAGCTTTGCAACGATAGTACTGCAATTGCCAGTATAAAAAGTAACTTCTTCATATTCAAAATTTTAACGTGGGTGAATGTAAATTTTAATTTATTCCTAACAACATATTTATTTTTGTTTTGTCGTATCCAACAACAACTTGCCCATTTATATCCGTTTGAGGAACTCCCTGCTGTCCGCTTTTTTTAACCATTTCTTCAGCAGCTTTTTGGTCGGCTGCAACATTGACTTCGCGGTAATGTATTCCAATTTCATTTAAATATCGTTTAACCGTTGTACACCACGAGCAGGTTGGTGTGGTATAAACTGTAACATTTTTAGCTGCTTTTTTATCATTTACGGCAGTAACAACTGATGGCTTTGTAAAAACTGCTTCCAGCTGCTCCAGTGTGTAACAACCTTTTATCACGTTTTTTAATTCTCCTTTTTCAAAATGAACAAGTGATGGTACGCTACTTATTTTAAATTCCGGATGAATATCCCTGACTTCATTTACATCAGAATGACAAAGAACAGAATTGTCAGCTTTCGATTCTGATTTTATAAAATTTCCGAAGGCACAATTACTTTGCACTGAGCCTTTTTTGTATAACAA
Organism: uncultured Prolixibacteraceae bacterium; assembly: GCA_963771595.1. Classification (GTDB taxonomy): domain Bacteria; phylum Bacteroidota; class Bacteroidia; order Bacteroidales; family Prolixibacteraceae; genus CAVYUC01. Next base: position 159,713 of record CAVYUC010000033.1, on the reverse strand, counting down.
CAGCCAAACCGAATCGTTTGATTGGATTTCATTTTTCAGCGTTGATAGCGAAGTTATGGATTTCATTTTTTTATTGTTGTTTATTCAGTTTTCAAAAATATATAATAATCTATATATGTGAAAGTATAAATAACAATTGCTGTGCCAAGTTTAATTTGTGCAACATTTTGTCAGTTAGGTTTTATTCAGGAATTTGATCAATTTTTCACAATATAACGCAACCATTTATTTTGTACATTCATCTAAAAAGGTGTAAAAACAAATTATTAATTTTTAAATAGTTTAAAATATGAAAAAGTATGTTTTTGGAATTTTATTGGGACTGATGGTAACCGTCACCGGATGCCTTGAAGATGAGGAAGGATATTCTTTAAACAAATTTTGGGTAGGTTTTGGTGTTCTTGACCAGGTAGAATCAGATTCCCTGGAATATAATATCATCATGGACAATGGTGATGTTTTGGTTCCTGTTGCATCAGGTTATTATCATCCGTGGTATTATTATGGATCACATGATTCACATTCAACGTTAAAAAATGGCGACCGTATTTTGGTGAATTATACTGTTTTAGGTGACGACCAAAAGAATGGTGGCGACATTTCGGAATATTACGTAAAAGTGAATTCGCTAAAGAAAATCCTGATGAAAGAGGTGGTGGAAATTACCGAAGAAAATCAGGACAGCATTGGCAATGATCCGATTATTGTAAAAGATGTCTGGATGTCGGACAGTTTGCTCAACATGGAAATCAAATACTGGGGAGGGAACAAAATGCATTACATCAACCTGGTAAAACAACCCGGACAATTAACTGCAGCCGACCAGCCAATTGAACTGGAATTAAGGCATAACGCCAACGATGATGTCGAAGATATTCCCTTTGCTTCCTATGTTTCGTTTCAACTGAAACCTATTCAGATCAGCGGACTCGATTCGGTTAATTTCCGGGTTACCGGCACCGATTACGATGGAGAAGAGTTTGAATATGAAGGTGTTTATCATTACGGCGAAAACAATTAGGTACTGAAATTACAAAGTTTTGGAAGGTGTCTTTTATGGGGCACCTTTTTTTATTTCTGTTGGTTTGTCATTGAATTGGATGCTCTGTTTTGTAATTTTGGCGTTTTAATTATTCATTCAAAGATTATCCGAAATGAAATTTGTTTCTGTTTTATGTTTTGCTTTACTGTGGATGGACTGTACCGTTGCAAATTCGCAGAATTATTTACCGGTAACGCCGGAATTGAAATCGGATATAATAACCCCGGAAATATTATGGTCCTTCGGCCGGCTGAGCAATGCACAGGTTTCTCCTGATGGGAAAAAGGTGATTTATACAGTTACCTGGTATAACATCGAAGAAAATAAATCTTACCGTTACATTTATAACCTTCCCGTGACGGGGGGCGAGCCACTGAATTTAACAAATACACCCGAAAATGAATCCAATGCAATATGGCGGCCGGATGGCAAAAAAATTGGCTATTTGTCCTCAGCGTCGGGAACCACACAACTGTGGGAAATGAATGGGGATGGAAGCAGCAAAAAGCAAATTTCGGATATTGAGGGTGGAATTACAGGATTTAAATATTCACCCGGTTTGTCAAAAATATTTTATCTTAAGAACGTAAAACTGGATAGCAGCATTCATGATTTATATCCTGATTTGCCAAAAGCCGATGCGCGAATTGAAACCGATTTAATGTACCGCCACTGGGATACATGGCACGATTATACCTACAGCCACATTTTCGTAGCAGATTATACAGATGGCAAAATTGGAAACGGGAGAGATATTATGGAAGGCGAACGTTATGATTCGCCAATGAAACCTTTTGGCGGAACGGAACAGATAAACTTCAGCCCCGATGGAAAGATTCTGGCTTACACCTGTAAAAAGAAAACCGGTAAGGCATATTCACTTTCGACCAATTCTGATATCTATTTTTACAATACTGTAACCGGGGAAACTTCCAACTTTACTGAAGGAATGATGGGATACGACCAAAATCCCGTATTCTCTCCCGACGGTCGCAGAATTGCATGGGAAAGCATGGAGCGGGAGGGATATGAAGCAGATAAAAACAGACTGTTCGTGGCTGATTTGTCAACGGGCAGAAAGACCAACTATTCAAAAGGATTTGACCAAAATGCTGCTTCACTGAGCTGGAGCAACGACGGCGAATTCATCTATTTTATCAGCGATATTCATGCCACTGACGAAATCTACAGGCTTGGACTTGCCGACGGCGCAATTGTGCGCCTGACAGATGGAATCCACAATTACCAGACAGTGGAACAGGCAGGTGACAAACTGGTGGCGCAACGGGTTTCCATGTCACATCCGGCTGATTTATATGTAGTAGATCCTACAGGTGGAAATGCAGAGCAATTGACTAAAATTAACGATAAAATTCTCGACCAGCTGACAATGGGGAAAGTTGAAAAGCGGTGGATGGAAACCAGCGATGGAAAACAAATGTTAACCTGGGTGATATATCCGCCGCACTTCGACCCGAATAAAAAATACCCTGCACTCTCATACAATCAGGGTGGCCCACAGGGAACTGTCAGCCAGTTTTGGTCGTACCGGTGGAATTTCCAGATGATGGCAGCCAATGATTATATTGTTGTGGCGCCAAACCGGCGGGGCTTGCCGGGATTCGGGCAGGAGTGGAATGAACAGATTTCGAAGGATTACGGTGGACAAAATATTCAGGATTTACTGACCGCGATTGATGTAATGGCCAAAGAACCGTTTGTGGATGAAAACAGGCTGGGAGCTGTGGGCGCAAGTTACGGCGGTTATTCCGTGATGTATCTTGCAGGAAACCATGAAGGTCGCTTTAAGGCGTTTATCGCCCATGACGGGATTTTTAACTTCGAGCACATGTATACCACCACCGAGGAAATGTGGTTTGTGAACTGGGATTACGGCGGTGCTTACTGGGATACATCGAATGCTGCTGCTCAGCGTTCCTATACTTTTTCGCCGCATAAATATATTCAGAACTGGGATACCCCAATTTTAATCGTACAGGGACAACAGGATTTTCGGGTGCCTGCCGAACAGGGACTGGCAGCTTTTAATGCAGCAGTTTTACTCGGTGTACCGGCAAAACTGCTTTATTTTCCGGAAGAAAATCACTGGGTGCTGCAACCGCAGAACGGAATTCTCTGGCAAAGGGTATTTTTTGATTGGCTTGATAAATGGCTGAAATAGTTCTGATTGAATATAAGAAAGAATGCCATTTATGGGATGAATAAGCACGGGTGGCATTCTTTTTATTTATCGTTCATATTCTGTAATAATTTTATCGACTGTTGCATCAATTCCTTTGTCAACCACCTGCCACTCAGGATTATTTTTATACCAGGCTATAATTTCCTTCACTCCTTCTGAAAACGGTATCCTGCATTGAAATTCAGGCACAAGTTTTTTAATTTTCGAATTGTCAAAAATTACGGAATGCGCTTTGTCGCCCATTAATCCGGCGCCATAAATGGGTTCCTGTTCTGCAATAAAAATGGAAGGAATATGCACCGCGTTCAGTTTTACTCCCAGTTCTGTTGCCATCATCTGGTAAATCTGGTTCCAGGTGAGCAGTTCGTCTGAAGTAATGTGATAAGCCTGTCCAACTGCTTTCTTTTTTCCCAACAGTCCCACAAATCCTACTGCAAAATCACGGTGGTGTGTTAAAACCCAAACCGAAGTTCCGTCGCCATGTACAATCACCTTTTTGCCTTTCAGCATGCGGTCAAGAATGGTGTATCCCCAATCAACAGGAATAAGCGTATTGTCGTAGGTATGCGACGGCCGCACCACAGTTACCGGAAATCCGTTGGTTTTATGCGCATGAAACAATATCTTTTCACAGGCTGCCTTGTCACTGGAATATTGCCAGAAAGGATTTACCAGCGGTGTTTCTTCAGTTATCGGCAGGTGTGGAACCGGCTTTTCATATGCTGATGCAGAGCTGATAAAAATATACTGATCTGTTTTACCGGTAAAGATTTCGATATCCGCTTCCACATGCTCAGGTACAAAATTAATCCAGTTTACTACTGCATCGAAATGATAATCCTTCAATGTTTTTTTCGATTCCTCTACATTGCGGATATCTCCTTTTATGTTTTTAACGCCGTCAATTTTCCGGTGGCTTTTCCCCCTGTTAAAATGGTATAAATCGATTCCCTGTTCAACTGCCAGGCGCGAAACTGCAGAACTTATAATTCCTGTTCCGCCTATAAAAAGTACTTTCATTTTAGTAGTTAATTTCTGTTATAAATTTCTTTCTCAATTAAATTTATCATTTCTTCAACTGGTTCAAAAAGAGGTTGAACAGATTCTTTGTTATAATCAAATATATTATCATAATCGCCTATTTGACGCCAGTCAAATAATTCCGATAATAACCTTCCGAATCTTTTATCAAATTTACCAGTCTTAATTTGGTTTTTAGTGATGAATGTGTTTTTGTTTGAATATTATTTTTAACAAGCAGTGCATTAACAGCATAAAATAATGAATAATAAAGTCTGTTAACAGCTGAATTCCAAAATCCATGTTGAGCTAAGATTTTTGCAGCATCAAATGTTTTTCGTGCACATTCCAGTCTGTACTTTAAATATTCCTGCTTTTCGTCATCATTCATAACCGAATACCTTCGTTAGTAACACTTTCGAAATAAGGAGTAATTCGCTGCCGGGTTTGCCAGTCGTGTTTTGAATAAATAAAAAGAGAAAATGGTTCACCTGTTTCAAGTTCTAAATCATAAAGCTTGTTTCTGAATTTTCTTTCGGTGGTCAAATCAACCCTATAATCGGTAAGAATCAGGATATCCCAATCTGAATCTGCGCGTTCATCACCCCTGGCTCTTGAACCATACAAAATAACTTCAGCTTTCGGATCAATTTTATTAATTAACTGCCGGATCAAGATCGAAATAGTCTGTGTTTTTTCTTTCATATTTCAAAGATAATAAATTGAAATCACAATTATTACGGTCGGTTTGATTTGCGGCAAGTGCATCAAAACACTACTTTTGTAACCGCTAAAATTCTTTTTATGCAAAAAATACACATTGGTTTTTTAGGGGCAGGCGGCATAGCCAGGGCACATGCCTATTCTATTCAGTCTTTAAAATATTACTACGATGATGTTCCGGAAATGTTTATGGAATCGGTGGCATCGGCACGGCAGGAGAGCCGGGAAAGTTTTGCGTCAAAATATGGTTTTAACAAAGCCCGGGCGGTGGAGGAGTTTGCTTTGGACAAAAACATAGAAGCAGTTTTTATTCTGGGTCCCAATAATGTTCATTTTGAACATCTTAAGCTAGCGTTGGGAATGCAAAATGTAAAATACATTTACCTCGAAAAACCAGTATGTTCATCGCTGCAGGAAGAAGAAGAGATGAAGAAGCTTTTAAAACAAACCGGCGACAGGGTAAAGATTCAGGTGGGGTTTCAGTATTTACAGACTTCGGCGGTTCGCGAGGCACTGAAATTCTGGCAATCGGGGAAATTAGGTGAACCCATTCATTTCGATTTGAAATATTACCACGGCGACTATCTGCAATCATCGTACCGTAATAAACGAAAAACACGCCTTACTTCGGCACCTGACGGAGGAGCAATGGCCGATTTGGGATCACATGGAATCAGCCTGTTAATGGCTTTTCTGGGTGAAGAACTCCGGATAACAGGTGCTTTACAGGGTGGTTCTTTTGATGATGTACCTGCTGGTTCTGATTTGTTTAGTTCGATTTCGATGGTTGAGCCAAAATCCGGTGCAGTAGGCAATCTATCGGCCAGCCGGATTAGTTCAGGTACCGGCGATTTGGTTCAACTCGAACTATTTGGGAAAAAGGGCGCTCTTCGCTATTCCTCAAATAACTCCGATTGTTTCGATTATTATCTGGAAGGAACCAACCAGTGGACAAAACAAATGGTGGGAAGCAACTACAAACCTGTAACCAGCTTTCCGTCGGGGCATGTACCTGCAGGTTGGCTGCGTTCGATGGTGCATGCGCATTATGTTTTTTTTACCGGAAACGATGCAGATGCATTTCATGCCGGACTGGAGCATGGATTGGCAGTGCAGCGGGTCGTACGGGAAACAGCTGACCACCTTGAGTATTTCAGAAGAAATTTCAGAAAGGATTAAAAAACTGAGAATCTGAATGAAACAAAATGTTAAACTGGTGTTGGATATACAAAACGCCTCTTTTTAAAAAATTACAGGAATGACTGAACGCAGCAGTGGAATTTTACTACATATATCTTCACTCCCCGGAAGGGAGGGAATTGGAACACTTGGGGAGAATGCTTTTCAATTTGTGGATTTTCTGGCGGAAACGAAACAAAAGTTGTGGCAAATCCTGCCGCTTGGGCCAGTTGGTTACGGAAATTCTCCCTATCAGTGCTATTCGGCTTTTGCCGGGAATCCGCTTTTAATTGATTTGGAATTACTGATTGAAGATGGACTTCTCACAGAGGAGGATTTAAAAGATATTCCTCTGTTTTCGGGCCGAAATGTCGAGTTTCAGAAAATCGAAGAATGGAAATATCCGGTTTTACGCAAAGCTTTTGAAGTTTTTCAACTGCAGCCACCGGAAAAGCTTCAGTCCGAATACCATATTTTTCAAAATGCAAACGCTTGGTGGCTTGATGATTATTCATTTTTCATGGCCACAAAAATACATTTTGGCAATATAATCTGGATGGAGTGGGAGGATGGCCTGAAATTTCGCAATGCAAATAGTATGGCTGAATACAGGGAACTTTTGGAAAAGGAAATCAATTACCGCCGGTTTTTGCAGTTTATATTTTTCAGGCAGTGGTCGCGGTTAAAGAATTACGCCAATTCCAGGGGAATACGAATTATGGGAGATTTGCCGTTGTACGTTTCCACTGACAGTGTAGATGTATGGGCAAATACGGATATTTTTGAACTGGATGAAAACCTGAAGCCGCTGCAGGTAGGTGGTGTGCCTCCCGATTATTTCAGCGAAACCGGCCAGTTATGGGGAAATCCGGTTTACAACTGGCAGCGGATGCACGAGCGGGATTACGACTGGTGGATGGCGCGGCTGCATTTTAACCTGAACCTTTTCGACCTGGTAAGGATTGATCACTTTCGCGGATTGCAGGCATTTTGGTCGGTTTCGGCTGATGAAAAGACCGCAATCAATGGAAAATGGATACCCGCCAAAGGATATGAAATGCTAAAGAAACTAAAAGAACAAATTCGTGAATTACCTTTGGTTGCAGAAGACCTGGGCGTGATAACACCCGAAGTGGAACAGTTGAGGGATATTTTTGAGCTTCCGGGAATGAAGGTGTTTCAATTTGCTTTTGGTTCGGATGCGAAAAACCAAAACCTGCCGCATAATTACACCCGCAATTTTATTGTCTATACCGGCACACATGATAATGATACTACTCTTGGATGGCTGCATTCAATCAAGGGAAATACAAGAAAACAAATGAAAAGATATCTGGGTGAACATGGTAAAAAAGCATTGCGAAATGCGTTGGAGATGACATGGGCATCATGTGCGGATACTGCAATTCTTCCGCTCCAGGATTTACTTGAACTGGGAACATATGCCCGGATGAATAAGCCCGGAACTGCAACAGGTAACTGGGAGTGGCGCTTTAAATGGAGCCAGTTGAAAAACCACTACAGAAAGTATCTAAAAGACCTGACAGAAAAGTACAACCGGTATTAAAAATGTTTGTCTTAAAGAAAATTATCACCAACAACCTGCAGCTCCTATGATTATTCAGCTATTCATTAGTTGAATTCTGAACTAAAAGATAAAAAAAACAGTTATCTTTATTGAATAATAAGCCAGTATGTTCAAATATTTTGCAATGTTGTTGCAGCAGCTATTTATCCAAATTGTGATAGTCTCAGGATGAAATAATTATTGGCAATATTTTGCAAAAACAGGTATCGTGGTTTATTAACTTTAAACTGCTTGATATGGATTATTTCGAAAATTATGCAAAAATGGATCAGTTTTTCACATCCACTGAGTCCAAAAATGAATTTGAGAATGTTGAGTTGAAAGAGTTAAGTTTTGAATCGCACTCATACAAAATCCTTCCGGGAACTGAAACTTATCATTGTGAATATCATGACCAGGATTTAAAACACACATTTTCATTTTATACTGATGTGGGTACAATAAAAAACAATGTCCATATTAAGGATATCCAAGTTGAGGAAAACCAGAAGTTCACCTACCAGATGATAATGCCAAAGGGACAGGAGAAAACTGAAAAACTTACTTTTCTGTTTCATGGATTTAACGAAAAGAACTGGAATAAATATTTGCCCTGGGCAAAGGCAATCTGTGAGGGAACACAAAGTGCAGTAGTATTGTTTCCAATAGCTTTTCATATGCAACGAGCTCCGAAAAACTGGAGTAACAAAAGGGAAATGTACAAATTAAGCGAATCCCGAAAAAGGAAATTTCCTTATATTGTCAATTCAACGCTGTCGAATGTTGCTATTAGTATGCGGCTCCATTCCATGCCACAACGCTTTATCTGGTCGGGCTTACAGACATTTTATGATGTAATTCAGTTTGTCGAAGAATGCAAAGCAGGCAACCATCCATTTGTCAGTCCCGGGTTTGAATTTAACATTTTCGCCTATTCAATTGGCGGCTTTCTTGCCCAAATCCTGAAATTTACAAATTACAACAACTATTTTAGTGATTCGAAAATTTGCTTGTTTTGCAGCGGCACAACATTCAACCGGTTATCGCCGGTCTCAAAATTTATTCTCGACAGTGAGGCCAATGTTGCGCTGTATTCTTTTCTGGTTGAGCATTTTGAAAAAATACTGAAGAAGGATAACATACTTGGTCACTACATTAACGGGAATCATCCGGAAGGAAAGATTTTTTATTCCATGCTTGATTATCAAAAAATGAAGGATTTTCGTGAGAGCCTTTTGAAAAGGTATGAACATCAGATTTATGCACTGGCCCTCAAAAAAGATTGTATTATTCCGTCGTTTGAAATTATGAACACCTTGAAAGGGGCGTATCGCGACATAAATATAAAGGTGGAAGAATTGGATTTTCCCTATGATTATACACATGAAAATCCATTTCCCCAGGGAGAGGAAAAGTCGAAGCAGGTCACCGAAAATTTTAATCTTGTTTTTGATAAAGTGTGCGGCTTTTTCAACAGCTAAAATTAAAATTTGATAAAAAAATCAGCGGTTCCACCTAAAGAGAAGAAATTAGTTTTAGCAACACAGCAACACTGCTTTCATAAATTTTTTGGGTTGTTCGGCATGTAGCCAGTGGCCGGCGCCGGGGATATCCACAATACGCGCATCCGGGTAAATTTCGTGTATCAGGTTTTTATCTGCATCCTGAATATAATTCGATTCAAGGCCGCGGATGAAAATTACCGGATAACTGGTTATAGGTATTCTGTCTTCAAACCAGTTCCGGTTAACTCCACCTACAATTTCTTCCAGGTATTCGTACAACACTTCCGGATTTAGCCGCCATTTGTATTGTTTTGTTTTTTTATCTTTTGCCACACTTTTCAACAGGAACTGCCGGATACGGGCATTATCAATTTTTTCCGCAAGTATATCATCCACATCGGTGCGTTTTTTAACCTGAGTGAAATCGATTTCCTGCATTGCCAGTAAAATATTGCGGTGAAGGTGATATTGGCTGTCATCTTTTAGCTGCAGGTAATCCTTTGGGGCAATGTCGGCAATAACCAGTTTTTCCACTTTTTCCGGATAATCGGCAGCAAACCACATAGCTGTTTTCCCACCCATACTATGGCCAAGAATGGTGGCTTTTTCAATGTTATGCTTTTCGAAAAATTCAGCCAAATCGTCGCGCATGTCATTGTACGAATTTTCATTGGCGAAACCCGAGCGTCCGTGATTTCGCTGATCAACGGCATAAACGGTGTATCGTTCGGCGAGTTTTTTACCAATATTCAGCCAGTTGTCCGACGAACCGTATAATCCGTGAATTATGACAAGCGGTGGTCCGCTTCCTTCTTTTCGGTAGTATAAATCCATTTATTTGAGACAATTGAGATATTTCTGTATTGTTTGTTCCAGACCCAGGTAGAGCGCATCTGCAATCAGCGCATGGCCGATGGATACTTCGGCAATGTTGGGAATATTTTTACAGAGGTAGTTCAGATTTTCGAGATTCAAATCGTGCCCGGCATTAATTTCGAGATCGGCTTCAGTTGCAACTTTGGCAGCTGCTACAAATGGTTCAACAGCTTTGCTCCGGCCCAGCTGATAAAGCCGTGCATATGGTTCTGTGTACAGTTCAATCCGGTTGGTTTTTGTTTCTGCTGCACCTTCAACTGCCAGTGGATCCGGATCTACAAAAATTGATGTTCTGATTCCATTTTCCTGCAACTGTGCCACCACATCTTTTAAAAAACTTAGATTTTTCCAGGTGTCCCAGCCATGGTCGCTTGTTAACTGTGCATGCTTATCAGGAACTAATGTTACTTGTTCGGGTCTTACTTCGGTTACCATTTTTAAAAAGTCCCTGCCGGGGTATCCTTCAATATTAAATTCGGTGGTAATTACGGTTTTTATTTCATAAACATCCTTGCGGGTAATGTGCCTTTCATCGGGCCGTGGATGCACTGTAATTCCCTGTGCTCCGAAAGCCTGGCAGTTAACGGCTGCCATTTTTACATCCGGAATATTCCCTCCGCGGGAGTTTCGCAGTGTTGCAATTTTGTTTATATTTACACTTAGTCTTGTCATACGAACTCAAATTATTACGCAATTTACAATTTTCAGTTTGAAACCTTAAATAAAAAAAGATTTGCTCGCAGAAAACTTAATATCAGATGTAGTGCCTTCGATAAAATTGACGGAAAAAGGGCAAAAAGCTTTAAACTGGATGGATGTGTTCCGTGTTTCGCATCTTCCGGTAGTAAGAAAAACTGAATATCTCGGCCTTGTTTCGGATAAGTTAATTTACGATTTGAACCTGATTGACGAGCCAATTGAAAAAGAGCTGGATAAATTAAATACAGCCCATGTACACGAACATCAGCATATTTTTGAAGTTGCAATTTTAATGTATAAGCTGAAACTCAGTGTTATACCCGTGCTGAATGCCGATCATTACTATTTGGGTGTGATTACGCTTTATGATTTGGCGCGTCGTTTTGCCAGTTATTTTTCGCTTCAGGAAATCGGCGGAGTAATTATTCTGGAAATGAATGCGAACGATTATTCGCTCACACAAATCAGCCAGATTGTAGAAAGTAACGATACCCGAATTCTTAGTTTTTTTATGAATCGGATTCCGGGGGCCAATTCCCTGGATATAATTCTGAAGCTGGACAAGGAAGATTTATCATCGGTGATTCAAACTTTTTTGCGGTACAATTACAATATTAAAGGTGTGTATTTCGACGACTCGAAACTGAGCGATTTATACAAAGACAGGTATGATCAATTCATGAAATTTATGAACATTTAATAAGAATCAGTGAAAGTTGCAGTTTTTGGTACTCAGGTTTCTGAAGAGTTCATGCCGGTTTTGGAAGAGTTTTTCGGATTTTTAAAACTCAATAAAGTTGAAGTTCAGTTGTTTCGTCCATTTTTTTCATTTCTGACAGAACAGTTAAATCACCGGCCCTATTATACTTCATTTTTCGAATCGCACAAAGATTTTGACACTGACAACAAATACATTTTCAGTGTTGGCGGCGACGGTACATTTCTGCATTCGGTTATGAATATCCGTAATTTTGATATTCCGGTGATTGGTGTGAACAGCGGACGACTTGGATTTCTTGCAGATATATCGCAGGACCAGGTAAAAGATGCGCTCACTAATATTCTGAACAATAATTTTTCGGTAATGGAGCGTACCATGCTTCAGGTTGAATTTGAAGGTCGTCCAAATCTTGAATTTAATTTTGCACTGAATGAAATAGCAGTATTGAAAACCGATTCTTCGTCCATGATGAACATTTCGGCCTGGCTCGATACGGAGTTGCTAAACAACTACTGGGCCGATGGTTTAATTATTGCCACACCAACAGGATCCACTGCTTATTCACTGAGTGTTGGCGGCCCCATTCTAACCCCCGATTCCGAAAATTTTGTGATTACCCCACTGGCGCCGCATAATTTAACCATCAGGCCAATTGTAGTTCCTGATAATTATGAAATCACACTCAAGGTAGATGGACGGGGTTCGAACTTCCTTACTTCGCTCGATTTCAGATCCGAAACGGTAGAATTTTCAACCACTATAAAAGTCAAAAAAGCAGGTTTTAAATTGAAAACCCTGCAGCTGCCCGACCAGGCATTTTTTAACACCCTGCGAAACAAACTTATGTGGGGGTTTGACAGGCGCAACTAATTATTCTTAAAAGCTTAACAATTTTTAATCTTTCTTTGGGTTTTATAATAACATTCAGGCATGTTATTTTTAGAATTATATTACTTTTGTACCTCTTGAAAGCTGGGGTAATTAAAAAGTAAGCAGGTTAAGTTCATTGATATTCAGAAGGTTATGAGGGTTTTGTCCGGCGGGTTATCACGTTAAAAATCGTGTAATTTAAACCAAAAAAGAGGCCGTTTTCAACTACCCTGTTACTCGTAATATTCTGATAAATGGTGAATTATGATTTTGCCTGAAACCAATGTTAAATAAACTATTTTGAATACCAAATGAAAAAAATTGTCTTGGTGTTTGCAGCAGTTATGCTAACTGTTTCAGGCTTTGCCCAAAAAACAGCCGATATTGGGTTATGGGGAGGAACATCATCTTATTGGGGCGATGTCAGGGGAGTGCCTCCGATTCAATCGTTCAATCCAAATTTTGGTGGTTATTTCAGGTATAATTTCAATAAAAGAGTAGGCTTGCGGGCTATGTTTCTTACAGGGAAAGTTGCTGCCGATGGAATGGCAGAGGATGTTCCCTGGCAATTTGAAAAAAATATGCAGGATTTTTCACTGCAGGTGGAGATAAATTATCTGAAATATGTACTGGGAGAGAAAAAAACTCCATTCACTCCATATATCACAGGAGGACTTGGAATAATGTATTTTCCGTATAATCTTGATCCGGCGCAACTTGCAGCAGTAAATCCGAATCATACAAAAGGAACTGCACTTGTGAAAGAGTCGGTGATAACACCTGCAATACCATTTGGTTTTGGAGTAAAATTTAATTTAGGAATGCGTTTGGGAATAGGTGTGGAATATCAGTTAAGGAAAATATTTTCGGATAAGCTGGATGATTTGGATGATCCGCTGGCATTCCGCAATGAAGAAGATCAACTAATTGAATACACCAGTTTAATTCACAATAACGATTGGCCGGGGTTTTTAGGACTTCATGTAACGTATAAAATTTACATTGGCAAAAAAGCCTGTCCGGCCTACGATAGTAAAAACTGAGAATGGAATCGTACAAGAACAGTTTGAATAAAAATAAAATTCCGCAACACGTTGCCATAATTATGGACGGAAACGGACGCTGGGCTGCCAAACATGGCAATGCCAGGGTTTTTGGCCACGAGCAAGGTGTTGAGTCAGTGCGGTCGGTAGTGGAAGGTGCCGGCGAAATCGGCATTAAATACCTTACTTTGTACGCTTTTTCCACTGAAAACTGGGAGCGCCCGCAAACAGAGGTGGATGCATTGATGGGACTGCTGGTGCAGGCCATTGAAAATGAAACCGATTCGCTGATGAAAAACAATGTACGCCTCCGGGCAATCGGCGATTTAAATAAACTACCTGCCAAAGTGCAGGGCAAGTTAAATGAATGTATAAAAAACCTGAATTCAAATACCGGGCTTACCCTTATTCTGGCCATCAGTTACAGTTCAAAATGGGAAATAACCGAAGCAGTTAAAAAGATTTTGAAAGATGTACAGGAAAAGAAGGTGAATCTCGAAGATTTAAGCGACAAGCTTTTCGAAAATTATCTGTTAACAGTGAATTTTCCGGATCCGGAACTGCTGATTCGTACCAGCGGGGAATTCAGGGTAAGTAATTTTTTGCTTTGGCAAATTGCCTACTCAGAATTATACTTCACCGAAAAATTATGGCCAGATTTTAGAAAAGAAGATTTATTTGAAGCAATTTACGATTTTCAGAACAGAGAACGAAGATTTGGACGAACAAGTGAACAGATATTTAGTTAAATTATAATGATCAGAATGCGAAAGCCAGTTATATTCCTGCTTTTAATGTGTGTATTATTTGTCTCCCATGCATTTGCGCAGGTTTCAGACAGTACCAATTTTTCAATTTATTATTCGAGCCCCAAAAAATATACAATTGCCGATATTCAGATATCCGGTATTCGTTATTTGGATGAAACTGTTCTTGTACAGCTTTCAGGACTTAAAGTTGGTCAGGAAATTGAAGTGCCTGGAGAAGCCATTACCGCCGCTATTAAAAAACTTTGGGGGCAGGGTCTTTTTTCGGATGTTAAAATTACTGCATCAAAAGTGGCCGGTGATCAGATTTGGCTCGACATTTATCTGCAGGAACGGCCGCGGCTTGCCGATGTTAATTTCTTCGGCGTCAGTAAATCGGAAAAGGACGATATCACCGAAAAAGTGCTCCTTCTGAAAGGAAGTCAGATTACCGATCACCAGGTAAACAGCGCACAACGTACCATCAAAAATATTTTTCTTGAAAAAGGATTTCTGAATACCGAGGTGAATGTTATTCAGCGAGATGATACAACGCAGAATAACAGTATAATTCTGGATATTTATGTCGATAAAAAAGAAAAAGTTAAAGTGAACGACATTATCATTCACGGAAATAAAGAAGTGAAAGAAAGTGTGCTGGAACGGGCGATGAAAAAAACCAATGCACCCAAACTCCGGAACTTTTTCAAAACAAAGAAATTTTTAAGCGAAGAATATAAAAACGATAAAGCGAATCTGATAGCAAAATATAACGAAAAGGGATTTCGCGATGCTGTAATTGTAGAAGACACAGTTTACCAGGTTGAAGTCGGGCGCAAGAACAAGCCGCGTGTAAATATCGAAATTACTGTAGAAGAAGGAGACAAATATTATTTTGGCGATATTGACTGGGTAGGAAATACTGTCTACCCGTCCGATTATCTGAATACTTATCTTGGTATAAAAGAAGGCGATATTTTTAACCAGAAAACGCTGGATAAAAGATTGTTCGATAATGATGAGGGATTAAATAATCTTTACCTGGATAAAGGCTATCTCTTTTTCGATTTGCAGCCTGTGGAAGTAAATATCGAAAATGATACCATTGATTATGAAATGCGTATCAGGGAAGGCAAGCAGGCAACTATTGATAAGGTTTTAATTTCGGGAAATACAAAAACGCATGAGCATGTAGCCCGCCGCGAATTGAGAACTTATCCGGGAGATTTATTCAGCAAAACGAATATTATTCGATCGGTGAGGGAACTGGCGCAGTTGGGTCATTTCGATCCGGAAGCCATAAATCCCGATGTACGGCCAAAACCCGAAGACGGGACAGTAGATCTGGAATACCAGTTGCAGGAAAAAGCAAATGATCAGATTGAACTTTCCGGAGGTTGGGGAGCTGGTATGTTTGTAGGTTCTGTTGGATTGAAGTTTGCCAACTTTTCTGTTCGTAATATTTTGAACAAGGAAGCATGGAGGCCGCTGCCTACCGGCGACGGACAAACACTGAGTCTGCGTTATCAAACCAGTGGGCAGTATTATAAAACGGTAAGTTTATCGTTTATTGAACCCTGGCTCGGAGGTAAAAAACCGAATTCATTTTCACTTTCGTTTTCCTATTCAAGGGTAAATTACAGCGCCAATAAATATTACAATAATTACAGTCCTTATGGAGGTTATGGCGGTGGTTATTCGCCTTATGGCGGCTATGGTGGTTATTCGCCGTACGGTGGTTACGGCGGCGGTTATTCACCTTATGGTGGTGGTTACGGCGGTTATAGTCCATACGGCGGAGGTTATGGTTATTCCCCGTACGGAGGATATGGCGGTTATCCGCAATATCAGTACAACTATGAATCGGAAAATAAAGATGTTACGGATGATCAAATCTGGGAAACTTCGGCTATTGCAATGGGTTACGGATACCGGCTTTCGTGGCCCGATGATTATTTCACCGTTTACCATGAATTATCGATGGAGCATTACCGGCTGCAAAACATGGGAAGCTACTTTTATTTCCTTGCCGATGAAAACGGGCAGGTAAACGGCACATTCAACAACTTCAGTTTAAAAACAGTTTTTGGACGGAATTCAGTTGATAATCCGCTTTATTCGCGCCGTGGTTCGCAGCTAACCCTTTCGCTGAAACTAACTCCACCATTTTCGCTGTTGGATGGAAAAGCTTCAGAATCAGCGGATTTAACCAACGCCGAACGATTTAAATGGATTGAATATCATAAGTGGTTGTTCAAAGGTCAGCTGTTTAACCCACTTACAAAAAATACAAACCTGGTGCTGCGTTCAGCCCTTGAAATGGGATTTTTGGGATATTACGACCCGAACCGGAGATCGCCGTTTGAAGGTTTTATTGTGGGTGGCTCGGGAATGTCGGGTTATAACCTTTACGGAACCGATTATGTTGCATTGCGTGGTTACAAGGATTTCAGCCTGAGCCCGCGAAACGGCTCAAGCATGTATTCGAAATTTACCATGGAATTGCGCTACCCGATTACGTTGAAACCAAGTGCAACAATATATGCGCTAACTTTCCTCGAAGCCGGAAATGCAAATATGGATTTCCAGAATTACAATCCGTTTAAGTTGTACCGTTCTGCCGGTGTAGGTGTACGTATTTTCCTTCCCATGTTTGGTTTAATGGGAATTGACTGGGGTTATGGATTCGATGAAGTTCCTAGGGTTCCCGATGCCAACGGAAGCCAGTTCCACTTTGTTATTGGTCAGCAGTTCTGATGATTATAGTTTTGGCATAAAATATGATGAATGGAATTCAGTTTAAATAAAAAATTATTAGCCATGAAGAAAATAATATTTATTGTTGTAGCGGTGCTGGCTTTTTCGGGAGTTAGTTTTGCACAAAAATATGCGTTTGTTGATACGGAATATATTCTTGAAAATATTCCGGCATTTACAGCAGCACAGGAACAACTGAATCAGCTTTCATCGCAGTACCAAAAAGAACTGGAATCGATGCATTCTGAAATTGAACAAATGTATAATGATTTTCAGGCAGAAAGTGTTCTTTTGTCAGAAGATATGAAACGCAAACGTGAAGATGTTATCATTTCAAAAGAAAAGGATTACAAGCAACTTCAGCAAAAATATTTTGGGCCAAGCGGCGATTTGTTCAAAAAGCGCCAGGCTCTGGTAAAACCTATTCAGGACGATATTTTTGGTGCAGTGCAGGAATTGGCAAACGAAGGAAGTTATGCCGTAATTTTTGATAAAGCAGGAGGGACAACCATGTTGTTTACCAATCCAAAATATGATTTAAGCGATCAGGTTTTACAAAAACTCGGATATAAATAATTAATAATTATATTTGTGACCAAAAATTTTAACACCACATTGATTATGAGAAATTTAATGAAACTATCTGTTGTTCTGCTTTTTGTTGTGGCTGCGACAACTGTTAATGCTCAAAACTTAAAGTTTGGACATATTGATTTACAGGCTTTAATTCAGGTGATGCCGGAACGCGCAACAGCTGAAACCAGTTTTAACAATTTCCAAAGTGATTTGGAAGATGTTTTGGCCGAAATGCAGACCAACTACCAGCAAAAACTGAAAGAACTGGAGCAGTTGGGAGAAGGTGCATCGGAAATTAAAAGAAACGCTAAAGTTACTGAAATTCAGGATATTCAACAACGGATTCAAAATTATCAGGTAACTGCACAACAACAACTGCAACAGAAACAGGGAGAGTTGCTTCAGCCGGTTTTTGATAAAGCAGAAGCTGCGATTGGCGAAGTAGCAAAAGAACAGGGTTTAATGTATGTTTTCGATACCGGTTCAAATGTTGTTTTGTACAAATCGAACCAAAGTATGGATGTACTTCCTTTGGTAAAAAAGAAATTAGGCATAGACTAGAAGAATTTTAAGAAATATTTTAAAGAGTCATTCGGATTTTCGGATGGCTTTTTTTATGTTTAAAAGCTTTTTTGTTGGATCAGAATCGAAATCAGCTTATATTTATTGACCGCAGATTTAATCAATTTCAATGCATATGAATTCGGGTAAAGTGGAAAACAAAAAAGGGAACGAAACCATAACAAATACCACACTTTTTGAAGTAGCCTGGGAAGTTTGTAACCAGGTTGGTGGAATTTATACAGTCATCCGTTCGAAAGTACCAACGGTTATTGAAAAATGGGGTAAGGAAAACTACTTTTTGATTGGTCCTTATTTTGAAGATCAGGCAGCTGCACATTTCGATCCGGCAACCGATTTTTCAACTCCGATAGGAAAAGCTGTTTTGAAAATGCAGGAGCGTGGTTTCGATGTTCATTACGGACAGTGGATTGTTTCCGGTCGCCCGAATGTGGTACTTTTTAATCCTTTTTCGGTATACGATAAACTTAGTCAGATTAAGCAATTTGTATGGCAGGATCATCACATCGCATTGCCCGGGCAGGATGAACTTATCGATCAGGTGGCAGCTTTTGGATTCCAGGTGAAGGAATTTTTTCATTATTTATGTTCTTCCGAATTTTGTAAAAATCCTGTTATCGCTCATTTTCACGAGTGGATGGCAGGGCTGCCTATTCCGGGAATCCGCAAGGAAAGGCTGGATATAAAGATAGTATTTACAACACATGCAACCTTGTTGGGCCGTTACCTGGCAATGAACGATCACCACTTTTATGAACACCTTGCTTTTTACAACTGGGAAACCGAAGCTGTAAGGTTTAACGTAAAACCTATTGCAGAAATTGAACGTGCTTCTGCACACGGAGCACATGTTTTTACAACGGTCAGCGAAATCACTGCCCGTGAATGTACGCACCTGCTTGGCCGTACGCCCGATTTACTTTTACCAAACGGATTGAATATTCAACGGTTTGAAGCACTGCATCATGTGCAGAACCAACACCTTCAGTATAAAGAAAAAATACATGAATTTGTAATGGGCCATTTTTTCCAGAGCTACTCATTCGACCTGGAAAATACGCTCTATTTTTTTACTTCCGGAAGATATGAATACCATAATAAAGGATACGATTTGACACTGGAAGCACTGGCCCGGCTCAACTGGAAAATGCAGCAGGCCAAATCGGAAATGACTGTGGTTTCGTTTTTTATTACCAAGCGGCCTTTTTATACTTTTAATCCTGATGTTTTACATGCAAAAGCACAAATTGAAGACGTTCACCGCGTTTGCGAGGAAATAAAAGAGCAGGTTGGAAAACGACTTTATACCAAAATAACTTCTTCCGATGGTGCTTATGAATTTCCGGATTTGCGCGAAATGGTGGATGATTACCTACGCCTGAAATTACGCAGAAATGTACAAAGCTGGAAAACCAAATTACTGCCCAAAATAGTTACCCATACCCTAAAAGACGACAGCAAAGACGAAATTCTGGATTTTTTAAGGAAATCAAATCTTGGTAAATAATCGCCACGATAGAGTAAAAGTGGTATATCATCCTGATTTTATTGCTACTTCAAACCCGTTGTTCAAAATGGATTACAACCAGTTTGTCCGTGGTTGCCATCTTGGAATTTTTCCCAGTATGTATGAACCCTGGGGATATACACCACTCGAATGTCTGGCAAGTGGTTTGCCTTCGGTGACGAGTAATCTGGCAGGTTTTGGAAATTACGTAGTGAATAAAATTCCGGATCACGAAGAGCGGGGAATGTATATTATTAACCGACAGGGAAAAGATTTTTTCGAATCGGCAGAAAACCTTGCCAATATCATGTTCCGTTTTGTTAATCTGAGCCGGCGCGAGCGAATTGCACTGCGGTATCGCTGCGAAGAATCATCGCTGCATTTCGACTGGTCCAACCTGGGCAAATTTTACGATGATGCATATAAACTTGCAAAAGAGCGCTAACCCAAAATAATTATTCATGCATAAAGCTCCTATTGGCGTTTTCGATTCAGGATACGGCGGTTTAACAGTTTTGAAAGAACTCCTGAAAGTTCTGCCGCAAAACGATTTTCTTTATCTGGGCGACAATGCCCGCACACCCTACGGTACTCGTTCGTTTAAAGTAGTTTATGATTACACGCTGCAGGCTGTAAAGTATTTGTTCAGCCAAAACTGCCCGTTGGTGGTAATTGCATGTAACACTGCATCGGCAAAGGCTTTGCGCAATATCCAGCAATTGGATTTACCGCATATAGCTCCCGACCGCAGAGTGTTGGGCGTGATTAGGCCAAGCGTGGAAAAAGTGGCGGAAATTACAAAAAACGGGCACGTTGGAGTTTTGGGAACAGTTGGAACAGTAGTTTCCGAATCCTATCCCATTGAACTCGAAAAATGGTCAGATGGAAAAGTAGTTTCCACTGTGCAGGAAGCTTGTCCGCTGTGGGTTCCCATAGTCGAAAATAATGAAATTGATTCGGAAGGGGCTGATTATTTTGTCCGGAAGAACATTCAGAATATTCTGCAAAAGGATGAAAATTTAGATACCCTGGTTTTGGGATGTACACACTACCCGTTGTTAATTCATGTCATTCGGAAATATGTTCCCGAAAATATTCAAATCCTCGAGCAGGGGGAAATTGTAGCAGAAAAACTGCTGGATTACCTGAACCGTCATCCCGAAATGGAGAAACGATTGACGAAAAACGGGGAAGTTGTTTTTCAAACCACCGAATCCAAAGAAAATTTCATGGAAAAGGCAGCGCTTTTTATGAGGAAAGAAGTGGTGGCGGAAACAGCGCATTTTTAAAGGTCTCTTTCATTCCGGCAGAACTGGTGAATAAAATCAATAAAATATAAGAACATTCCTATGAAAAGAATTTTTTGGGTGATACCATTTATCCTGTTTTATATTTCATTACAGGCACAGCAACACAACTCTGCAGTTATCCCAACCGATCTTCTGGATGTTGATTTCTGGCGCGAACGCCATGAAAAGATACTGGAGAAGGTAAAATCATCCAATCCACAGTTGATTATGATAGGCAATTCCATTACCAATAATCTGGATAAACCGGACCGGAAAATCTTTTGGGAAAAGTATTTAAACGATTTGGATGCAATCAACATGGGAATATCGGGCGACCGCACAGAAAACGTAATCTGGCGGCTGTTAAACGGAGAACTGGAAGGAATAAACCCGAAAGTAGCAACCCTGTTAATCGGTACAAACAATACCGATGGAAACCACTATCTCGAAATCAGTACTCCTGAAGAACTGGCGGATGGAATCTGGAAAATCTGTACGATTATCCGGGAAAAATTACCGGAAACAGAAATCCTTTTGATTGGAATTCTTCCGTACGGATATAAGCCAAATCACCGCGACGAAATAAATACGGCCACTAATAAAATCATTTCTGCTTTTCCTGAAAAAGATAGCAAAATTCATTATTACGATATTGGATATTTGTTTTTAAACGAAGATGGAGCGGTTAAAAATGAGTTGATGCCCGACTATTTGCACCCCAACGTGGAAGGAGAAAAGCTGATATTTGAAAAGCTGGCGCCTGAGGTGGGTAAATTTCTCAATAACTAAACCGGTTCAGGAAGCAATCAACAGCTGAATGATTTTCCCCATTTCCTGTTCTTGTGTAGTTATCTCCCGTACAAGTTTAAACTGTGCCCGGCATCTGTCTATGTTATGCATCGGATGGTTGATTTTGTAATACACATCGCCTTCCAGATAATCGGTGAGAAACCGGATTCCCATTATAAAAGTCATGAATTTAGCCGCGTGGGGCAGGAGACTGATTTCTTTTTCCGTCAGAAATGACTTTGTTTCCTCAAGAAAACCTTTTGAAAACGCTTTAAAAATTTCAAGGTTGATAGTGATTTTATCCAGGTCGGTCTCATCTTCTTCCGTGGTGCAGGCTGCCGTCCGGATAGCATCGCCAAAATCGAAATGAACCAGGCCCGGCATTACTGTGTCCAAATCGATAACACACAAAATCTGTCCGAATTTGTCAAATAAAATGTTGTTGATTTTTGTGTCGTTATGGGTAATCCGTATCGGGATTTCCCCTTTTTGCTGCGCCCGGATCAGTGTGTGCATTTCCTGCTCCATTTGAAGTGCAAATTTAATTTCACTTTCACATTCCGACTTACGGTTTTGGTAGTTTACATTCAGTGCATTTCTGAAATTGCGGTACCTGAATTCAATATTGTGAAAATCGATAATAGTTTCATTCAGCGGCTTACCAGGCAAATCTTCCAGTTGTTTTTGAAACCGTCCAAATCCCTTTCCGGCCAGGTAAGCATGTTCCGGATTTTCGATATTCTCAACACTGTGGCTGCCCGGAATCAACAGAAAAACTGTCCAGTAATTTCCTTCAGTGTCTTTTAAATAATAATTTCCGATGGGTGTCTGAATATGCGTAATTACGCGTTTATCAATATCGCGTACCCCTTTTTCTTCCAGTTTTTTACGAATGTGTTGTGTTACCCGTACAATGTTTTCCATCATACCGGGAATATCTTTGAAAACCTGGTGGTTTTTGCGTTGAAGGATATAATCAGGTTTCTCCTGTTCTTTTGTGAAAATTCTATACGTGTCGTTTATATGGCCGTTTCCAAAAGGTTCAATTTTCGAAACTGTTCCTTCCAGGTTAAAATTTGCTGCTATT
Organism: uncultured Prolixibacteraceae bacterium; assembly: GCA_963771595.1. Classification (GTDB taxonomy): domain Bacteria; phylum Bacteroidota; class Bacteroidia; order Bacteroidales; family Prolixibacteraceae; genus CAVYUC01. The sequence continues at coordinate 136,932 of CAVYUC010000033.1, read as the reverse complement.
TCAGCTAATGTTTCTGCCATATAATTTTGAATTAAAAAAGTTTTTCGGGATAATCTCCCTTTTCAATCAATTGGTTTATCCGGTTTATCACCAGTGGTTTGTCTTCCTGATAAGTTACGCCAAACCAGGGCGAATCTGCTTCCAGGACTTTTACGCTGGCTTTGTTTTCGTCAATCATTTCGAACACTACCGAAGGAATAAACATTTCGGATTTCGGTTTGGTTATTTCTGTTTTCAAAAAATCGGTGAATTTCTTTTCGAGTACCTGGAATACGGAAGGTTTAAAACCCCATATATTCATGGAAGCACTTTCGTTACCGGTAAGTTTTACCTGGCTTTCATCATCTAAAACTGATATAATTTCATTTCCTTTTTTAAAGATTTTCTTGTTCTCAACAATCGCAACCAGGTTGTTGTTGTCATCTACTTCGCAAATACCTCGTGAAACGGATCCAAAATCAGACAGCGTTTTATTCAGTTTGTATCCTACCATCGAATATTCCTGCGGATTGGCTGAAGCAGTTAAAAAACCGGCCATTACTTTGTATGCATTGAAACCGTAAAAATCGTCGGCATTTAAAGCGCAGAAAGGTTCGTTGATTACATTTTTTGCCACCAAAATTGCATGTGCAGTTCCCCATGGCTTTTCGCGTCCTTCGGGTACTGAAAATCCCTGCGGCAAGTTGTCAAGTTCCTGGAAAACGTATTCTACTTCAATTTTATCTTTTAATTTTTCGTCGAATTTATTTTTGAATTCTTCTGCAAAGCTTTCGCGGATTACAAAAACAACTTTGCCAAACCCGGCACGGATAGCATCGAAAATGGAATAATCTATTATAGCTTCGCCATTAGGTCCAACAGGTTCAACTTGTTTTAATCCTCCAAAACGGCTGCCCATTCCGGCAGCAAGTATGAGTAAAGTAGGTTTCATTTATCAGCATTTTTATTTGTTTGCACAAAAGTAATAATTCGGGGGAAAGAAACTTGCCAGATAGTTACCCGGGAAACTACTATTTCCAGCTTTTTATTTTATATCCTTTTACAGCGTAAAACAAAATTACAATGTAGGCAAGCGTTGCAAGCCAATACGCATTTTGCGAACCAATGGTATCTGAAAATGCGCCCCATAATTGCGGAAGAATTGCACCACCCGAAATGGCCATGATTAACATTGCCGAACCGGTTTTAATAAAACTTCCAAGGTTGTGTATGGCCAGCGGCCAGATTGCCGGCCACACCAGTGCATTGGATAGTCCGAAAAGCGCCACAAACAGCACAGTTAACGGCATATTCAAAACAATTGGATGGAAAGTGGTGATGTCAATAAAATGAAAATTCAGCATCAAATCTGCCGGAACAAATATGGCACAAATTGAAAAAACTATGCCGAGTACCGCACTTCCTTTTAATGCATTTCGTTGGTCAAGGTATTTCGGAATAAATATAATTCCGATGATGTAGCCGATGACCATTCCAAACATTACAAGCGAAGCAAAAAACTTGGAAGAATTCAGCGGCACTCCCAGTGATTGACCGTAACGGATAATGGTATCTCCGGCAATTACTTCAACGCCTACATAAAAGAACAGGGCCATAACACCCAGAATCAGGTGAGGGAAGTCCCATATTGATTTTTTTTCTGAAAGGTTCTTTGCCGTTTCGTCATCTTCTGGTTCTGCTTCAAGATCAGGCAAACCCGACAAACGAATACCGATTCCCAGCACAAATAAAATAACGGTCATTACAATGTACGGATTAATCACCCGTCTCGCCAGTTCATCGAGGGCAGCCGATCGCGCTACTTCATTCATGGTGTTGAGATTGGCAACAAATGCATCGCCATCACTCAAAATATAATAAGCCAGAATTAAGGGGGCAACTGCGCCTGCAACCTTGTTGCAGATTCCAAGAATACTGATTCTTTTGGCGGCACTTTCACGCGGCCCCATTATGGTAACATACGGATTCGAGGCCGTCTGCAGAATAGCCAGTCCGGTTCCCATGATAAATAATCCTAAAAGAAAAATTCCATAAGTTCGGGTCATTGCAGCCGGTACAAAAGCAACAGTACCAATTGCCATAACCCACAGCCCAACCATCATTCCATTTTTCAATCCTGTCTTTTTCAATACCCAGGCCGATGGCAGTGCCATTACAGTGTAAGCAATGTAAAATGAAGTGGTAACAAAAAATGCCTGTGTATCACTTAACTGGCATGCTATTTTTAAATAGGGAATAAGAATTGAATTCAGCCAGGTTACAAATCCAAAAATGAAAAATAAACTACTGATTATGATCATCGGAAGCAAATAGCTACCTCTTTTGCGGGCAGTGTCGACAGAAACGGCGTTCATGATTTACAGATTTAGAATAGACAATAAAACTAAACAATAATTTCAACACGAAAGAATAAAATCTTTTCGTAAAACGGAAATTATCGCCAGTTAATGTTTTTAATTTTTTTTAAAAGAAATGGGAGGGTTCTGTTTTATTTGAAGAACAAATACTATTTGTACCAACCCGAATACATATTGATAAGCACCCGCAATTCTTTTAATTTCTCCATTCAGTAATTCAGGGCTAATCTCTTTAATTTTTTTTGCAGGAATTCCAGCGTAAACACTTCCCGATTCCACAATTGTTCCTTTTGTAACCACCGAACCTGCGGCTATAATTGAATTACTTTCAATGACAGCATCATCCAGAACCACAGCATTCATTCCTATCATTACATTGTCTTTAATGGTGCAGCCATGTACAATTGCCCCATGGGCTATGGTAACATTGTTTCCTATATTGGTTGGTGATTTTTTATAGGTTGCATGTATTACCGCATTATCCTGAACATTAGTATTGTTACCGATTTTGATATAATGAACATCCCCCCGGATGACAGCATTGTACCAGATACTGCAGTTGTCACCCGTTACAACATTGCCTATAATTACAGCGGTTTCAGCAAGAAAGCAGTCGTTGCCAAATTTTGGCGTGTTATCGTTAAGTGTTTTTATCAGAGCCACTATCTAAAACAGTTTTAAATTAAATTCAAATATATCAAAAGCTTTAAATAATTGGATACGTAATTACCTAGTTGTTAAATAATGGTTATTTTTGTTTTCTGGAATTTTAAACAAATTTCTGTTAAACCGATTCTGAAATTATAAATTGTTGATTTTAGAATCGTTTTTATTTTAATTTGAAATTTTTAATATAAAAAGTAATTAAATGAAGGATGCAAAAGTAATTGAGCTGGAAGAAGTTGCCATCCGGTTTTCCGGCGATTCGGGCGATGGGATGCAGCTTACAGGAACTTTATTTTCAGATGCCACCGCTCTTTTGGGAAATGACATTTCCACTTTTCCCGATTATCCGTCCGAAATTCGCGCACCCCAGGGAACTGTTGGCGGAGTGTCAGGATTTCAGGTTCAGTTTGGTCACAAACATGTAAATACTCCGGGTGATTATGCTCATGTTTTAATTGCCATGAATCCCGCTGCTGTAAAAGCAAATGCAGTTTTTATGCAACCCGGCGGTACTATTATTTTTGACTCGGATTCTTTTACAGATAAAAACCTTCAAAAAGCACATTTTGAAACCGATGATCCCTTTGCAGAATTAAAACTGGATGATTATTTCAAAATTCCGGTGCCAATCTCAAGCCTTACCAAAGAAAGTTTGAAAGATTTTGGCCTTGATACTAAAAGTGTTTTAAGAAGCAAGAACATGTTTGCCCTTGGCTTGATTTGCTGGATGTTTAACCGTCCGTTGGATTATATTGAGGAATTTATCCGGAGCAAATTTGCCAAAAAACCTGTAGTTGTCGATTCGAATATAAAAGTGTTGCACGACGGGTACAATTACGGATTGAATATGCAGCACATGACACCCAGTTACATGGTAAATCCTGCCGAAATCGAACCGGGAATTTACCGTAATGTTAATGGGAACCATGCAACAGCCTGGGGATTTCTTGCAGCAGCCGAAAAATCGGGGCTCGAATTGTTTTTAGGTTCTTATCCCATTACACCGGCCACCGATATATTGTCGGCACTGTCGGAACGTAAGGATTTGGGCGTGAAAACTTTTCAGGCCGAAGATGAAATTGCAGGAATCGCTTCTGCCATTGGTGCTTCTTTTGCCGGAGATTTGGCAATTACAACTACTTCAGGACCCGGTCTGGCTCTGAAATCAGAAGCAATAGGTTTGGCTGTAATGGCCGAACTTCCACTTGTTATAGTAAATGTGCAGCGCGGTGGCCCTTCAACCGGTTTGCCAACAAAAACAGAACAATCCGATTTGTTGCAGGCTTTGTATGGCCGAAATGGCGAAAGCCCTGTTGTTGTGCTTGCAGCCAGCACTCCTTCTGATTGTTTTATGTATGCCTACAACGCTGCCAAAATTGCCCTCGAAAGAATGGTGCCTGTGATTTTGCTCACGGATGGTTTTCTTGGCAACGGAAGTGAACCATGGAAAGTGCCAAAAATGGCTGATTTGCCGGAAATAAAACCCCGGTTCGCAAAAGATGCTGCTGGTTTTCAAGCCTATAAAAGAGATCCCGAATTACTGTCACGTGAATGGGCAATACCCGGAACTCCTGGTTTTGAACATCGCATTGGTGGCCTCGAAAAAAATGTTCTGGGAACAGTGAGCCATGATCCTGAAAATCATCAAAAAAATACAGAAATCCGCGAAGAAAAAGTTCAGAAAGTGGTGGATTTGGTGCCGGATTTGGAAGTTTGCGGAGATGAGGAAGGAGATGTGCTGGTTGTTGGCTGGGGAGGAACCTATGGTCATTTAATCAGCGGTGTACGCGAACTTCGTAAGGAAGGAAAAAATGTAAGCCTCGCCCATTTCAACTACATTAAACCACTTCCGAAAAATACGAAAGAAGTGTTTTCAAAATTCAAAAAAATTGTTGTCTGCGAATTGAACATGGGACAGTTTGCCGGTTATTTGCGCGATAAAGTTCCTGGTTTTGAATACCATCAGATAAATAAAATGAAGGGTTTACCTTTTACTGTGAATGAATTAAAAGAAGGCATTGATAAATTACTGGAGGAATTATAATGACTGAATTAAAATATACTGTTAGAGATTTTAAAAGCGAAAACGAAGTCCGCTGGTGCCCGGGTTGTGGTGATTACGCAATTATGAATGCCGTTCAGCGCACAATGGCCGGAATGGGTATTCCAAGAGAGAAATTTGCCGTAATTTCCGGTATCGGTTGCTCATCGCGGTTTCCTTACTACATGAGTACATACGGTTTTCACACTATTCACGGGCGCGCAGCTGCGGTTGCTACTGGCGTGAAACTGGCAAATCCGGAATTGCATGTGTGGGTAATGACCGGCGACGGCGATGCCATGGCAATTGGCGGAAACCATTTTATCCATACCATCAGGAGAAATATTAATTTGAACCTGATAATTTTCAACAACCGGATTTACGGATTAACAAAAGGACAATATTCTCCAACTTCCGACCGCGGTTTTAAAAGCAAAACTTCGCCGTACGGAACAATTGAAGATCCGTTTGTGCCCGGTCAACTGGTTATTGGTGCAAGAGGTACTTTTTATGCCCGTTCCATCGACACCAATATCAAACTGAGTGAATCGGTATTCCAATCAGCAGCGCAACACAAAGGAACTTCGGTAGTGGAAGTATTGCAGAATTGTGTGATTTACAACAATGGAATTCACAATGCCATCTCCGATCCTGCCTTCCGTAGCGAGCGCCAGTTAATTCTGGAGCATGGAAAGCCAATGCTTTTTGGTGCCGAAAACGAAAAGGGCCTTATTCTGGAAAAAGGAAAACTGAAAGTGGCCAAAATCGGGGAAAATGGAATTACCGTCGACGATATTCTTGTTCATGATGCACAGGAACCCGATCCGTCACTTCATTTATCGCTTATAAATATGGCATTGCCCGATTTTCCTGTGGCTTTTGGGGTTATCCGCAGTGTACCGGTTCAGGTTTACGATGAAGAAATGGTTGCCCAGATAAATGAGGTACAGCAGAAAAGAAAAGTGACCTGTGTTGATGAACTGCTTTCGTCGGGAAATACCTGGGAAGTAACATTGAACGGCAACGGGACAAAGAAAGATGTTCCGCATATTGAACGAACTTAAAATCAAAAAATTATACATAGAAAAGGTTTCGCGGTTGCGGAGCCTTTTTTTATTGTAAGGGAAGTTATCCGCAAAAGAGTTCAGATCATTTAAAACAAGCGACACCTCCGGCATCGGATTTTTAAAAATTTATTACCGGAAAGGCCATCTTAGTGCAGGTAAAACAAATATTTCCCGTTGATTCTGTAGATATTGTAATTTCTGCGCAAATCAGCGCAATCTGCGGGAATTTTTATTAAGAACAGCAGATGCGATACCTCCGGCATCAGTAATTGTTTTATCAGTAGGATTTGTCAGGCCTGCCGAAGCAGTTTTTAACCGGTTTTCACTATACCTTCCCTATACCATGGACGGGGTTGGTTCGCGATTTCATATCGGAGGTATAGTGATGGTATATCGAAATAGCGGAGAAAATGTTTCAGAACCTCTTCTTTTGGGTGGACTTTCAGCAGAGGAGGATGCACATCCGGCAGGGATGGGGCAAATTATATCAGGGACGGGAGTTTGTTTATATTTCCTTGTAAAGCTGTTCCTCCGGGGAGCCGGAATATTAATGAATTCTGTCAACCGGAATTACCGGCATGTTTTTCAAATCCTGCATGGCATTAATTAATCCGGCCAGTTTAAACTTAGGAATATCATTGCGGGAAATATTACAAACCGATATTTTACCTTCGTTAATTAATCGTGCCCGCTGGGTTCCGCAGAGTAATGGTGTTCCGGGTGTCCACCATTTTGTGCCGTCATAAAAAACAACATTTGCTGAAAAGCTGTCAGTAATCCATCCGTTTTTTACAATCAGAATATCATCGCAATCGGCGCGTTTTTCAAAAAGATATTCCAGGTTTTTTCGTTCAGTATATTTAAAACTGTAGTTAATTTCATTGTCTTCAACCATTTTTATGCTTTCCACTTTTCTGTATTCGTGTGGTATGAATTCTATTTTTTCAATCTCTTCGGAATATAAAATTCTGCACTTGTACAACCCGTATTTTGCTTTTTTGGGAACGTGAATAACATCGGCCAGATTTATTTCAGATTCCGTTCGAAAACATTCCCTTCGCGATTTATTGAAACGGATAGTATGGTAGCCGGGATTGGATAAATTTCCGTTACTGCATTTTATAGTTTCTATCAACTGGAACATAAACTTTTTTTAGCATTTCATCATATTCATTTTTAGCATCGCTCATAAACGTAATTCCGCCGCCGCTTTTATAAACCAGTTTTTCTCCTGTATTTTCGATAAAACGAATTAACACACACGAATCCAGATTTATTCCATCGAAGACTCCAAATATACCGGTATAAAATCCACGGTCAAAATTCTCAGTTTCTTGAATAATTTCCATTGTTTTCTTTTTTGGTGCGCCGGTTACCGAACCGGCAGGCAGCATAGCAAAAAGAATGTCACCAATCTTTTCCGGATAATTCTCAGGCAGAATTCCGCTGATTTTTGAACTTACCTGCCACAAATCGCTGTGGTTGGTTTTTATGCGTTCCAGATACCTGAATTTTTCCACGGTTACATTTTCAGCCACACGGCTCAGGTCATTTCTGATTAAATCAACAATGGTATTGTGTTCGGCAATTTCTTTTGAATCGTTCAGGATTTTCTCTTTTGCATTGTCAATTCCCGCGTCAATTGTTCCCTTCATTGGGAATGATGATATTTTTCCATTTTCTATTTTCACGAAACATTCTGGCGAAAAACAAACAAACCGGTCTTTCATGTAAATTTTGTACGGCGCAACACTGATGTGGTAAATTTCTTCCAGTGTGAGATTTGTATCAACCGGGGTGGGTTGTGTATAATTCAGTAAATAGGTATCGCCATTGAAAATATGATGTTGAACACTCTTAAATCCGGCTTCATATTTTTCAAAGGAAACGGGATTTATTTTCCATTTAACAGGTTTTTGAAACTTGCCGGTTAAATCATGATTTTTGTTTCCGGGAATTTGCCAGAGAATTTCAGAAGAATCATTAATACTGAAAATTTTAACATTCAGGCCGCTGTAACTGATGAGGAAAACAAATGGCAGATGCTGACTTCCAAGGCGGTTCAGTTGTTCTGCTATTTCAGCTTTTATTTTCATTTTTCGGCGGCAAAGGTATAAAATATTGTTCCTCTCAAATTGGTTTCAAATATCATCTGAATATACATTCATAATTTATATTTTTACGACAAATAGCTTTTTACATGAATATTACCAGGAATATTGCAGAAATAAATTCAACAGTACCGGAAGGAGTAAAACTGGTAGCTGTTTCCAAAACCAAATCGAATGAAGAAATACTGGAGGCTTATCATGCAGGGCAGAGAATTTTTGGTGAAAATAAAGCCCGGGAACTGGCTCAGAAATATGATGAACTTCCAAAGGATATTGAATGGCATTTTATCGGACATCTGCAAACAAATAAAGTCAAATACATTGCTCCGTTTATCCGGCTTATGCATGGGGCTGACTCCCTGAAAATTTTAAAGGTCTTAAATAAGGAAGGCCGAAAAAACAATCGTATTATTCCCTGCCTGCTGCAGTTTCATATTGCAGAAGAAGAATCTAAATTTGGGTTAACAACCGAAGAGGCAAAAGAATTACTGGAGTCGGATGATTTCAAAAGAATGAACAACATTTCGGTTTCGGGTGTCATGGGAATGGCAACATTTACTGACAATCAGGATAAAATCAGGGCGGAATTCAGAAAGCTGAAATCAATTTTCGAACAGTTAAAAAGAGATTACTTTGCCGGTGCTGCAGAATTCGGTGAAATATCGATGGGAATGTCGGATGATTACCTGCTGGCAATTGAAGAGGGAAGTACGATGGTAAGAGTGGGAAGCAAAATTTTTGGCGAACGAAATTATTAATAATTGGCATAAAATCTATAAACTTTAATATTGAACCGAATGGCAAATTTAGAAACATCATATCTTCGTTTACCTTTGAAAAATCCATTGGTGGCAGCAAGTTCAGGATTAACTAATTCAGTTGAGAAAATTAAGGAACTTGAACAGGCCGGAATTGGGGCAGTTGTTTTAAAATCGCTGTTTGAAGAACAGATAAACAACGAAATCAGCCGGATGATGACCAGAGATTCTCAAAACAGCAGCTACCCGGAAGCCGAAGATTATATCAATAATTATTTACGCGATAACACGCTGACGAAACATTTAAAACTACTGGAGGAAGCAAAGAAAGCAGTATCAGTTCCGGTGATTGCCAGCATAAATTGCGTTACAGCAAATGAGTGGACAAAATTTGCCAAAGATTTCCAGGATGCCGGAGCTGATGCACTGGAGCTGAATATATTTTATGTTCCGGTAAACCGCTACGAAAATGCAATAAGCGTTGAACAACTTTATTTCGATGTTTTGCGAAAAGTAAAAGATGAAGTAAAAATTCCGGTGTCGGTTAAATTTGGGTTATTCCACAGCAATATAATCGCCATGGCCGACAAATTAAAAGCAAGTGGTGCGGCCGGAGTAGTAATGTTTAACCGTTTTTACGAACCCGATATCGATTTGGAAAAACTAGAATTAACTTCATCAGAAGTTTTTAGTGTTCCGTCCGATATACGCCATACCTTGCGATGGGTAGGAATGGTAACGTCACAGGTGCCGGGGCTCGAAATTGCTGCATCAACCGGAATTCACAATGGCGAAGCTGTAATTAAGCAGTTGCTTGCCGGTGCGCAGGTCACCCAGTTGTGTTCTTCGCTTTACATGAATGGTTCTAAAATTATTCCGGATATTCTTGAAGAAATAACAGAATTCATGAAGAAATGGAACTTCAAAAAGATCGAGGATTTCAGGGGAAGATTATCCTATAAAAATATAGACGATCCGCTGGTGTACGAACGTTCGCAATTTATGAAGTATTTCTCGAACCGGGGAAAATAGAACAAAGATGAACAGAACAGGGATGGTTTTTTGTGTGGCTTTTATTTGGGGAGCCTGCTTTGCCAACTCTGTTTTTGCTCAAACTGTGGTGCCCCAAATTGAAAACCTAAAACCGGATACGCTCTACTATTGTGATACGCTGGTGGCAGTTGCCCCCGAAATTTCAATCCGGAATATTGTTGTTGATGACCCGGAGGAAGGAATAAAAATCTCCATTGTTAATTATCAGAAAGGAGAGGATTTGCTGGTATATGATGGAGAACAATTTACCGCTGACTGGAAAAACGAAAATGGCACTCTTGAAATAAAAGGGATTGGAACGCCGGCCGAATATGAGGCTGCGGTAAAACAGGTTTTCTATACTAATCTTGCCGAAGAACCTACATTAAATTACCGTACATTCTCCATCACACTTATGGATGCAGATTACCTGCCTTATACACAGCATTTCTATCGGTTTATTAAAAAGCAGGATATCACCTGGAAAGAAGCAAAGGCAGAAGCCGAAATAATGAATTATTATGGATTGCAGGGTTATCTTGGAACCATTACTTCTGAAATTGAAAATAATTTTGTCTGGACAAAAATTGATGGAATTGGCTGGATTGGGGCAACGGACGAACAAAGTGAAGGTGTCTGGAAATGGGTGACCGGGCCCGAAGCAGGTACTTATTTCTGGCAGGGAACTTATGATAATGGTAATTCTGTAAATGGGGAATATTCGTTCTGGAGCCAGGGAGAACCAAATAATGCCCACACCGAAGTGAACAACGGAGTGGGCGAAGATTATGCGCATATTAATCAGAATCCCGAAAAATGGGAAACTTCATGGAATGATTTGCGAAATGATGGCGACGGTGCCTCTTCGCAATATTACCGCCCACAGGGGTTTATAGTTGAATTTGGCGGAATGCCGGGTGATCCTCCCGTGAAACTGGTGGCAACTTCAGTTCTAAAAGTCAGCAAAATTGCTTTTTCCAAAAAAAGGGATTATGATATTTGTTTTGGCGACAGACAGGAATTAAATCTGGCAGCTTCCGGCACATACAGTTACGCCTGGAGCCCCGATGAAAATATCAGTTCAACTACCGTTTCCAATCCGGTAGTTTCTCCTGTAAATAATACGGTTTATCACGTTACCGGGAAATTGGATTACTGCGAAATGTCGGCAGATTTTAAAGTGACAGTTAATCCCTTGCCTGTCGGAATTCTTGATTCGGTTTACACCATTTGCCAAAACGATACCATTGAATTGGATCCGGGAGAACATGCCATGTATCTCTGGCAAAATCATTCCAGTTCGAAGACATTTCCTGCAAATGCAGAAGATTTATATACGGTTCAGTTATTCAATAATTTTGGATGTAATGTTATTGACAGTGCAGTTGTAAAATGGTGGCCTAAACCTCAATTCGCCGACGAAGGTCCGGATACGCTGGTTTGCGGGGAAAAGGAGCAAAAACTGAATTTTGCCTTTAAAGAAGATGTTTCATTTTATCTTGAACCCATCCAGAACAATGTGCAGGTGTTGGATGAAACTACTTTTTCACCAACGGTTATTGTCGATAAATTTGGAACATACAGCCTTCGAATGAAAATAAAGGATCAAAACCAATGCAATTATTCGGAAATATTGAATGTTGGCTTCCACAATCAGCCTGTTGCTGAAATTTTTATTGACTCAGTAAAATGCAAGGGATACAATTTAACGGCATCATTTGCTGGAATTTTAGTGGAACCTGCTGAACTTACCTGGTATTCAAACGATACTATTTTTGCTTCCGGAGTGGATTTAACCCAGCTTGAAATTCCGTTGGGATTTGGACTGCGAAATCGTACCATCGGATTGGAAATAAATGAACAGGGATGTATTGATGAAAGTATTCAGCCTGTTTTTGTTTCGCCCAAAATTGATTTTTGGGTGGAAGAAAATGCGGAAGGATGCACTCCGTTAAACACAAAGTTTGGAAATTCAGCAACTGAAGAGATTAAATTATATACATGGGATTTTGGTGATGGTTCAACTTCCGGATCATCAGCACCAACGCATATTTTTGAAAATTCAGAAATGACAGATAATACTTTTGATATTGGATTAACTGTAACTTCAATTGAAGACTGCGAAAACAAAGGAATTTTGGCAGATGCTGTTGTTGTTCATCCAAATCCAAAGGTTGATTTTACACCCGTTCCGCCTTCTACGTTCATTGAAAATCCGCAGATTTCGTTTGAAAATAATACTGAAGGTGCTGTATATTATGAATGGGATTTTAATGACGAATCGCTTTTCTCGGAAGAAGAAAATCCAACTCACATCTATGGTAATCCAGGTTTTTTTGATGTAAAACTTTATGCTTCCACCGGGTTTGGATGCATTGATTCAATAACTCAGCAGGTAGCTGTTGTGTTTGATAAGTTGTTTCCGCCAACAGCATTCTCACCAACTGCCTTAGATGAAGAAGACCGGGAATTCAGGATATATGCCGACGGAATTGTTTCCAATGGGTACCAGTTTCAGGTTTTTAACCGCTGGGGAGAAGTTATATTCGAATCATTGAATTATGAAGTTGGCTGGAATGGCCGGATGAATAATGACAAGCCTGCACCAGCCGGTGTTTATGTGTGGGTTGCACAGTTTAACGACATTCTGGGAAGAAAACACAAACAGCAGGGAACTGTAACTTTGCTATACTAATTCATTTTGAATTTGATTTTTCGGAATCTTAATTTTTCTTAATTTTCAGGAAAAAGCATATTCAAAACAAAACAAAATTTATTTATTTCTCGTTAATAAACCTACTATGAAATCAACCGGGAAAAGTAAAGAAGATTTAGAAAACAAACGTTCCTACCTGGAAACGATGGATTTTTTAAATACAAGGCTAAGAAAATATGATAAGCCACATGAAAATTTTATTGTGCCTTGGCAAATGGTAGAGAAAAGAGAGAAGGAGTATAACTTCTAAAGTTTGTATTTCAAAGGAGGAGGATCTACTGTACTACTAATTAAAAGGTCCAGTCTCATAAAAAAGGCTGGACCTTTTAATTTATAATTAAATCATTGGTATTAATAATTTATTTCCCGGAGAGTATCCGGTTTTTCGGCTCATATAAAAAGTCAGGGATATCTCGTGGGATCCGTAACTGTAATTCGAAAGTTTCGAAAGGGTTAAATCGAAACTGTAGCCAAACTGCATTTTAGCAGTAGCGAAGCCGGCCAGAAAGATTATTGCATCGGGGCGAATATCAATATTGTTGCGGTACCAGCCGCCAAAAACAAAGGTTTTCTCTATCATATATATTCCAAGGTTCAACTGTTTGAAACTCCCCTGTTGCTGGTAAATCAGATTTGGAGACAGCATGAACACCCGTGATAACAATCCATGATGTAAACGGTGGGAACGCGCTCCTGCATGAACTGTAACTTTTGCCGGCAACCTGCTTTTTTGGTCTCCTTCAACCACCGATTCGTTGGGTTGTGTTAAATGATGAATACCAATTCCTCCATAGAATTCATTGTGCTGAAAAACAGTCCCTACTGCAAAATCCGGTAAGATTTTCTTTTCATTAGAATAAACAGAAAAATCTTTGTCTGTAGTTTGTCCCGTCAGTTGATCGATTTCCGACGGAAAAATAAGATTATTTACATTGAATTGCTTTAGCATCATGCCGGCCTGTAATCCAAGAGTGAGGTAACTTTCCAAATCAACCTGCAAATGGTAAGAATATGAAAATGCAGCTGCAGTAGTATTAATAACATTATTTAGTTCCTGATCGTGATACAGTTGAATTCCGAAACCGGTATTTAATTGATTTGAAATTTGGTCAAACGAAATGGAATAGGTGGTATAGGTTGCCCCTTTCTGAGGCCATTGGTTCCGGTAGTTAAGCACCAGACGCGGAAGCTCTGTTGTACCTGTGAATGCAGGATTCATGTGCAGAGGATTGGCATAAAATTGCGAAAACCCTGGATCCTGAGCCATTAATTGTTTTGAAATGAGGAATAGTATAAGACATAAAAGTCGTTGCGACATTTTCTCCGGTATCAGCTTTTAATTGCCAAAATAGCGAATTAAAACAATTTCTTCTTCGGCGACCAAGGGTTTTTTTCAGAATAATAAGATGGTGGAATAATTAATGCAAATGTTGCCTCTCCAAACACTGTAATTTGGTCTGAGATTGCCGGCAAACTCATTCCTGCTGTGAGGTTGATTCGTATATTTTCAATTTTCCAGCCCAGTGATGCTCCTGCACCGTGCAGGTTTGCCGAAAAATTATTCTGGATGAAAAAAGCATACATGATGTCGGTTTGTTCTACCCGCACACCAATTCTCGAGAGTAGTGTTTTGTTGGAATACAGCAGTACAGCTTCGGGCAGCGCTTTAAACGGTTCCGAAATTAATCCCCGTCTTTTACCTCTTGTTTTTTTGGTTATATAAACGTTGAAAACCGGATGATTTAAATTTGTTTGATTATCATCTTCTGCAAAATATTTTCCGATTGGAAACATTGCCGATGTGCCAATCTGCCATGCCGGTGAATCCCATAAGAATCCGATCCGTGGTTTAATTTTGTAATACCTGCTGAATTGAGCGCCGGGAGGACTTGGCGGTTCAATTTCCTTTGCCAGAATAAAATCCATCATATTCACAAACCACTGTTTAGAGGCAAACTGTAAATTAAGGTTTGCGGAAGGAATAAAAACTGCTTCATTTGTTTTGAGGTGACGCGATATTCCAAAACCAAATTCGGTAGTATTAATGTTTAAATCACCAAGCAATCCCTGTTGAAAATAAAATGCAAGACCGCCTTCAAGCTTGTTTGAATATTTATCGTAAGTTAACCTGAATTCATTGTAGGCTTCTTCCTTCGAAAGGGTATGGAATTGCAGACCGAATTTTAAATTTATGTTTTCATCAAGTCCTGCGTATGCAGGGTTCAGAAGCAATTTGTTTGAAAACGGCAAAAGGTTTGTTTCAATTTGTGCAGCCGAATTTAGTGCCAGGAAAAAACACAGCCCAACAATCGATATTGTGGTTTTAATATTCAATTTGATTTCCCTGGTAAAGTCAATCTATAATGGTTAATATTTCCTGAAGCAGATACTTTTTTTTATCATGTGTTTCTTCAATGACGTTATGTATTTTAAAAGCAGCTTCATCTGCAATTTCCTTTTCGAAATTTTCCATATTTTCAATAACTGTAAATGCTTCAAATCCAGTTTCCCAGTCTTCATCAATTACCAGCTCTACAAATAAAGGCAGAAAAGGCCTGTAATCAAGGCCGTTTTGCCAGCAGGCTGTTAATAATGTTTTTCTGATGGACTTGTATCGTTTTGTTTGCAGTGCTTCAATAAAAACAGGGATTGTATCCGCTTTTTTAATTGTTCCAAGAATGTTTCCTATCTCTTTTTTTATTTCGTATTCAGGGTTGGTGGCAAGCAAATCGAATAGTATCGGAAGGTACAGTTTATTTCCTCTTTCTTTGATAATTTTTAATGCTGAAAAGGTAGTCTCCAAGTTCGTGGAAAAAAGGTCTTTTTGCACCTGAAGATCCAATTTTTCTTTATTCATTGTCATAATTTTGTTGAGTAATTCGCAAAATTAGTTTAATACTATGGTAAAACAACAGGTCCGAATAAATGTTGCCTTAAATCTTTACCTTTGCACGGCATGAAAAATATTGAGGAATTAAGCGAAGCAAAAATCGGCAGTTTAATGCTGAAATATTTTGTGCCTGCTTTTGTTGGCGTCTTCGTAAATGCACTTTATAATATTGTCGACCGTATATTTATTGGACAGGGCGTAGGCGCTGAAGCATTGTCGGGCATTTCAGTTATTTTTCCGGTTATGCTGATAATGATGGGCTTTGGAATGCTCATTGGTATCGGAACCGGCGTATATGTTTCCATTAATCTTGGTAAAAAGGATTTTGACGGTGCGGAAAAAACACTGGGTACCGGTTTTATGCTGATGCTGGTTGTTTCTGCAATAATAATGATTGTTATTTTTTTGCTGAAGGAGCCTATTCTGCGTTCATTCGGTTCAACCGAAGAAACTTTTCAGTATGCGAATGATTACCTCGATATAATCATTGCAGGTGTTGCATTCATGGTTGTTGGTTTTTCGCTGAACAATGTAATACGGTCGGAGGGAAATGCCCGGATTGCCATGTTTTCGATGATAATAAGTGCAGGTACAAACATCATTCTCGATCCCATATTTATTTTTTGGCTTGATATGGGTGTAAAAGGGGCCGCTTATGCCACAATTATTTCGATGTTTGTGTTAATGGTTTGGGTGCTGGTGCATTTCCGGGGAAAGAGATCGGTTATTAAACTCAGGAAAAAAAATATCCGGATAAACTATCCTATTCTTACTGAAATTGTTGCTATTGGAATGGCGCCGTTTTCGATGCAAATTGCCAACAGTTTTGTGCAGGGTTTACTGAATAAAAAACTTATAGTTTTTGGTGGCGATTTGGCAGTAGGGGCAATGGGAATTATTAATTCGGTACTTACTTTAATCATCATGGCAATTGTAGCTATCAACATGGCCTCACAACCAATAATTGGGTTTAATTACGGGGCAAAATCAGTGAAACGCGTAAAAGAAGCACTTCGTATTTCACTTGTTGCGGCTACAATAATTGGAGTGAGTGCATTTGTTTTTGTGGAGGCCATTCCGGGATTAATTGTAAAACTATTCAATAATGACAGCGAAATACTGTACAACATATCAATAAAAGGGCTGCGTCTTGTTATTCTGGCGCTGCCACTTGTTGGTTTTCAGGTGGTGGCTTCCCATTTTTTTCAGGCGGTGGGTAAAGCCAGAATTGCAATATTTGCCACTTTGTTCCGGCAGGTAATTGGTTTGATTCCTTTGCTTTTTATATTGCCGGAATTCTGGGGAATTACCGGAATCTGGCTGGCTTATCCATTAGCAGATACAATGTCGGCTGTTGCAGTTTCGCTTTTATTGGTTCGGGAATGGAAAAAATTAAATTCGATTGAGAATTTAGCGGTTTAAGCTTCGTGAAGTTTATTCTGAAGGATATGAAATGCCATTAATTATTCATCCCGGAATGCTTCCGTATTGAGGTTTCCTAACAATTTAAAAAGGCTGTTGTCGGTTATTCATTTCACCTGTTTTGCTTACGCAAATCAAAGTTTTACAAAATAAATTGTTCTCAATAATTATTTAAAAATGCAGCATAATACTGTTTAAAATGCATTGCATCTCAGAATGCTATTTTGTAACTTTCTATATTTATTAATACAAATTTTATGGTTCTGAAATTCTGAAGGTAAAAACGAGACTTAAAAATTACTTAGCAGAAAATGTATAAATAACTCTCTCAGAAATATTTTTTATTTATCACAAAGAAATTAATTAAAATTATGAAGCAGAAAGAAAGAAAAGGTTTTTTAAAAACTTTGTGCATACTAAGCTTTATTGGAATAACAGTATGGATCATCCGGGATATCCAAATGTATTTTGATTATAAATCCATGGTTGGAAGTTTAAATAAAGAAAGTTTTTTAGTGGGAATTGCTTTAAATATGCTAATATTATTTGGTGTAGTGTTAATGATGAATTTAAGGAAAATTGGATTTTATATCTATGCACTTCTTCAACTAGTATGGTTAGTATTGCCTTTAATTATCGGCACATGGGTCGACACATACTTTGGATTTTTAATTTTACCGGCTGTAGTTTTTACACCAGTCTTTATAGCGCTGTATGGCAATAATTTAAAATATATGCATTAATGCTGGTTTGAAATTATTGCAAGTATAAAAATAATATCATGAAAAAGCTGAGTGTCATTATCAAGTATAACAATATCTGCGCAGTCATATGTAAGTTTCAAATGTAGAATTGTGCCCGAAATTTTTATTGTTGGCTTATTTATTTCAATTTTTCTTTTAATGCAATTCCGGTATATGATTCTTTGACCTTTATTAAATCTTCCGGAGTTCCTTCAAACACTAATTTCCCCCCTTTATCTCCGCCTTCCGGTCCAAGATCGATTATCCAGTCTGCCGATTTAATGATTTCCATGTTGTGTTCGATTATTGTAATGGAATGTCCGCGCGAAATGAGGGCATTAAAAGAGTCCAGCAATTTTTTTATATCATGAAAATGAAGGCCGGTTGTTGGCTCATCGAAAATAAAAAGTGTGGGTTCATCTTTTTCCTTGGCAAGAAACGATGCAAGTTTAACCCGCTGGCTTTCACCTCCCGAAAGTGTACTCGATGATTGTCCCAGTTTTATATAACCCAATCCAACATCCTGCAGGGGTTGAAGTTTTCGGACGATTTTCTTCTCTGTGGATGATTTTCCTTCAGAATAAAGTTGAATGGCTTCACTTACCGAGAGGTTCAGAATATCGTCTATGTTTTTATGTTTATACTGAACTTCAAGAATATCTTCCTTAAACCGTTTGCCGTGACAGCTTTCACATTCAAGATAAACATCAGCCAGAAACTGCATTTCCACTTTAATAGTTCCTTCGCCCTGGCATTCGTCACACCTGCCGCCATCAACGTTAAATGAAAAATGAGAAGGTTTTAATCCCTGTATCTTTGCAGCCTGTTGATCCGAATATAATTTACGGATTTCATCATATGCTTTTAAATAAGTTACAGGATTGGAACGGGAAGATTTCCCAATCGGGTTTTGATCAATAAATTCCACTGATGAAATTAATTTGTAATCGCCCAGAATTGCATCGTGATGACCGGTTCGTTCACCATATCCGCCGGCAATTTTGGTCAGCGCCGGGAAAAGTATTTTCGAGACAAGTGATGATTTGCCCGAACCACTAACCCCGGTAACAACAGTAAGTGTGTTTAGCGGAAATTTTATGCGCAGATTTTGGAGATTGTTTTCGCGTGCGCCAACAATTTCAATGAAGTTCGACCATCTTCTTCGTTGTTTAGGAACCTCTATTTTTTCTTCACCTGTTAAATATTTTGTTGTCAGGCTTTCATGTTTTTGTTCCAATTCACTGTTGTTTCCCTGAAAAACAACCTCGCCACCGTATATTCCGGCAAATGGTCCAATATCGATAATTTCATCTGCAGCTTTAATAATTTCTTCGTCATGCTCAACAACAAAAACTGTATTCCCGATATTTTGCAAACGCCGCAAAACCTGGATTAATCGCTGGGTGTCGCGGGAATGTAAACCTATACTGGGTTCATCGAGTATATAAAGCGAGCCCACAAGGCTGCTGCCCAAGGAGGTGGCAAGATTTATCCGTTGCGATTCTCCTCCTGAAAGCGTTGAAGACAGGCGATTCAGTGTTAAATAGCCCAACCCGACGTCACACAAAAATTCCAGCCGGTTATTAATTTCAATAAGAATCCGTTTGGCAATTTCAATATCATGTAGATTCAGTTTAAGTTCGAGGAAAAAATTCTTTAATTCTGATACCGGCGTTAAAACCAGTTCCTGCAGGGATTTTCCTTCAATTTTCACAAAGCCGGCTTCTTTTTTTAAGCGGCTGCCTTTGCATTCGGGGCAGGTAGTTTTTCCCCTGTAGCGTGAAAGCATCACACGGTATTGGATTTTATAACTTTTTTCTTCCAGGTGTTTAAAAAAATCGTTTAGTCCATCGAAAAACCTGTTGCCGGTCCAAAGCAGTGATTTTTGTTTTTCAGTTAACTCGTAATAGGGTTTGTGTATCGGGAAGTCAAATTTCTCCGCATTATAAATGAGCTGGTTGTTCCATTCACCCATTTTTTCGCCCTTCCAACAGGCTACAGCCCCCTGGTATATGGAGAGTGATTTATTGGGTATCACCAAATCTTCATCAATTCCGATGACTTTACCGTAACCTTCACAGGTTGGACAGGCACCAACCGGGTTATTGAAACTGAACATGTGAACTGTGGGTTCTTCAAATTCAATTCCATCGGCTTCAAAACGGTTGGAAAAAGAATGGGGATGCATTTCATCATTACCGGCAATTTTTACAATACATTCTCCATGGCCTTCATAAAAGGCGGTTTGAACTGAATCGGCAACCCGGCTCTGTGTATCTTCATCGTTTTGTACGGCCACACGATCAATTACAATATTGCAGTTGTCGTCGCAAATATCATTCTTCCCTTCAATAAGAAGTTCATCAATACGTTTAATTTCATTCTTCACTTCAAGGCGTGAAAATCCCTGCTGCAACAACAACTCAGCCTCTTCCAGAACTGACCGGCCATTTTTGGGCTTTAAGGGCGAAAGAATAATTACGCGGGAATTTTTTGGAATAGAAAAAATGTAATCGACAACATCAGAAACGCGTTGCCGTGATACTTCTTTTCCTGAAACAGGCGATATTGTTTTTCCAATCCGGGCAAACAGTAACTTCAGGTAATCGTAAATTTCGGTTGAAGTACCCACAGTTGACCGGGGGTTACGGGTATTTACCTTTTGTTCGATGGCAATTGCCGGAGGAATACCTTTTATAAAATCGACTTCAGGTTTGTTGATTCTACCTAAAAACTGGCGGGCATATGAAGAAAGACTTTCAACATACCTCCGCTGACCTTCTGCAAAAAGTGTATCAAATGCCAGAGAAGATTTACCGGAACCGGAAACACCGGTAACAACAATAAACTTATTTAATGGTATTTTAAGGCTTATATTTTTTAAATTATGAACCCTTGCATGTTGAATCTCAATAAACTTTTCTGTTTTGTTTTCTGGCATAATTGATGTGGGCAAAGAATAATTTTAATAAAAGTTTGTATATTTCGGTAAAAAGTGGCATTTTTATCGCGTACAAAATTAAAAAATAGTTTTACTTCAACTTAAAAATAGTCGCCTATAGAGCAAATATACTTTTTGTTTACAAATAAATAGAAGGTAATGTTCAGAACAGATGCACTGAACGATAATGAACTCGTTCAACAATTTATTAAAGGCGATCAGAAATCACTTGAAATATTAATTCATCGTCATAAGAGCAGAATTTTTTCATACATTTTGCTTATTGTCAAGAATCAGGAACTGGCAGAAGATGTCTTCCAGGAAACCTTTATAAAAGTGATACGTTCGCTGAAACGCGGTAAATACGTGGAAAACGGAAAGTTTGTTTCCTGGGTTCTGCGAATTGCGCATAATCTAATCATCGATCATTTCAGAAAAGAAAAACTTCAGGGTACTGTTTCGAATGACAGTACTGAGATGGATATTTTCAATTCACAAAAGTTTTCAGAAGAAACGATTGAGGATCAAATGGTGTTGAGCCAGATTATGAGCGAAGTAAAGGATTTAATCAAGGAACTTCCGGAAGATCAGCAGCAGGTAATTTATATGCGGCACTACATGGGCCTCAGTTTTAAAGAAATTGCGGAACAAACGGGTGTAAGTATTAATACTGCTCTTGGCAGAATGCGTTATGCATTGATTAATATGAGGAAACTAATTCAGAAGAAGAATTTGAATCTCACTGTTATTTAACTTTTGTTAACACAATATTGAAGTAGTTCAAGGCGTTCTACAATAAATAATAAAAATTGTTAAGAATGCCTATGAATAAAAATTCTACCTTAGTTTTTCTCGTAAAAAATTTTCAGCCGGCGATACAACCGGAAGTTGATAAATGTGAAAATTATTTTGACGAAGTGGAAGGTGCCGATAATGTACCTTCCGAAGAAACCATTAACAAAATTCTTGGTTTTGCGCGATCCTATGATGTAGTGGAGACCAAAAATACCGGTCATATTGAGATGATATTAAATTGAATAATCAAAAAGTGTCTCTGGAGAGGCACTTTTTTTTGATCTGTTCAGGTAATCCTGCACCGCAGTTCAATTAATTTGTAAAAATCATTTTCATTAAACTATTTAAAATGGTTCTTGAACAAATTGATTCTATATTTAGTTACTGTTTGATAAAAGCAAATAATTAACTAATAAATCAAATAAAAATGGCAGATCTATCTACAACCTACATGGGTGTTAAACTTAAAAACCCTTTGATTCTCGGAGCTTGCAATCTTGTTTCAAAACCTGATGTTATTGACCAAATTTGCAAAGCCGGAATTGGAGCAATAGTTTACCGCTCACTATTCGAGGAACAAATTCAGTTGGAAAATCTTCAGTTATCAGAAGAATTAAAAGAATATGAATACAGGAATGCCGAAATGGAACGGCTATTTCCCAACATTGAACACGCAGGTCCCAAAGAGCATCTTTACAATGTTGAAAAGCTAAAAAAGAATGTTGATGTTCCGGTATTTGCCAGTTTAAATGCTATTTACGAACCTACCTGGGTAGAATATGCACAGGAACTGGAAAAAACCGGAGTTGACGGACTGGAACTAAATTTATATGCAGTACCCGGATATTTTGAAGTTGACGGACAATCAATTGAAGAGAAACAGATTCAAATTGTGAAAGCTGTAAAACAGGCAGTGTCTATTCCGGTTAGCGTCAAAATCAGTATGTTTTATACGAATCCACTGAATTTTATTAAAAAAGCAGACGAAGCAGGTGCTGATGCATATGTTTTGTTTAACCGGTTTTTTCAGCCCGAAATTGATATTGAAAAAGAGGAATTCTTCTATCCGTGGGAATTAAGCAATCCCAAAGATCATATGGTAGGATTACGATATGCGGGCCTCTTATATGGAAATCTGGAAGGAAGTATTTGTGTAAGCAGGGGCGTTTACAGTTCGAAAGATGTAATTAAAATGATACTGGCCGGTGCCGATACCGTTCAAATTGTCAGCACAGTATATAAAAATCATCCCTCAGTAGTTTCAACAATTTTGCAAGAAGTAAATGAGTGGATGGATAAAAAAGGGTACAAAAGTCTGGATGATTTCAGGGGGAAACTTTCGCGGAAAAAAATGAAAGATCCTTTTGCCTATCAGCGGGCACAATATGTTGACATTTTAATGAAGTCGGAGGCTATATTTATAAAATATCCGATGGTTTAAGTAACTGAAATTAGGAAATACAAGCAGGATTCATACTCCTGCTTTTTTTATATCCGCCTGTTAAGTCTTTCGTTTTTTCTTTTTAGCTGCCGGGAAAAGAACATTGTTTAATATCAGCCTGTAACCGGGCGAGTTTGGATGGAGACTTAAATCGGTTGGCGGATCGCCAATAAGATGGCGGTAATCTTCCGGATCATGTCCGCCATAAAATGTCCAGAAACCTTTTCCTTTTTCACCATGAATATAACGTGCTTCGCGTGCAGGTTTATTTTCACCCAATATCAAAACATTCGGTTTTATAACAGCTTTTCTGTAAGCGGTAGTTTGTCCCATAAAACCATGAATCAGGTTCTTGTGATTCTGACACAACATAGTAGGTATCGGATCCCATTTTGCTGAAAAATCAAACAGGGTAAAAAAATCATTCTCCCGGATAACCGATCGCGTATTTGTTGCATCGATATCTGAAAATTCATATTCATACGGACTTTTTTCCAGATGGAAATTTTCGAAAGCGAAAGTTCTTGAGAAATCAAGTTTTTCATCTATCTGTTTATCTGCCGGATCTCCGTCGAACATGGGTTCGCAAATGTCAATTCCGGTAGCAGCAAGTGAAATATCATATGTGTCAGTAGCCGCGCACATGGCAAATAAAAATCCACCGTTCAGTACGTATTTTTCTATCTCCCGGGCCACATATGACTTCATTTCCGAAACTTTCAGGAATCCCAGTTTGGCAGCCAGTTCCCGGTTAATGGCAACATCCTGCTGGTACCAGGGCATATGTTGGTAAGTTCTCCAGAATTTACCAAACTGGCCGGTAAAATCTTCATGGTGAAGGTGCAGCCAGTCGTATTCCGAAAGTTTACCGTTAACAATTTCCTCATCGTAAATTATATCGTAATTGATTTCGGCATAGGTTAGAACAAGTGTAACTGCATCATCCCAAGGTTGCTTGTTGGGGGGTGAATACACCGCAATCTTTGGGGCTTTATTCATACTTACTGCATCCTGGTTTACATCGGGTTGTGAAATTTCATTTAAAATGGCGGATGCCTGCGCATCGGAAATGACTTCAAAACTTACGCCACGGATAACACATTCATTTTCAATTTCAGGCTGGTTTTGCATCAAAAAACTACCTCCACGGTAATTCAGCAACCATTTTACTTCCACATCACGTTCCAGCACCCAGTAGGCAATTCCGTATGATTTGAGATGATTTTTCTGGGAATCATCCATTGGAATAAGCAGGTGTACACATTTTGCCTGAAATGCAAAAGAAAAGCATGCGAAAAAAAGTAATAGAATTCGTTTCATTTTTATTTGTATTCTGTTCCCAAAAAGGTACAAACAAATAACGCAATAAGTTCAGAATTATTAAAACGGAGTATCGGAATTTGTATCAGAAGAATGGTCAAAATCATTATTTACCGAAATTCCGGCGCCAACAGCTTCATTTTCATCTTCATTCATTTTTGAACTGAATGTTTGTGCCGGCGTAGCAAACCCTTCTCCGTAATGCGTTTCCATATCACTAAATTTTGCCAGTTCTTTTCTGAATGAAAGATGGACATCGCCGGTTGCACCATTACGGTGTTTGGCGATGATGATTTCTGCCACCCCACGCAATGAATTTCCCGAATCATCTTCATCAATGCCATAATATTCGGGACGGTGAATAAACGTAACAATATCTGCATCCTGCTCAATTGCTCCCGATTCGCGAAGGTCGGACAACTGCGGACGTTTTCCTTCGCGCGATTCAACGGAGCGGTTAAGCTGCGACAATGCTATAATCGGAATATCCAGTTCTTTGGCAATGGCTTTTAATGATCGCGAAATGGTACTGACTTCCTGTTCGCGGCTGCCTCTGCTGTCGGTACCTGCGGTCATCAGCTGAAGGTAATCGACGATGACGATATTAATTTTATGCTGCATTTTTAACCTTCTGCATTTTGCCCTGAACTCAAAAATGGAAAGCGCCGGTGTATCATCAATAAAAATCGGTGCTTTCTCCAGGTTTGAAATTTTGCGGTTTAAATGTTCCCATTCGTAATTCTCGAGCCTGCCGGTTTTTATTTTTTCAGAACCCAATTCAGTTTCTGAAGCAATTAATCGGTTTACCAATTGAATGGAAGACATCTCGAGCGAAAAAACAGCAACAGCTTTTTTATGGTCAACCGCCATATTTCGGGCCATACTTAATACAAATGCAGTTTTACCCATCGAAGGACGGGCTGCAACAATTATAAGGTCGGTTTTTTGCCAGCCCGACGTAATGCGATCGAGCGCAGTAAAACCCGATGGTACGCCGCTCAAACCATCTTTTTGCTTCCGTGCTTTTTCAATTTGAATAATCGCTTCATTCAGCACAGGTTTAATCGGAACAGTTTCCTTTTTAATGTTTCGTTCGGCAACCTGGAAAAGTGATGATTCGGAAAAATCGATTAAATCGTCAACATCCATTGTGTCGTCATACGATTTTGCCTGAATTTCGGAAGAAACCCGGATGAGTTCGCGCTGAATATGTTTCTGGGCAATAATTCGTGCATGAAATTCGATATGTGCCGCTGAGGCAACCCTCCTTGTGAGCTGGGTAATATATCCCGGCCCGCCAATTTCATCCAAATTATTCCGGTCCTTTAGTTCCTGCGTAACCATTAAAAGGTCAACCGGCTTTTCGTTTGCCGAAAGTTCCTTTATGGCTTCAAATATTTTTTGATGTTCCTCCTTATAAAAGCTGGATGTATCAATAATATCGGCAACGGTAACATATGCATCGCGTTCAAGCATCAGGGCACCAAGTACGGCTTCTTCCACTTCAACTGCCTGGGGCGGGAGCTTTCCATACTGTGCATTGATTTGTTCAACAGTCATTTTCGATACATTTTTCGATTTAGATGTTGCCATTTTAGTTTACTTTCTTTAAATACTGAAGATGAAAATTGAGGGGTTAAAATTACTAAATAAGGAATCGGTCAACCAAATTTTAGATTATTTAGTTGTTAACTAATTTTATTCACAATTGTTTATTGATTCATTCTTAGCCCGTTATCAATTATCATTGATATTACTTCGCCGAGGGTGAGGCCCATAGCATTGATTTGTTGCGGAATAAAACTTGTTGCAGTCATTCCCGGAGTTGTATTCACTTCGAGAAAATAAAATTCATCATTTTTTAATATATAATCCACCCGTACAATTCCGGAGCAAAAACATAAATCATAAATTTCTGAACTTAACTGCTGACATTTTTTAAACAGGTTTTCAGGCAGGCGGGCAGGGGTAATTTCTTCTGCTGCCCCTGGTGTGTATTTGGCTTCGTAATCAAAGAATTCATTTTTTGGCAGTACTTCAGTTACCGGAAAAATCAATTCTTTACCATTCATTTTTACAAGTCCACAAGTAAATTCTGTGCCTTCGATATATTCTTCAATCAAAGCTTCCCGGCTTTCTTTCCAGGCATTTTGTATTGCCTCGGCCAGTTGGTTTTCCGATTTCACTTTGGTAATCCCAAAACTTGAACCCCCTGCATTTGGTTTTACAAAAAGCGGTAATCCCAACTTTTCGGTTATTTCTTTTACGTTGATTTTCTCTCCTTTCGAAAGTTTAAGGGAGCGCGCCATTTTTATTCCGAACCGGTGCAGGTAATTGTTGCAAAACCATTTATTGAAAGTGAGCGATGAGGAATGAACGTTGCAGGTGGAGTAAGGAATTTTCAGTAAATCGAAATAGCCTTGCAGGATTCCATCCTCGCCGGGAGTGCCGTGAATAGTAATGTATGCGTAATCGAAAACAATTTTTTTATCGTTCATTAGAAAACTAAAATCTGATTTATCGACATCTGCTATTTTCTGGTTATCCTGATAAACTTCCCAGTTTTTACCCTTCATTTGCACCAGCCAGGGTGTAAATTTTGATGTATCGACAGCATTAAAAACATTGGCGCCGCTTTTTACCGACACCACAAACTCCGATGAATCACCACCGGCAATTACAGCAACATTTGGTTTATTTTCATTCATTTCTCGAAGCGATATAATTATCCCATTTATCTATTACAGTTCTTAAATCGTCAGGAAGTTCGGAATCGAACATCATTTTTTTGCCCGAAACAGGGTGAATAAATCCTAATGTTTTTGCATGCAATGCCTGCCGGGGAAGTATTTTAAAGCAATTTTGCACGAACTGGCGGTACTTTGAAAAAGTTGTGCCACGCAAAATCTGATCGCCTCCATATGTGGAATCGTTAAAAAGCGGGTGATTGATGTGTTTCATGTGCACTCTGATCTGGTGTGTCCGGCCAGTTTCCAGCCGGCATTCCACAAGGCTCACATACCCTATCCGTTTTAATACAGTGTAATGCGTAACGGCAGGTTTCCCGTAATCTTCTTCCGGAAAAACAGTAAAAACCTGCCTGTTTTTTAAGCTCCGGCCAATATTTCCAGTTATAGTTCCCGAATCCTCTTTTACACTACCCCAAACCAGCGCCTGGTAGCGCCTTTCCGAAGTCTTTTCGAAAAACTGCAGGGCCAGTTTATTCTTGGCCAATTCGGTTTTTGCCACCACCATTAATCCCGAAGTATCTTTGTCAATACGATGTACAAGACCCGGCCGCGGATCTTCATTATTAAATAGAGGAACATCTTTTAAATAAAAGGCCAGTGCATTTACAAGTGTTCCCGAATAGTTTCCATGCCCCGGATGTACAACAAGTCCCGGCGGTTTATTGATTACAATGAGCTGGTCATCTTCAAAAACAATATTCAGGGGAATATCTTCAGGAATTATTTTTAACTCCCGGCGCGGATAATCCATTACAATCTGAATATCGTCGTTTGGCTTTACTTTGTAATTGGCTTTTACAGGTTTCTGGTCAACCAAAATACTTCCCGCTTCGGCAGCATATTGAATACGGCTTCGCGAAGCATTGTCGATGCGGTTGGCAAGAAATTTATCGATTCGTATTGGTGACTGGCCCGGGTCAACCACTACATGGTAGTGTTCGAAAAGACCACCTTCTTCCAAATCATTACTATCCTCTGAATATTCTTCCATACACTGATTTAGAATTCCTGTTCTATTGCATCATCAATTTTTAACTGGTCCACAGTTACCCAGATATCCACCGATGAACCCAAATTGACGGTGGCAGTAATTTTTGGATTTGGCCGCTGTCTCCAAACCACAGCATTTACAGAATCTTCTTTGGAAAGAATGGAAGCATCGTATATAATTACACCTTTGTTGAGCATGGCATCAGTCAGCGTCCTGTCTGCTTCTTCGACAGATAAACCTGTTAAATCAGGAAGTGGTGTTGACAGGTTTCCTTCCTGGTGGCCAAGTACCAAATCGATACTTGCACCCTTTGGTAATTTTTTTCCTGGAAAAATATCGGTCGAATCAATCTGAACCTTTAAAACCAGGCCGTTATATTCCGAAGGCTGATAAAGTATCTGTCCGATTTTAAGCCCTGCATTTTCAACCAGTACCTGTGCCTGACGAAAAGAAATATCAGTCAGCCGCGGTAAGGAAACCAGCTCAGGTTGTGAGGAGTTGACAGTAAGAAAGATGATCCGGTTTTGTTTTACCCGGTGCCCGGCTTCCGGAACCTGGTCAACAACTGTTCCCGGAGGCGCTTCATCCACATACAGCGAATCGATAACTTCTATCCGCATGTTATGCTGTTTGGCTGTTGCAATGGCCTCTGTGGCATTCAGCCCTGAAAAATCAGGAACGGGATGAGCTTCTCCATGCCGGGTGTACATTTTTAATCCCTGCATTACTACTATAAAAATGATGATCAGTATAACAATCGCCAGCAATAAATTTATAAGAAAGAGGCGGCTGGTAAGAAATTTAGAGAAACTCATAGCACTAATAATATCGGTTCATCAATAAAACAAAAATAAAGTAAAATTAGTATGGACAAACCGGATATAACCGAATTTACCTTTTTTATTTTCTGCAGGGAGGATGAACAATTTTTCGTCACGATTCCCGCAGTATAAGATTTTAGCAGATTTGTAACTTCCTCCGGTTGGTGTATCCATGAATTCTGGAACCAGTTCCAAAAAACACGAAAAGGTAAAGAACATATCATTCTTTACCTTTTCGGGAAATTCTTTCAGGTATAAATTATTTTTTATGCCTTGGTTCGTCTGAAACCGTTAATTTCTTTCTTCCTTTGGCGCGGCGGGATTTTAATACTTTTCTTCCGTTGGCAGTCGACATTCTTTCCCTGAAGCCGTGCTTGTTTTTTCTTTTCCTGTTGGATGGCTGAAATGTTCTTTTCATTTCTTATTTATTTTTCTTGTTTCCTTCGTAAAATTCGGACTGCAAAAATAGCTGTTTTTTTATTTCTTCCAAAAAGTAATGGTTTTTTTTGTATGAAAAACACGAATGAGAATAGTATTAGTCTAAAATCCTCCTGTTTACAGGGTTGCCCTTTTTGGTGCTTCCCCCTGTCCGACTGGCATCCGGGTATAAATTATTTCGAGAAGAACATTTTTGCAGCAGCGACAAAAAGCAGCACACCAAAAATTTTTCTCAGCACTTTATCCGGAATTTGAAGTGAAAACAACGAACCCAGATATGCGCCGGCCATAAAGGTAATGGCAAGAACCAGTGCAAATTTCCAGTTTACATAGCCGGCTTTCCAGTAATTCCAGGTGGCAAGAATTCCAATGGGCGGCACCATAAAAGCAAGGCTGGTGCCCTGGGCCTGATGCTGGGACATCCCTAAAATGAAAACCAGAGCCGGAATAACAATAATTGCACCTCCCACACCCAAAACTCCGGCAAGTAATCCCGAAACCAATCCGATGAGCAACAGCAGTATTAATTGTGTAACAGTCAGCATCTTTTTTAATTCCTGAGATTTTAAGTATCACTCTTCACGGTAAAACGAAATCCGATACCGTGCAAATTTACAATATTTATATTCGGATCGTTCTTAAAATATTTGCGTAACCGAGAAATAAAGACATCGAGGCTGCGGCCCAAAAAGTAGTCGTTTGAACCCCATACTTTTTCAAGAATTTCGTTGCGGCTTAAAACCTTGTTGGCATTGTCGGCAAAAAACTTAATAAGTTCCACTTCTTTTAAGGTCAGGTTCCTTGTTTTCCCGTTGTACGAAAGTGTCAGTTCGTCGGGTTGAAAAAGAAATGAGCCGATTTTTTGTGCAGCCGAAAAGTTGGGAACAGGCTGCGCCTGGCTTCTTTTCAGAAAGATTTTAATTTTCAGCAGCAACTCTTCCATGCTGAATGGTTTTGGAATGTAATCATCGCCGCCAATGGTGAGTCCTTTTATTTTGTCTTCCGTCATTGAACGCGCAGTGAGGAAAATAATGGGGATTTGATGATTCGTTTTCCGAATGTTTTGCGCCACCTGGAATCCATCAATTTTTGGCAACATCACATCCAATATTATCAGGTCGTACTTGTTTTTGCTGAACAATTCAAGCGCCAGCGCCCCGTTTTCGGCATCATCAACCAAATAATTTTTTTGCTCCAGGTTATCTTTTACAATAAACCGCAGTGCTTCATCGTCTTCAACCAGTAAGATTTTAATTAAAGGTGAATTCATTTTTTTATCGGAATTGAAAGTGTAAAAATACTACCTCCTGCCGGATTATTATCAACATTTATTTTCCAACCATGCGCTTTTATTATTTTCTGTACATAATCAAGGCCCAGTCCAAATCCTTTAACATTATGCACATTTCCCGTTGGCACCCGGTAAAATTTCCTGAAAATCTTTTTCCGGTGTTCGGGTAAAATACCAATGCCATTGTCCACAAAACTCAGTTGAACCTTTTTATTTTTTCTGGAAAGCATGATATTTATTTCAGGAGCTTTCTCACAATATTTAACTGCATTCTCAAGAATATTCAAAATAAGATTGGAGAAATGAAATTTGTCGGCTTTTATCTGGAATTCTGAATGGTGAAACTGAATATGAATTGCTGCTTTTTGCCCGTAATCAGATTGTTTAAAATGCTCCACATTTTCATGAAGAAAATCGTAAAGATTAATTTTTTCGAGGTTTAGCCTAATTTTATTTTTTTCCAAAGCGGCCAGATTAAGCACTTTCTCCACATTTTTTGATAACCGGTTATTTTGCTCCATGATAATTTTGGTGTATTCAAAAAGCCGGTCGGGCGTTTGCAAAATTGATTTGTGGTTAATAACGTTTGCCGAAAGTGCGATGGACGAAATCGGTGTTTTCAGTTCGTGGGTGAGGTTGTTGATAAAGTTTTTCTGCACTTCGGAAAGCTGGCGCTGCCGGATAATAACTGAAAGTGTGTATCCAAAAAACAACACCACGATTAAAAGCAAACCGGTAAAAAAATACCAGACGGTCAGCCGTGAATTGAAATAGGGCGACCGGTTGGTAAAATGCACCACAAAATAACTGTTGTATTTGTTGCTTTGCGGAAAATCAAAATTCGATGGTTTCTCATCCAGCTTATTGGTAATCAGTGTTTTTTGTTCCATCTGTTCCGTGGACGCATCATAAACGGCAAATTCAAAGTCCGAGAAAATTTCATGTTTTTTGAATTCCTGAACAAGGTGAAATTTGAGTAAATCGAAGTCAATAACCGCATCAACATTCACAATGTAATAATTGTTGGATACCATTTCAACAGGTGCAATGCTGTCAAAATTTTCCGTGTTGCCGGTAGCCAGTAAAATTTGCCAGGCTACCTCTTTTAATGCCACTGTCGCACTTTCCCTGAACTGCTTTTCGGAATAATTGTATGAATTGCGAAGAAAAATAAACTGAATAGACAAAACTCCGGCAACCGAAATTGTAGCCAGAATAATAATATATTTTAATGTCTTACCTTTCATTTTCGTCTGTTTAGCCCCGAACTCCGATATGTTGTGGCTTTTAGTACACCTGTTAACACTTCATTAACAAAATATTACAGCTGATTAACATGAATGCCAAAATCCATTGCTACTTTTGTTTAACAAAGTAAACTAATAATTCCAATAAATTAAAATTCAGTAGTTATGAAACATTTGTTACATGTTATAATGGTATTTGCCTTTGTTGCTGCAGACAGAAGCACAACAGGCTAAAATTGTATTCGATAATCTGGAACACAATTTTGGTTCGTTTAAAGAGTCGGCAGGAATTCAAACTACCACATTTAAATTTACAAATAAAGGTTCCGTTCCCCTGGTTCTTAACAATGTAAGGGCATCCTGCGGATGTACAACGCCAAAATGGACACGCGAACCTGTGGCCCCCGGTGGAAACGGCGAAATTCAGGTAAGTTATAATCCCAGTAACCGTCCAGGTTCATTTACAAAAACAGTAACCGTTCAGTCCAATGCCGAAAATGCAACCACAGTTCTGAAAATTACCGGAAAAGTGGAAGAACGTGAAAAAACACTGGCAGAATTGTACCCGCGTCAGATTGGAGAACTTCGTGCAAAAACAAATCATATTTCTTTTGCCCGGGTAACCGAAAACGAAAAGAAAACGGAAAGTCTGGAATTGATTAACGATTCTGATAATCCGGTAACTGTTGGTTTCCGCACAGTTCCAAGTCATATTACAGCCAAAGTTGAACCTCAAACCATTCCCGCCCACGGAAAAGGGGAACTTACTGTAACTTATGATGCCAGTAAAGCCGATACTTACGGATTTACCTCGCACAGAATATATCTTTCGCTTAACGGAAGCAACGATTATAAAAATTCAGTTGGTGTCAGTGCTACAATCGAAGAAGATTTTTCAAATTTAACACCCGAACAACTGGCAAAAGCACCGGTTGCCTCTTTCTCAGAAGAAACTTTTGATTTTGGGGAAATGAATCAGGGCGATAAAAAGGAACATACTTTCATGCTTCAAAACGAAGGAAAATCCGATCTGTTTATCCGTAATGTACGTTCATCATGCGGATGTACTGCAGTTGCACCTTCAACAAAAGTAATTGCACCGGGAGAAACGGCTCCAATAAAAGTTACCTTCGATTCGCGTGGGAAACGTGGTCGCCAGAGTAAATCCATTACCGTGATTACCAACGATCCGAAAACGCCAACTACTACATTAAGAATTTCAAGTAATGTTGTGACTGAGGGTTAAAAGATTTCATATAATGTCAATAATTAAGGTGTCGCAGACAATGGTTTGCGGCACTTTTTTTTAGATTTTATTCTTGCAATTAATTATGGTATTTTTGTTTTCACTGAAACAAAACGAATGGCAGACCACGAAAATCATATCGAAAATAATCCTGAATACAGAGGGTTGAAAGTAAATGAAGGAATAATGCCACCCGGACAAACCGATGAAAATTCAGTTCAGCGGTTTCTGAATAAAAAAAGGAACCTTTTGCGGGCGGAAGAATATGTTGAAGGAATTCTTGCGGGGAATATCACCTTATTGAGCAGGGCAGTAACTTTGGTCGAAAGTTCGAAAGCCGAACATCAGCAACTGGCACAGGAAATTATTGTGCGTTGCCTTCCGTTTAGCGGGAAATCCATCCGGATTGGAATTACAGGTGTTCCCGGAGTAGGCAAAAGTACTTTTATAGAAGCGCTCGGAACATTTATTACCGGGCGTGGAGGAAAGCTGGCTGTCCTTGCAATCGATCCAAGCAGCGAACGCTCGAAAGGGAGCATACTCGGGGATAAAACCCGGATGGAGGAACTGGCAGGAAACAAAAATGCGTACATCCGTCCAAGTCCTTCGGCGGGAACGTTGGGCGGCGTTGCCCGGAAAACAAGGGAAACGATTGTATTGTGTGAGGCTGCCGGTTTCGACCATGTATTTATTGAAACAGTAGGAGTGGGGCAAAGTGAAACAGCTGTTCATTCCATGGCCGACTTTTTTTTACTGCTCATGCTTGCCGGCGCCGGCGACGAGCTTCAGGGAATAAAACGCGGAATTATGGAAATGGCCGATTTACTCGCCATTAACAAAGCCGATGGTACTAACTTTGACAAAGCACAAATTGCCAAAACCCAGTACCGGAACGCTTTGCACCTCTTTCCCAAAAAAGATTCAGAATGGGAGCCGCAGGTTTTAACCTGTTCGGCCATGAATAATATCGGAATTAATGAAATCTGGGAAAAAATAGAAAAGTATAAAGAGCTGACAGTCAGCAACGGTTACTTCCACAAAAGACGAAATGAACAATCCATTTTCTGGATGCACGAAACCATTGAAGAACAAATGAAACGTGCTTTTTACGGACATCCCGAAATCAGTAAAAAGTTGAAGGAATTTGAATCACTGGTTATGAATAATGAAATCAGCTCATTTGTGGCCGCAGGAAAATTGCTGAATATATATTCCGGTTTAAAAAACAGGATATAACATGAATCTCCCGGATGGTATTCACGTTTTTATGCATTAATTTTGTTGAAACCTTTCCTTTTAAAAGATGTTATTGAATAAAAAATCATATTAAACAAAATAAAATGAATTACGACGTTATAGTTATTGGAAGCGGCCCCGGAGGATATGTTACTGCAATCCGTGCTGCTCAGCTGGGTTTAAAAGTAGCAGTAGTTGAACGTGAAAAACTGGGGGGAATTTGTCTGAACTGGGGATGCATTCCAACAAAATCGTTGCTGAAAAGTGCGCAGGCATTCGAATATGCAAAACATGCTGCAGATTATGGAGTGTCAATTGAAGGGGAAGTGAAACCTGACTTTCCGGCAATGATTAAACGCAGTCGTGGAGTTGCCGACGGAATGAGCAAGGGAATCCAGTTTCTGTTTAAGAAAAATAAGGTGGAAGCCATCTTCGGAACCGGAATTCTTACAAATAATAATAAAGTAGAAGTAACTGACGAATCGGGTAAGAAAAGCAGTTACACGGCAAATCACATCATCCTGGCTACCGGCGCACGCTCACGCCAGTTGCCCAATTTAACACAGGATGGCGAAAAAATTATTGGTTACCGTAAAGCACTTGCCCTTGAAAAGCTTCCCAAAAGCATGGTGGTTGTTGGTTCGGGAGCCATTGGCAGCGAGTTTGCCTATTTCTATCAATCCGTTGGAACCGATGTCACATTGGTTGAGTTTATGCCCACTCTTGTACCCAATGAAGATGAAGAAGTAGCCAAACAACTCGAACGATCATTCAAGAAAATGAAGATGAAGGTGATGACCAGCGCCACCGTGGAAAAAGTGGATACATCGGGCGATAATTGCAAAGTGACCATTAAAACCAAAAAAGGTGAAGAAGTTGTGGAGGCGGATATTGTACTTTCGGCTGTTGGAATTACACCCAATACTGAAGGAATCGGATTAGAAGAACTGGGCGTTGAAATGCAAACCGGACGGGTAAAAGTGGATGAATTTTACCGCACCAATGTGAAAGGTGTTTATGCAATCGGCGATATTTTAACAGGGCCTGCTTTGGCGCATGTTGCATCAGCCGAAGGTATCGTTTGTGTGGAAAAAATCGCCGGTTTAAACCCGGAACCCATTGATTATACCAATATTCCTGCATGTACCTATACAGGGCCCGAAGTTTCTTCGGTAGGTTTAACCGAAGCAAAAGCGAAAGAAGCAGGTTATGAAATTAAGGTAGGTAAATTCCCGTATTCGGCAAGCGGAAAAGCAAGCGCGGCCGGTCAAAAAGACGGTTTTGTGAAATTAGTTTTTGATGCTAAATACGGAGAATTACTGGGTGCCCATATGATTGGTGGAAATGTTACCGAAATTATCGCAGAGCTGGTGGTGGCCAAAAAACTTGAAATAACCGGGCACGAGCTGATCAAATCAATACACCCGCACCCAACAATGAGCGAAGCAGTAATGGAAGCCGCCGCAGCAGCATACGATGAAGTGATTCATATTTAAAGATTCATGCAAAAAGATTAATTTAACCCGGGGATTTTCTCCGGGTTTTTATTTTTATGCAATCGGAATTTCTGAGCCAATTATTCGAAAATTCTATAGATGGTTGAAAATCAGAAGGAATGTTTTGCAGATAAATATTAAGTCGTAAATTTGCCACACCAAAAAAAAAACTGTAGACCAAAAAAATCAATTAATAATTTTTTAAAGATTTATAAATTAAATTAAGCCGCATGAAAAAACTTTCAGTTTTAATGGCATTTTTAATGCTGATTCAGGTTGCGTTTGCCGGTGGACTTTTAACCAACACAAATCAAAGCGCCCAATTTATCCGAATGTTATCACGAAATGCATCAACCGATATCGATGCAGTTTATTTTAATCCTGCAGGATTAATAAAAATGGAAGATGGCTGGCATTTTGCCTTTTACAGCCAGACGATTTTTCAGGATAAAATAGTGGACAGTAAATTTCCTTTGTTGAATGATGGACATTATGTAGGTAAAGTTCAGGTTCCTGTTTTTCCAACGGCTTTTGCTGTATATAAAATGGAAGATTGGGCTTTTTCATTAGGATTTGGACCGAATGCCGGCGGGGGTTCAGCTGATTTTGACCGAGGTTTGCCGTCGTTCGAAATACCGATTACCAAAGTTGTACCGGGACTGGCCGGTTTGTCGCAAATCGATCCGGCGCTGAATGTCACCGGATACAATGCCGATTTGGCATTTAGCGGAAGTTCAGTATTCTGGGGTGTTCAATTGGGTGCCACATATAAAGTAAACGATATGTTTTCTGTTTATGGTGGAGTTCGTTATATGCCTTCAAAAAATGTGTATGAGGGAAGCATCCGAAATGTACAGCTTAAAGTGGCCGATCAGTATATTGGTGCACCTGCGTGGTTGGAAGGAGCTGCTTCAACAGTTAGCGGACTTTCCGGTCAGCTGCAGACACTGGCGCAAATGCCTCAGGCACTTGCGCCTTATTTAGACGCTGCCGGCGGTTATACTTTAAGCCAGTTGCAGGGAGCCGGACAAATTGACGCCGCAATGAAAGCTGGAATAGAAGCTGGTTTGAAATTAATGGAAATACCACAGGGGCAAATTGATGTAATGACGCTAAACCAGATTAATGGTGCTTATGTTCAGGCAAGTCCGCAATTTCAGGGACAGGCAACAATGCTGGCCGGAACGGCAACAACTTTAAATGCAACAGCAGGTCAACTGGGCGATAAAGAGGTTAAAACAGAACAAACCGGTGCCGGTTTCACGCCAATTATCGGTATTCATATTTCTCCAAACGAAGACTGGGATATTGCTGTGAAATATGAACACAAAACTGATTTGACTTTAACAAACAATACCGAGGTGGATGATATGGGATTATTTCCGGATAAAGCCGAAGCGGTAAATGATGTACCGGGAATTCTTGGGTTGGGAGTTGGTTTTAAAGGAATGGACTGGCTGGAGGCTCAACTTTCCTGCACGTATTACCTGAATAAAGGTGTTGAATGGGGGAACAATACCCGGTATCTGGCCGTTGGTGAAGTTGTCAAGAGGGAAATCGAAAACAATGGTTACGAAATCGGACTGGGATTGCAGTTTAACCTGAGTGATAATTTTGCAGTAAGCGCAGGCGGACTTTATGGCGATATGGGAGTTGCCGACAGCTATCAGAGTGATTTTAGCTACAGCAATCCATCCACTACTATTGGTGCCGGGTTGATGTGGAAAATCACAGACAGGCTGGTACTCGATGCAGGTATATCTGATACTTTTTATAAAGATCAAACTATAACATTCACCGATCCCGATATCGGCGACTATAAAGAAACTCTCGGCAAAACAACTATTAATTTTGCAGCCGGACTTTCCTACAGTATTTTTTAAAGGAAGAGGAAATATTTTCAAAAAGCTGTCTGTATTTCGGGCAGCTTTTTTTTGCTCTCAATTTTGTATTATCTTTCGGCGATTTGCAAAACACCACGTACAATTAAAATGAAATTCAAAATTACAAAGCCGGTTTTTATCGTTTTACTGATGGCCGTTTTTCAGGTTGTTTCTGCAGAAGGTTTGTTGACAAATACCTTTCAAAGTGCACAATACGCCCGCATGTTGTCGCGAAATGCCAGCACCGGTACCGATGCAGTTTATTACAATCCTGCAGGTGTAATTTTGCTGCAGGATGGGTGGCATTTTTCTTTAAATAATTTGTTCAGTGTGAAAAATAAAACTGTGGACAGCCGGTATCCGCTGCTAAACCATAATCGTTACAATACAGATTCGCAGTTTGGGTTTTTTCCTGCCGGTTTTGCTGTATATAAAAAAAGTGACTGGGCATTTTCTTTGGGATTTGGCCAAATTGGCGGCGACGGGATAACAGATTTTAATTATGGTCTTCCAACTTTCGAAATTCCGGTTTCCAATGTCGTTCCCCGGCTTGCAGAATTAAGTCGGATAGATGAAAACTGGGATGTTACCGGTTACAATGCAGATGTTTCCTTTTACGGGAAGTCGGTTTTTTACGGAATTCAGTTTTCGGCAACTTATAAAGTGAATGACGTTTTTTCAGTTTTTGGCGGCGTGCGTTATGTGCCATCAAAAAACAGTTATTCAGGAAGCATTGAAAACGTACGGTTGAAGCTGGCGAACCAGGCGGAACTGGTTGCAGCGCCGGTATGGTTACGCGAAACATCAGGTAAAATTACCAACACAAAAATACCGGAAGCTTTTCAGGCTGTGGATGTGCTGAATACGGCAGTTAAAGATATTGACCCGCTGGTGGAATATTACGGCAGTTACACGATTGATGAAGTGCAGGGAGCCGAAGTGATAACAGAAGATGAAGCAATCCAAATGAAAAACGGGTTGCAAATTTTAAATTATTCAACGGCAGAAATTGCAGGAATGGATATGGCAACCGTTCAGCAAAAATATAGCGAAGGGGCAACTTATTACAATGATCTTGCAACTGATCAGTTACCGGCAACGGCAAAAGAATTAAACAGCAGTGCATCGCAGCTTGAAGATAAACATGTGGAAACGGAGCAAACAGGCGCGGGAATTAGTCCTATGTTTGGGGTGCAGCTTGTTTTGGGAAACCATTTAAATATTTCGCTTAAGTATGAATTGAATACCTATTTGCAACTCACAAACAAAACCAAAGCCGACGATTTGGGATTGTTTCCCGACAAAGGAAAATCGAACAACAACATTCCTGCGCTTATGGCAATTGGGGTGGGTTATAAATATTCAAACTGGCTCGAAACACAGTTTTCGTGCAATTTTTATCTTGATAAAGGTGTGGATTGGGGATACAATTCAAGAGATGCTGCAGTTTGGCGGGATGTTGATTTTGCAAAAGTGAGAATGCGGGAAATCGACAGAATGAGCTATGAAGTTGGATTGGGGTTTCAGTTTAATTTGAATGAAAATTTTGCGCTGAGTGTTGGCGGATTAAGTTCAAATCCGGGAGTTGACGAAAGTTACCAGAGCGATTTTAGTTACACAAATCCATCGTTTGCAGCAGGA
Organism: uncultured Prolixibacteraceae bacterium; assembly: GCA_963771595.1. Lineage (GTDB taxonomy): Bacteria > Bacteroidota > Bacteroidia > Bacteroidales > Prolixibacteraceae > CAVYUC01. Next base: position 97,592 of record CAVYUC010000033.1, on the reverse strand, counting down.
GCTGGTTTAATGTATAAAATCAGCAAAAGTATGACGTTGGATGCCGGCTTTTATAATTCATTTTATAAAGATGTTAACGTGCAGTTTACCGATCCCAAAGTGGACGCATATTCAGAAACACTGAGCCGGAACGCTTTTAATTTTAGCATTGGTTTGTCTTACCATATCCTGTGAAATTGTACAGGAAAAAAGGCTGCCTTTAAAAGCAGCCTTTGCAAACTAACCAATAAATATGAATAATCGGAGAATTATTCCACGTAATTGTATTCAAACAGCCTGTTATATACTTCCCCGTTTGCAAGTTTTGCAGTAAGAACAAATTCCTTTTTGCCTTCCAGTTTTAAGGGAGTTAAATCGAAACTGAATTCCTTTGTAAAATAAGCTTCACAAAGGTCACCGTTGGCATCGTGTCTTATCTCGAAAGTCGGGATGTTGGTACTGCCCGCATACCAGGGGTTCATCCGCGCCAAATCGATGATATGATCGGCGCAGCCGCCGCTGTATGAAATTTTCAGGTAGAGGCAGTCGCCGTCCACAAATGCTTCGTGCAGGTATATGGGGTCGCGCGCCAGGCTGTCGTAATTTTCAAAATACAAATCAACATAGGGAGCACAACTTAATTCTTCAATGTATTTAATTTCGCTGGCTGCACCCCTGTCGCAGGTGGAGATTACATCCTGGAGCTCAACATATTCAACAAGTACCCGTTGCCCTTGAGCGAAATTAAAACCTTCGGGATAGTACATGGGCTGAATGCGGCCGCCATTGTCAAGTTCTATTACGAATCTGCAATTTCCGGCTCCGGCATAATCAACTACAATACCAGTCTCCTGAAAGGTAACCGGATCGTTTTCCTGCTGGCAACCTGTGATAATCGCTGCAAAAAGGATTAAAAGGAGAAATATTTGTTTCATAGCTTTTGATTTTCCTGAATAATAACGTTTTATAGCCGCTTTTTAGTCTGTGGGCAACCCGAAAAATTAGTGACCTCTTTTCAGAGAAAAATGAGTTTATTCCTGGTTTGGATTTTTTACGGTTCCAATAAACAGGATTGCGCCTGTGTCTTTCTCGGTAATGGCATATAAAAACGGGTGATTCACATAAAAGGGTATGTTTTGCGGGCCCGGGCCAGCTGAAGTATATTCAATTGCAACAATTGTTACTGCTGCTGCTTCTGTGCCTTCTTCTTTTACCTCAATAAAAGTTTTATGTTTTACGTAATCTATCCGAAGGTTGCCGTTTTGGTTTATACCAGTAAAATCAGCAAAGTCGGTAAAAGCGATTCCCATTCCCATATCGGTTAAAACATTATTGAGGTTTGATTCCCAGGCATATTTAAACCGGGGAAATTTAATATCCACATTTTCAGTTTCATGAAAACTTTCCATCCAGGTTTCCCAGTTATCTTCGTCAAGTTTATCCACAATATCACCGACTGTTTTTCCGGTTTCCGGCAGAAAAACAAACATGTTGTAATTTCCTGAACCATATGAAAGCTGAACGGCACGGAACAGATCATTTGCTGCAAACGGAAGCGTATCGAGGCGCTGCATGGTTTCAGTTTCAAACGGTTCACCGTTTTCCGTGTAAAATGGAAGTGTTTGGGTACTTTCGGTATTGAACTCTTTTTGCCATGTTCCTTTAAAATAGATGGCATTCAACAAAAACATCACATGAGATGGAGATATTCTTTCGAGTATGGTTTCTATTTTATCGTGTGTTTTCCCGGCTACCCAGTTGTTAATTGCATCAACTGCCGCAGGTGAACCAAAATCGAGCGATGAAACCTCTGCATCATAAAAATTTTTGTTGATGGATACAAAATTATCTTCAACAGTAAAATCCTGTCTGTAGAAAATAGCATTTGCAATTTCGAGCAGGACTTTTGGATCGAGCGACTGTAGCGCCTGCACCAGGTCGCGGTACGATGCATTAATGTCATCCGGTGTCAAACCATAAACTTTCAGGGTCTTTTCCATAGCAGTTTTAGTTTCGCCGTTGGCACCATTGTAAGTCATCGCCAGTGCCAGACTCACGCTCAATGGCGAAACCATAATGTTTGCACTACTGTCGGCTGAATAAATCCGTTGAAATAATTCAAAGCCAAAGTTATTTTCGGCTTTTAGTAAAAGGGCGGTTTTTTCGCTTACCGGAATTTCAGGCTCTTCGTTATCCGGGGTTAAATTACATGCAGTAAAAATCAGGATACCGGCCATTACCAATGTCATCAATTTTGTTTTCATCGTAATATTTTCAGTTTGATTAAAGAAAAGAACAGTGCGCAATTTTTAGATGGATATGAACGGCAAATGGTTGCGCAGGGATTTTAGTTTTTAATGAACGCAACCTTTTTAAACAGGCTTTCATCTATGAATTGATTTTACTGTACGTAAAACGGCCGCCGGGGCTAAATGTTTTGTTACCGGTTTTTAAATGCGGAAAAATATAATCCTTAATTTTGGAGGAACATATGCAAGCATAATTTGGAAGATTTAAAGGAAATTATCAGGGAATGTGCCAGGGGTAAAGTTAATGCGCAGGAAAAACTTTACCGTATGTTTGCTCCAAAAATGTTTGGGGTCTGTTTGCGTTATGCCAAAGATCGCACAGAGGCAGAAGATAATTTACAGGATGGTTTTGTGAAGGTTTTTTCGAATATAAAATCGTTTAGGCACGAAGGTTCTTTGGAAGGCTGGATTAGGCGGATTATGGTAAATGTTTGTCTGGGAAAATACCGGAAGCAGCATTTGATGCATCCTGTTGAAGATATTTCAGTTTTTGAAACGCCGCAGTTTACTGATGATATTATCGATAAAATTTCGGCCGATGAACTTTTGGAATTGATTCAACAGTTGCCGCCGCGCTATCGTATGGTTTTCAATCTTTTTGTAATGGAAGGAATGAGCCATGAAGAAATTGGGGAAGAGATGAACATTTCCACCGGAACATCCAAATCGAACCTGGCGCGGGCCAGAGACATTTTAAAACGTAAAGTGAAACTACTTAACAGGGAAATGAAAACGAATTCAAATTACTCTGCATGAAAATGGAGGAATCAAATATAGACAAGGCGTTTCGGGATAAACTGGATAATTATTCAGAAGTTCCGCCCGCGCATTTATGGGATGGAATTCAGGGACAAATGGCAACTTTGCGAAGGAAAAAAAGAATTGCTTATTTAAGTCGTATTGCAGCTGCTGCCGTTGTGATGCTGGCATTTTTGGCTGGTTGGTATTTCAACGATAAATCAAATGAATTGCCAAAACAATCGGTAAAAAATGAAATTCATCTGAATGAAAATCCAAAAACAGTTGCTCCTCAGGATACGGTAAAAACTGATTCGGCACAAAAGGATTCTGAAAATTTACAGCAGGAGGTTCTTGCTTCTTTTGCAGAAAGAGACCGAAAACAGCCGGTTTCAGGGAATTCAACCGCCAAAAACAAATCACAAAATGTACTTCCGGAAACTGAAAATCCGGTTGAGCGGGTTCATTTGCAGCGGCTGGATAAAATTGACGCATATATTTATTCAAAAGAAATTGCCCGGTTAAATGATAAAAAGGTAATAGCGAAGGAGAAAACGGAATTATCCGCTGAAGAAAAAAACATTATCGAAAAAAATTCGCTGGCCCTTGTTTCCGAAAGCAAGAGCAATTGGAAAATGGGAGTGAATTTTTCTCCCGGATATTCTTCGCAGGTTTCGAGCCATACACAAAATTACGCGCAAAATATGACCTACAGTTCATCAGAAGGGACAGGAACTGTTGGCGGTGGAATTTCTTTTCAATATAAAACAGGCAAAAGATGGAGTGTTGAAAGTGGTGTTTATTACGCGCAAAACGGCCAGAAATCAGGTGTTTCGCCAGGAGTTTTTGCTTTTGCAGACAATAGCAGCAGTTATTCGGGTTTGCCCGAAACCGAAAACCGGAAATATTTCAACACGGCCATTCAGGTAGAACAAAACCAAATGGCAATGAACAGTGCTGCCGGGGTTATACAATTTGATAATTTACCAAAGGGAGCCGAAATTGCCGCCAGCCTCGAAACTGTTGCCACCAATTCGGGTACGCTGCTCACCAACGGCGAATTTTCGCAGGTTTTCGATTTTGTTGAAATTCCGCTTTACCTGCGCTACCTGATTTTGGATGCAGCGCTGGATGTGGAACTGATTGGTGGTGTGAATGCAGGAGTTGTTGTTGGAAACAACGCTTTTATAAACAATGAATATGGCTTGCAGTATATCGGAAAAACGCAGGATATTTCACCGGTTAATTTTTCGGGTACCATTGGATTTGGGCTGAATTATGCGCTGGGTAAACATGTTTCGCTGGCGGTTGAACCACGTTTAAATTATTTTCTGACCTCGTTAAACACTAATCCTGAAGTGGATTACCGGCCATACCGCGTTGGTTTTTACACCGGAGTTTATTATGCATTTTAGAAAACCTGCATTGGTTTTTTTAAGTATGTTGTTTCTAATTCTTAAAAAGATTGAACACATATATTTTTCGGAGATTTAAACAAATCAGGTAAGTTTTTCACCGGTTTTTTCTACCTTCGGAATTAATTTCCGTAATAACTAAACTGATGGCTTAACTTTGAAACAACTACTACTAACCGGTTTCCTGATTTTATTTTTTTTACAGCCTGGTGAAAAAAATCTGAATGCCCAGAACATTGAAGAAATTCAACTCAACGAAAGCTTTCAAAACCAGCCGTTAAAAGAATTTTTCGATACCCTAGAGAGTAAATACGGAATTGATGTTTTCTACAAAAAAGAGTGGATTGACTCGTTTACCATTTCCAAAAATTTTAAAAATACACCATTAATTCAGGCCCTCAATAATATTTTTCTGAACCATGAATTAACCTTCAGCTTTTATCAGAACCATGCAATTTTAATTTTCCCAAAAATATCTGATACACGATCACGGTTCGATATGTCGTCGCAAGTGCTCATAATCGGAAATCCGCTGAACACCGGCCGTTACAAAACGGCAACAATAACAGGAAAAGTGGTTGACGGGAAAACCGGCGAACCTCTGACCGGCGCCGTGGTATATGAATACAACACCAAAAAGGGAGCAACAACCAATAAGAATGGCGAATTTGAAATGGAATTGCCAACAGGCGATCACGAGTTGCAGTTTTCGTTTATGGGATTTCAGAATACAAACCTGAAAGTTCGTTTAATTGAAGATGGATTTGAAGAATTTGAATTGTTCGAAGAGTCGCACAACATTGGCGAAGTCATGATTTTTGGCGAGGAATCCGACTTGCCACGGTCGCAAATGAGCATGATCCGGATGAATTCAAAAGAATTTAAACAACTGCCGGCACTGATGGGCGAAGTGGATATTCTGAAAGGAATGACCATGCTGGCCGGGGTTCAGACTGTAAGCGAACTTTCGTCGGGATTTAACGTGCGCGGCGGAAATACCGACCAGAATTTAATTCTTATTGAAGGAAGCCCGGTTTTTAATTCCTCCCATTTGTTTGGTTTTCTGTCGTTAATTAATCCCGATGTTGTGAATGACGTGCGGTTATTTAAAGGCGGCATTCCGGTAAAATTCGGTGAGCGCGTGGCCTCAGTAATGGAAGTGGATTTTTTGGATGGCAACAGCGAATTTATCCGCGTGCGCGGCGGAATTGGTGTAATCAACTCGCGGCTTACGCTCGACGGTCCGCTTTCGGCAAATAAAAAACTGACTTTTATTGCAGGTGGAAGAAGTTCTTATACCGACTGGATTTTAAAACAGGTTCCCGATCCGGTTTTGTCGCAGAGTGTGACACAATTTTATGATGCTTCGGGAAAAGTGAGCTACAAATTTAACCAGCACAACAGTCTCAGTGTGATGGGTTATACGAGCAACGATGAATTTAGCACCAGCTCGCAATCCATAACCCAATACGGAAATGTGCTCGCCCATTTTAACCTGAACACGCGGTTTGCCGAACAGCTTTACGGGAATCTCGAAACTGCCTACAGTCAATATTCCTATCGTCTGAAAGATTTGGCCAACAACAATCCGTCAGAATCCTATTTCCTCGACAACTGGATTACCTATTCTTCGGCCGGATATTTTTTTAAATGGCATCCGCATCCGCAACATAATGCTGAATTTGGCGCCAAGGGCATTCTGTATCATGTTTTGCCGGGCGAAATTGTGCCTGCGGAAGAAATAACAACAATTGAAAACCGAAAGCTTGACAGCGAAAAAACTGTTGAATGGGCTGGTTACGTGGGAGATGAATACGAAATAACGTCCACATTCTCGGTGGCTGCCGGTTTGCGTTACAGTCATTTCAGTAATTTGGGTTCAGCGGTGGTTTATTTATACGACCCGCTAAAACCGGTGATGCCTGAAAATATGGTGGATTCCATTGTTTTTCAGGAAAATGAAGTAGTGCAAAACTATGGTGGACTGGAGCCGCGAATTTCTTTCCGATTCGATTTGAATCCGGATAATATTTTAAAACTGAATTATCAGCGGACGCGGCAATATATGTTTCAGCTGAGCAACAATGCAGTAATTTCGCCTGCAGAAACCTGGAAAGCAGCAGATTATCATCTGAAACCTTTAATTGCCGATCAGATTGCGGCCGGCATTGAAAATGAATCGTGGCTGCGGCTGGTGGATTTTACTGCGGAGGTGTATTTCAAAAAACTCCAAAATCTGATTGAATATAAAAACGGCGCCCGTTTAATTATGAATCAGCAAATTGAAACTGCATTGATTTCCACGAAAGGCTATTCATGGGGTGTTGAATTTAGTGCGACTAAAAAATCAGGCCGGCTTACCGGTTATGCAAGCTATGTTTTTTCCAGAACCAAGCGCAAAAGTACTGGTGATTTTCAGGAAGATATGCTTTGGAACGGCGACTATTATCCTTCGATATACGACCGGCCACATGATTTATCGGCAACAGCAACCTACAATATCAGCCGCCGGTGGCATGCATCGGCAAATTTCGTGTTTATTTCAGGCCGGCCGGTAACACTACCGGAACTGACATATGAATTTTCAGGCGAGAACCTGGTCTATTTTTCGGAGCGGAATAAATACAGAATGCCACCTTATCACCGCCTTGATTTGTCCATCACTTTCGATGAAAACCTTCGGAAAAAGAGGATGTGGAAGGGAAGCTGGACACTGGCTGTTTATAATTTTTACGGCCGCAAAAATCCATATTCGGTTTATTACCGAAAAACAGCGCCCGGAATGGGAAACGATTTCAGGCAGTATTCGTTGTATAAACTTTCGGTGATAGGAATTCCGGTTCCGTCGTTAACCTATAATTTTACATTCTAAATGAAAAAGCTGCTTGCATATATTTTGGTGGCGCTGTTTTTTACAGCATGCGAAGATGTATATTATCCGGATTTGGAAAACCGCGAAAATGCGCTTGTAGTTGATGCACGGCTGGTTTACGGCAGCAGTTCCAACTTTATTAAACTTACCGAAACCGATAATTTCAGCAACCAGGATCCGGTATATCCTGCTGTTACAGATGCGGTTTTAACTTTGATTGACAGCAACAATTCGGAAGTAATTCTGTCGCACACCAATGGCGGTTATTATCCGCTTAATTTTGCCCTCGATCCGGCAATGAGCTACAAATTAAAAATTGAATATAAGGATGAAATATATGAATCGGAATTTGAAAATGTGCCCCCACCGGCAAAATTAGATACGGTTTACGGAAGCAGCGCTTCAAAAATAACGAATTTGGGTGGTGTAAATTCAGTGGACGATTTAAATAAAAAATCGGGTGTGCAATTATATGCCGACATTCAGAAAAATGAGAATGTGAAATATTACCAGTTTACCGCTACTAAAATCATGCAGTACACTTATGTAATTATGGTTCCGTTTATGGGCAGTGAAATTGCCCAAACTGTTTTTGGCTGGACATCATTTCAGCCGCAGGATTATTTTAATATTGCTGCCCCGGCAGAATATGGAACTTCGGAGAACATCTCAAAACATCCGTTATTTTTTCTTGAAAAAGAAGGTTATTTGGGTTTCGATGAGCAGTTTGCCGGCTGGATTTTAATCCTGTATCAGCACAGTATTTCGGAGTCGGCCTACAATTTTTACCACGATTTGAACAACCAGCTTACCGCCGAGGGAAAATTGTTTGACCCTGCGTACGTGCAAGCCAGGAACAATTTAAAATGTGTTACCAATCCGCAAAAACTGATTTTCGGGAATTTCGAAATATCTGCTGTTCACGAAACCCGCTATTTTGTGCGGTTTGTTTCAAAAGAAACAGGGTATAAAATAAAACCGATTCCTTATTTCTATTCAATTCCAAAAAATGGCGAACAAGTAATAACTCCACCCGAATTTTGGGAATACGACTCAAAACCATATCCATGAAAAAATACCTTCAATATATAGTGTTTGTTTTATGGTGTGCAGTAAATTCAGCTTATTCACAAACTGCCGGTTCGTTGCAGTTGTATTTATTTACCGACCGCAGCTGGTGTGTGTCGGGCGATACCTTGTGGTTTAAAGTGGCCATAAAAGATGGCCTGGAAAATGCGGGGAATGTGGTTCATGTTCAGTTGGATTTGCCTGGGAAGCACATGATATCCAGCGTGGAGGTAAAAGCAGCAGACGGTCGGGCAGAGGGTTATTTACACGTACCCGATTCTTTAAGTACGGGGGTATATTTTGTCTCTGCCTTTTTAAATCCACAGCAAAATTTGCCTGGCATAAAGTTGCGCCGCAAATCATTATTTGTGTACAACCGATTCGAAACGGAAGTGTCGGAAATGCAGGTTCCGGCGGGGGCAGAAACAGTGCAGGAAATTGAACCAATTAATATTTCAACCGGTAAAACAGTTTTTCATCTGCGGGAAAATGTTGCGGTAAAACTTGATGCAACCGAAGCCGGACTGACAAGCATGGTGGTTAATGCCAGAATAGTGGATCCGCTTTCGTCAGCGTTTGGCGGTATGTTTTTAACCGAAATGAAAGCGCCGGAGCCGGGTGGTTCCTATCCGGAAGAAAACAATGGTATTATTTTGAGCGGATCGGTTTCTGAAGAAACGGGAAGTTTAGCGCCGGGGGTTATTGTTCTTCTATCGATAACCCAGGAAATTCCTTACTTCGATTACTGTGTGAGCGACAGCCTGGGGAAATTTAAATTTTTTCTGAAAAATGCCGAAGGACAGGCCAGCATTTATTTACAGCCGGTTTCGGCCAGGCAACGACAGTATAATATTTCGGTCAACAGGAATTATTTTCCCGGTAAAAATGAAATTGAATTTCAGCAACATGTTTTAAAACCTGAGGAGACAGATTTTATTGAAGCTGCAATTGATGGAAGTTATTTCGGGAAAATTTTCAGGGGAAATTATAAAATAGCGGCGGCGGATTTTTATATGCCCGCACGGTTTTCAGAACCTTTTTATGGCGAGCCAAAAGAACGGGTGGTGCCGGGCGATTTTTTCTACTTAAACAACTTCAGGGAAATTGCCCGCGAATTGCTGCATGGCGTGCAATACCGGGAAAAAAATGATGAGGTGAACCTTCGTGTTTTTAATCAGGAATTGTTCGTTTATTTTGATACCGAACCGCTGCGGCTGATTAACGGAATTCCTGTTTTTGAAAACAGGCAATTTAAACCTTTCGATTCGGATGACATTGAATATGTGGATTTTGTTTTTCGGGAACGTATGTTCGGAGACCTTGTTTTTAAAGGTGTTTTAGCTGTTTCTTTAACCGACAAATCGAACAGCTGGCTGAGAAACCAAACCCGCATTCGCAACCTTCAGGTAACTTGCCTGCAGCCAAACAGAAAAAACAGTTATCTGCAGAATGCAAATGCAGCGGCTCATATTCCCGATTTCAGAACTGTTTTTTTTCAGGAAATGCTGTTGCCCAATCGGACGCACGAATTTGAATTTCAGCTTTCGGATGTAAAGGGGAAAGTGGAAATTTTGGTCGAAGGAATTACTAAAGATGGTCAATTGGTTAAAGCCGCTAAAATAATTAAAGTGCAATGAAACGGATTTGGTTATATAGTTTAATTATGCTGCTTTCGGCACCGGTTGTGGGTCAGAATATCAATGCAGAATGGCGGCGGCTGAATATAAATTCGAACCGGCTGCAGGGAAAACTTACAGGAAGTGTTTTTTATTTGAACAGCATTTCGAACAACAATTATTTTCTTCAAAAGGACTGGTTTCCGGGGACTATTCAACTTGAAGACGGTGATTTGTTCGAAAACCAGTGGGTACGCTACCACGCCCGACAAGATGAACTGGTGGTTTTTAATGAAACGATTGGAAATTTGATTCTTGCAGATAAAAACAAGGTGAAGTCGTTTACCGTGAATTCCGATGATGGGCCGGAGCATTTTGTCAAACTTTATTTCGATGGTTTTAATCCCGGAACCCGCTATTTCGAAGAATTGTTTGCAGGCAACCGCTCATTACTGGCGTTTTATTACATCCAGGAAAGAAAAAGTGATGTTTACGCCGATAAAAACGGAAAATTAAAAGACACCTTCTATTTGCTGGACACAAAATATTACATGTATTCCGAAGAAACAGGATTTATACGATTACACAACAGCCGGAGGTCTTTTTACAGGATTTTTCCCGAACATAAAAAACAAATGCGAAGGCTATTCAGAAAGAACAAGCTGTATACACTTGATAAACAGGGCTTAATTCGCACTTTTGAATTACTACAGGAAGCAGGTATCTTGAAATAGAAGGAATCCAGTTGTAAAACTTTTTCAAGCATTGATTATTGGTTGTTTCCAGGAAAATGCACACCAGTGATTTCTTCGCACAGACGCAGAAATTTATCCTGTACATCGGCATCGGAAGCTTCGGGAACGTGGTGTTTTTGTTTTTTATGATGAAAATAATGACCACTGACTTTAGCTTCGTCGTCGTTGCTAACTGCCAGCCACACTTGCGTTTCGTATCCTTTCTGAAGATTGCCGGGTGCACTGCTGCCACCCATTTTTGTGGGTACCCAGCCAGGGTCTATTGCGTTGGAATACACGTCGGGCCACAAACGGGCTACAGCAAAACTCAAAATTACATCGTGAAGTTTTGAGTCGGAGTAACTTACCCGGCCGCTTTCCATATTTTTGAGGCTCGGGTCGCCACTTAAATGCATACCGGAGCTTAGGTAAATTAGTCGTTTGGGTTTTTGAATCAGGCACGTAAGAATGTACGGTGCCAGGGTGTTTACTTCTAAAATTTGATCGCTGCTACCCATAACTCCGGCGTTGTGGATAATTGCATCGAACCGACCCAAAGCATTCACTTTTTCAGCCAGTTGTTTTGTCTCTTCCAAATCTGACAAATCGGCTGTTAAAACATCTTTTGCGCCGGGTACTTTTTTTAATGCATCGTCTCCTCTTTTTGTGTTTCGTGCATGAAGAACAACCTCGTGTCCGTCATCAACCAGCGACTTTGCCGCCAAATGTCCCAAACCATCCGCTGAACCGGTTATAAATATTCGTGCCATAATTTATTTTTAAAATCGTGTATTTCAATATACGTAACAACGAAAAACAGGAGAGTGTTCGGAAACCCTAAGGATTCAATTTCTTATCATACAGTTCCATAAATTTTATTTTGCTGCTTGCCCCGGCATTTATCTTTCTGAATCTTGCAATCGTATTCCTGAACGTGCATTTGGCTTCCTAAACGAGCATTTGGCTTCCTCTGCTCTGCAATCGCATTCCTTTTCTGTGCATTTGGTCTCCTGAACTCTGCAATCTGACTTTTCCTAAACAGAATCCAGTTAAAGAATCATTCTTCGGGAAGGAAGATGCCGCAGAAATTTCAAATTTCAGCAATCGGTTGCAACAACAGTTAAACATTATTTAAACAGCGTGATCTTTTTCCTAAAAAGAATTCAATTTGTAACTTTAGCCCAAACTGATTCAATAAAATCAAAATAATATGAAAATAGCAATGCTTGGCACGGGACTTATCGGTACATTTTATACCATGTCGTTACACGGGCTGCGCAGCCGCGATAAGGTTGTGCTTGTTTATTCCCGCTCGGAAAAAAGAGGGGCCAAATTTGCCGCCGACAACCATATTCCAAAGTGGACAACTAATCTTCAGGAAGCCATTTCCGACCCGGAAATAGATGCCGTTGTGGTTGGCCTGCCCAACAATTTGCACAAGGAAGCAATTTTTGCTGCCGTTGACGCAGGGAAACCGGTGCTTTGCACAAAACCACTGGGACGAAATGCTCAGGAAGCCTGGGAGATTCTGCAAAAAGTGGAAGAGGCTGGTGTTTTTCACGGATACCTCGAAGATTTGGTCTACACGCCGAAGCACCTGAAAGCTCATGCATCGGTAGAAAATGGCGCTATTGGAAAAGTGTTGTGGGTGCGTTCGCGGGAGGCGCATCCCGGGCCGCACAGCGACTGGTTTTGGGACCCCAAAAAGTCGGGTGGGGGGGCGATTGTCGATTTAGGTTGCCACTGCATTGAAATCGGGCGCAGTTTTATTGGCAAAAACATCCGTCCGGTGGAAGTGGTTTGCTGGGCAGATACACAGGTGAAACCCATTGCGGCAGAAGATCATGCCATCGGATTGGTGCGCTACCAAAACGGCGCCATCGGTCAGTTTGAAGTGAGCTGGTGTTTCCGTGGCGGCATGGAACTAAAAGACGAAGTGGCCGGTGTGGACGGCTCAATTCGTATCGATAGTTTCTTACGAACCGGATTCGAAATGTTTTCGGCACCGGGTAAAACAGGCTACGTGGCCGAAAAAGCCGAATCCGACTCTGGTTGGCTGTTTCCTGTAGGCGATGAAGTGCATGAACTCGGATATAACCACATGTTTACTGACATGTTCAATGCCATTGAAGAAGGCAAAAAACCGACAGAAACTTTTTACGATGGCTACGTTGTAAATGCCATAATGGATGCTTGTTACAAATCGACCAAAACCAAAAAATGGGAGCCTGTGGAACTGAATGAATGGCGCGGCCTTAATGAAGTAGAACCACTTTCGGCCTTTGTGGAATACGATAAAAACCACTGGCTGGTAAAAGAAGAAATTCTGCCCGACGGTCGTAAAAAGGTAATTCTGAAAGAGAAGGAATCAGGAAATATTACAGAAAAAGAGGTTTGAAAAAAATTCAATACATTTTTCATCATATCTCAATTCAAAATCGTTTAAAATCTGAACCATATAAACAGTCAGGGAGAAATTAAAGCTGCAATCTCAAATTTGTCCATTGCAATGCGGCCCTGGTTTTATTCAAAAATAAAAGCTTATTTTCGGGACAAATTCAATCCTTTTTACAAATGAAGATTAATATTTTATTGCTGTTTTTTCTGTTTTTTAGCACGATTCCGGTTTATTCCCAGCAAAAAACACGAGTTGTTATTGATGCCGATACCGGTAATGAAGTGGATGATTTATATGCAGTTGTGCGTGGTCTGACCGAGCCGGCATGGGATGTTGCCGGATTAAATGCAACACAGTGGCAGGTGAGTCACTGGGCGGTGGAAAATACTATGGAAGAAAGTTACCGGCTGAACGATGTTTTATTGTCATATCTGAAATTGAATGGTAAAGTTGCGTCAAACCGGGGAGCGCTGGCCAGGTTGTTCGATTGGGGCAATCAGTCACAAACTTCAGCAGCCTCGATGTTTATTGTGAAAGAGGCAATGAAAATGCAAGATGAAAAACTGAATGTAATTGCACTTGGAGCTTTGACAAATGTGGCCTCTGCAATTCTTGACGAACCTTCCGTTGCGTCAAAAATCAGGTTATACTGGCTTGGAACCAGTTACGATTTTGATCAGCAAATTATGAAAAATACAGATTTTAATTGCGTTATGGATATCCAGGCGGTGGATGTGATTTTAAATTCTGAGGTTGAATTGCATGTCATTCCTGTAAATGTGGCTTCAGAAATGACGTTTGACTGGAAAGAAACAGTAGGGCAATTAAAAGGTAAACATGATTTGACAGATTTTTTGTTGCATCGTTGGTACAACCACGTGGATCCCGGAGTACGGGGAAGAACCATCTGGGATATGTCGCTTATCGAAGCTATTGTTCACCCTGAATTTGCAGAAGAGGTAAAAATTAAAACATCAAAGGAAAAAGGTAACCGCGAAATTTGCATGTATAAAAATATTGATGCCGAAAAAATGCGCAACGACTTTTTTAATACAACAATTCAGTTTTTAAAGGAACTGGATTAACTTGAAATTTATATTGATTTAAAATTTCACAGGAAACAATTCAATGGGAACCGGAGAGAACAGCGAAAAATATAAATCCCAAATAAAGGAGCTGGAATTGCAACTTTCGGAAAAGAAATTTGAACTGGAGGAATTGCGGCGGCTGCACGAAAATGGACAAAACCAGCGGAATTTCTTTCAATTGGTGGCTGATTTTGCTTTCGGTTGGGAGTTGTGGTTCGACCCCGACGGTAAAATTATTTATTGTTCACCTTCCTGTTATGATCTTAGCGGATATACTTCCAATCAGATAGTTGCATCGGAACAAATTTCGGATTTGCTGATATATTCTGCCGATAAAGAAAAATTCGACAGGTTTATTTCCGATTCACTTGATCAGATGCTGATAAACCAGGAGCTTGAATTCAGGATACTCACCCGCACACGGCAACTGCGCTGGTGCCAGATGAACATTCGCGGAGTGTACAACAAGGAAGGCAGATACCTTGGAATCCGCGCTTCTATTAATGACATTACGCGGTTAAAACAAGCGCTGGAGCATATTCATGATTTGTCGGAAAAAAAGAAAATGGACAGCAGGACCCGGCAGTGGTTAAAATCGGAATTGGAAATAAAAGAACGCGAACTGATTTCATTTCTGCTGCAGCTTTCCAAAAAGAACGAGTTGATGACATTGATTACAAAGAAGCTGAAAGAGGCTTCGTCAATGAATTATAATGCGATGCAGCAAAAGATTTCCAATGTTCTTGAAACACTGGAGAATTCACCTCCGGCGCCGGTAGACTGGGAAATGGTTGTTGCTCAACTCGAAAAATTATATCCTGGTTTTTTAGATCGGCTCCAGCTAAAACATCCCAAACTTACGCCAAAAGAGAAGAAATTATGCGCTTCCCTTCGTCTCGGTCTTTCGAGCAAAGAAATTGCCGGATTAAATAATATTACACCTCAGAGTGTAGAAATTGCCCGGGTGCGACTTCGTAAAAAAATTAATCTGAAGAGCGGAATCCGGCTTACCCGATATCTTGAACAGGTTTAATCGAACCAAATATTAAGTTTTTTAATTTATTTTCACTAAACATGTTTTGTTTTTAATGTTTTGTTTGTTCATATAATAAAGGGTTGTATTTTATATTGTTAGGTTTGTTGCGGGTGATGACAGGTTTATGTTAGGTTTTGTATTTGTTATTTTGATTTGGTTTGGGCTATATTTGATTCATTAAAATTAATCCAATTTATTATGACGCAAACAACAGACAACTTTTACCGTGCTTTACTGGATGAAGAAATTGGACAGCTGGTGTACCAGGGATGTTCATCCACCGATTGGAGCCTGGTAAAAGTTTCCCCCGATTTTACACCCGAAAATGTAGAAAACAGCAAATTTACAGGACACATCCGGCTGAACAGTTTTAACAAATCAGTAAAACTTGTTGGAGGTATCGATTTTAAAACCGGTATTTATAATGCCTGGCTGCACAATTGCGAAGTTGGAAAAGACGCGCTTATTCACAATGTGAGGAGCTATATTGCCAATTACAAAATTGGTGAAGGAGTAATGATTCACAATATAACAACACTTGCAGTTGACGGGGAATCGACCTTTGGAAACGGTATAATGGTGGAAACCATTAACGAAGGCGGCGGCCGCGAAATTCCGATGTACGATTTTCTTTCCACTCATGTGGCATATATCATGTCGCTGTACCGGCACCGGCCGGGTGTGGTTTCTTCCTTAATAAAAATGGTGGATGAATATACGGCAAAAGTTAAAAGCAATACCGGAATTGTTGGTGCCTATTCCAAAATTCTGAACTGCAATACTATTTTAAACGTAAAAATGGGGCCGGCGTCGGTTGTCGATGGAGCCAAAAAATTGAATAACGGAAGCATTAACAGCAATTTTGAAGCTCCGGTTACTATTGGCGACGGCGTTATAATGGAAGATTTTATTGTTTGTTCGGGAACAAAAGTTACAGATGCCACCCTTATTTCGAAATGTTTTGTGGGGCAAGGTTGTGTGCTCGACAAACATTATTCAGCTGTTAATTCGCTGTTTTTCGCTAACTGCCAGGGACTTCACGGAGAGGCCTGTTCTATTTTTGCAGGGCCGTACACAGTTACCCACCACAAATCCACATTGCTGATTGCCGGAATGTTTTCGTTTTTAAATGCCGGAAGTGGCTCCAATCAGAGCAACCACCTTTATAAACTGGGACCTATTCACCAGGGAATTATGGAGCGCGGCGCGAAAACCACCAGCGATTCCTATGTGCTTTGGCCGTCGAGGGTTGGCGCATTTTCACTGATTATGGGCCGCCATTACAAACACAGCGATACTACCGATTTTCCGTTTTCCTATATAATTGAAAGCAATGATGAAAGTGTGCTGGTGCCGGCAATTAACCTTAAAAGTATTGGCACGGTGCGCGATTCGCAAAAATGGCCGCGGCGCGACAACCGGAAGGATTCCAATCTGCTGGATTTAATCAATTTTAATTTGCTGAGCCCGTACACTATTCAGAAAATGATAAAAGGGCGCAAAAAACTGCTGGCCATCCGAAAATCTTCGGGCGAATTTGCAAGCGTATACAGCTACGAAAAAATGAAAATTGAAAAGCGGGCGCTCGAAAAAGGTATCCTTTTATATGAAATGGCAATCTGGAAGTTTCTCGGAAATTCGCTGATTACCCGGCTGCAGGGTAAAGAATATGAAAATGATGCTGAAATCAGAAAAACACTTCGTGCCGACACATCGCTCGGAAAAGGTTACTGGGTCGATCTTTCCGGATTAATTTGCCCTTTTGAAGCGCTGGACCAGTTGCTTAAATCTATTGAAGACGGAAAAACGACAACACTGGAAGAAGTGAATTCAGCTTTATATTCTCTTCATAAAAATTATTACAACTACGAATGGACCTGGGCAGCGGATATTCTCGAAAAATTCTACGGAAAACCTGTTGAGGAATTCGCTGCTACTGATGTAATTACCATTGTTGAGCGATGGAAAGAGAGTGTTCTTGGAATCGACCGCTTTCTTTATGAAGATGCAAATAAAGAATTCTCGCTGACGAAAATGACCGGATTTGGTGTAGACGGACAAAATGGCGCTCGCGAATTTGATTTTGCACAGGTGCGTGGCGAATTCGAAAAAAATGATACGGTGAAAGCGATAAAAATTCACATGGAGAAAAAAGAAGCCCTTGGCAACGAATTAATTGAAAGGGTAAAAAAATCAGTTAAAAATTCAACCCCTGTAAACTTTTAAATATGTGTGGAATAGTTGGTTACATCGGACAAAAAGATGCTTTTCCTGTATTAATAAATGGATTAAAACGATTGGAATACCGCGGATATGATTCAGCCGGAGTGGCATTGTTTAACGGACATCTTGAAGTTTTTAAACGGCAGGGAAAAGTTTCGGAACTGGAAGCATTTGTATTAAATTCAAATACAAAAGGAAATATTGGAATTGGCCATACTCGCTGGGCAACGCATGGTAAACCCTGCGACGAAAATGCCCACCCGCATAATTCAATGAACAATACATTCTCGCTCGTACATAACGGAATTATTGAAAATTACACCCAACTGAAGGAAGAACTGGTAAATCACGGTTTTCAGTTTAAAAGTGAAACCGACACCGAAGTTTTGGCAAACCTGATCGAGTTTTTTTATAACCAGGGAGAAGAAATTACTGCTGAAGTAGCAGTGCAGCTGGCACTTTCAAAAGTTGTGGGGGCATATGGAATTGCAGTTTTATGCAAGAATGAAAACGATAAAATAATTGCTGCACGAAAAGGAAGTCCGCTGGTTGTTGGTCTCGGAAACGGGGAATATTTTATTGCCAGCGATGCAACGCCAATTGCTGAACACACAAACCATGTTGTTTATTTGAACGATTTTGATTTAGCAGTTGTCGAGCGAAATAATTTCACCCTGAAGAACATTGAGAATAATCCGGTGTCGCTTAAAATAACCAACCTCGATTTGAAAATCGGTGAACTCGACAAAGGTGATTTCGAGCATTTTATGCTGAAAGAGATTTTTGAGCAGCCGAATACAATTGAAGAAACGTTTAAAGGCCGGTTAAAACCAGAGCATCCGGATATTGTTTTAGGCGGATTGATAAATGTTTTTCCGCGAATTGTGGAAGCAGAACGAATTGTGATTATTGGCTGCGGAACTTCGTGGCATGCTGCTCTCATTGGCGAATACCTGATCGAAGAATATGCACAGGTTTCAGTGGAAGTGGAGTACGCATCGGAGTTCAGGTACCGTAAGCCGGTGCTGGGTAAAAAAGATGCCGTAATTTTAATCAGCCAAAGTGGCGAAACTGCCGATACAATGGCTGCTTTGCGACTTGCAAAAGAAAAAGGTGCGCTTGTTTTGGGAATTTGCAATGTTGTGGGATCATCACTCTCCCGCGAAACTGATGCCGGAGTTTATACACATGCCGGAGTTGAAATTGGTGTTGCCTCAACAAAAGCTTTTACTGCTCAGGTTACTGTTCTTTTACTTTTTGCCTTAAAACTGGCTAAGGAAAAAGGAACAATTTCTATGGAAGAATATGAAATCTTGGTAAAAGAACTGGCTGAAATTCCTGAAAAAGAAAGACAAATTCTAAAATCAAATGATAAAATAAAGATTATTGCGGAGAAATATAAAGAGGCAATAAATGCATTGTATCTGGGGCGCGGATACCTTTTTCCGGTGGCTCTGGAAGGTGCTTTAAAATTAAAGGAAATTTCGTACATCCATGCCGAAGGTTATGCAGCCGGCGAAATGAAACACGGGCCAATTGCGCTTGTCGACGATAATTTGCCTGTAATTGTAGTGGCCTCACACGATGATTATTACGAAAAAATTGTAAGCAATATTCAGGAGGTAAAAGCCCGCAAAGGAAATGTTATTGCGATAATAACTGAAGGAGACAAAGGGCTGAAGGAAATGGCCAACGACGTAATTGAAATCCCAAAATCACACCCGGCGCTGGCACCGCTGCTTGCTGTTTTGCCGCTGCAGTTGCTGGCATATCATATTGCAGTTTTACGCGATTGCAATGTTGATCAGCCACGAAACCTGGCGAAATCGGTAACCGTGGAATAGTTTTTTATTTTGGTTGTCGTTTGGTTAACTATCATTTTTTTTGATGGCAACAAAAACTGAGGTTTTGGCCGGTAAAAATTGAATTCAGATTATATTTACATTAGCTTTAACAAAATGGATTTTAAAATCGCTACAATTTTTAATGTAATCTGAAAAACGGAATGCATCATTTAAATGCAAAGGAGAAATTAAAAATTACAAAGATTTTGTCAGTTGTCATTCCCGTGGTTGTGGCTGTTGTAATTGTTTCGTTGACAGTGGGCCGCGAGTTGTTTGAAGGACGGAATCAGAGTATGTATTCATTTGCTTTAATTCATTTTTCCGGTTATCTCTTTTTTTTGCTGATGCCGGTTGAAATGGCATTTATTTATTACCTGCAGTATTTTCAGGAAATTCCATTAATCGCAGTCGCCCTCGGAACTGCAGTTACAGCGCAAATTATCGATTATTTGATTGGCCTTTTGGTAGGTTCAAAAAGTATTTTCAGGCTTGTGGGCCAAAAACGAATTTTAAATGCTGAAAATTATATCCAAAAGTATGGTAACATTACCATCTTTATATTCAATCTGCTTCCTTTATCATCGCCGTTAATTGCACTCGTTGCGGGCATGTTAAAGCTGAAATTTAAAAATCTGATTTTTTACAGTATTTCAGGTCTGGTGATTAAATACATCATTATCAGTTTTTTATTCTGAATAATTTTCCTGTTTTGGGTTTTATTTTGAAGGAAATGTTGAAACTTCACGATATTTATCAATCATGTTTAAAGTTATATATTTGCAGCGAAATTTAAATAAAGCAAAATATGAAAGCATTTGTTTTTCCCGGGCAGGGAGCACAATTTTCCGGAATGGGAAAAGATTTGTACGAAAATTCAGCAGAAGCAAAAAACCTTTTTGAAAAGGCGAATCAAATTATGGGATTCAATATTACCCAAATTATGTTTGAAGGTTCAGTTGACGATTTAAAAGAGACAAAAGTTACCCAGCCTGCTATATTTCTTCATTCGGTTTTACTGGTAAAAACAATAAAAAATTTTGCACCCGATATGGTTGCCGGGCATTCGCTTGGCGAATTTTCTGCCCTGGTTGCAAATCGGTCATTAACATTTGAAGATGGTTTGATGCTGGTTTCAAAACGTGCAATGGCCATGCAAAAAGCCTGCGAAATTGAACCCTCTGCAATGGCTGCAATTGTTGGATTGCCTGATGATATTGTGGAAGAAGTATGTGCCGGAATTGATGATGTTGTGGTTCCTGCAAATTACAATTGTCCGGGTCAGCTGGTGATTTCCGGTTCTGTTTCAGGAATAGAAAAAGCTTGCCGCATACTTACAGAAAAAGGAGCAAAAAGAGCCTTGAAACTTGTTGTTGGCGGCGCTTTTCATTCGCCGTTTATGGAGCCGGCACGTGAAGAGTTGGCAAGTGCAATTGAATCAACAGTTTTCTCAAAACCGGTTTGTCCGGTATATCAAAATGTTAATGCACTGCCTGTTACCAATCCCTCAGAAATTAAGGAGAATTTGGTGGCCCAGTTAACTGCACCTGTAAAATGGACACAAATGGTGCAGAACATGATTGCCGACGGAGCTACTTCTTTTACAGAAATCGGTCCCGGAAAAGTTTTACAGGGATTGATAAAAAAGGTGGATAGAAATGTGGAAACTTTTGGTGTGGACAGTTACATCGGATAAGAATAAATGAAAATAAGAGAATAAAAAATCCCGGTTCAAAGCCGGGATTTTTTATGGATTTAAAAAGCCATTTGTTTATTCTGGAGCATCCTGTAAATGGTAGATTTTCCTATTCCAAGTTTTGATGCTACCAATCGTACATTCTGATTGTATTTGTTTAAAAAATGCTTGATGATTTCGAAGTTGTATTCTTCCAGTGTTTTTTCACTGGCCAAAAGATTTTGAACATTTTCATCAAGGCTCATATTCAGGTGAACCGGTTTAATCGTGTTGTTATTGGTCATTACACAAGCCAGTTCCATCACCGCTTTCAGCTCTCTTATATTTCCGGGGAAATAATAAGTAAGCAGCGTGTTTTTTGTGTCTTCTGAAATGGTTTTTAAAGGCATATTATTTTCAGCACAAAACTCATTTACAAAATGTTTTGCCAGTAAAATGATGTCGTTGCCTCGTTGCCGCAGTGGCGGAAGTTCTATTGGTAACCCCAGCAGGCGATAATACAAATCCTGTCTGAATTTGCCTTCGGAAACCAGCGTCGATAAATTTTTATGAGTGGCATTAATTATTCTTACATCCAGCGATATTTCTTCATTGCCGCCGAGCCGGGTTACTACTCTTTCCTGAATTACCCGAAGAAGTTTTGCCTGAACACTTAAATCAAGGTCGGCAATTTCATCCAAAAATAATGTACCTGAATTTGCCAATTCAAACTTTCCTATTTTGCGGGTGTCGGCGCCGGTAAAAGCGCCCTTTTCATGGCCAAACAATTCACTTTCTATTAAACCTTCAGGAATTGCTGACACATTTACGGCAACAAAAGGTTTATTGCTTCTGTTCGAGTTGTAATGAATTCCTTTGGCAACCAGTTCTTTACCTGTTCCGGTTTCGCCCGAAATGGAAACCGAAATGTTGGTTTGAACCGCTTTTTCCATCAACGCAAAAACATGATCAATTTCGCGGCTGTTTCCTTTAATCAGTTTTTTGAAATAGAATTTCTCTTTTATTGCATCTTTTAACCGGGTATTTTCTTCTTTTAGTTGATCGGTAGAATAGATGTTTTTAATGATGTTGCTCAGTTTTTCCCTGGTATCCGGAGCTTTCATGATATAATCGTATGCTCCGATTTTCATTAAGTCTATCGCAGTGCTAATACTTTCCTGTGCCGATATAATTATTACATGGGTTCCGGGTAATTTTTGCTGTATTTCTTTTAAAACCTGATGGCCGGTCATGTCAGGCAGGGTGTAGTCGAGGGTAATTACATCCGGTTTTTCCTCCAAAGTATTAATACAATCTTTGCCGTTGTAAAATACTTTCACCTGGTAATTATCATTTACCAGTTGTTTTTTTAGAACCTGTGCATAAAGTTTATTGTCTTCAACAATAAAAATTTTGTACGGAATTTTGTTATTAAGGTCAGTCATTGTTAAACAATTTGGTTTATTTTATCTTCTGTTTTGCAAGCGTCGCAAAATTTTGTACCAAATTAGGAATATTTTTTAAATAATTTCTCTATTTGAAACAATTTTTATAATTGCGGGACATAAACTTCTAGAATATATTGGTTATTTCACAGTCAGTAAGTTTGAAATCAGATATTTATGTATTGAGTTCCCAAAATGGAAAATTTATAGAAAGTTATAATTGAATAATTGTTTTCAATTTTTTTTTTATGCGCTTGCTTTTTTTTGTTGATTTGGATAAACAGGTTAATATTTGGAAGAAATTAAGGCGACTGGTTATTGATAATGATTTGAATTATTATTTTTATGATTCTTTCCGGCTGAAAAGGAAGGATTTTTCATCCAGGAAAGACAGATTATATAAAACAGGTCAACTTTAATCGTTTAAAATGAAATATAAAGCTTTTCATAAATTATCATACGGATTGTATATTATTGCCACTGAAGAGGGCGGCGTAAAAGCCGGATATATAGGTAATACTGCTTTTCAGGTAACATCGGAACCACCCAAAATTGCTATTAGCAGCAACAAAAAAAACAGAACGACAGACAAAATTATAGCGAGTAAAAAATTTTCGCTTTCAGTTTTGAAACAGGAATCGAGCACTTCGTTAATTGGTGAATTTGGTTTTATGTCCGGAGATGATTTGGATAAATTCAGAAATCTGGAAACAATTTCTGCAAAAACAGGGGCGCCAATTGTGTTGGATTCATCGGTTGCCTGGTTCGACTGTAAAGTTGTTGATACTGTTGATGTAGGCTCACACATATTAATTATTGGTGAAGTTGTTGAAAGTGATGTTATTTCGGGTGACGATCCGCTGACATATGAATATTACCGGGAAAAATTTAAAATGCTTGCTCCCAAAAATGCGCCAACTTACATTGAAAAAGAAAAACTTGAAAATGAAGTTGTTCCTGAAAAAGAGGAGGAACCGGAAATCAAAAAAGAAAAGCCACGTGAAAACACAGGCGAATCAAATTCTTTTACCTGTGGAATTTGCGGTTACGTATATAATCCGGAAGAGGGAGATCCAACGGCAGGTATTCCTCCCGGCACTCCTTTCGAAGATCTGCCGGATGATTACCGTTGTCCAATCTGTAATGCAACAAAAGACTACTTCAAAGAAAATATTTGAAGCAGTCTTTTAATGAATTTTAGTATAGATAGTTAGTGTATTGTGAGATAATTGTCCTATTTAATTTTATAGGCAACTATCCGGTTGTCGTAAAATGTAGGCACCAAAACCAAATTATATTTCGATGCAAAATCGATATCTGCAGTGTTTACATTTTGTTCTGAGGAATCGTGTAATTTAATGTTTTTCCCGTTTTTATTTATCCAGATTATTCCAGGCCAGTTGGAATAAACAAACTCGCCTTCATTGTTTTTTTCCAAACCATCAACTCCACCGGCATCTTTAACAACTGTTGAAATTTTTTTGGATGCAATATCAACTTTATAAATATTATCGTCGCCAATAAACAGCTGCCCGTTTTCGGTAAACAGACCATTGGGAGAATTCAATGGATCGCCTTCGAGCCAAACATTCAGTTTTCCGTTTTTTAAAGCATATATTTTTTTTGCCCTGGTGTCGGAAACGAAAATTACTCCATTTTTATCTGCTGCCACATCATTTAAGAAAATAGCATCCGGGGCATTGTACTTTTCTGTAATTTTTTTATTATTAATGTCAATTTCAACCAGTTGGTCAACATCAGAAACATACAGTTTGCCGTTGTAAATTGCCATTCCTTTTGGCGCATTTAAACCTTCAACCCAATTTAAAGTTTTAACGGTACCATCCGGATTCAGAATGCTTATAAAGCCGTTTCCATCTTTTTCTGATGGCTCACCATTAATATTAGAAACAAAAAGTATGTCCCGGTCTTCATCATACAAAACTGATTCGGGAGTTTTCAGAACTTCGGAAGAAGATTCCCAAACTTTCTCGAGTTTTTGAGCATAACTTTTTTCTCCGCTGAAAAAAATAATGAGTATTAGTACAGGCAGAATTGTTTTCATAATAAAATCGTTTTATTTTTATTCAAAAGTTACAACTAAAAGAGTTGAGAGTTATAAAAAGTTCATTTTGAGCATAAATTTTTAATATTTCCAATTAATTACAATGAAAATGAAAAAAATCGCATTACTGTTGGTGGCTATTTTTACTGTTGCTTTTGCTTTTGGACAGAATCAAAAACTGTTTGTCGGAACTTTTACTTCTGAAGGGGCAGAAGGTATTTACGTGTGTAATTTTAATTCTGAAACCGGAGAAATATTGCTTGATAAAACAATAAAAGCGATTGATAATCCTTCTTTTTTGAAGTTGTCACCTGATAAAAAATACCTCTACGTTGTTACCCGGGTGCCGGCGAGTGTCGAGAAATCAGGCGGTTATGTTGCTGCTTATAAAACGGATGAAAATGGAAATTTGCATTTCATTAATAAACAAAGCTCCAATGGCGAAGATCCATGTTTTGTAGATGTGTCGGGAGATGGAAAATTTGTGGCAATTGCAAATTACGGCAGCGGAACCACTGCTTTGTATCCGGTTCAGAACAATGGTGGATTGCAGCCGTCAACATCGGTTATTGTCAATCAAGGTTCGGGATACGATAAATCGAGGCAATCATCTCCGCATGCTCATTCCATTAAATTTTCACCGTTTAACAACAGGGTTTTTAGTGCCGATTTAGGTACTGATCAGTTAAATATTTTTACGCTCAATGATAACGAGCTTGTGCCTTTCAGTCAGAAATCCGTAAAAATGAAACCAGGTTCGGGACCGCGGCATTTTGTTTTTCATCCCAATGAAAATGTGATTTATGTGATAAACGAGCTGAGTTCAACAATAACAGCATTGAAAAAACAAAACGAAATGTGGAGCGAATTTCAAACAATTTCAACTTTGCCAGCCGGTTTTGAAGGAACCAGTTATTGTGCCGATATTCATATTTCGCCGGATGGACAATTTTTATACGGTTCGAACCGCGGAGATAATTCCATTGCTGTTTTTGCGATTGATGAAAAAACCAATCGGTTAAATTCAAAAGGAATAGTTTCAGTTGAAGGTAACTGGCCAAGAAATTTTGTTTTAAGTTCGAATGGCAATTTTATGCTTGTTGCCAATCAAAAAAGCGGAAATATTACCGTTTTCAGAATAAACAAAGAAAGTGGAATGCCTCTGTTCACAGGAAATGAAATTCAACTTTCGGCTCCCGTTTGTCTTGAGTTTTATTAGCAGTTAACTAAACTTTGTACTTATCAGTTTTATAAATTCATCGCGTGTTGCATTTTTCTGAAATGCGCCGGTAAAATCGGAAGTAGTGGTAATTGAATGTTGTTTCTGAATGCCGCGCATTTGCATGCACAAATGCTGGGCCTCAATAACCACGGCCACTCCAAGCGGTTTTAAAGTGTCCTGGATGCATTCTTTTATTTGTAATGTTAAACGTTCCTGAACCTGCAGCCTTCTTGCAAAAACATCGACAACACGGGCAATTTTACTTAATCCGGTAATGGTGCCGTTTGGAATATAAGCAACATGTGCTTTCCCAAAAAATGGCAATAAATGATGTTCGCATAACGAATATATTTCAATATCTTTTACAATTACCATTTGCCGGTAATCTTCTTTAAATATGGCCGATTCCAGAATTTTTACCGGGTCGGTTTTATATCCCTGAAGCAGAAACTGCATTGCTTTGGCTACCCGCTCCGGAGTTTTATCCAAACCTTCGCGCGAAATATTTTCTCCGATTAATTGTATAATTCTCCGGTAATTTTTCGAAAGTTCCTCGGTAATACTTTCATCAAAACTGTCAATTCTTTCGTATCCGTTAGCACTTGGTAATTCAGGTAAATCCATAATATCTGATATTAAATTTTATACAAAGATTAACTTTTTTTCAGAAAATAAGTATTAAAGAGTAATTGGTTTTTAAAAAATGGAAGTTTAGCTAAAATATAAAATATGAATATTTTAATTGTTTCAGCAACCTGGATGGAGGTGAAGTTACTCGCTGATGAACTGGAGTTTGTAAGTGATAAAACCGACATCCTTAAAACATACAAACTTGCCGGGCACGAAATAGATATTTTAGTTTCGGGAATTGGAACAACTTTAACCACTTTTCACCTGACTAATACTTTATTAAACGAAAATTATGAACTGGTTATTTGTGCGGGAATTGCCGGTAGTTTAAACCCGGATTTAAAAATTGGCGAAGTGGTGAATGTAGTAAGCGAAGAATTTGCTGATTTGGGAATTGAACAAAAAGAAGGATTTTTAACTTTATTCGAATCGGGATTTATGAAAGAAAATGAATTTCCGTTTCGGCAGGGATTGCTAAAAGCCAACAACAGCAATGGTCTTATACATTTAAAAAAGGTTAGGGGAGTAACGGTTAATAAAAGTCATGGAAAGACTTCTAGCGTTAATGAATTGAAAGGTAAGTTTTTGGCAAATGTGGAATCGATGGAAGGAGCTGCGGTTTTGTATGTTTGCAACTGGATTGGAATTCCCTGTTACCAGATCAGGGCGGTTTCGAATATTGTTGAACCTCGCGACATCCTGCATTGGGATATTCCTTTGGCGTTGGAAAATTTGAAAAATTCGTTGCTCCAGGTCTTAAAAAGAATTGAAGTGCCGGTAAACTGATTTTCCGGTTTTGACAACATTCCTGCCAAACAACAGGTTATAAAGTTTTTATTAAAGCAACCATTTACACAACTAATCCATCTTTTAAGGAGTAAATCCGGATTATTCATAAATAATCCCTGTCTCCGACAGCGACTAAGATTACGTAAAAACTTTTAAAAAAAGTTTAACTTCCCCGAATCAAGTACGGTGCAGGCTATCTAAGTCGGGATTAACCTGAACTTTATTCATATTTTTGAAAATTTATGAATAGTTCAGGTTAAAATAACTGATTTGAAAAAATGTCAAAAAAAGTGTAATTATTTTTAGCTAGTTGCACAATAATAAGTTTACTTCGGCAGTTAAATTTAAAGCCACGTTGTTCAGACAATAGATTGATTGCTGTACCATATTAAACCACTTAGAATGATAGTTATAACGGGCGCCGCCGGATTTATCGGCAGTTATTTGGTCGGAAGACTTAACAATGCAGGATTTAACGATTTAATTCTTGTTGACAGATTCGATGAACCTTCGAAAGACATTAACCTGTTTCGTAAAAAGTACAGGAAGTTTATTGATCGTGATAAATTTTTCAAATGGCTGATAAAACATGCCGGTGAAGTGGATTTTATCTTTCATATGGGAGCCCGTACCGATACGGTTGGGCAGGAACCCGATTTATACCAGCAGTTAAATTTAATTTATTCGCAACGGTTGTGGAATATATGTTCCGAAATCCAGGTGCCTTTATTATATGCTTCTTCAGCAGCAACATACGGAAATGGTGAAGTCGGATTTTCTGATTGCCACAGCAAAGTTGCAAGTTTGCGGCCGTTGAATTTGTACGGCTGGTCGAAGCACGATTTTGATGTTTGGGCTTTAAAACAAAGCCGTACACCTCCATTTTGGGCAGGTCTGAAATTTTTTAATGTTTACGGCCCGAATGAATATCACAAGGGACGAATGGCTTCCGTAATTTTTCATGCTTTTAATAAAATCGTTGAAACCGGAAGCATGAAATTGTTTCGTTCACATCATAAAGATTATAAAGATGGTGAGCAAAGCCGCGATTTTAT
The DNA here is from genome assembly GCA_963771595.1 of uncultured Prolixibacteraceae bacterium. Taxonomy (GTDB): domain Bacteria; phylum Bacteroidota; class Bacteroidia; order Bacteroidales; family Prolixibacteraceae; genus CAVYUC01. Next base: position 69,394 of record CAVYUC010000033.1, on the reverse strand, counting down.
TTATGTTGACGATATCGTTGATGTGATGCTGTATTTTATGAATAATCAGGAAAATTCAGGAATATATAATGTTGGTACCGGCAAAGCGCGTTCGTTTCTCGATTTAACAAATGCCGTTTTCAGCAGTTTAAAAATGGAATCGAACATTTCTTTTATTGATACACCTGTTGATTTGCGCGGAAGGTATCAGTATTTTACTGAAGCGGAAATTCAAAAGCTTCGCGACATTGGATACACGAAAGAGTTTACCGAACTCGAAGAAGGAATTGATGTTTATGTAGGGAAATACCTGGTGCAGGAGGCGTGCTTTTAAGTTTGTCTTTTTAGTTTTGAAGCAAAAAAAATCCCTGCCTTGTTCAGACCGGGATTTTTCATTTCTATCATTAGGAATATATTTTGCTTCGTGAACTTAAAAATCTTTCGAGAAAAAGAAGTAGCGAAGTGGCAAACATTATTGCGGCAATGCTTAATGGCAAACCGGTAATTTTATCGAAAATACTATTGTATTCCTGCGATACAGCAGTAGAACTTACATCGGACAGCAACTTTTCAATATCACCTCCACCGGTATTTCCTGAAGTTGAAAAAATAAACATTGCGGCAATTAAACCCACAAAAAGAGACAGGATGATCCAAAAACCTTTTCCCAGCACACGCTGTGCTTTTACCTGCTCCAGAACTGAACGCTCTTCAAAAATTCTGTTCATTACTTTTGCAGAAAAATCACTCTGCGGCGATTCTATTTTCATGCTTTTTATCAAAGCCTTAAGTTCAATATCTTCTTCAAAAGTTTTCATCTTGTACTGTTTTTTTTGTTTTATCTGATAGTATTTACCAGAATTAAAACATTGTTTTACAATATTGTATAAAGTTCTTCCTGCAACATGTCATTTAAAATCGTGTAAAGCTTTTTCCGCGCCCGGTGTAATTTTACTTTGGTATTACTGACCGATAATCCGGCAACTTCACTCACTTCATCAATAGACTGGTCTTCAAAATAATAAAGCATTACCAGTGTATATTCATCTTCAGGAAGTTTTTTCAGGGCAGCCTGAATGTACTTCGCACGGTTTTCTGCCGGAATTCCGTCAAGGTTCATTTCTTCCGCTTCATCTTTAATCTGAACATCGTCGGTTGAAGTAAAATGCATTTTCTTTTTTCTGACTTCTGAGATACAGTTATTATATGTAATCCGGTACAGCCAGGTAGAAAACTTTGCATTTCCTTTAAATGTATGCAACGATTTATAGATTTTTATGAAACTTTCCTGCGCCATTTCTTCAGCATCTTCACGATTTCCAAGAACTTTTAATGCGATGGAAAAAACGATATTCTGATATTTATCAACGATATATGAAAAGTAATTGGTTTGACCGCTGATTACTTTTTCGATATAATAACTATCGTCTTTTATTTCCATCTGTCACTTTGACGAAAAATATTAGTACTGGTTACAAATTTATTTAAAAGAAAGATTAAAAATGTTGTAACCGCTAAAATAATGTTGCGTCCAAAGGACAGAAATTCGAAATATTAACAATTTAAAACTAAATATCATGGAAGGAATTTTTGTACCGATATCATTTTTTCTTGGACTTTTCGCAATTTTATATGTGTATTGGACTACACGTACAAAAGAAAGGCTTGCACTTATTGAAAAGGGCGTTGATGCCAGGATTTTTAAAACAACACCATCAAAATATAATTTACTGAAGTGGGGTACTTTTTTAATAGCACTTTCAGTAGGAGTTATAACCGGTTATCTGCTGTCAAAAACTATTAATGAAGTTGCTGCATTTTTTACCATGATTCTGTTTTTTGGCGGTGTGGGGTTAATTATTGCTCATTTTTTAACCAGCGCTTTAATGAAAAAAGAATAGGCAGAAAAGGTGTAAAAAAAGAAACGGAGCTGTATTTTTCAGCTCCGTTTCTTTTTACTCCGTGTAGTATGAAATTACTTTTTTTACGGCTTCCTGGCAAACTGGGCAAAATTGTTTGGCAGCATTGCTTTTCATCCGGCAATCCATAAACGGGCTGTAAATTCCTTCGGTCATATATCCACCTCCTTCAAATGCACCAACTACATTTTCAAACTCAGCAATCCTTGGTGTTGGAACCGGAACCGAATCAGCAACTTCCGGTTTCCATTTACTTTCAAAATTCACCAGCGTAGTTAAATTTGGCTCCCACGGTTCAATTTTCAGGTTGTAGTAATCTTCGTACGCTACGGATGAAGTGTAATATTCGTCGCCCAAACCGGCAAATCCGTGTCCAAATTCATGAACAAAAACTTGTTTTGTTAGCTGATTATCGGCGCTGCAAACATTTACGAAATTGTAAAATCCCCCGCCGCCGTAACGTTCTGTGTTTACCAGAATGTAAATCTGATCCCAGGGAACAAGTGCTGCCACATCATATATAGTTTTCATATCGGTTGTGGTAAGGTATCGTTCAATATCGAAGGTGTAAAAATTTGAATTGAAAAAAGAGTTTTTGTAAATGTTTTCACCTGGAATATCAGTTCCTGAATCAGAAGAAGGTGTGAATATTGCTCTTACATTAAATTTTTCTTTTTCAGATTTAAACGGTTCTTCTTCAAATAAATAACTGGTTACACGATTGGCGTCTTTAATAAATTTATCTTTTTCATCATTTGTATATCCTTCGGCCAGAATGGCAATATCTACTTTGGTTTCGGGAGCTCCGTTTTTCAGGATATCTTCCGTTGTAAATGATTGTGGATTCTCGTGTAAAATAAAGTAATTTTCAGGATCGATTTCCGTGGAATAGATGGTTTTGAAATGGCCATCCCATTGTCGTGCTTCAATATTAAGCTTGATTTTTTCTTTGGGAAACGGAAAAATTGCTGCCTGATAAAAGGCTTTGCTAACATTTTTGGCCTCCTCAGTAGTTTGCCATTCCTGGAATATAGTGCTGAAACCTTTTGAGAAAATTAAACTGTCAGAATTCAAATCGAATACCTGAAAACGATACGTTCCGTAATTAAACGGGTCGATGAGGTTTTTATGCGAACCGGCCCAAAAAGGTTCCTGTTTCATTTGCATTGGGAAAACATTCACCTCATTATAATTACCACCCAAAATATAATCAAACCGAAAAGAATGTGCAGTGAAATACCGATTGAACATTAACTGAGCAGAAGTAATGACTGGAAAAGCCAAAAGAATTAAAAGGATTTTCAGTTTCATGACGGACATTTATTATTTTTGGCTAAAATTAGTAATATCAGCTTAATCTTTTATGAGTTCTGTTTTTAATTATCTTCTTGATTATTTTCGTGGAATTGCCGGATTAGAAATTATTGCAAAACCTGCAGCCGCCATTATTACACTCATGCTCTTGTGTATAATCGCCTGGATATCCCATTTTCTTACCCGGCAGATTTTAATAGCCATTGTTACGCGAATTGCAAACCGCACAAAAACAACGTGGGATGATATTTTAATACGAAACAAAGTTTTTAAAGGAATTGCACATTTGGTTCCTGCCTTTATTTTATACTACACCGCCGATTTTTCGTATCCTGTTATACATCAGGACTTAAGTGAGTTATCGCCTGAAAAACTGGAACTGCTTTCGCATGATTATTATTTTGCCCTCACAGGATTTTTACTGAAAACTGCCCGGATTTACTTCACATTAATTGTTGTATTTGTTTCCAATGCATTGCTGAATTCTGGTTTGGCAATTTATAATACAACGGCTTATGCTTTTAACCGGCCGATAAAAGGCTACATTCAGCTGGTAAAGATTCTGATTTTTTGCATGGCCGCAATTATGATTATTGCTATTCTGATTGAACGTGATCCTACAGTTTTACTTGCCGGACTGGGTGCAATTGCTGCAGTTTTAATTTTAGTTTTTAAAGATACTATTTTAGGATTTGTAGCTTCTATTCAGCTTTCGGCAAATAATATGGTTAAAATTGGCGACTGGATAGAAATGCGCAGCCACGGCGCTGATGGAACTGTGATTGACATTTCTTTAAACACGGTAAAAGTGCAGAACTGGGATAAAACAATTTCAACTATTCCTACATATTCACTTGTTTCTGAATCGTTTAATAACTGGAAAGGAATGGAGGAAGCCGGTGGTAGAAGAATAAAACGATCAGTGTTTATTGATATGAGAAGTATAAAATTTTGTGATGTGGAAATGCTGAACCGGTTCGAAAAATTTGAATTAATAAGAAGTTATGTAAAAGAAAAGGAAGTTGAAATCAGAGAGTTTAACAAAAAAAAGAAAATACTTGATGAGGATGTAATTAGCGGGCGCCGCCAAACCAATGTAGGGATTTTCAGAAAATACCTTGAGGTATATCTTCACCAGCATCCGATGGTACATCAGGAAATGACATTTTTGGTACGTCATCTGCAGCCATCAGAAAAAGGATTACCGATTGAAATTTACATTTTTTGCAAAGACATCGTTTGGGCCAACTACGAGTCAGTTCAAGCTGACATTTTCGATCATATTTTAGCGGTTATTCCTGAATTTGAACTTCGGGTTTTTCAGTCTCCTTCAGGAGCCGACATTTCTGATGCAATGCTAAGAAATTAATTTTCAGTATTTTCATACTTTCAAATTGGGGGCAAGTTACAATCTGTTACATTAACCATGTTTTTTGGCATATCAACTTTAAAATTGTAATTTTTTCCTACTTTTGTTTTATAATTTGAAACTACAGATTTATTAAGAATGGATACAAAACAATACCTCGAACAAGCTGCCGACATTGACCAGTTAGACGAAAAAATCCTGAAGTTAATAACAAAAAATGCACGAATTCCTTTTCTTGAAGTGGCACGAGAATGTGGAGTTTCAGGAGCTGCAATTCATCAGCGTGTGCAGCGTTTGTTAAATATTGGTGTTGTCTTGGGCAGCGAATTTATTGTTAGCCCGCAAAAGCTGGGTTATAATACATGTGCATACATGGGAATTCATTTGGATAAGGCAAAGTTTCATACGCAGGTAGTTGAAGCTTTACGTGAAATTCCGGAAGTTGTGGAATGTCACTATACAACCGGCCAATATGCTATTTTTATTAAAATTCAAACAAAAACCAATAAGCACCTGAAACAGATAATTGATGAAGAACTTCAAAAAATTGAAGGAATAGCAAGAACCGAGACTTTCATGTCGCTTGAAGTAGATTTTAAAAGACAGGTACCCATAAAATAAAAAAAGCCGGATTTCCGGCTTTTTTTATTGGCATATTTTTTAATCTTCCAAATAAACAAAATTGTAGGATTCGTCGTGCTGACTTATATCGAGCCCGATTTTTTCTCCCTGCGGACTGATACGAAGCGGAACAATTAAGTCAGTAATTTTGTACATCAACAAGGAACCTCCGAAAGTAAATACACTTACTATTACCAGTGCCAGCAAATGATATAAAAAGGTGGTAATTTCCCCGTGAATTAAACCTACATCGTTTGCAAATATTGCAGTGGCAATCATTCCAACTATTCCGCCCATTCCGTGTGCCGGAAAAACATCAAGTGTATCGTCCAATGTTGATTTGGTGCGCAGTGTAATGGCATAATTACTGATAATGGCTGCAATTACTCCAATGAAAATACTCGAGCCAACATTTACAAAACCTGCAGCGGGAGTTATGGCAACCAATCCAACGACCAACCCTATTGAAGCTCCAACTGCGGAAGGTTTTTTGCCTTTTGCACCATCGTAAAATATCCAGGTTAACATTGCCGCAGCAGAGGCGGTATTTGTATTAACAAGAGCCGAAGCAGCAACATCGTTGGCTGCCAGCGCCGAACCTGCATTAAATCCGAACCAACCAAACCAGAGCATCCCGGCGCCTAGTAAAATAAACGGGATGTTTGCCGGTTTAAATGGTTTATTGGCATCTTTTCTTCTTCCAAGAAAAATTGCACCTGCAAGCGCTGCAAATCCCGCCGACATATGAACAACTGTACCACCTGCAAAATCCAGCACTCCCCAATTTCTCAGGAAACCGTTTGGATGCCACGTCCAGTGTGCAAGTGGCGCATAAATGAACAAAACAAATAAACACATAAATAACATGTAGGCTCTGAATCGCACTCTTCCGGCAAATGAGCCAGTGATTAGTGCAGGAGTAATTATTGCAAATTTTAGCTGAAACATAGCAAAAACAGCCAGGGGGAAAGTTGGGGATAAATCAGCGTTTGTGCCTCCGCCCACTCCGCGAAACATGAAGAATGTTGCGGGATTCCCGAATAAACCATATCCTTCTCCTCCAATACTGTCGCCGAAAGCAATGCTAAAACCTACTACAACCCAAAGTACACTTACAATGCCCATTGCAATAAAACTTTGAAGCATTGTAGAAATAATATTCCGGGATTGCATCATACCACCATAAAAAAAAGCCAGTCCCGGAGTCATCAACAGCACCATTGCGGTCGCTGTTAACATCCAGGCAGTATCGCCCGGAACAAGATTGGTGTAATCCTGTTCTCCGGTGCCGGATGGAATAAAAAGTCCCAATAAAGCTGCAACTACAAGTAAGGCCAATATTAACCACCATCTTTTTGTGCTTTTCATTTTTGTAAAATTTAATGTTTGCTGACTGTCCGCTTAAAATCTGAAGTTAAATATATCAAATAATCAAAATAAAAGCTAAAAATATAGAATAATGACAAAATATGATGCTTTAAGTTAACAATAGGGTAACAAATAATGATCTTGCTGCATGTTTGTTAAAAAAACGTAACAAATCTCTTATTTTAGTAAGCAAAATTGTTGTTTTTTTTAATTAATGATTTGATTTTGATATTTTTGATGGAAAATTATTTAAGATGACTTTAAGGAATAATCTGGATGATGTTGATTTGAAGATTTTGGATATAATTACCCAAAATGCACGTATTCCGTTTAAAGATGTTGCAAAAGAGGTAGGGGTTTCGCGTGCCGCGGTGCATCAACGGGTAAACCGGATGATTGAACTGGAAGTGATTGTAGGTTCAGGTTACCATATCAGCCCCAAAAAGGTGGAATTCAGAACTTGCAGTTATATTGGAATATTTCTTGAAAAAGGTGGTCTGTTTTCGGAAGTTGTGGAAAAATTAAAAGCAATTCCTGAAATTGTTGAATGCCATTATACCACCGGTCAATATGCTATCTTTATAAAAGTTTATGCTAAAGATAACGAACATTTGAAAAGTATTTTGAGTGGCGAAATTCAAAAAATTCAGGGCATTTCGAGCACCGAAACTTTTATTTCCCTTGAAGAATCATTTAAAAGAACCATTCCGGTTCATATTTAATTACGTTGCCTGACAGCTTCATAAATCATTAATGCAGTGGCTACCGAAACATTTAATGATTCAATTTTTCCCTGGATTGGAATTTTTACTTCGTTGTCGGTAAGATTTAAAAGTTCGCGAGAAATGCCGGTATCTTCAGAACCCATAATAATGGCTACCGGACAATTCATATTGGTTTTTGTATAAGTTTCAGAAGCTTTTTCGGTTGCGGCAATAATTTTAATTCCCGATTCTTTCAAAAAAGCTATGGTTGTTTTTAAATTATTTTCGCGGCATACCGGAAGATGATACAATGCGCCTGCAGAAGTTTTTACCGCATCAGCTCCAATTCTGGCCATTCCTTTTTCAGAAATAATAACAGCATGCACTCCCGCACATTCAGCGCTACGAATAATTGCCCCAAAATTCCGCACATCCGTAATTTGATCAAGAATTAACAGTAAAGGGTCGACTCCTTTTTCGAACAAGCCGGGTAAAATGCTTTCAATCCGGAAGAATTCGATAGGTGAAAGCAATGCCAGAATTCCCTGATGGTTTTTGCGGGTTATACTATTTATTTTTTCGACGGGCACAAATTGAAAAGGAATCTGATATTTTTTTATGTGTTGGAGCAATTCATTGGATAAATCATTATTCAATCCTTTTTTAATTAGAATTTTTTCAATCGGCCGGTTATCTTTAATCGCCTCAATTACCGCGCGGGTGCCAAAAATATATTCCTCCTTGTTCATTACCAGTTCTTTTTTAAATTCCAGTCTTCCAATTCTTTATGCTCTTTCTCCCAATTTGTCATAGTTGATTCCAAATCGGCTTTTAGTCGGTTGTATTTTTCGAAAACCGAATTATCGTTTAAAACACTGGAAGACGACAACATTTTTGCTATTTCGGCAATTTCACCTTCAAGAGCAGCAATTTCTTCTTCTGTTTGTTCTATCTTTTTTTCGAGCCTCGAAATGTTTTTATTTATTTTTTTTCGTTCTTCAAAATCGGGTCCTTTTGCCGAAATTTCTTTATTGTTACCATTTTCTGAAGTGGATTTAACTCGAGTATTTACCTCGAGTTCTTTCAGCGATTCCATTTTCTTTTTCTGCAGAAATTCATAAATGCCGCCCAAATGTTGTTTAATTTTTTTATTTCTGAATTCGTAAACAACATTCACCAAACCATCCAGAAACTCCCTGTCGTGCGAAACGACCAAAATGGTTCCTGTGAAATTATTGAGCGCTTCTTTTAGAATTTCTTTGGAGCGCATATCCAAGTGGTTTGTTGGTTCGTCGAGTACTAGAAAATTTACTGGTTCGAGCATTAATCGTATCATTGCCAGCCTTGATTTTTCTCCGCCACTTAAAACTTTTACCTTTTTATCGGCATCTTCGCCCGAAAAAAGAAAAGCTCCCAAAATGTCACGAATTTTGGTTCTTATATCGCCAACTGCAATTTCATCAATGGTTTCAAAAACTGTCAGGTTTTCATTCAGCAACTGTGCCTGATTTTGAGCAAAGTATCCGATTTTTACATTGTGACCCAATTTTAACTCCCCCTGGTGTTCAATTTCCTGCATTATTATCTTTACCAGGGTTGTTTTACCTTCTCCGTTTCGACCAACAAAAGCAAACTTATCTCCATTCTCAAGGGTTATGTCAATGTCATTTAATACCAGATTACTGCCATAACTTTTCGAAATGTTTTTACCGTCAACCACAACTCTGCCGGAGCGCGGTGCCGGCGGAAAGTTTATTTTCAATGATGAATTATCTTCCTCCTCCAGTTCAATCCTGTCCAGCTTTCCCAACTGCTTCAAACGCGATTGCACTTGTACGGCTTTGGTTGCTTTATACCGGAACCTTTCAACAAACTTTTCCGTTTCATCAATCATTTTCTGCTGATTTTTGTAGGCGGCAAGTTGAACTTCCCGTTGTTCCTTTTTCCATTTTACAAAAGCAGAAAAATTCATTTTCTGATCAGTAATTCGACCAAGCGAAATTTCGATAGTCCTATTCGAAATGGTATTCAAAAATGCTTTGTCATGAGAAACCAAAACAACAGCACCTTTGTAATTGAGTAAAAAATTTTCAAGCCATTGAATGGATTCAATATCCAGGTGGTTCGTTGGTTCATCGAGTAAAACAACATCCGGCTTCCTTAAAAGAAGTTTTGCCAGTTCTACACGCATTCTCCAGCCACCGCTAAATTCAGAAGTTAAACGGTTAAAATCTTTTCTCTCAAAGCCAAGACCAATCAATGTTTGTTCCAGTTCAGCTTCATAATTGTCGCCCCCCAGAATGGCATATCGTTCATTTAATTCAGTAATTTCATCCAGTTTTTTAAGAAATTCAGGTGAATGATAATCTTGTTCGTTTGATATTTCATTGTTTAAGTTCTCAATGGTCCTTTCCAATTTCAGTAGTTCTTTAAACGCCTGTACAGTTTCATCTTTCAAGGTACGGCTGTCGGTAACTTTCATTTCCTGCGGAAGGTACCCAATTGTAGTTCCTTTTGGATAATTAACAGCACCCGAAGTTGGTTCCTGCTGACCAGCAATTAACTTTAACAATGTTGTTTTTCCTGCTCCGTTTTTCCCGATTAATCCAATTCGATCATTTGAATTTATTAAAAAACTTACATCTTTTAATAGTTCAAATCCGCCAAAACTAACACTTATTTTGTCTAATGAAATCATAAATTTTTTTTGTGACAGCGGCCAAAGATAATGATTAATGCTGAAATGTTTAGTGGTGAAAACGAGGCAAAAAAAATACCCTTGCGGGTAAAAAAAAGAAGAAAGGGGAAAGCTATGGACGCTTTTTGAAGATGATTGATGATTTACAAACCCCTAAACACAAAACCAATCATAAATACAGAAGATGCTTTCCCCTTATAAGTTCTATTTCTGAAAATAAAACCAACCATTAAATCAAAACAAATATACGTAAAAAACGTTCACCTGTGAAACTACTCAAGCCACAAAATGAATCAAATTATGGAATTTTCACACCATTTTCCCAAAATGGGAAAAACGTTTTTTTATTGGGATGATTATTTCCTTAATGATTAATAGGATCTAAAGGTTATATTTGCGGCAAAAAATGGGACGAAGCAGACGGAATAAACAAAAACCTTTCTACGAAAAGATTGAAATTCAGGATATTGGTGCTGAAGGAAAGGCGCTTGCACGAATTAATAATGTGGTTGTTTTTACAAGAATGGCGGCTCCGGGCGATGTGGTGGATTTGCAGGTTACAAAAAAGCGAAAAAAGTACCAGGAAGCTTTTATTTCCAAATTTCATCATTATTCTGAAAGCCGGATTGATGCTTTTTGCGAACATTTTGGAGTTTGCGGCGGGTGTAAATGGCAATTTTTACCCTACAACGTTCAACTGCATTACAAACAAAAACAAGTGGAAGATCAGTTAAAAAGAATCGGAAAACTCGATCTTCCCGTAGTTTTGCCAATTATAGGTTCCGGTAAGAATACTTTTTACAGGAATAAGCTTGAGTTTACTTTTTCGAATAAAAGATGGCTCGAACTTTCTGAAATAAAATCTGAAAATGAAATAACTGATTTTAATGCGCTGGGGTTTCATGTGCCCGGATTGTTCGATAAGGTTTTAAAAGTTGATAAATGCTGGTTACAACCGGAACCCTCAAATAAAATCCGAAACTTTATTTTTGATTATTCTGTTAAAAAACAACTGGAGTTTTTTGATATAAAAAAACAAAAAGGATTTTTGCGGACATTAATTATAAGAACTTCCTCTATTGGCGAGGTAATGGTAATAATTTCTTTTTTTAAAGAAGATGAAACGTTGCGGAATGCTTTAATGACTGCTTTAAAAAATGAATTTCCTGAAATAACTTCGTTAATGTATGTGATAAATTCGAAAGGGAACGATACCATTACGGATCAGAAAATCGAATTATTCCATGGACGGGATCATATTTTTGAAGAAATGGAGGGCCAGAGATTTAAGATAGGTCCCAAAAGTTTTTATCAAACCAATTCCGAGCAAGCTTATCAACTTTATAAAGTGGCTCGTGATTTTGCAGAACTGAGTGGCAATGAAACAGTTTATGATTTATATACAGGCACCGGAACAATAGCTAACTTTATTGCAAAAAAGGCAAAGAAAGTTATTGGTATTGAATATATTCCGGAAGCTATTGAAGATGCGCGGGAGAATTCAAAATTGAATGGCATTGAAAATACCAGATTCTTTTCGGGCGATATGAAAGAAGTGCTAAGTGAAAAATTCATTGAAGAAAATGGATTTCCGGATGTTATTATCACTGATCCTCCAAGGGCAGGGATGCATGAAGAAGTAATCAGAACGATACTACAAATTAAACCCCCAAAAATTGTGTATGTAAGTTGCAATCCTGCGACTCAGGCGCGCGATTTGGCTTTTTTCTCAGAATTTTACGATATTGCCGGAGTCCAGCCTGTTGATATGTTTCCGCATACTCATCATGTTGAAAACGTTGTGCTTTTGAAAAGAAAAAAGGAAGCATAAAAAAAGGTTGTTCTTCAACAACCATTTTTTGAACTATCCCAAATATGTTTTCAGTAATTTACTTCGCGAAGTATGTCTTAATCTTCTTATTGCTTTTTCCTTTATTTGGCGCACCCTTTCACGTGTTAAGCCAAAACGTTCACCAATCTCTTCCAGTGTCATTTCCTGGCAGCCAATTCCGAAGAATAACCGGATAATATCCGCTTCTCTTTCGGTTAAAGTAGCCAGTGCCCTGTGGATTTCGCGGGCCAGCGATTCCTGGATTAAAGCGCGGTCAGCATTTGGCGAATCATTATTAACAAGCACATCCAGAAGGCTGTTGTCTTCACCATCGACAAATGGTGCATCAACCGAAACGTGACGTCCTGAAACGCGAAGTGTGTCGGCAACTTTGTCAGCAGGCAACTCGAGTGATTCGGCCAACTCTTCTGGAGATGGTTTACGCTCATTTTCCTGTTCGAATTTTGAATATGCTTTATTGATTTTATTAAGCGAACCAACCTGATTTAAAGGAAGTCGCACAATACGCGATTGCTCTGCCAATGCCTGCAGAATGGATTGTCGGATCCACCAAACAGCGTAGGAAATAAACTTAAATCCTCGTGTTTCGTCAAACTTTTCAGCTGCTTTTATCAAACCCAAATTACCCTCGTTTATTAAATCGGGAAGACTTAAACCCTGGTTTTGGTACTGCTTGGCTACCGACACTACAAAGCGAAGGTTTGCCCGTGTTAATTTTTCCAAAGCCGCCTGATCGCCCTTTTTGATTCTCTGGGCCAATTCAACTTCTTCTTCTACTGTAATTAGCTCTTCCTTACCGATTTCCTGCAAGTACTTATCCAATGAAGCACTCTCACGATTGGTAATTGACTTTGTTATTTTTAGCTGTCTCATTATAATCTACTTAAAAAAACGTGCAAATATAAATTATTAAAAATTAGCGATCAAGGAGAAAGCAGAATAAAAACTTTAATTAATGAATTGTTAAAGGTACTTTATATTGTAGTTTTTTATTCAACTCCAAAAACAAAATAAGCTAACTCTCCATTAGGGTAAACTCCCTCAACAAGAATTCCACCCTTCGCATTTCCAATCTCTCTCTTAAAATCATTGACTTCATAAATGGGTTTTTTGTTCACATTGGTGATAATAAACCCTTTTTTCAGTCCGGCATCATTTAATTTACCTTTATTTAGATTTTTAACCTTGATTCCGTATTCAATGTTCAAACTTCTTTTTTCGTTGTTGCTAACATCTTCAAATTCAGCTCCTAGCACCGATATGTTATCTCTTACAATTTGAGTGTCGCCGTGTTTATTACGTAGGGTTACTGTAAATGGTTTCTTTTCGCCATCTCTTTTAACCACAACTTTTACATCGTCTCCAGGACGATAACGGCTGATTTTTTCCTGTAATTCGGCTGCTGAATTTACCGGTTCCCCGTCGATACTGAGCAGCACATCTTCTGCTTTAATACCTGCTTCTTTTGCTGCGCTGTTTTCTGTTACTCCACCAATAAAAACACCTTCCAGTTTGTCCAGATTGTAACGTTGTGCAACTTCGGCAGTTACATCTCCAATATTTACACCCAGCAAAGCTCTTTGAACTTCCCCGAATTCTTTTAAATCTTCAACCACCTTTTTGGCGATTGAAACCGGAACAGCAAATGAGTAGCCTGAATAAGAACCGGTTCTGGATGCAATTGCTGTATTTATTCCTACAAGATGGCCATGTTGGTTAACGAGTGCTCCACCACTGTTTCCGGGGTTTACGGCGGCATCAGTCTGAATAAAGGATTCAATGGAAAACTGATCGTTGTTGATTCCAAGGTTTCTGGCCCTGGCACTTACAATTCCTGCAGTTACCGTTGATGTTAGATTAAAAGGATTTCCCACTGCCAATACCCATTCGCCGAGTTTCAGATCGTCTGAATTCCCATAGGTTAAATACGGCAGGTTTTCGGCTTCAACTTTTAGCAACGCAATGTCTGTTGAAGGATCAGTGCCAACCAATTTGGCTTCATATTCACTTTTGTCGTTCAAAATCACTTTTATCTTTTCCGCATTTTCTATAACGTGATTATTTGTAATAATGTATCCATCTTCCGAAATAATTACTCCAGAACCAAATCCCATTGCAAGTTGAGGTTGCTGTTCTCCTTTCAGACCAAAAAATTCATCGAAAAAAGGATTGCCGCTCGACCAGCCGCCTCCGCGGTACGATTGTGTTGCAATATGCACTACTGCATGCACCGAACTTTCGGCTGCAAATGTTAAATCCGGCATTACAGCCTTGCTGTCTGCCGGTAAACTGGCATATTTTACGGGTTGTTTTTCTGTAATTGTAACTACTTCCGGTTTGTCAAAAAAAGTGCTGTAAGTCCAAACTGAAACTAAAGAACCAGCTACTACCAACAAAAATGTCAGTGAATATTTTCTTATATTTCTCATGGCTAAAATATTATATTAATTTTTTATGCGATGCTATATAACGCAAATATGCTGCCAGTGTTTTCGCTATTGTTGCTGACTACTGGCTATTTGACATATTTTAACAATCGAAAAATAGCTTTTGTTAAAAATTAAGACATTTTATGACAGATTATGAACTTCTGTCAGCCTTCACTGAATCATTCAACTTATTTGGCACTACAAACCATTTTGAATCGAGTTCAATTGGTTTGTAATTTTCGATGTACTGAATCGCTTCATTTGCATTTTCAGCAATAAAATAAAGTTCACGGTAAACTTCTTTGGCGAAAAGTTCAGAAAAAGAAACTTCGAATTGTTTTATGAGGTACTTGAAAAACTTGTTGGTGTTGATAAAAACAACAGGCTTGGTATGATAGCTCAACTGCCGGAGTGTAAGAACTTCCAAAACTTCTTCGAGCGTACCAAAACCTCCCGGCAGTGCAATAAAAGCATCCGAAATTTCCCGCATTTTAGCTTTCCGTTCCTGCATGTCACGCGTGATTATTACCTGGTGACTGTTGGTTGAAGCCAGCGAACGGTCCATTAAACGCTCCGGAATTATTCCGGTTGTTTGCGCTCCGGCATTTGCAGCTGCAATGGTTATTGATTCCATTAAACCAACATTTGCTCCGCCATTTATCAGGCTGAATCCTTTTTCACCGATAAGCTGCCCAAGTTGTTGCGCTTCCCGAAAATAAACATCGGCAATGGCATTGCTTGAAGAACAAAAAACACAAATATTCATAGTGGATTTAAAAAAAATCCGGGCAGAACCCGGATTTGATGAACTATTTATTATACATCAATATTGGCATAAACTGCATGGTCTTCGATGAATTTCCGGCGGGGCGGTACATCGTCGCCCATTAACATGGCAAAAATATGATCGGCTTCGGCTGCATTTTCTATGGTAACCTGCTGCAGGGTCCGGCTTTCCGGATTCATAGTTGTTGACCAAAGTTGTTCTGCATTCATTTCACCCAAACCTTTGTATCGCTGGGTATGAACAACACTTTCATTTCCGTCGGCCCATTCTTCAATTAATTGTAACCGTTGTTTTTCACTCCATGCATAAGATTCTTTTTTACCTTTTTTTACCAAAAAAAGTGGCGGGGCAGCAATGTATAAATAACCCGCTTTTATTAAATCCTGCATGTAACGGAAGAAGAATGTCATAATTAATGTGGCAATGTGGCTTCCGTCGACGTCGGCATCGGTCATTATCACTATTTTATGGTACCGCAGTTTTGCCATGTTTAATCCTTTTGAATCTTCATCGGTACCAATGGTAACTCCCAGTGCGGTAAAAATATTTTTTATTTCTTCGTTTTCGAAGATTTTATGCTGCATGGCTTTTTCAACATTCAGGATTTTTCCACGGAGCGGAAGAATTGCCTGTGTACGGCGATCACGGCCTTGTTTTGCCGTTCCGCCTGCCGAATCTCCCTCAACAAGAAAAACTTCGCAAGCGGCTGGATCTTTTTCCGAGCAATCGCTGAGTTTACCGGGAAGTCCGCCACCAGACAAAGCATTTTTACGCTGCACCATTTCGCGGGCTTTACGTGCTGCATGTCGTGCAGTGGCTGCCAGTACAACTTTATTGACAATAATTTTGGCGGCTTTCGGATTTTCCTCCAGGTAATGTGTAAGTGCTTCACTAACTGCCTGATCAACAGATAAACTTACCTCTGAGTTTCCCAGTTTTGTTTTTGTCTGGCCTTCGAACTGAGGTTCGGCAACTTTAACTGAAATAACAGCAGTTAATCCTTCCCGAAAATCATCACCGCTGATATCAAATTTGAGTTTCGACAGCATCCCGGAAGTTTCGGCGTAGGTTTTTAATGTTCTGGTTAGTCCCCTGCGAAATCCTGTTAAATGAGTACCCCCTTCAATCGTGTTTATGTTGTTTACGTAGGCATGAATGTTTTCAGAAAATGAAGTATTGTATTGCATTGCAATTTCAACCGGAATATCGTTTTTTTCTGTGGTGATATGAATCACAGCGTCAATCAATTTTACTCTTGAATCATCCAGGTATTCAACGAATTCCTTTAGTCCTTCCTCTGAATAGTAATTATTCGATTTGAAATTTCCTTCTTCGTCTTTTTCCCGTTCATCGATAATGGACAATTTGATTCCGGCATTTAAAAAAGCAAGTTCGCGCAGGCGGGCCGCCAGAATTTCATATTTATAGGTTGTTGTAATAAATATTGAATCATCAGGTTTGAATGTAACAATAGTTCCTGATTTATCAGATTCGCCAACAACTCTCACTTCTGAAAGCGGCCGGCCAATTGAATATTCCTGAACCCATATTTTACCGTCGCGGTGCACTTCGGCTTTTAAATGCGATGAAAGAGCATTCACACATGAAACACCAACTCCGTGCAAACCACCTGAAACTTTATAGGAATCTTTGTCGAATTTTCCGCCGGCGTGTAAAACAGTCATTACAACTTCGAGTGCCGATTTGTTTTCTTTTGTATGTTTTTCTGTAGGAATTCCGCGGCCATCATCAGTTACCGTAACCGAATTGTCTTCGTGAATAATAACATCGATGTTGTTACAGTAACCTGCAAGCGCTTCATCAATTGAATTGTCAACAACTTCGTAAACCAAATGGTGCAAACCCTTTTCATTCGTATCGCCAATATACATCGACGGACGTTTCCTTACCGCTTCCAATCCTTCGAGCACCTGGATACTGTCGGCCGAATAATTGCCGTTTCCTATCCGTGGAATACCGTTTTTTTCTGTTTCGCTCATTCTTAATTTCTTAATATTTAAATTTTAATTTTCCTTCATTCACAACATTTCCATTCTTGCAGGACAAGTTTTGCCCCAAGATTTAATTTGTTGATATATAATGTTTTACAATGATAGATTACCCATTCTGAAATCATGTCGCAAATATAGCAAAATTAACCGAAGAGAAGTCCACTTTTTGTTGTATGTTAAGCATATTTTTCAACAATTTATTAACCTGAGAATGAGCATGAAAAGAACATTCTGAAGATTAAAAAACAGGCCTCCCGAAACTCTTGTTTTGCAATTCTGAAACAGTTTAAAAAGAGTAACTTATACCTCCCAGAAAATTAAAGCTTTGTACCGGGTATCCAAACCAGCGCTGGTAGCTTTGGAAACCAAAATTATGAAGTTGTGCAAATGCCGAAAAGTTATCGGTTATTTTATAATTAGCGTTGAAATTAAGATCAATAATAGTATTCAAATTGTAAGATTTCATAATTGTTGAAGGAAGTTCGTCTATTTCGGCATGGCCGTTGGAGCGGGGATCGAAACCGTTGTATTCAACCATCAGAGCTTTGCGCTGGCCAACCAAAAACAAATCGGTAGAAACCTTTAACTGGTCCGATATTTTATAACCTACAGAAACATTGGCGTCCCAATCCGGCATGTTCCAGGCTTCTTCCTGAGTATCCAGTTTATATACATAATAATTTCCTGAAAGCAAAAGATCGAGTTTTTCTGACGAAGAATGAAAAATTTCGAGGTTGAATTTCAGCAAATCCAGGTCGTCATAAAGAATATCGAAATCATTATCGGTGATAGTTGGATCCGGCGAATTTATCCCCGAACCTGACGAAGGATATATATACTGAAAAAGATAATAAAGCGGCTGGTCTTTGATCATGGAATAATCAACTGCAATTTTGAAGTTCGTTTTCGTCGCAAATTTTCCATCGAAACCACCGAAGAAATGCAGTTTCTCGAAAGTGTTGGTTACATCGTGCATCGGGTCAACAAAAGGATTTTCATATGCTATTTTCGAATAGTGATTGTTTATGTAATTTCCGTCAACCCCTGCAAAAATGTTGATGATTTCTTTTACGGGTGCAAAATTTGCCCTGACATTCGGTGTTATTCTGGCTTTTGCGTTGTCATCATCATCCAAAACAAACCAGGTATTAATTCCAACTCTGATATTTGCCACATCGCCGCCAAGCATGTATCCCGGTTTAGCAGTAAGCCATATTTGCTGGCTGTTTCCTATTTCATTGAGACTCCGGTTATAAATTTCACTGGCTTTTACAAAGGTTGCACCTGCTTCGAGCAAACCAACCCCAACTTCAAGCGGTTTTTTTACATTGGCAGTAAATTCACCAAAATGTTCCCGCTGATCGGTTTTTGTTCCGAAATAATGATATAAAAAATTAAAATCGAAGGTGGCATCTCTCGATCCTGAATTGGCATTTACAAGATTAATGTTGAAGGCTCCTTTTGTAAAGGCTTGTTTTGAGCCAAAGTAATTAACGTTGTTTTCTTGTTTTAAAACCGAAGGCACCGAATCGACGGGGTAACCATAATAACGAAAACCATTGTGGTCGAAATTCAGATTCACAGAAAGTATTGATTTTCGGAAAAGATGCTTGATAAACATTTCGGTTTCATTTTCCGAAAATGGCGCTTTTACACGATCGCCGCCGTCGAGCTTAATTTTTGCGTGAGAAGAAAGGTGCTTCCCGTGCAATCCAAAAATGGTGTTTCTGATGTTCTGACTATTGAAGAAAATTTCTCCGTACGGCGTATAATAATTACCCAAACCTGCTTTAATCATTCCGTAACCGTTGTTTTCGTCGGGTTGATCGGCAAAAGTGGCAGCCTTTAACGTATTCACCGAAAATGTATTGAAAATGGGCTGGCTGAAAATGCTGTAATTGAAGGTGGGTTTTTTTTGTTCCGATTCTTCAATCTGCGGCATTTCGTTTATTTTATTGGCATCGGTAATACTTGGTGTGTACGATTTTACAACTTCAACCTCCTGCGTTAAACTGGTATCGCGCTGTGCAAAGGTTTTCACTGCTGAAACCAATAATAAAAGTGCAAGTAAATATTTGATTGATTTGCCGGCCATAATTTTTGTTTTTTTATTTTTCATTTAGTTTGAGTTGAAAAGAACTGTCTCGGGCTTTTTGCTGCTCCATTTTTTCCTGTGCTTCTATGGTTGCAAGTTTTTGGGCAGCTCTTTCTTTTACACCGTCGTTTTCGGCATTGTAATTTTCCACAATACTTTTCAGCGTGTGTTTTGCCTGAAATTCATCTCCTTTATCGAGGTAAATATCGGCAAGCTGCAAAAATGCTTTCCCCAGCCAAAATTGGTACGGTGTGCCTTTGGTTATAAAATCCATTATCTCTTTTTCAGCCTGCTCTTTTTTATTCTGAACGTAATAAATTTCCGAAACCAGGAATTTTGCTTCAGCTCCCTGTTCCAGTTTTGTATCGGTGGCAACTTCTTTCAGTGCGGGTAAGGCAGCATCAAGATTGCTCTGCAGGTAATATGATTTACCGATAATGTAATTTGCTTCGCGAACCAGCGCTTCATTAACAATATCCGATTTTTTAAGTTTCTCGGCTGCTTCAATCGCCCGCTGATATTGTTCGAGTTTGAAGTTACTCCGCATTTGTCCGGTGTATGCTTTCAGCACGTTCCACTTGCTGTTTGCCACTTCTCCAAGGCGGTTGAAATATTTCAGCGCTTCCTCGTATTTTTCAGCATTAAAAGTTAATTCGGCTGCCCGCGAAAGTGCAGGTTCACTGAAAATATTGGTGGGCTGGTTGGCCACATAAGTGTAATGTTCATTCGCTTCCGAAAATTTAGTGTCCTTGTATAATAATTCTGCCAGATAAAAATGTGCATTTGTTGCAAAACTGCCATTTGGATGCTGCTGCAAATACCGCTGCAATTGCTGCGCTGCGCCTGCATCATTAGCCATGTACAATCGTTCGGCTGCCATGTATAATATGGAGTCCTGTTCGGAGGCGGTAACATTTGCTCCGGAGCCGAGCTTTCTGGCATACGAGAAATATTCATCTACATTGTTTAACTCGATATAGCTGTTTTTAATCCCGAGCAATGCTGCCTGTGCTTCCGGAGTTCCGGGGTATTTTTCTACCACTTCTTTATATTGTTTCAACGCCTGCCTGAATTCGCCGTTGTTGTAGTTTATCAAACCCAGCTGCAACATTGCTTTTCTGTAGTAGGCGCTTTGCGGGTGATTGCTGATTAGCTGGTTGTATTTTTGGACAGCTTCAGTGTTTTGTCCCGAACGTTCAAGTGCCCGGCCCAGTTCATAAAGGGCATCGTCCATATAATCCGATTCCGGAAATCCTTCCTGCAACCTTTCCAGGCTGTTGATTTTTGCCTGTAAATTGCTCTGGATTCCCTGGCACAATGCTATCTGAAACAGGGAATAATCGGGTTCATAAATTTTCATGTTGTAAGCCTGCTGGTAATTTTCTTTAGCCAGGTTGTAATTGGCATTCAAGAAGTAATAGTCGCCCACGCGGTTGTATGCATCTGCCATTTTATCGGTGCGTTTGCCTTCCATGGCGGTAATATATTTTCTGAAATGGGAAGCTGCATTTTCGTAATCTTCCATTTTAAAATAAGCATATGCCTGGTTGTATTCGGCGTTTTGGTATTCAGGAAGAGAAAAAGCTCCGGCAGTTCTTAAAAACTGGTTGTAGGTATTTGCCGAACTGTTGTAATCTCCAACTCTGTAAAGTGCTTCTGCTTTCCAGTATAAAGCACGGGCATTCAATTCGCGATCATAGCTTCCGTTTTCGAGCGATGTATCGAATAAATCAATGGCCTGATTGTAGGCAAGATTGTTAAACAGTTCCAGTCCGCGGTAAAATGTTACACGCTGGTAAGCCCTTAATATTGAAGGTGATTTTCCTTCTATTTTTTCAATGGTATTAATAGCGTCTTTATAATTGCGGGTTACCATAAATACTTCGGTTAAATAGCGGTAGGCTTCCGCATTTCGTTCCGAATTCGGATAAAGCGAAATGTAGCGATCGAAAGCTTTAATGGTTTCATTGAAAGGCGAATAAGAAAGTTCGTAGGTGAGTTTTGCATAACTGAAAAGCGCGTCTTCCTTTATTTTTTCGTTGAAATCCATATCTGCGGCCGCTTCAAATGCTACGCGGGCTTTCTCTTTTTCATCCAGATTAATATAGGTGTCTGCCAAATGATAGTAGGCATTTTGGGCCATTTCGTCATTTCCTCTCGATGCCGATTCGAGCAGGGGCGCAGCATTTTCATACTGGCCGGTGGTGTAATACGAGTAACCTAAAAGATAATTGTCTTCGCGGGTTTTCAATCCGGGCGATTCGTAGTAGGTTTCCAGGTAAGGAATTGCTTTTTTATATTCGCGCATGTGAAAATAGGAATCTCCAATAATTTTCGAAAGTTCCGTTTTGTGTTCTTCTTCCACTTCATCCAGAATAGGAACCGAATATTCCACCACTTCGTTGTAACGCTGTTGTTTGTAATAAATATGGCTTACATACATTGGAATAACCTTTGAATACGTGGGGTCGCCATTCAGTTTTGAAAAAGCCTGCAGCGCCGATTCGTAATTTTCCTGAAGGTACATGATATGCGCCCAGTAGTAATTCGCCGGTTTGCTGTAAAAATTGTTCGACTCTTTGATGGCATAAAATTCGGCAGCAGCCTGATCCAGATTATCCATCATTAAATTGGAATACCCGGTTTGATACTGCACTTTTATTTTCTCATCTTCCGTTAAATCTTCCTTGTCAATATTGCTGTAACTGCGCAGCACCGAAGGATAGTGCTTTTTTTCGAACTGGTAATTTCCCAGGTTTAGCCAGGCTTGATTAATGTACGGGCTTTCAGGAAAGTTTTCAATAAAATTTTCCAGCATTTTATTGCCCGGAGTGTGGCCGGCTTTTAATGCCGAAACGGATTTGTAAAATTCTGCCTCGGAATAAATTTCAGATTTGGGGTCGGTTTTAACCTGTACCTTTTCAAATTCTCTGAATGCAGCATTATATTTTTCCTGGTTAAAAAGCTGTTTGGCCAGTTCAATTTGTTCCTGTTTGCTGCGGTAATATTCTGTTTGCTGGGCATTTAGCTGTACGAAAGCGAAAATGAAAATTGGCAGAATTAATAAACCTCGTATTGTCTTCATGCTTTTTATATTTCTTTTTTTTGAAAGTTTTTCTGGCAGCAACCGAAAATCAATTTGCCATGTTTTTTATTAATTATCTAAAATAGGAATAATCATCATTACGGTTTGTGAAATTACGCGCTATTTTCTTAACAAGAAACTGTTTATTTCTTTTGTTTATTATTTAAACCAAAGAAAAATTTAATTTTAAATTTCAATATTTACAGGTATTATGGAAAAAAGCAGTGTAATCGATTTAATAGGGACCGATATTTATCAACGCGAAAATCTGGTACTTTCAAAAGTGGATTTGTCCGTGCAGGAAGGTGAATTTGTTTATATAATCGGGAAAGTAGGTACCGGAAAAAGCAGTTTAATAAAAACGTTAAATGCTGATTTACCCCTGATTAAAGGGTTGGGAACAGTGGCAGGTTTTCAGCTGGCCGGAATTAAACACCGCGAAATTGCTTTGTTACGCCGTAAACTGGGAGTTGTTTTTCAGGATTTCAGATTGCTGACCGACCGGAATATTTTCGAAAACCTTGCTTTCATTTTAAAAGCCACCGGCTGGAAAAACAAAAAAGATATTGAAAACCGGGTGGAAGAAGTTTTGCAAAATGTTGGTGCCATTGATAAACTTAAAAAAATGCCTCACCAGTTGAGCGGCGGCGAACAGCAGCGGGTGGTTATTGCACGCGCAATTTTAAATGACCCTGTTTTAATACTGGCCGATGAACCGACCGGAAACCTCGATCCGGAAACTTCAGGCGAAATTCTGAATCTGTTTATCCGGCTGAATGACGAAGGAAAAACGGTGTTAATTGCAACACACGATTATGCCGCAATTGCAAAAAAACCAGCCCGCACCTTAATTTGTGCCAACGGAAAACTAAACGATTCAGAAAAAAACAAAACAATGCTTGATTTTGAAAGCATTCTGGAATCGAATATTTAATCGTTTTGAAAAACAGAAAATATTTCGCGGATTACTTTTTCCTCATTTTCCCAGGTGAGTTCACCGGCGGCAGTTTTTAGATTTTCTTTCCATTTCAATCTGGTCTGGTCATTAAAAAGCGCCTCGATTATTTTCCCGGCCAGAATTTCCGGTTGCAGCGAGTTTGTTATTTCACCGATTTCATAGTGTTTTACAATTGCCGCCATTTCGGGTAAGTTGGTCACCAAAACCGGAACCTGTGCCTGAATGTAATCGAACAATTTATTGGGAAGCGCAAAGCGGTAATTCAGTCCCAAATCTTCCTCAATTGAAAGTCCCAAATCGGCCTGCGGTGTAAGTTCCGATAGTTTTTCGAGCGGCAACCTGCCCGTAAATTTTATTTTATTCTGAAGGTTTTCCCGCTCCACCTTGTTTTCCAGAAGGATTTTTATGTCGCCGCCACCCGCTATTACAAGTTTGGCATTTTCAACATATTTCATGGCCGAAATTGCCTGTTCCAATCCGCGCCCAATATTTAATGCACCCTGGTACAAAATCATTTTTTCAGCACCGGAACTTTTCGTTTCCACACTGGAAAAAGTCATTGCAAACGGAACATTTCGAACCACATGAAATTTTGTGCCGTATTTTTTTTCGTATGCTGTTGCTATCGAATTGCAAACTGTGTAAGCATATTTTATCCGGGGAACCAATCTTTTTTCAATATGTTCCCATATTCGCTGAATCTGCGGGCGGTTTATAAGTTCAGGAACTTCAGTAAAATATTCGTGACTGTCGTAAACCAGCGGTTTATTTTTCAATTTGGCGGCATAAAAGTTGGCAGGCAGCGTGTCCAAATCATTCGAAAGTAAAATGTCGAATTTCGAAAAGAGTAAAAAAATGAACAACCTTAAATTAAATTCTGCATAAAAAAAAGGGCCTTTTTTAAACAGTAAACGAAAGCGCTTTGTTTCGTAATTACGGTGGTTTACCGGAATGCTTTCCCGAAGTTGCCGGCCGGCCAATAACACATCGAATCCAATGTTTTTAAGGGTTGAACAAACTTTATGAACGCGGTTATCGCCCGTTAAATCGTTGGTAACCGAAACTATAATTCGCTTTTTGTTTGATTTGTTCACCGGTTGATTTTTATCGGGTAAAGATAAAAACTTTAATCTTTTGAAGCCAGCTGTTAAAAGTTATAGCATTGGCTAACATAAAAATTTTGTATCTTCATGCTTCGAAATTTAAACAGAAGGAAATTAAATTAGCTCAATTGCATTTTTTGTAAATTTTCGAAAGAAACTAACTCATGAATGAAATTATTAAACCTTAAAAAACGTTCCGCTAGAAAAACTCTTGCTCAGGACTGGAGGGCAATTTTCATTTTAGTTGCCGGTTTCATTTTAACAGCAGCAATTACATTGTTTACAAACACTATTGTTGAAAATCAGGATAAAGAAGAATTTGTATCAGTGTGCCATGAAATTGAAATTAAGATAAATACGCGTTTGCAGGCGCATATTTTAATTTTACGCGCCGGCACTGCCTTATTTGCTGTCTCTGACACTGTTACGCGAAATGAGTGGAAAGAATTTATTGATCGTTCAAAAATTCATGAAACACTTCCCGGAATTCAGGGAGTGGGATTTTCAATGGTAGTGCCTGAAAAACAACTGGATAAACATATCGACCGGATTCAAAAAGAAGGATTTCCTGATTATACCATTTATCCGCCGGGGAAAAGAGAGGTTTATACTTCAATAATTTATCTTGAGCCATTTTCGGGTCGCAACCTGCGGGCATTTGGTTTTGACATGTTTTCAGAGGCCACAAGAAGAAAAGCAATGGAATTATCGCGCGACAGTAATATGGCTATGCTTTCGGGAAAGGTGGATTTGGTTCAGGAAACAGGCGAAGATGTTCAGGCCGGAACTTTAATGTATGTTCCGGTATATGAAAATGATAAGCCGGTAAATACCTTGGAGCAACGTCGTGCCGCAATTAGGGGATGGGTTTACAGCCCTTACAGGATGGCCGATCTTATGGAAGGAATTTTAGGAAGATGGGAGGAAACTGATCAGTACAGGATTCATTTAAAAGTTTATGATGATAACATTTCTGAATCTTCGATATTATATGACAGCCAAAAAGCACTGGACAATAAACCCCGCAAACGATTGAGAACACTAATGCTGCCCGTTGATTTTAACGGCAAAAAATGGATTTTGCTTTTCACCCAATCCCGCGAGTTTTCATTTATAAAGGGAACTGTTTTAATTGTGCTTATCAGCGGAGTTATCATTAGTGTTTTATTATTTATTATGGCGCTGATGTTTTTTAAAACAGTAGGTCGTTTGCAGAAAATTGATCAGCAGAATGAAGAGCTTCAGAAAATTAATGCCAGCAAAGACAAGTTTTTCTCCATAATTGCACACGATTTAAAAAGTCCGTTTAATGCCATCGTTGGTTTTAGCAGTGTTCTTGTCGATCAGGTAAAAGCTAAAAATTATGAGGGTATAGAACGTTTTGCTGAAATTATAAATCAATCTTCGGCCAAAGCCATGAATTTACTGATGAACCTGATGGAATGGTCGCAGTCTCAAACCGGAAGGATAGAATTTAATCCGGAATATTTCGATATGATTGAACTTATTAAAGAGGTGGAATATCTTTTAATTGATGTTGCAAAACAGAAACTCATTGAATTAAAAAATGAATTGCCACTGCACGCAAAAGCCTGGGGCGACAGTGCAATGATAAATACCGTTTTGCGAAATCTAATTTCGAATGCAATAAAATACACTGAATTTGGCGGTACAATAATTCTTTCGGTGGAAACGAATCCGGAAGGAATAAATGTTTCAGTTGCCGATACAGGAGTTGGTATTCCCAAAAACCGGATTGGGAATTTATTCCGCATCGATGAAAGTTTTTCTACTTCAGGCACGCAGGATGAAAAAGGCACAGGTCTGGGGTTAATACTTTGCAAGGAATTTATTGATAATCACAAAGGTAAAATCTGGGTGGATAGCCAACCTGGAAAAGGCTCAACTTTTCATTTTTGGCTTCCTGCCAAATCAGAATATCAATAGTAAAGTTTAAGTAAAAAATGATTTAATCTCTTTTGCAATACCGCATTAATTTGGTTCGCCTATATTTGCAGCAAATTTAGTTTCATGATTCGCTTTTTCGAGAATTATTCATTAAAACAGCACAATACTTTTGGCCTCGACGCAAAAGCCAAATATTATTTTGAATTTACCGAACCCGAAGATTTGGCTGTTTTTCTGCAATCGAACAACTCCTGGAAAAAAGAAAAAATGTATGTTTTGGGCCAGGGAAGCAACACGTTGTTTTTGAAGGATTTTAATGGGTTGATTATTCATCCGAATGTTCCGGGAATGTTTCAGGTTCATGAAGATCGTCAGAATATATGGATGGAAGCCGGTGCTGGCGAAAGCTGGGATGCATTTGTAAAACATTGTGTGGATTGCGGCCTGGGAGGCATAGAAAACCTGTCGTTGATTCCGGGGGCAGTTGGTGCGGCGCCGGTACAAAATATTGGTGCATACGGACAGGAAGTGCAGCATGTAATTGAAAAAGTTAAAGGTTACAATTTAGAAACAAATGAATTGCAGGTGTTCACTGCCGAAGAATGCCGGTTTGCATACCGGAACAGCATTTTTAAACGCGAATTGAAAAACAGGTTTATTATAACTTCTGTTATTTTCAGGTTGGCAAAATTTCCTGAATTTATACTGAATTATGCCCTTGTTGAAGATAAAGTGAAGGAACTGGGCGACGTTAATCTGAAAAACATCCGGGATGCTGTTATTTCCATTCGTTCATCAAAATTACCCGATGTAACTGTTTTGGGCAATGCAGGCAGCTTTTTTAAAAATCCGAAAGTGGAAGCCGAAACTGCCGAAGAACTTCAGAATAAACATGATGGAATGCCGGTGTATCCGGTGGGGCATGGAAAAATAAAACTGGCTGCCGGCTGGCTGATTGAAAAAGCCGGCTGGAAAGGTTTTCGCGATGGAGATGTGGGTGTTCATGAAAAGCAGGCGCTGGTATTGGTGAATTATGGAAAGGCAACCGGACAACAAATTTTCGAACTCTCGGAGAAAATGCGGCAGTCTGTGCTTGCCAAATTTGGAGTTGAACTGGAAAGGGAAGTGAATTGCATCCGGTAAAAAAATTCTTGTTTTACAATCTCGGGCCAATGCTCACTCCCAGCGAAATTGAAAAATAAAAATTGTTCTGTTTCGAAATATCATTTGGTGTTAAAAAGCGATCGTAACCTAAGCTTGGGCGCACAAAAAAGTAAATTTCGGAGTCGTACATTTGTTTGCGTTTCCATTCCCGCAACAAAATATCACTCGAAATTCCTGCTCCGGTAAATAATGATCCGGTTTTTATTTCTGAAGGACTGGAAATATCGGTTGATTGAATTACAAGTTCACCGGAATTAATTTCATGTCCGCCAACTGAAATGTACGGATAAAGTTTTACAGCATTTCCCGAATAAATTAACCGTCCGAATTTAAAACCATATTTCAGACTGCTTATTTTTTTTCCTTCCTTTTTTATCAGTTCATTGTTTTCGCGAATTAAATAATCTTTGCCGGCATTGCTAAAACCCCCGCCAATAAACAGCGACAGATATAACTTGCGGATAAAACCATCCATTTCAATTTTAAAGGTATTCAACTGGTCGAAATAATTGTCTCTCACTTTTGCTCCCACACATTCGCTGCTGTATCCCGCAGCAAAATTTATCCGGCTTTTTAAAGTCAGCCTCCTCAAAGTATTCAAAAATCCGGTGTAGCTTGTTTTTGGGTGGTTTTTTTCGAAATCGTTAATAACTTTATTCAGGTCCGAAATATCGTCACTAAAAAGAAAATGGATATAAATCTGAATTACATCTTTTTCCGGTTGTGTAAGTGATGATTTTTCGAGTTCGCTGGATATTGTTCCAATTTCTGGCAGTAAATAAGCATAAATGGCTTCCCTGAAATCATCGTAAATAAAAGCCATTGGTTTATTTTCTATCAACGATTCATAGTTTCTGGCGCTGTCGGCCAGAAATTTAAAATTACGCGTGGCAAGCGCAACCAGCATCTCCTCGCGCGGATAAAGAATAACATATTTTTTATCCACCTTCTTTTTTAACTCGTTCAGAGTTTTTTGCGCCAACTGATAATTTCCTGAAATGATTTCATCAACTATTTGTTTTCTTCCCTGCTGAATGACCTGGTGAACCGGATCGTTTTCCACAGTTAATTCATTTTTAACAGGTTCTTGTCCGGCGGCATAAAAAATAAACAGCACAAACTGAAACAGAATAATGGCTTTTCTCATGAACAGTTTTATTTCGAGTAATTTTACCTGAAATCATTTCACCTTCAACAACAAACAAAGATATAAAAATATCAAGGCTTATTTAACTTAAAGTTGCCACCATAACGGCTTTTATTGTATGCAACCGGTTTTCAGCCTGATCGAAAACCACGGATGCTTCGCTTTCAAAAACTTCTTCGGTTACTTCCATGGAGCCGATTCCGAATTTTTGGTAAATTTCTTCACCAACTTTTGTGTCGCGATTATGGAAAGCCGGCAGGCAATGAAGAAACTTAACATTTTTGTTCTGCGTCAGTTCCATTGTTTTTGAATTGATTTGGTAAGGTTTCAGCAACTGAATTCTTTCTTCCCAAACATGGTCCGGTTCGCCCATTGAAACCCAAACATCGGTGTAAAGAAAATCGCAATCTTTTACTGCTTCTTCAACATTTTCGGTGATAGTAATTTTTGCACCGGTCTGTTGGGCAATTTCTTTGCACTGGTTTTGCAGGTTTTCGGACGGTTGACATGCTTTTGGCGCTGCTGCCCTGAAATCCATTCCAAGTTTTGCTGCGCCCACCATCAGCGAGTTTCCCATGTTATTTCGGGCGTCGCCCAGGTAACAAAATTTAATTTGTGAAAACGGTTTGTCGCAGTGTTCTTTCATGGTTAAAAAATCGGCAAGAATTTGTGTCGGGTGAAATTCGTTGGTTAGTCCGTTCCACACCGGAACTCCGGCGTATTTTCCCAGTTCTTCCACGATATTCTGCCCAAAACCGCGGTATTCAATTCCGTCGTACATTCGGCCGAGCACACGGGCGGTATCTTTCATTGATTCTTTTTGGCCAATTTGCGAACCCGAGGGGCCAAGATATGTAACATGCGCTCCCTGGTCAAATGCAGCTACTTCAAAAGCACAGCGCGTGCGGGTAGATGCTTTTTCAAAAATCAGTGCAATGTTCTTTTCTTTCAGCAACTGCTGCTCAGTTCCTGAATATTTGGCTTTTTTCAGCGATTCTGACAAGTCGAGCAGGTAGTTTATTTCTTTTGGTGTAAAATCGAGAAGTTTCAGAAAATTGCGGTTTTTTAAATTGAATGCCATGGTTTTATGTTTTGTTGCTTAATTATGTATTTAATTCATTTTCGTAGTTCATCGTAATTTTCGAACCAAAAGATTTGTCTTCCAGTTTTTTAGCTTCTGTAATAACACTTTTTTGGCCTCCTTTTTCAATAAAATTTAAACAGGCGCGGATTTTGGGTTCCATTGTACCTTCGGCAAAAGTTCCAGCTTCGAGGTGTTTTTTTGTATCGAAATAATCCAGAAACTCCAGCTTTTCCTGGGTTGGCAGACCATAATCTTTAAAAATAAAAGGTACATCAGTAAGAATGTATAATTCATCGGCCTTTACATTTGTAGCCAGTAATCCCGACGCCATATCTTTATCGATAACGGCGTCGAGGGTACGCAGATTTTTCTCCTCATCAAAATATACCGGAATTCCGCCACCACCGGCAGCAATAACAATATTGCCGTTTTTTACCAGTAATTCAATGGTATCTTTGTTAATTATATCGAGTGGGACAGGCGAGGGAACTACTCTGCGGAAACCGCCACCTGCTTTTGAACTTGGTTTGAATATCCAGTTTTTTTCGCGGGTCAGCCGTTCGGCTTCTTCCTTGCTGTATAATTTTCCGATTCGTTTTGAAGGATTTTGAAAGGCCGGATCGTTTTTATCTATTTCAACAAGCGTTACCATAATTATCACATTTTTGGTAATTCCGTGTTTGTTCAGCACATTTCGCATCATTCGTTCCAGCATGTAACCAATTCCCCCCTGCGAATCGGCGACACAAATATCGAGCGGCATTGGCGAAATATTATAAAGCTGCTCACCGGCATCGTTCCGCATCAGAATGTTACCAACCTGCGGCCCGTTTCCGTGTGTTATTACCAGTTCGTACCCGTCTTTAATCAGGTGCACCAGGTTTTCCAGCGTTTCCGTTGCATTTTTTTCCTGCTGTTCAATGGTCCCTTCTTCATTATCGCGTATAAGTGCATTTCCGCCAAGCGCAACAACCGCTAGTTTTTTCATACTTCTTTGGATGATTTGTTGAGCAAACATAAAAAAAGTAATGAAAATAAGAAATGAATCTTTCCCACTTTTGAAACTTATTATATTGCTGTAGAACAGTTGGTTGTATAAAAATAAGGAAAACTGGCACTTCTTTTTCATATTAAATTGTGACTTTGTTTTAATCGCCTGAATTGTTTGGGTACAATTCCTGTTTAAAATTAGTATCCTGATATTTTTAATTAAATTTGCATTTTTATTTTCTTCAACTTAAATATATGTATGGCACCAAAAGCAAAGAAGCCTGTAAATAATAACCGGAAAAAAAGAAAGCCAAAAACCGCATTTTTCAACAACGAAAAATTCAGGTTGATTCTCGGAATTCTGGTGCTTTTAATTTCTGCTTATTTGTTAATTGCCTTTATTTCATTTCTGTTTTATGGCGGTGCCGATCAGAGTAAATTTGATTTGAAAAGTTCCGATTTCATTTTCGACTCCTCCATCAGAGTGCAAAATAAAGCCGGAAAAACAGGCGCTTACCTTTCTGAAATGATTATGAACCGCGGTTTCGGACTGGCTTCATTCATTTTTATTTATTTGCTGATTATTACCGGATTTACAATTCTTGGCCGAAACCTGGTGAAATATTCGCGGAATTTGATTTTCAGTTTGATGATGGTGGTTTGGTTGTCAGTAACCTTAGGCCTGATTTTTTCGAAAACCACAGCCGGTAGTTTTATGTACGAAGGCGGACGCTACGGTTTTGTTGTCAGCAACTGGCTGAGTTCGCTTATCGGGCAGTCGGGATTAATATTATTGCTGCTGATCACCGGTTTCACCTTGTTTATAATTCGTTTTGAAAAGTCCTATTCGATATTGAAAAATCTGTTCCGGAATAAGCCAAAATCAGAAACAGAACAAGCTGAAACGAAAGAAAATGCAGAAAAGCCGGAAGAATTATCTGACCCGGTTATTTCGAAGGTAATTGATGATAATGATGTAGTTATGGCGGTCTTCGATCCGGATGTTGAAATTGAAGAAAAACCGAAAGACGAAAAACCGAAAAAAACGGCAGATGCTGAAGAGCCGGAAGAGGAAGATTTGGAACTACTTGTGCAGCCAATGGTGGAAGACAACAATGAGGAAGGCGGCGAAACGCAGGTAAGCGAATTGGAAGACTATGATCCGACCCTTGAATTATCGAAATTTAAATTTCCCACATTTGAACTGCTGGAAGATCATAAATCGGGAAATGCAGAAGTGAGCAACGAAGAGCTGGTGGCCAACAAAAACAAAATTGTGGAAACCCTGCGCCACTATAAAATAGAAATTACCAAAATCCGCGCGACAATCGGGCCGACCATCACACTTTACGAGATTGTGCCGGCACCGGGAATCAGAATTGCCAAAATTAAAAACCTGGAAGACGATATTGCGCTGAGCCTTGCTGCGCTGGGGATTCGGATTATTGCGCCAATTCCGGGGCGCGGAACAATTGGTATTGAAGTGCCAAATCAAAATCCGGAAGTGGTGTCGATGCGTTCTATTCTGAGTTCTTCAAAATTCAGGGAAACAACAGCCGAACTACCGGTTGCACTGGGCAAAACCATTTCAAACGAAACCTACTTGTTTGACTTGGTAAAAATGCCGCACATTTTAGTCGCCGGGGCAACAGGACAGGGAAAATCTGTGGGAATAAATGTGATAATTACTTCGCTGCTGTACAAAAAACATCCGTCGCAACTGAAGTTTGTTTTTGTGGATCCGAAAAAAGTGGAGCTGAACCTTTATTCCATTCTCGAAAAACATTACCTGGCAAAACTACCGGATGAAGAAGAGCCGGTAATTACTGATATTCAGAAGGTAAAATATACACTGAATTCCATAAACATTGAAATGGATCAGCGTTACGATTTACTAAAAAAAGCACACGCGCGAAACATTAAAGAGTACAATAAAAAGTTTATCAGCCGGAAATTAAATCCTGAAAAGGGGCACAAATTTATGCCGTACATTGTGGTTGTAATTGACGAATTTGCTGATTTAATTATGACTGCCGGAAAAGAAATTGAATTGCCGATTGCACGAATTGCACAGCTGGCAAGGGCGGTTGGTATTCACATGATTATTGCCACACAACGCCCCTCTACCAATATTATTACCGGTGTTATTAAGGCAAATTTCCCGGCACGAATTGCTTTTAAAGTGGCTTCAATGATCGATTCGCGGACCATTTTGGACACACCCGGCGCCAACCAGTTAATCGGAAAAGGCGACATGCTTATCTCTTCAGGCAGCAATATTACACGCGTTCAATGTGCTTTTATCGATACTCCCGAAGTGGAACAAATCTGTACGTTTATTGCTGAACAACAAGGATTTTCTACTGCATTTTTGCTTCCCGAATATGTTGGCGATGAAGAACCCGGACCCGGAGAAGTTGACCTGAATAATCGTGATGAACTTTTCGATGATGCAGCGCGTATCGTGGTAATGAACCAAATGGGCTCCACTTCAATGATACAGCGGAAATTTTCAATTGGCTACAACCGTGCCGGACGAATAATGGATCAGCTGGAAGCCGCGGGAGTTGTTGGTCCAAGTGAAGGAAGCAAGGCGCGGCAGGTGTTTATTCAGGATGAATACAGTTTGGAACAATTGTTGAATAGCTTTAATTAAAAAATAACAATGAGAAGATTTTTGATGTTGAGTTTGGGGTTGATTTTGGCTGTTTTCACTGTAAATGCACAAGATCAGAAAGCACAGGAGATTTTGGAAAAAGTAAGCCAAAAAACCCGTTCGTATAAAACAATTTCAGCTGATTTTATATTTACCATGGATAACAAAGAAATGGATATTCATGAAAAAAACAAGGGTTCTATAAAATTAAAAGGCCAGAAATATGTTGTTAATCTGCCGGAGATGGGAATGAAAATATATTCCGACGGTAAATCAATATGGAATTATATGGAAGATGGAAACCAGGTAACTATTTCATCTGTGGAAAACGACGGCAGTGAACTGATGAATCCATCGGCGTTGTTCAGTATTTATGAGCAGGGTTTTAAATCGAAATATATTGGTGAAAAAAGTGTGAACGGAAAAGTTTATTACGAAATTGAACTTTTACCGGAATCAGATGAACTTGAAGTTTCGAAAATAAATCTTCTGATTGATAAAGCAGATTTGATGATTAGCTCGGCCACGCTTTACGGAACCGACGAAAACCTGTATGGTTTTGTAATAAACGACATGAAAACAAATGTTGATTTGGCTGATTCCGACTTTGTTTTTGATGCCGGCAAACACAAAGATCTGGAAGTTATTGATTTTCGTTAGCCTGCGAAAGTATTTTCTGTTGAATGGTTGATTGATAGAGTTTTTCGGCAGAGGAAATTTCCATGTAGGATGCCCCGCAATTTTTGCCAAAACGCCCTCCGACGTAAATAATCAAATCTTCAGGTTTAACAATGTTGTCCTTCATCAGGGAATCGATTGCCGATTTCTGAATTTCCAGCCGGTTGGGTTTAATTTCAATGTAAGAAGGAATGATGCCAAATGAAAGTGCCAGTTCGCGCACAACTCGTTCTGAATGACATTTTGCATACACCGGAACATCAGTGCGGTATGCAGCAAGATAGCGGGCGGTTTTTCCAGTGGTTGTTGCAGTAACAATTGCCCGCGGGTTCAGGTCGTTTGCCGTGCGAATGGCAGAATGTGCGAGGTATGCCGGAATATCGTTATGAAGCGGAGGCAGCACTGTTTCACTGTTTTTATCCCGGTCAGGTTCTGTTTCTTCAACAATCCGCGACATCATTTTTACCGATTCTACAGGATAACTGCCAATGGCAGTTTCGCCGCTGAGCATAACTGCGTCGGCCCTTGAATATACGGCGCTGGCCACATCATTCACTTCCGCGCGTGTTGGACGCGGGTTTTCTATCATGCTGTGCAGCATTTGTGTGGCAACAATTACCGGCTTTTTCATTGATATGGCTTTGCGGATGAGGCTGCGCTGAACAGCTGGGATTTTTTCCGCCGGAAGTTCAATACCCAAATCGCCGCGGGCAACCATAATTCCATATGCATGTTCCAAAATTTCATCAATTTTTTCCACGCCTTCCAGGTTTTCAATTTTGGCAATAATTTTTATGGCGCTGTTATATTTGTCGAGTTGCTTTTGAACCTCCAGAATATCTTCTTTATTTCTTACAAATGAATGAGCAATGAAATCAACATCATTATCCGCCGCGAACCGGATAAATCGTTTATCTTTTTCTGAAAGAGCGGGCAAATTTGTAGTAACACCAGGAACATTCACACTCTTATTATTTTTAATGAACCCGCTGTTTTCAATGCGGCAAACCAGATATTCCGGGTATTCTTCGGTAACAGTTGCTGCAATTGCACCGTCATCAATAAGAATTCTGTCGCCGGGGTTTAAATCCGACACAAATTTAGGATGGTTAACACAAACGTCCGGAGCATTTATTTTGTCATTTTTGTACGAAAACCGGATGTTCTGGCCTTCTTCAACTTTTAAATCGTTCAAAAGGTTGCATGTTCTTATTTCGGGCCCTTTTGTATCAATCATTATGGCAATTTTATCTGAAGCTGCCCTGATTTCGTCGATCATTTTTTTTGCACTTTCCGTATTGATGTGAGCAGTGTTTAGGCGGGCCACATTCATTCCTGCATTAATCAAGGCCTGAAGAAATGATTTGTCACATCTTTTGTCGGATAAAGTAGCTACTATTTTTGTTTGTTTCATGTTTTTCTGCTGGTGTGTTTAAAAAATTAAATGGACTTGTTCCACTTCTATCCAGATCAACAATTTTTTTAGCTATCGGTTGCAAAACTATGAATAGCCAGTTCATATGAATTAAAGCCAAACCCCATTATACAACCTCTGCAAACAGGACCGATTACCGACTTATGCCTGAAATCTTCGCGCGACAGGGTATTGGAAATATGAACCTCAACTGCAGGTGTTGTTACTCCTGAAATTGCATCGCGAATTGCAATTGATGTGTGCGTGTATGCGCCTGCATTAATTATAATTCCATCGAAATTAAAACCATATTCGTGAATTTTGTTTACAATTTCGCCTTCGATGTTCGATTGATAATAAACAAAATTTATTGCCGGAAATTTGTTTTTCAACCGTTCTAAAAAAGGTTCAAATCCTTCGGATCCATATATATTTTTCTCTCTGACACCCAATAAGTTTAAATTGGGGCCGTTGATAATCAATAAATTCATAATATTTCGATTTTAATATATTTTATAGTAACTTTAATCGCAGATTCTGCGTAATTTTAATCATCATTTCGATTATTGTAAGCAACTAATATCGGAATTATAATTGTTTAAAACTGTGGATTAACAAAATAAAATTATTTAAGAAATGAAATGGGAGGATAGCAAAAAGGGATACGAAAATTATCTCAAACTGGAGAAATCACTGTCGCAAAATTCGATAGCAGCATATATAAATGATGTAAATAAACTGGTTGATTTTTTGGAACGCAATGATAAAAAAGTTGCTCCCGAAAAGGTCAAACTGCAGCATTTGAAAGATTTTCTGGAATGGTTAAACGAGAGGGGAGTAAGTCCGAGAACTCAGGCACGCACCATTTCAGGCATTAAATCTTTTTATAAATATTTGCTAATTGAAGGTAAAATTACCAGCGACCCTACGGCCTTACTTGAATCTCCAAGAATTGGCCGCAAGTTACCAGATATTTTATCGATGGAAGAAATAGATTCGCTGATTGAAGCTGTGGATTTGGATAAGCCTGAAGGGCAGCGGAATAAAGCAATGCTTGAAACATTATACAGTTGCGGGCTGCGGGTTTCGGAGCTGGTGAACCTGAAACTTACTAACCTGTTTTTCGACCAGGGATACGTTAAAATTAAAGGTAAAGCAGAAAAGGAAAGGCTGGTTCCGGTAAGCAACCGTGCTGTTGACGAGATTAACAAATATTTAAACGGCTACCGTAAATCTCTGCGGATTCACAAAGACAGCGAAAACATTCTTTTCCTGAACAGGCGCGGTAAAAAACTAAGCCGGGTGATGGTTTTTACCATCATAAAAAACCTCAGCGAAAAAGTGGGAATCGATAAAAAAATCAGTCCGCATACTTTCAGGCATTCTTTTGCCACACATTTAATTAACGGGGGTGCCGATTTACGCGCTGTGCAGGAAATGCTCGGGCACGAGTCGATTTTAACTACCGAAATTTATACACATTTGGACAGGGATTACCTGAAAAATACAATTCACCAGTTTCATCCACGTTCATAATGGTTTGAGAAAGGATTTAAAAATGTCCCGGAAAATTTTTCGGGACATTTTTTTGAAATGTACTCCCGCCGGAAAAACTAAACATAACCTTTCTGCAAATTGTTAAGATATTGTTTAATCAACACAGAAATCAGGACGATTGGAATTGTTTACTCCCCGAGGTTCGAAAAATAAATTACTTTTGTTTACCGGTTTGCACAAAATGAAGTGAATTATTAAGTTAATTATTAGGTAGTTATGAAAAATTTGGATTTGTCGAAGTACGAAATTAGTAACGTGCAGGAAATTATTTACAACCCTTCTTACGAACAACTTTTTAAAGAAGAAATGAAACCCGGTCTTGAAGGTTTCGAAAAAGGTCAGCTAACTGAACTGAATGCAGTAAATGTTATGACCGGTGTTTTTACAGGCCGTTCACCAAAAGATAAGTTTATTGTAAAAGATGAAACGAGTAAAGATACAATCTGGTGGACAACACCCGAATCGCCAAATGATAATAAACCAACAACACCAGAGGTTTGGGCAGATTTGAAAAAACTTGTTGCCGATCAGCTTTCCGGAAAACGGTTGTTTGTTATGGATGCGTTTTTAGGCGCCAACGAAAACTCGCGGCTGAAAGTACGGTTTATTATGGAAGTGGCATGGCAGGCACATTTTGTAAAAAATATGTTTTTGCGCCCAACCGATGAAGAACTTGAAAATTTTGGCGAACCTGATTTTGTAGTAATGAACGGTTCAAAAACTACCAATCCCAACTGGAAAGAACAGGGATTAAATTCCGAAGTATTTACTGTTTTTAATTTAACAGAAAAAATGCAGGTTATTGGCGGTTCCTGGTACGGTGGCGAAATGAAAAAAGGAATGTTTGCCATGATGAACTATTACCTGCCGCTGAATGGAATGGCTTCGATGCACTGTTCTGCAAATAAAGGAAAAGAGGGTGATGTGGCAATTTTCTTCGGCCTTTCGGGAACCGGAAAAACAACACTTTCAACTGATCCGAAACGCGAATTAATTGGTGATGACGAACACGGTTGGGACGACGATGGCGTTTTTAATTTCGAGGGCGGTTGTTATGCCAAAACCATTAACCTGGATCCCGAAGCTGAACCGGATATTTACAACGCCATAAAACGGGATGCTCTGCTGGAGAATGTTACGGTTGATGAAAATGGAAAAGTGGATTTCAGCGATGGTTCAGTTACCCAAAACACCAGAGTTTCTTACCCTATTTACCATATCGACAATATTGTGCGGCCAAAATCGAAAGCAGGCCACGCCAGCAAAGTAATTTTCCTGACTGCCGATGCTTTTGGTGTAATGCCTCCTGTTTCCAAATTAACAAAAGAGCAAACAAAATATCATTTTCTGTCGGGTTTTACAGCAAAATTAGCCGGAACTGAACGTGGCGTAACCACGCCGCAACCAACCTTTTCTGCCTGTTTTGGCGCAGCTTTTCTGTCGTTGCATCCAACAAAATACGGAAAAGAGCTGGTGAAAAAAATGGAAGAACACGGCGCCGAAGCGTATCTAGTAAATACAGGGTGGAATGGAACCGGGAAACGGATTTCCATTAAAGATACCCGCGGAATTATTGACGCCATTTTAGATGGCTCAATTGAAAAAGCAGATACCAAGAAAATTCCAATTTTCAATTTTGAAGTGCCAACTGCTCTTCCAGGAGTTGATTCCGCAATTTTGGATCCGCGGGATACTTACGCTGATGTAAAACAATGGGAAGAAAAAGCAAAAGATTTGGCAGGCCGCTTCATCAAAAATTTCGAAAAATATACGGATAATGAAGAAGGCAAAGCATTAGTTTCTGCCGGTCCGCAAATAAATTAAAATTAGTTTACCAGGATAAAATGAAAACCTTTCTGTCTTTTGGCAGAAAGGTTTTTTTTAATTCACTCATTTTCCTTTTTGCTGTACAATTTCTGTCAGCGTTTCATCAATGGTAGGATATTTAAACTGATAACCGGCTTTTTGTAGTGCAACGGGTTCAATCTGGGCACTTTCAACTAATGTTTCGGCCACTTTCCCGTATAATATTTTTAATCCAACTCCGGGAATGGGTACAATTGCCGGGCGGTTTATTTTATCGGCAAAGGTTTTTGTAAATGTTTTATTCGAAATATTTTCGGGCGCCACCAGGTTAAAAACAGCATGTTGATTATATTTTTCTGCGGCCCAAACAAATGCTCCTGCCACATCTTTTACATGTACAAACGGAAATGGCTGAGTGCCGCTGCCGATTTTTCCACCCACTCCCAATTTAAAAGGCAGCCAGAGATTTTTTATGGCCTCCGACTCGGCACCAAGCACCGGCGCAATTCTGAAAATTATTCTTAACACACTTTTGGTTAAACCTTTCGATGCAACTTCCCAATCCTTTATAACTTTTGCTAAAAACCCGGAATCGTAATCCATGCTTTCTTCGGAGTGTATTTTTCCGGTTTGGTAAATCCCAGTTGCCGAAACGGATATAAATTTTTTAGGACGCAATTTATCGTCCAGATCATTTATCGCCTTAACAAGATTTTGTGTCGTAACAACCCTGCTATCGTATATCTTTTTTTTATTATCGTCGGTCCAGCGCATAAAAATAGATACTCCGGTCATATTAATGATGATGTCGGCTCCCGCAACTTTTTCTTTAAGTTCAGCCTGCTTTCCATACATTAAATCATGCGGGATTCCTTCTGTTTCATGACCATTTTTTTTCAATGCGTCTGAAATTGCAGTTCCCAGATAACCACTCGATCCTGTTATTTTAATTTTCATTTTAGTTGTATAAGAGAAGATTTTTTAGTCGTAAAACCCATTCAACGTGCATGTTTATTCCTTACTGTTCTGCTTTCAAAAGTATAACAATAAATTTGTGTGTTAAGTTGAATGAGATTTGCTTGATAACCTTATGTTTTGTTACTTTTGCGAGTTGAAATGAGCAGGAGAATGCATATTATATCACGGTTTCACCGGTGGCGGCTTAAACATCTGAGTGAGAGAGGATTTATTACAGCACTTAGTATTTTGGTAGGCCTGTTGTCGGGAATGGCTGCCGTTGTTCTGAAGAATATGGTTCGTCTTACTCAGCGTGGAGTTAATACTCTTGTTTCTGAAGGAAATCACAATTACATTTATTTTGCACTTCCGCTAATCGGAATTATACTAACAGTGCTGGTTGTAAAATATGTAATTCGCCGGGAGGTAAAACACGGGATTCCAAATGTTTTGTACAGCATTTCGAAGCGGAAAGGGCGCATCAGCAACCACAACATGTATTCTTCGGTAATTGCCAGTTCTTTAACTGTAGGTTTTGGCGGATCGGTTGGTTTGGAAGGACCGACAGTGGCAACCGGAACTGCCTGGGGTTCGTGGCTTGCAAAATATTTCAGGTTAAATTACAAAAACACCATTTTAATTTTGGCGTGCGCCTGTGCCGGTGCAATGGCTGCAATTTTTAAAGCCCCCATTGCTGCCATTGTTTTTGCCGTTGAAGTTATTATGATTGACCTGACCGTTATTTCGCTGGTGCCGTTATTGCTGGCTTCGGCTACTGCAGTTGTTACTTCGTACTTTTTTCTGGGTCAGGATGTTTTGTATCCTTTCGAAATTAAACAGGCTTTCGTTCTCAACGATTTACCATATTACATTTTACTCGGTGTTCTGGCCGGTTTTGTTTCGGTTTATTTCACCAAAATATACATGTTTTTTGGCGATGTGTTTGATAAACTGAAAAACAAACTGACACGACTGCTGGCAGGTGGTATTACGCTGGGCGTTCTCATTTTTCTTTTTCCCTCGTTATACGGCGAAGGTTACGAAGCTATTAATGCATGTTTGGCGGGAGACATGGAGTACCTTTTTAACAACAGCCTGTTTTTTGAATTACGAAACGAAATGTGGGCCGTTTTCGGATTGATTGCTGCTGTTATTCTGCTGAAAATAGTGGCTACATCCCTCACTTTTGGAAGTGGCGGTGTTGGCGGAATTTTTGCCCCGACACTTTTTATGGGCGTAAATACCGGGATGCTTTTTGCAAAAGTGATTAACCTCGTTGGCATCCGTCAAATCAGTACGCACAACTTCGCTTTAATAGGAATGGCCGGACTTATTGCAGGGGTTTTGCATGCGCCGCTGACCGGTATATTTTTAATTGCCGATATTTCGGGAGGCTATAAATTATTTGTCCCGCTGATGATAACGTCAACGGTTGCATATATTATTGTCCGCACTTTTACGTCCAATTCCGTTTACCATATCCAGCTGGCGCAACGGCATGAATTACTTACACACGACAAAGATGCCAATGTGTTGCAAATGCTCGAAGTTCGTAAACTTATTGAAACTGATTTTGAGGTGCTGCACGAAGATGCAACTTTGCGTGATCTGACAAATTCGATTTCGAGAAACCATAGGAATTTATTTCCCGTTGTTGATAATGATGGTAAAATGGTAGGAATGTTGAAAATGGATGATGTCAGGAGTCTTATTTTCCATCAGGATTTATATGATTCTGTGAAAATAAAGGACTTGATGTACATGCCTGAATACAGTATAAGCCCGAATGACAGCATGGAAATTGTTGCAAATAAATTCGAAACTTCGGGAAGATATAATCTTGCAGTAATTGATGCAGACGGCAAATATGTGGGCTTTATTTCGAGGGCCCGGGTTTTTACAAAGTACCGTAAACAAATTATCGATGTTTCGCACTTTTAGAGTTTTGTGGAAAAGAAATTCCAAGCAGTGGATAAACAAACTGATTGTATGGCGAATTGCCAGAATTCCCGAACAACACTTTTTATACCTGTTGAGTTTGGTAATTGGTTTAATCAGCGGGTTTGCAGCGTTAATTCTTAAAAGCCTCATTCATTTTGTTGCCGAACGCCTGACCCAATGGATTGCGGTGGATGCCATCAGCTATCTTTTTTTGGTTTATCCGTTTATCGGTATTTTACTTACCGTAATTTTTGTCCGGTTTTTTATAAAAGATGATATCGGACACGGAGTATCAAAAATTCTTTACGCTATTTCACGCAAAAGCAGTTACATCAAACCGCACAATTCGTGGTCATCCATGGTGGCCAGCTCTCTAACTATCGGGCTTGGAGGTTCGGTAGGGGCAGAAGCGCCGATTGTTTTAACCGGTGCGTCCATTGGCTCAAACCTGGCCAGGATTTTCAAGCTGAATTATAAATATGTGACTCTTATGGTTGGTTGCGGCTCCGCAGGCGCAATTGCCGGAATTTTTAATGCTCCCATTGCCGGAATTTTGTTCACACTTGAAGTGCTGATGCTGGATATGACCATGGCATACCTGGTTCCGCTGTTAATTTCGGCAATTACAGCCACAGTTATTTCCACCTTTTTTATGGGGGAAGGTGTTTTGCTCAGGTTCTCAAATGTCAATCAATTTTCGATCGGCAATATTTGGTACTACATTCTGCTTGGTGTTTTCATCGGAATTGTAGCCATTTATTTTAGCCGGACGACCATGTACCTGGAAAAAAAGATGACTGCCATTCACTCGTGGATATTACGGCTCATTTTAGGTGGACTTGTAATGGGGTTGCTGATTTTTATTTTTCCGCCGTTGTGGGGCGAAGGCTACCTTGGAATTGCGTCCATATTTAGCGGGAACGCTCAGGATTTGCTGAATAATTCACTCTTGTTCGAATGGAAAGACAACGCATATATAATATTGTTGTTTTTATTTGGAATCCTGTTATTTAAAGTTGTGGCAATGGCAGCTACAACCGGCTCTGGCGGTGTTGGCGGAATTTTTGCCCCCTCACTTTTTATGGGAGCGGTTGCCGGATATTTTTTCGCCCTTCTTTTAAATACAGTTTACGATTTGGGTTTGGTAGAAGTTAATTTTTCGCTGGCAGGCATGGCCGGAATGATGGCTGCCGTTATGCACGCCCCGTTAACCGCTATCTTTCTGATAGCCGAAATAACACGGGGCTACGGGTTTTTTATACCGCTGATTATTACATCAACTGTTGCTTATGTAACAATAATGCGTTTCGAACCTCATTCAGTATATACCAAAAGGCTTGCGCAGCGCGGTGAGTTAATTACCCACCATAAGGACAAAGCTGTTCTGCTGCTTATGGAAGTCAGAAATTTAATTGAAACCGATTTCGAAATTCTTTCTCCTTCAGCAAAATTGCGCGATTTGGTGAAAGCAATTTCAAAATCGAACCGCAATCTTTTTCCGGTGGTCGATTCAAATGGTTATTTAAGGGGGATGGTAAAACTGACCGATGTTAAAAATCTGATTTTTGAGCATGACCTTTACGACAAGGTACTGGTGAGGGATTTGATGTACATGCCGGAATATTTTATTTCTCCGGAAGATAATATGGAAACGGTTGCCGAAAAATTTGAAACTTCGGGTCGTTATAATCTGGCTGTAATTGAAGACGGAAAATACCTTGGGTTTCTTTCGAGAGCAGTGGTATTTTCCAAATACAGAAAAACACTGCAGCATTTTTCCAACGATTAGCCTAACTTTGTAACAGGTTAAATCTTGAAAAATACTCAGATATGATTTCCCGACGTTCATTTGTTGCAAAAAGCGCACTTGCAGTTACCGGAATTTCCGTTGCAAATTCTGCTTTTCCATTCCCTTTTTTTTCAGAACAAAATAAATTACCGGTTGTGGTTTCCACCTGGAAACATGGCATGCCGGCAAATCAGGCAGCCTGGAAAATCCTTTCCGAAGGTGGTTATTCGCTGGATGCCGTTGAAGCCGGTGTGCGCGTCCCTGAAGCGGATCCGGATGTAATTACAGTTGGCTACGGCGGAATTCCGGATGCATCGGGGAAAGTTACTCTCGATGCAAGTATTATGGACGAAAAGGGCGGAGCCGGAAGCGTTTCTTTTCTCCGCTGTATAAAACATCCGGTTTCGGTTGCCAGGCTGGTAATGGAAAATACTCCGCACGTGATGCTCAGCGGAAAAGGGGCACAAAAATTTGCCCTCGAAAATGGATTTAAAAAAGAAAAGCTGCTGACTAAGGAAATGAAAGCTATCTGGAAAAATTGGAAAAAGGAAGGTGGCACTTTTGATACAAGAATCAATATTGAAAATCAGTTGCTTGAAAATCATGACACCATTGGAATGTTGGCAATTGATAAAGACGGAAGAATTTCGGGGGCCTGTTCCACAAGCGGAATGGCTTTTAAAATGCACGGAAGAGTGGGGGATTCGCCCATAATCGGTGCCGGCCTTTTTGTTGACGGTGAAGTAGGCGGTGCCACTGCAACAGGTTCGGGAGAGCTTGTTATGAAAACCCTTGGCTCGTACCTTGTTGTAGAATTCATGCGCAACGGAATGTCACCTCAGAAAGCCTGCGAGGAAGCCGTTAAGCGGATAGTGAAAAAAATGCCCGATTATGAAGATCATCAGATTGGTTACCTTGCATTGGATAAAAATGGCAACTATGGAG
This sequence comes from uncultured Prolixibacteraceae bacterium, assembly GCA_963771595.1. GTDB lineage: Bacteria > Bacteroidota > Bacteroidia > Bacteroidales > Prolixibacteraceae > CAVYUC01. The sequence goes on along the minus strand of CAVYUC010000033.1, from coordinate 25,065 downwards.
CTTTTAGTATGCTGCCCGGGTTTGAATTTGCAGTGAAAACCGAAAATGCAGAGCAACTTGTGGAAGCCGAAGCCTGGCTTAAGAAATTATAGTTTGGACGGATAAAAAAAGCTGCCCCGAAGAACAGCTTTTAATGTAAGGTAAGAGAAAATTATTTAATTAAACAAAATCAGCGTTGTGAAGATAATCGTAGCTCTTTTCAACGCTTTCAAAAGGATCTAAATCGCGGAAACTATCCTGTTCTACAAAAAACATTTTCATTCCCGCAGTATTTTTTTCTGCAAATATACGCCTGAAATCAATTCTGCCCGTTCCCACCGGAGCAAAAAATTTGTCATCAGATTTTACCATATCTTTTACATGCCAGAGTTCAAACCGTCCAGGATGTTCTTCCATCAGTTCAACCGGATCGTGTCCTGCATTGGTTACCCAGTAAAGATCCATTTCAAAGGTTACCAAATCCGGATCGGTTTCATTCAGCAGAACTTCCATTCCCATTTGTCCGTCCATTTTTTCAAATTCGAAAGCATGATTGTGGTAGCCAAACCGGATGTCGTATTTTTTTGCAATTTCTCCCACTCTGTTGAATTTTTCAGCAGTCGATTTATAACCGTCAATGTTTTGCCGGTTGGGTTCGGGCAAATACGGATAAATTACATATTTGCACCCTGCTGCTTTGGCATCGGTAAAAACTTTTTCTGCCGTATCGGGCTCGGCAGGAGAGTGGCTGCTGTTTAACGGCATTCCAAGGTCTTTTAATTTGTTGCCAAATTCTTCAGGTTTCATTCCGTAAAATGTGCCTTCCGAAAGGTTGTAGCCAGCCGCTTCGGCCGAATTGTAACCAATTTCCGCCAGACGTTTTAACGAGGAATCAAGGTCCAGGTTAATTTTATCGCGAACGGTGTATAACTGGATGCCTATTAAATTATCCTGATTGGAGCAGGATGCCATTGGAACGAACATGCTTCCGGCTGCAAATGCAGTAGTCGTTTTTAGAAAATTTCGCCGATTGATCATGATTTTGATATTATTTATTTTTGGTTAATAACTAATATTCAAGTTCAAAAGTACAATTTTCAAAACAACTTAGAGAATAAAAGGTTTTAAATGTTTTCCAACGAATTTTCTGTTATTCAGGAGGCGCGATAATTTTTTTATTTTTGAGAATGCTGACAATGGCATCAATAATTTCATCATCCTGTAAAGTAGAGTAATTCAGAATGATGTCAAAATCATTGTTTTCGGCTTTGCGCCCAATAATTTTTTCAATAAACGAATCTCTTTTTTCATCAATCTCCTTCACGTAAGCGATGGCTTCTTCCTTGCCGCAATCCTTTAACTGCATAATTCGGTTGGTTCGCCATTCGAGAGGCGCTTCGAGCCTGATGTTTAGTTTATTGGGAACATCTTTTAAAATTACTCCGGCCGAGCGTCCCACTATTATTGTGCGGCCCTGGTAGGCGAGCCGGCAAATTACTCCCTTGAAGGTGTCGATCAGTTTTTTTTCCGAAATATCATAAAGCGTTTCGTTTGAAAATGCCTCGGAAACCATATTGAGCATTTTTATGGCTTCTTCCTTGTCATTAAACTTTCCTGTTCTTACTTCTTCAATCATATCTTTTACAACCTGCTCAAATATTTCTTTATCCACCCATTTCCAGTTGGCTTCGGTTTTTGTGTCCGACATGTAGCTGTAACCGGTTAATATTTTCGATAACTTAATCGCGATGCGCTGGGCTGAGCAGCCCGATTGACGCGATATGGTTACTATTGGTCCGGGAAAATCTCCGGTTTCGAGATTATAGCAGGTAATACTTTGCATGAAACTGTTAATAATTTTTTCCATAATTTGGATGTATTGACTTTCATTTTAATTCGACAATTCGAATTTACAATCAATTATTTTTTTATTGGCATATATATATTGAAAATTGCTTCAGAAATAAATGTTATTAAACAAGTTTTTTTAACATTTTTGCACCGGAAAAATTAAATCAGAATAAATGAGCAAAAAAATTAAAACGGCAATTGCTTCATACGGTATGTCGGGGCAGGTATTTCACGGGCCGTTGCTGAAGGTAAATCAGGGTTTTAAGGTCGTCCGGATTCTTGAACGAACCAAAGAGAATTCCAGGGAAATATTTCCCGAAGCGGAAATTGTCCGCAGCTACGACGAAATTATCAATCATCCTGAAACGGAACTTGTTATTGTTAATACTCCCGATATTCTGCATTTCGAAATGGTCAAGAAAGCTTTAAATGCAGGAAAACATGTAGTAGTTGAAAAACCTTTGGTGCAAAAAAGTTCTCAGGCCGAAGAATTACTGCATCTGGCAAAACAAAAAGGATTAATGCTGACCACCTTCCAAAACCGGCGCTGGGACGGAGATTTCCTCACAGTTAAAAAAGTGCTCGAACACGGCAAACTCGGGCGGCTGGTTGAATTTGAAGCGCATTATGACCGTTATCGGGCACAGGTTGCCGCCGACACCTGGAAAGAAGAAGGCGACCAGTACATTGGCGTTTTATACAACCTCGGGTCGCACATGGTGGATCAGGTTTGCATTCTTTTTGGAAAACCTCTGGCAGTTACAGCTCATCTTAAAATTATACGAACCGGCGGAAAGGTTACCGATTACTATGACCTTCGGTTTGAATACAAAGATTTTTCCGTTATCCTGAAATCAAATTACCTGGCTAAAAATCCAGGGCCGCGGTACAGCATTTTTGGTGAAGTAGGCAGTTTTCATAAATGGGGAATCGACCCGCAGGAAGAATTGCTAAAAGCCGGACATTTGCCTGTTGGCGATTTATGGGGAAAAGAACCGCATGATGACTGGGGAATCCTGGTTTATGAAAAAGATGGTGTAAATTATGAAGGAAAAGTGGAAACTGTTGCCGGAAATTACAACGCTTTTTACAACAACGTGTTCGATGTAATTAGAAATGGCGCCGAATTGGCCGTTAAACCGGAACAAACCATTCAGGTGTTGAAAATATTGGAAGCTTGTCTGGAAAGTAACCGCGAAAAAAGAACAATATATTTATAGCTGCAAATTATAGTTTCAGTTAGAAGGGAATTTCGGGCCGGGAAGTTCCCTTTTTTATTTGTTTATTTTATGGCTTTACCGTCTTTTTCGGTTTTATTTCTCGCATTGTTGCCATATAAATAAGGGTAGTAAATGGCGGAACTTTTGGAGATCCTTCGGCCCCGTAAGCAAAAGTCGAAGGAATTAACAGTTCAATCTCAGTGCCTGAATTCATCAGTGCAATGCCATCGTTTAAGCCGGTGGGTAATTTCTGGTAGAGATAAATAAATTCCCATACACCGCTGGATTCATAAACTTTTGAAGCATCGAACATTGTTCCGTCAGGAAAATAACCCCTGTACTCAAGGTAGCACGTGTCTTTGGCATGCGGATAAGGCCCTGTTCCCGGCTTGTACATAATATAATAAACTCCCAGTTCGGTGGTGTCTACATTAAATCCATCAGCTTCTTTTTTTTGAATTATTGAATCAAGTTCATGCATTTCATCCTGAAAAGTGCGCTCTTTTTTAATATCTTCCTTTGTGCAGGATATGAATAAAAACAATATTAAAATTCCTGAGAAAAATCCTGAGGTTTTGAACAAATCTGGCATGGTTGGATTGTTTTAGTTTCGGCCGGAAAGTTACAAATTTCGGAATAATTTGCAACCCGTTTTTGCGCGCTTAATGATTTTGCCGGAAATTCCCGGTTTGCTGAAGGCAACCTTCATAAAAACTTTCAATACTTGCAGTTGTTCTGTTTTCAAAGAGATGTTCCCGAATTTATTTTTTCAGAATTCTGATAAAATCAAATAAAATGAAACATAAATATACCAATGCTTTAATTCATTCCACATCGTCCTATTTGCTGCAACACGCGCACAATCCGGTTAACTGGCAACCATGGAGTGATGAAGCTTTGCAAGAGGCAAAAACAGAGAATAAACTCATTTTGGTAAGTATCGGTTATGCTGCCTGTCATTGGTGCCACGTAATGGAGCACGAAAGTTTTGAAATTGAGGATGTGGCAAAAGTAATGAATGAAAATTTTGTGTGCATTAAAGTTGACCGTGAGGAGCGGCCCGACGTGGATCATTATTATATGACTGCCGTTCAGTTGATGCAGCAGCAGGGTGGCTGGCCGCTAAATGTTATTGCTTTACCCGATGGCCGGCCTGTTTGGGGCGGAACTTATTTTCAGAAAGAAACGTGGATGAAAAATATTTCTGCGGTGGCTGAATTTCATAAAAAAGCGCCGCAACAAACCACGGAATATGCAACAGAACTGCAAAACGGAATCAGCCGGGTTTCGTTGATTGACGAAACGGGACAGGAAGAAACCATCAATCCGGGAATGATTGAACGTGCTGTAAATGAATGGAAAGAAAAGTTTGACATGGCACGCGGAGGCCGGCGTGGATTTCCCAAATTTCCGATGCCGGTGAACCATGAATTTTTGCTGTATTACGGATTTTTAAAGCAGGATAAAACAGTTCTCGAATTTGTAAAAACCACGCTCACAGAAATGGCGCGTGGCGGCATTTACGACCAGATTGGCGGCGGGTTTGCCCGGTATTCTGTCGACGACCGCTGGAAAGTTCCGCATTTCGAAAAAATGTTGTACGACAACGCTCAGTTGATTAGTCTCTATTCCAAAGGTTATCAGATGTTTGGAGACGAGGAATTTAAAGCGGTGGTGGTTGAAACTGTGGATTTTCTGGAACGCGAATTAATGAATGATTCCGGTGCATTTTATTCATCGCTCGATGCCGACAGCGAAGGTGTGGAGGGGAAATTTTACGTGTGGAAACCTGATGAGTTGAAAGCTGTGTTAAAGGATGACTACGAACTTTTTGCTGAATATTATAATGTAAATTCCGAAGGTTTTTGGGAACATGGAAATTACATTTTATTGCGAAACCGGTCGGATGATGAGTTTGCTGCCGATAAAAATATTTCGCCCGAAAAACTGCGGGTAAAAGTGAAAAGCTGGAAAGAGAAACTTCTTAATGTTCGTGCAGCACGAGTCCGTCCCGGATTGGATGATAAAACCATTATTTCATGGAATGCCTTGTTGATTCAGGGATTAGCAGATGCTTTTGTCGCATTTCAGGATGAGCGTTTCTTGAGAATTGCTGAAAAAAGTTCCGGATTTTTGAAAAAGAACATTATGCAACCGGACGGAAAGTTGGTTCACACCTGGAAAAACGGGCAGGCGGGAGTTGATGGCTTTCTGGAGGATTATGCATTTGTCATTCAGGCATTTATTTCGCTTTTTGAAATTGCCGGAAACGAAAACTGGCTGCAGGATGCGCGTTTGCTTTTCAGTTATTCCGAAAATAAATTTTTTAATTCGGAAAATGGCTTGTTTTATTATGCTGAAAAAGAAAAGTCGAATGGGATTACCAATCATTTTCAGAATGAAGATAATGTGGTGCCGGCCGCAAATTCTGTGATGGCCAATAATCTGCACAAACTGTATCTAATTTTAGGTGAGCCGGATTACCTGCAAAAAGCAACACGGATGTTAAAATACATCATTCCGCAGTTTCCACAATATCCAATGGCTTTTGCAAACTGGGGCAATCTGATGTTAAAAATAACAGAACCATTTTTTGAAATTGTGGTTTGCGGCAAGGATGCAAAAATTTTGACCACAGAATTATACGCCGGCTTTCGTCCCAATGTTCTTTTAGCAATTTCAACCCAGCCCAGTGACATTCCCCTTTTCCGGAATCGATTTGTTGCCGGTAAAACACTGATTTATGTTTGTCAGGAAGGAGTTTGCCGGTTACCTGTTGAAACGGTTTCTGAAGCCTTGAAAATGATTGAGACCCAAAAATGAAGAAGGTTGAATTTGTAATCGTGGGCAACGGATTGGCCGGAACCATGCTTGCGTTCGAGATGTGGAAAAACAATATTGATTTTCGCCTGGTTTCGTCGCCCGAAAAAAGCAAGGCCAGCAAAGTAGCGGCCGGAATGTTTAATCCACTGGTATTTAAACGACTCACCAAAAGCTGGCTGGTGGATGAGTTGCTGCCAGTGGCAAAAGAAACATATCAGAATCTGGAGCAATTTTTAGGTGATCGGTTTTATTTTGAAAAGAAAATTCTTAAACCCCTTTCAGCCCAAGAAAAAGAGTTGTGGCTTCAACGAAAAGAAAATTCTGAATTTAGCCATTACATTTCTTCCGTAAATGATTTTGAGCCTGTAAGAAACATTGTACCGGCTGATAGTTTTGGGCAGGTACAAGGTTCAGGTTATGTTAATTTATCTTCCTTTTTAAGATTAGCCGATAATTTTTTTAGAACAAAGAATATGCTAATCGATGCAACAATTAATTTTCATCAATTTAATCCGAAGGCAGCATTATTTGAACTGGAAAAAGCGAAAGCCACCAAAGTGATTTTCTGTGAAGGAGCTCATGTAAGGCATAATCCATTATTTCAGTGGGTGAAAATGGTGCCGGTAAAAGGAGAAATTTTATTGATTCATGCACCATTTCTTTCGGAAGAATTTATTCTGAATAAAAAGGTTTTTGTATTGCCGGTGGGTAATCAGCGTTTTAAAGTAGGCTCAACATACGAATGGAAGGATCTTTCGGATAAACCAACAGCGAATGGAAGGTTATCGGTTATTGAAAGGCTTGAGAATCTGATAAAGTGCAATTATACCATCGAAGAACACTGGGCGGGAATCCGGCCGGCAACTTCTGACCGGCGTCCGGTGCTGGGCGTTCATCCTGTTTACCGAAATCTTTTTGTTTTTAACGGTTTGGGAACCAAAGGTGTAATGGTTGCACCGTATTTTGCGCGTGAAATGCGGAAATTATTGACCTATGATAACTACCGAATAAATCCTGAAGCCGATATCATAAGGTTCTGCTAGAAGATCAAACAGAACTTTTTATAGCCTGCCTGGAAAAAATAGAATTACACCCTTAAATTTATTGATTAACTGTTGAAGTTTGTTTCAGGGTTTTAATGAAGTCATTAATATCTTTTTCAAAATAATCCGATACATTAACCTTCCGGTACAATTCATCCACCTGCTGTTTCTGCTGCTCATCCAGGCCCTGCTCAGCCATCGGATATAAAATGTTATCTTCTTTATAAATATGATTTTGAAGCAGGTAACAATATCCCTGTGCATTTTCTATCAGGTCTTTCACATTTTCCTTCGAAAGCGCCGATTCCATTCCTTTAACGTATTGACGGCCAGCGTCATGTTCGTTCAACATTACCGGAATTGGATTGCAGTGCATGTTTTCCGGATTGTTCAGCATGGTTTTAAAAAGAATGTCCTCTTCCTTAATATGGTGAAATCCATCGGCATAATTTTTAATAAACCGGATAACTTCATTGAAAAATTTTTTATCCAACTTTTTCCCATACGCTAATTGTTCACATTCCTCTAAAACGACATTAATCACTTTCAGGATGTTCTGATGTTCTTCTGAAAGAACCTGTGTTACATTTTTCATTTTTCTTAATTTAAAGTTATTCTATAATTCACTGATTGTCTAAATATTACGCAAAGGTTCATGTCTGTTTTTAATTGCTGAACCAACTATGTAAATGTAAAAATAATTTACTAAATCACAAAAAGACCTTATAGTCCATTATTGATTAATGACAGATTTATATTCATTTTAAATAGTAGTTACCCCCTTTTTCGCACCAACTGGTAACCCGATCTGAAGAAATAGACCAGCGGATAAACCAGCATGTGCATCAGTTTGGTATAGGGGAAAATCATAAAAATAAGTAAGCCGGTTACAAAATGAATTTTGTACATAATGTTGTGCGTCGCAATCATTGCTCCTGCTTCGGGTTGAAAAGTAATTACCTTTTGCGCCCACACGCCAAGTGACGTATAATTCTCAAGCGGAGAAGACATGGTTTTCGTAACAGAAATTAATCCCAGTATCGTTTCCACCAATAAAAGAAGGAGGATAAAATAGTCGGCAAAACTGCTGTTAAACCGAAGTCGTATGTTTGTGGTCCTTCGGGTTACTAAGATAATCAGGCCAATAAAAGTCAGGACGCCGAAAATGGAACCGAAAATAATGGCAATCATCCGTTTTGTTTCGGTGGACATTACGAGGTGGTAGATGCTTTCGGGCAAAAACAGGGTGAAATGACCAAAGAAAACAATAATAATTCCGTAGTGAAACAGATTGCTTCCCCATTTCACTCCGCTGTCTGACAACAATTGCGTTGATTTTGCCTGAATGGTTTTGTTGGCCAGTATAAATCGTGTAAAAAGTCCGAACCAAAAAACGGCAAAAGCGATGTGGGGGAAATAGGTAAATAAAAAATTATTGATATAATGTTCCATGATAAATTTATTTACAGTTTATACATGAATTGTTGGCGCCGAATTCAACCGGCTTTTCTTCGTATTCCAAATCCAGGTTCAGCGGCTTTTCGTTTTTAATAATCGTGTTGGTAATTGCTGCATCGGGCTGTTTTGCCGAAAGTGAAATCACCGCCGATAAAATGTGCCGGTACATGTTCTTTTTTTCGTCGAGCGCGGCGTGAATCCGGGCAATAATATGAATTGGTTCGGCTAGTAATTCGGCTGCTTTTTTTTCATTTTGTGTCGATAAGAATTCAAAAAAAACCGGCAGATAGTCGGGCAGTTCATTTGCTGAAAGGTGCAATCCGTTTTCCTGGTAAAATCCAAGCATATCAACCATCGCCTGTCCACGGTCTTTCGAGTCGCTTTTTATATGCTCAAATAAATGCAGCGATACACTACGCGAATAATCGAACAACTGAACATATTCCGCCTGCCAGTCGGTTAAATCCATTTTTCTGAAATGGTGAAGAAACAGAACAATTCCCTCTATTTTTTCCTTGGATAACAATGCTTTTCGTCCCGCAGTTCGCTTTCCGACTTCCTGCAAAAAATCCATCAGTTCCTGCATTAGGATACGAAAGCAGTAACGAAAGTATTTTATACGTTTTTATCATTTAAATTCCTCCAAACAGATTTTTAAAAATTTCAGATTCAGTGCCATAAGTTTTCGGATAACCGCCCGATGTTTTATTGTCGAAAACATCGTCGGCATATTCTTTATGCGAAGTTGGGATAACAAACCGGTCATTGTAATTGGCGATTGCCATCAATTCATACATTTTTTCTGTTTCTTCGGGTGTTAAACCGGTTTCTTTCAAAACTTCAGTGTTTACTATATTATCGACAGTTTTGCTGCGCATATAGGCACGCATGGCCAGCATTCTTTTCAGCGCGGCGATAATCGGTTTTTACATCACCGGCAGTAAATAGGTTGGCGAGGTATTTATTGGAAATCCGCAGCGACTCCACATCGGGAAGGATACCGTTTTTTCCCAGTTTCCCGCTGTCGGCAGCAGCCTGAATGGGGGAGAGCGACGGCACATACCAAACCATAGGTAGCGTGCGGTATTCAGGGTGCAGCGGGAAATGCAACTTTCCAGTCGATGGCCATTTTATAGATTGGCGACTTTCGGGCGGCTTCCAGCACATTGTGCGGAATCCCCTGCTTTTGCGCTTCTTCAATAATTGCAGGATCATTCGGGTTAAGGAACAGATTCAGATGCTCGCCATACAAATCTATTTCGTCAGAAGTTGATGCTGCTGCATAGATTTTGTCGGCATCATAAAGCATCATTCCAATATATCGGATTCTTCCCACGCACGATTCGCTGCAAATGGTAGCATCGCCCACTTCGGTTCGCGGGTAGCAAAAGGTGCATTTTTCTGATTTATTGGTTTCCCAATTGAAATATATTTTTTTATACGGACAGGCGCTTACACAATGCCGCCAGCCACGACAACGGTTTTGGTCGATAAGCACAATGCCGTCTTCCTCACGCTTGTAAATGGCTCCCGAAGGGCAGGCAGCCAGACACGTGGGATTCAGGCAGTGTTCGCAAAGCCGCGGAAGATACATCATGAAAGAATTTTCAAATTCACCGTAAATTTCTTTTTGCACGTCGTAGAAATTGATTTCCCGGCTTCGCTTTTCAAATTCACCTCCCAGATCATCCTCCCAATTGGGTGTTTTTTCAATCTTTTCCATTGGTTTTCCGGTCAAAATTGAATAAGGTCGTGCTGAGGGAGGTGTTTTGAATTTCGAGCCTTTATGGAGAATGGAATAATTGAATGTAAATGGTTCATAATAATCATCGATGAGTGGCATATCCGGATTGGCAAAAATATTTTTCATGATTCTGCCTTTACCTCCGGTTCGTGGCGTTAACCGATCTTTGTCCAGATTCCAGCCGCCTTTCCAGCGCTTCTGGTTCTCCCACTCATCGGGATAACCGATGCCGGGTTTGGTTTCTACATTATTAAACCAAACGTATTCCATCCCTTTCCGCGAAGTCCACACATTTTTGCAGGTCACCGAGCAGGTGTGGCAACCGATGCATTTGTCGAGGTTTAAAACCATTGCTATTTGAGCCCGTATTTGCATAACTTATTTTTTTAGTCTATCGGATTTCATTTTCGTTAACTGCTTCATCCTTCCATTCCACTTTTTTCAATTTGCGGATAACTACAAACTCGTCGCGGTTGGAACCAATCGTGCCGTAATAGTTGAAACCGTAGCTTAACTGTGCATAGCCGCCAATCATGTGCGTTGGTTTCAGGTTGAGGCGTTCCACTGAATTGTGCACACCGCCGCGGTTGCCATTAATTTGATTTACCGGCATATTCACTGTACGTTCCTGGTTGTGGTACATAATCAGAGCTCCTTCGGGTACGCGTTGCGAAACAATCAGCCTCGCCACCGACGCACCGTTTACATTGAACACTTCAATCCAGTCATTATCCTTCAGCTTGATTTTACCGGCATCTGTTTCGCTCATCCAGGCAACAGGGCCGCCACGTCCAAGGGTGAGCATCAGCAAATTATCCGACCACGACGAATGGATGGTCCATTTGTTGTGCGGAGTCATCATGTTAATTACCAAATATTTGTCCGAGTCCTTGATATGGGTTAGGATTTTATTTATCGATTTGGTATTTATCGGCGGCTTGTAACACACCAGGTTTTCACCAAATGCCATCATCCACGGATGATCCTGGTAAGTGGTTTGTCTTCCGGTAAGCGTTCGCCACGGAATTAACTCGTGAACGTTGGTGTAACCGGCATTATAAGAAACTTTCTCCGAATCAACACCGCTCCAGATGGGCGATGTAATTATTTTGCGGGGTTGAGCAAGCAAATCTTTGTACCTTATTTTTTCATCTTCGCGGTTTACTGCAAGGTGCCGGTGTTTTCGCCCGGTCGATTTTTCAAGTGATTCCCAGGCTTTTATTGCCACATGGCCGTTCGTTTCAGGAGCCAGGGTCAGTATGGTTTCTGCTGCATGAATATCGGTATCAATTTTTGCCAGGCCATTTGTTTCTCCCGGTTCGTCAGAAGTTTTATTCAGCTTCTTAAGAAATTCAACCTCCGTTTCGGTATTCCAGTTAATTCCTTTTGCGCCATTTCCTGCCTTTGCCATAAGCGGCCCGAGGCTTGTAAATCGATGATACGTTTCCGGATAATTGCGGATAACTTCAATTATTTTCGACATGTTTTTCCCTGGTTTTAACTCCAGATTTTTTCCCTTCCAGTCTTCGGCAAAAGCGGTTTCCGAAATCTCCATTGGCGAATCGTGCTGCAGTGGCAGAAGCACGATGTCTTTTTCCTTTCCCAGATGATTTTCTGTCAGTTCTGAAAAACGTTTGGCCAGGCCTTTAAAAATGTCCCAGTCGGAACGGGCTTCCCAAACCGGATCCACTGCTCTGGAAAACGGATGGATGAATGGGTGCATATCGGAAGTGCTGAGGTCGTTTTTCTCGTACCATGTTGCTGCAGGCAAAATGATGTCGGAATGTAAAGTGGTAGTGCTCATCCGGTAGTCGAGTGTAACCAGCAAGTCGAGTTTTCCTTCCGGAGCTTTATCGTGCCATTTAACTTCCTGCGGAAGTTGTTCGCCGTTTGCTTTCAGGTCATCTCCCAGCACACTGTTTTGCGTTCCCAGCAAATGTTTCATGAAATATTCCATTCCCTTGGCACTTGATCCCAATAAATTCGACCGCCAGACAAACAGGTTGCGCGGAAAGTTTTTCGGATTATCGGGATCTTCTGAGGCAATGCTCAATTCTTTACTTTTTAATTTTCCGGTTACAAACTGTTCAATATCTTTTCCTTCATCATCGGCCTGTTTGGCAAGCTGAAGCGGATTTTCGCCAAGCTGCGGACTTGATGGCAGCCACCCCATTCGTTCGGCTTTTACATTACAGTCGATCATCGATTTGGAGGCCCATTCTTCTTTATTTGCCAGCGGAGATATGAGTTCCGACAAACCCACTTTTTCGTAGCGCCACTGGTCGGTGTGCATGTAAAAATAGGATGTGGTATTCATTTGCCGTGGCGGCCGGTTCCAGTCCAGTGCAAAAGCCAGCGGGAGCCAGCCGGTTTGCGGACGCACTTTTTCCTGTCCCACATAATGTGCCCAGCCACCTCCTGATTTACCTACACAACCACAAAAAACAAGCATATTGATTGCGCTGCGGTAAATCATATCAGTATGAAACCAGTGATTCACGCCTGCGCCGATAATAATCATGGACTTGCCTTTTGTTTTCTCTGCGTTTTCGGCAAATTGGCGTGCCGTTGAAATAACCTGACTTTCCGGTACTCCGGTTATTTTTTCCTGCCATGCCGGTGTGTATGGCAAATCCTGCTCATAGCCGGAAGCGGCATTTTCATCTTCCAGTCCGCGCGAAATGCCGTAATTGGCAACCATTAGATCGAAAACCGTGCAATAGAGAAAATCACCTTCGGGTGCTTTTTTTACGGGAATTTTCCGCAGTAAAATATCTTTATGCGAAGTGGCATTAAAATGTTCATGCTTGTATGTTTCTCCTCCGAAATACGGAAATGCAACTTCAGCTACATCATCATAATCATCGAAAACAGAAAGCTTCGGATAAATATCTTTATCAGTTAAAGCATCTTTCATTTCCAGGTTCCATTTCCGGCTTTTATCCCAGCGCGAACCAATTGTTCCGTTTGGAATGACAAACCCGGAACTGTTTTCATCTAACAGAACAGGTTTCCAGTCTGCATTAGGTTCGGCGTTTTTGATGCTTAAATCACTGGCACGGACTAACCTGCCGGCAACGAACCTTCCGTTTTCTTTTTCAATTTTTACCAGAAATGGCAAGTCGGTGTATTGGCGGGCGTATTCTTCGAAATAAGGCGTTTTTTTATCGAGATAAAATTCTTTTAAAATAACATGCCCCATGGCCATTCCAAGCGCTGCATCGGTTCCTTGTTTGGGCTTCATCCACAAATCAGCAAATTTGGCGGCTTCACTAAAATCAGGTGAGATGTTTATCGTTTTCGTTCCTTTATAGCGCACCTGTGTATAAAATGGTGCATCCGGTGTGCGGGTAAGCGGAACGTTGGAACCCCACAGCATCAGAAACGATGAATTGTACCAGTCGGCGCTTTCCGGAACATCGGTTTGTTCGCCCCAGGTTTGCGGGGAAGAGGGGGGAAGATCGCAGTAAAAATCGTAGAAGCTGAGCACCGTTCCGCCCAGCAAACTCAAATAACGTGTACCCGACGAATAGGATACCATTGACATGGCCGGAATGGGTGTAAAACCTGCCAGCCGGTCGGGGCCGTAGGTTTTAATGGTGTAAATATTGGCGGCGGCAATAATTTCATTTACCTCGTTCCAGTCGGCGCGCACCAAGCCACCTAATCCCCGCTCTGCTTTGTATTTTTTTGAAAATTCGGCATCCTGCATCAAACTTTCCCAGGCTGATACCGGGTCGTTCAGTTTCGATTTGGCCTCGCGGTAAGCTTTTACCAACGTGCCGCGAATCATGGGATATTTCACCCGGTTGGCGCTGTACAGGTACCAGGAGTAACTGGCGCCGCGCGGACAGCCACGGGGTTCATGATTCGGAAGCCCCGGGCGGGTTTCAGGATAATCGGTTTGCTGAATTTCCCAGGTGACCAGCCCGTTTTTTACATATATTTTCCATGAACAGGAACCGGTACAATTCACCCCATGTGTGGAACGAACGACTTTATCGTATTGCCAGCGGTTACGGTAATAACTTTCCCATTCCCTTTTTTCATCGGTAGTTACTATATGTTTATCCGGACTTTTGGTAGCATTTTTACTGAAATAGATAAGTTTATTCAGAAGGCTCATAAAATGATATTGTTAAATTTTTAATAAACACGCTTTTAAGCGCCAGATTAATTGGACCTGTTTTTCAATAAAACATAAATGATTATTAAATTGATGACAGCCAGGCCAATGAAAACAACAAAACCGCGGGCATAACCAATATCGCCATAGGCACCAGCAATTGCGCCCATTATTGGTGGCAAGGCAAAACCACCAAAAGCTCCCAGTCCGCCAACCCAGCCAGCTGCTCCACCAACTGATTTCGGAACATAAACCGGTACCAACTTGAATACGGCTGCATTGGCTATTCCCATTCCGCCAGCAAGCAAAATTACAGCAGCCATACTAATTGGAATGGCATCAGCAACTGACAGAACCACTGCTGAAATTAGAATTGCAGCCATTGAAAACAAGGCTATTTTTTCTCCGCCAAATTTATCGGCAATGGAACCTCCGGGAACACGGATTGCTGAAGCAAGAATGGAAAAGATGGCAGTGAACAATCCGGCTTTTACCGGAGCAAAATTCTGGTATTCGGCCCAGTAGGTCGGAAACCATGCGGTTAATGCAATAAAACCGCCGAATGTGGTAAAATAAAGTACCACCAGCGCCCATGTATTTTTTATTTTGGCTGAATTGATAAGGCTGTCTTTTACACTGCCGGTCGGAAATATTTCCTGCCCGTTTTCCGCAGCCTTTTCTTTTGATTCAGCATGATTTAATCCCGCTTTTCGGAATTGAAAATAGGGTGCGTTAACACCAATAATTCCATAAATTATTGTTCCGAGCAGCAAAAACAAAAACCAGGCAAAGTAGGCTGAAATAAATCCATATGCGGTTAAAAACAGCGGTAAAATCAATGAAAAAATACCGGGTGCCAAATTTCCGATACCTGCAAAAGTTCCGAGTGCCATCCCCTGTTTGTTGCGGGGAAACCAGTAAGAAGTCTGACCAATACCAACTGAGAAGGTAGCAATACCGCAACCGCTGAGAAAGCCGAAAAGCAGCACTAATCCGTACATGCCGCTCATGCCATCCGGGTATGACGTGTAAAGTAGTAAAGTAACGCCACCCAATCCAATAACACTTAACAACATCAAAATAAAAAATGGCTTCTTGCCACCGGTTGTATCCACCCAGGCACCAAACGGAATGCGTAATAATGATCCGGAAAGCGACGGTATAGCGATGAGCAGTCCAAGCAAGGTTGGCGAAAGATCCATCGCTTCTTTAAATTTGATTGCAGTGGGGCCGTAAAGTGCAACGGCAGCAAAACCGAAAAAGAAACCCAGCGTGGTTCCCGTCAGGCCTCTTTTTGAATTTCCTTTGATGTTCATGTAGCTAATTTTGATTTTTAACTAATTTACATAAATCAAAAGATTTAGCCTGTAACATTTGCAACATTTTTGGGATTTTATATTGGAATATTTTTAATGAGATAATCAGACGAAAACTTATTGTACTTTGCAAGTTTCTGTCTTACAGGGAGGTTGTGGAAGTAATTGCTGCTTGCTGACGTTACATGACCTGGAACTGCCGAAGGTGCAAAAAGAACGAAAGCATTTTGTTGTATAATTTGCCGGAATCGGATATTATAATCCAGGGAAGGTAAATCGGGTAGAAAAAAAGCCAAAAAAATAATCCCGGCGCGTCAACCGGGATTACTCAATAATATTCAAAAGCGTCTATCTGGTCATGTACAGGGTTTGTACAGAGCAAACTTAAACTAAAACAAACAAAAAATTGTATTATGTTATACTGATTTTTAAGGTGCAAAATGCTGATAATAGACTTCCAAAATACTGATCGATTTCTTTCTTTTTAATTCATTCAGGAAAAAATGAACTTACCAAATGCAAAATTAATTGTTCATTAGTTTCATTTTCAGGTATGAATAAATGAGCGCCGAAACCTTGGCACGCTGCTGGTTTGTGGATGCGCCGGCATGTCCTCCCTCTGTATTTTCAAAATAAAAAACTTTATATCCCATATCACTCATTTTTGCCACCATTTTACGTGCATGACCGGGATGAACGCGATCGTCACGCGTGGAGGTGGTAAAAAAAACTTCAGGATAATTCATTCCTGGTTTCACATTCTGATAAGGGGAATATTTGCTGATGTATTCCCATTCTTCCGGAATGTCGGGATTGCCATATTCGGCCATCCAGCTTGCGCCTGCCAATAGTTTATTGTAGCGTTTCATGTCGAGAAGCGGAACTGCACAAACCACTGCATTATACAAATCAGGCCGCTGCGTAAATGCTACGCCAACCAGCAGTCCACCATTGCTGCCGCCGTAAATTCCAAGTTTTTCAGGTGATGTAATTTTCCGGCTGATTAAATCTTCAGCCACTGCATAAAAATCGTCAAATACTTTTTGCCGGTTTTCCTTTAAAACAGCCTGGTGCCATTTTGGGCCAAATTCGCCGCCGCCGCGCAGATTCGCCAGAACATAAACTCCCCCATTTTCAAGCCATGAAGTTCCGGTAATAGCCGAATACCGGGGTAACATTGGCACTTCAAATCCTCCGTAAGCATAAAGTAAGGTTGGATTTTTCCCATTCATTTTTAATGATTTGGAACTAACTACAAAATATGGAATTTTAGTGCCGTCTTTTGATGTAGCTTCAAATTGCTGCACCTTGTAATTTTCTGCCGGAAAATAGGCCGGCATGGATTTTACCTTTTCGATTTTGCCGGTTTGGGCATTTCCCAGATAAAGTGTGGAGGGTTCAAGGAAATTCTGGAAATAGAAAAAGTAATTGTTGCTGAAATGATCTGACGAACTCAAGGAAATTGAACCAAAATCAGGTGCATTTATCTTTTCTTTTTGCCATTTATCATTTCTGCTGTATGCATAAAGTTCGCTCTTGACATTCGATAACATGTTAATCAGCAGTGTGTTTTCTGTTGTCGTTAATTCGGTTACACTTGAGCGATCATCCGGTTGAACGATAAGCTCAAAATTCTTTCGGTTGTTTATCAAATCATCGTAGTTTATGCTGATAACTGCACCTTGTTTAAAAACAGTATTATTTACTTCCCAATCCGATTTGAGTTGAAAAATTACCTGCCCGTTAAAAATGGTGGACATTTCAATATCATTGGGGACATCAAGTTTTATGAGTTTGTCATTTTCCACCATATAAAAATCAGATGTAAAAAATGTTGTGTTTTCCATGACAATCCTGTAGGTTTTATTCTTATCATGTAAAGCAGACCCCCAAATTCCCACGCTGTTTTCATTTCCTTCGAACAGGAGTTTTGCATTTTTTAAATCAGTACCCCTTTTCCATATTTTTACCTGTTTGGGATAACCTGAGGTAGTAAGGCCATTCCCGAAATCAGAAGAAACCATAATTGTATTTTGGTCAATCCAACTGGCGCTGCCTTTGGCTTCGGGAACAAAAAAACCATTTTCAACAAACGATTTGGAATTCACATCAAATTCCTTGATAACCACTGCGTCGCCGCCACCTTTTGACAGGCTTATTAAAAAGCGATCATAATCCGGAAATAATCCTGTTACACCCTTAAAAACCCATTTTTCGTTTTCCTTTTTTGAAAGGTCATCCAAATCCAGTAAAATCTCCCAATTTGGATCTGTACCAAGATAGCTTTCCATTGTCGTCCTGCGCCAGATTCCGCGCTCATGTTCCTGGTCCTGCCAGAAATTATAAATATAATTTTTGTAAATCGCAGGGTCGGCAATTCGATCGGTGGAGTTGTAAATTTCCAAATCCCTTTCGTACATTTCCTGATAACCCGGCTGAGAAGTCAAAACATCCAGTGTCTTTTCATTCCATTCCTCCACCCAATTTAGTGCTTTTTCATTTTCCACCTCCTCGAGCCACAGGTACGGATCGTTATCCTGGGCAAAATTTGCTTGTATCATGGTTGCCATTAAAATTATTAATACCGATATTTTTTTCATGATGAAATTACTTTAAAGTTTTTATTGGTAAATCAGTTAAACCAATGATTATTATGAAATGTTCCGGTAAAAATTCAGCTTCACCAGTGGCAGGAGCGTGCGCTGAACAGTCAGTTTTAATCTACTATCTTTTTTCGTAAGGTTCATGCTGCGGCCATTTTACAGGGTTCTTTTTCAATTCGGCATTTATATAATCAATGGCTTCTTCCAGCTGATTATCGATACCTTTTGCAAGCTTTTGGTGGTCTTCAGGAACCGGAATATCCGGATCAACTCCATGACCTTCTTTAAACCATTTTCCTGAAGGATCATACATCCGGAAAGTTGGTGCAGTAACCGAGCCGCCATCGATTAATTGCGGTAATCCGCTGATTCCGATTAATCCGCCCCAGGTTCTTGTACCCAGCAGTGGGCCCAAACCTGATTTGCGAAAATAATCAGGGAATGCATCGCCGCCTGAACCGCTCCAGCCGTTTATCATCATCACCTTTGGCCCGAAATGCGCTACGGGAGGCCATTGCCAGTCGTGGCCGTCGCGCACGGCAAAATAAGCCAGGGCATTGCGGTTTAAAAGTTCCACAAAACGATCAGGAATCTGGCCGCCACTGTTAAAACGTTCATCGATAATGAGCCCGTCCTTGTTCCACTGTCCGTAATACTGCCGGGCCAGTTCATTCTGCCCGTCAATCCCGGTACTGCGCACATAAATGTAACCCACTTTACCACCGGTAGCTTCACTCACCCTCTGGCGCTTTTCTTCCATCCAGGCCAGGTGCCGGAGCCGGCTTTCGCTATCCATTGTTTTTACCACTACTTTTTTTGCATTGTCTGCTGAAGGTGTTTTACTGACAGTCAGTTCAACTGTTTTTCCACCCAACCCTAAAAATGCAGCAGTTGGTTCTTTGTCAACAGTCAAAGGAACACCATTTACAGCCAGAACATAATCACCTTCCTGAACATCAACACCGGGCTCGGCAAGAGGTGAACGGGCTTCGGCATCCCAAACCGCGCCTTCCAGAATCCGCGCAATCTGATAATGACCATTATTAATTTTCCAGTCGACGCCCAAGATAGCCTACATTTCTTCTTTTTGATTTTTCCAAATCGCCGCCTCCTTTGTAAGTATGTGAAGCATTCATCTCACCGATTAATTCTCCCAGAACAAAATTCACATCTTCGCGGCTGACAGCCTGATCGATAAGCTTTCCGTATTTCTCTTTCATGGCTTTCCAGTCCAGCCCGTGCATGTTTTTATCGTAGAAATAATCGCGTTCAAAACGCCATGTATCCATGAAAAGCTGTTTCCATTCCTCTTTTGGTTGCACGGTTATTTCAATTTCCTGCAGCGGAACGTACTTGTCCACTTTCTGGCTTTCCTTCACTTCGATGATGCTCAGCTTTTGCTTATCCGAGATTAAAAGCTTTTCGTTTTTGGCCGACAGCATATAATTATCTGCATTATTGACTATCGTTTTCTGTTCACGTTCTTTTAAATCCCAGTATACAACTGGCTTGCTCTCATTTTTATCATTTGCATTGGTAAAATCATGAAAAATTATTTTGTCTTTTACAGCTGACAAATTGCGGTAATTACCTGCATCTACAGTCAAAAGAACCAATCTTTTTTCAAGTCCGTCAAAATCAATCTCAACACTTTTTACTTTAGTTGTATCCTCATTATCCCCGCTGCCGGAGCTACTTTTTTCTTCATTGTCATTAGCTTTATCATCTGCTTGTTTTTCATCCCCTACATTGTCATTTTCGGGTTCCAAAGGCGAAGGTGTATCTTTTTTAAGGCTGATAGCTGCAACCAGGGTAGAATTATCATAAATAAAAGTATTGTCGAAATCGCTGTATGCCGGCTGCATTGCGCGGTTGGTTAATACATACAGGTATTTGCCTTCAGGGTCGAAAGCAGGGGAGAAGTTATTGTAATAATCGGAGGTTACCTGTTCTTTTTTGTCGTTTCGGGTATCGTAAATAAAAACCACGGAATTGCGGTTTTCTGCGCCGCGGCCCCACGAAATCCAGCGGCTGTCAGTCGACCATGATGCATTAAAGTTATCCAGATCTCCCTGGAACATCCATAAACCTTTATCGATGGTTTTGGTTTTTCCGGATTCAATTTCCGTAACATTTATGTTCATTGCCTGGTCAACATATACCACTTTTTTTGAATCGGGCGACCAGTAAATATTGTACCTGAAGCCTGGTCCAAGGCTGGTGATTTTTTTCGATGTCCCCTTTTCGATGTTGTACAATGTCAGTTCGTACTCACCGGATGCATCACTCCAGAAAGCCACTGTTTTACCATCGGGTGACCATGCCGGATAACGTTGAGCCGACCCTGAACTTTGGGTGAGATTTTTAACAAAACCTTTTTCTGCCGGAACCGAAAAGATTTCACCACGTGTTTCAATCAGCGCCCGGTTTCCCTCAGGCGAAATGTTGTAATGCTGCATGTATTCCTCTCCTTTTACCGTGCGCGGTAAAGTGGCAAACATATCGGTAATCACCTGAATGTTCACCTTGTTGTACCGGCCCGTATTCAGGTTCATAAGGTACAAATCGCCTCCTGCTTCAAATACCATATCATCCGGGCCAATGGAAGGAAAATGAACATCAAAATCAGAAAAATCGGTCCGTTGTGTGGATGTTTTTGTATCCGTATCATATTCCCAGATGTTGTATCTTTTTTCAGGGCCATTATCCGAGAGGTAATATATTTTGCTGTCGTGCCACATGGGGAGCTCATCGCTTGCATCATTATTTGTAATATTTACGGTGGAATAATCATCGAGGTTCATCACATAAATATCGGGTGCCATTCCACCGCGATAACGTTTCCACGTACGGTTCAAACGCGATTTGTCGGTGAAAGCCAGTTGCTTTCCATCGGGTGAGAAGCTTCCGGATTCGGCATAAGCCGGAGGAAGTGCCTGGGGCAATCCTCCGTTTTTATCGATGGTGAAAAGCCGGTCGAAGCGCAGCCGACCACTTTCCTTCGATGAGGCAAAAAGTATTTTTTCACCGTTTGGCTGCCAGCCCAGAGTAACTCCCCCGTGAAATGTAATGCGTTGGGGAACTCCCCCCAGCGCCGGAATAGTGTACACATCAAGTATGCCATCGTAATTGCCCGAAAATGCAATCATTTTTCCATCGGGTGAAAATTTCGGCGATACTTCTTCTCCATCCGGAGAACTCAGCCTTGAAGCAATACCGCCTTCTTTGGGAACTATCCAGATGTCATCAGCATAAACAAATGTAATATGGGTTTTGGAAACATCCGGATAACGAAACAGGCTGGCGCTGATTTGGGCATTTGAATAACAAACAGACAGCAGGAATGTCAGAATAAAGGGTACAGATTTTTTCATCACACTAGATTTTATATCAGGATTAGTATGTAGTAACAGATAAAGTTACAGAATCGTTCGTGATTTTATGTTTCAAAGAAGGAATTTATTTGTGGAACATATTATTTTGTTAAAATAATATGTTCTCTTATCAATTTGGAAGTTGGTTGCATCCGGAAACAGAGATATGCCAATGGTTTATCACTCAAGGAGGTTAATTTTAAAACCTCCGTTAACAACAAATCCGTCTGTGGGCGCCCAGATTTCCGGAAAAGCGGGATTATTGTATGGGGGCAAAACCAGCGGTTCGAAGTTGGTTTGAATGGTATTGGTAAAGTTTTCAAAATTAAGAAAAACCGATAACCGTTCGAAATGCCTCATCACCATAAAACCCATAATCCAATAGTCCGGTTTTTTACTGTACGATTCGTCATACTGCCAGCCCGTGTAATACAATTCATAGCCAACCGACCATTTTTCCTCTTCATCGTACATTACAACAAAACCTGCATTATTCTTCGGAGTGAGCGGTTGTTGATTGTTGATGTTGTCGTATTTGAGTTTGGTATTAATCAGTGCATAGTTAAAAAACAATTTGAAATTGTTATATATCAGCTTCAGGTTGGTTTCAAAACCCGAAGTCAGCACATTCCCGTTTGCATTTTCAAAAAAATATACATTTGAAGGGTTATTTTCACGAAGCACCAATGCATTTTTTAATTGTGTGACATAAAAAAGCTGGTTAACGGAAAAAGCAAGCTGGTCAAAAAAAACTGTTCTGTAATTGATATCGAAGTTTCCGCCAACTGAAGTTTCCGCATGAATTTTATCCATGGAAAGTGGCCTGATGTTCCTGAAATAGAGCCTCTCGGCATCTTCAGTAAAAATAGTGGGAAGTTTGTATCCCATGGCGCCGCCAAGACGCGTAGTTAAATTTTTACTGACGTTGTAAAGCACCGAAACACGCGGAAGAAAAAAAGGGCCATGTGTTAAATCATAATCTGCCCTGAACCCGCTTTCGAGGGTAACCCGGTTTGAAAAATCAGTTGTATTCTGGATAAAACCTCCAAAGGTTTGATGTGCATAATCGCGCACTGCAGCCGAATCCTTTTTGTCTTCATTAAACGATTCGTAATAATGGTTTGCCCCAAATTGCCAGTCCGAGTTTTCGTTAACCTGAAAAACCAAAAGTGCTTCTGTAAACCCTGAAATCTGATGTCCTGAAAACCTGTACGCGGGAATGTTTAATTCCCGGTTGAAATAACTTAAACTGTTTTTCAGGCTGAATGTTCGTTTTTCGTCCGAGTTGACAAAGGCAAACTGGCTTGAATACCGTTCGGAAGAATTTTCTTCCGTAAACACATGTTCCGCATTTCGATTGCCGTTTATCACGTTCATATCTCCTCCTGTCCGGTGATCGAATGTACCGTTTAATCCCAGCATCAGTTCCGTTTTAGGGTTGATGTAATAAAACAACTTCGGGTTGAGGCTGAATGAACGTGCCTCAGGAATGTTTGAAAAATTATCATCATCCGGATCGTATGGCTTTTGGTTGTACACCGAACCATAAAGGGTCATTCCGGTTTTACCGTATTTCTGTGCATAAAAAATATTGCCGGTGGTGCCCAAAGCGCTTGTTTGGTTGAACATGATGCTGAGTTCAGGGTCCTCTTCGGGTAAAATAGAGACAAGATTTACAATTCCTGCAATTGCACCACCACCATACAACGTAGAATTGCTGCCTTTTATAAGCTCCACCTGCCGCAAATCGAGCGGGGGAATCTGCATAATGGATAAGCCCCCTGCAAAACCTCCATACAGCGGAAATCCGTCTTTTAAAATTTGGGTATACCGGCCATCCAGGCCCTGTATCTTTATACTCAAATTTCCGGAACTTAACGAGGTTTGCTGCATAAGTACCCCCGTGGTTTCTCTTAGCAGCATGCCTATATTGCTTGAATTCATTGCTGCTTTTTCCCCCAGTTCTTCCCCCGAGATAACTTCTATCCGTGTTGGTACATTATCGATACTACGTGATGACCGGGTGGTGGAAATGACAATTTCTTCCAGCTCTTCGCCTTCTTCCAGCACAATATCAAATGTTTTGTTGTTATCGGACGGAAAATTCAGAACAACGTGTTTTTCTTCATAACCAATAAATGAAATTACGATTTCCGTTTTACCATTGGGAAGATTTGAGAGTTCTGCCGTTCCGGTGCTGTCGGTAACAGTGCCGGTGGTGGTTCGGGCCACTGCAATATTTGCCCCGGTCAAAGGCTCCCCCGAACCGTCAGAAATTTTAAGATATACGTGATTCTGAGCGTTGCTCCCCAAATATACCAGGAGCGATATCATTAAAAAGAGAAAAATCTTCATTGGATTTGCTATGTTTTACGGGCAAATATACAATCTTATCTTTTGCAACAGGATTGTAAATTTTATTTCCATTTCATACGACCTCCAGGAGTCGCATTCTTGTTACCAGCTGGCGTTTCTATAAACATGTGACCTCGCTGAGGTCGGTTGTCTTATTGTTTCGACCGTGCTATAAACATGTGACCTCTCCGAGGTCGTGGTATGCATTATAAATTACGGATGGGATGTTATATGTTGTAAGCAATACCGTACAATCCCGCTTCGATGAAACGATTCAAACAAGGGAACGGGGTAAATACCATAATCCTGTAAAGTCAGGTACAGGCTGTTGCTCATCTTCATTTCACCCGGTTTTTGAAATGCCAGCCAGATATCCAAATCTGCAGGTGAATCAAGCGGTAGCCGTGTTTTCCACAGAAATTGCTTTTCCGAACGAGGTATGCCGGTCAACCTGAAATCGACAGCATTTCCCGGAATATACCTTGCTAAAACTACAAGTGTATTACTGATGGCACTTTTATTCTCCGGGATATCATCCCACTGAAATAAAATACCTTCAGAACCAATACTTATCTGTGCATTTTCGGGAAGCGGCAACGGACCTTTGCTCAGCAAGGCGCTTTGTTTGTTTATTTCAATCTCCGGGTATTCTCCCTGAAGCCCGGAATGCATATTGTACGAATAAGCAGAATGGTAGGCAGAATGGCCCACAGCTTCACCTGCGAAGGTCATCCGCACCAGGTCTTTGAAAGGTTGTAAAAAATCTTTTACCTTTTCCATCTTCTGTCGCTGGGCAAGTTGTGCCGGTGATTTTCGATCGGTATACTTAGTGGGTTTCGAACGCATATATGATTTTCCATACATGTTGTAAACAACCACCGACCCAAGGCTTCCGCTTCCTGAGTTCAAATTATTATTCGTTAATCGTGCCATTTTTTAAGGTATTTAAGATGTATTAAATTCGGATTAAATATAAACATAACTTGGATTAAATTTGGTTATAACCAAATTTAATCCAAGTTTAAACCAAATTAAAATCAAGTTTAATTCGAATTTAATCCCTTTTTGTTATGTGGTTTTATAGTTCTTAAAAGAAACAGGAATATCCCGGCTATGCAGCGGTTTGAACCGAAATAAATTTTACGTAACTGTTGCGGGAAATCCGGAAAAAAA
>CAVYUC010000032.1:0-43669 GCA_963771595.1 uncultured Prolixibacteraceae bacterium | reverse complement strand
GAACCGACGACTTCGTCGTCCCGAACGACGCGCGCTACCGGGCTGCGCTATACCCCGTTTGTTTTATTGCGGTGCAAATTTAATCTTTTTTGCAAAAACTAAAACTTTTCAGGAACAAAAAGCCATTTTTTAATTCAGCAAAAAGTATCCATTGTATAAAACAATTCGACCTTTTTGAAAGTCGCTGATAGATAAAGTATTTAAAATCCAGCTGGTTTTTAAAACAACAAAAAGGAAAACCGGGTTGGAACCCTGGTTAGTTACAATTTTTCAGCTTTCTGGAACATTGCACAATGCACACCACCGAAATCGTTACCGCTACTGCAGCAAAAACTATCAATGCTATATAAAACAAGTTGATGGAAAACCCAACATTATAAGCGAGAAATCCAAATAGCAGCGTAACCAAAAATCCTAAAAAACCACAAATTCCCAGGTGAAAACATGTTAGGAAAAGAATCTTATTCATCTTCAATATTTTTTATTAAAATTAATTTAAATAATTAAACTTTAGTTCATAACTTTGTGATATTTATTCTTTATAATTGTGATATGTGCAACACTTTTAAAATTTACTATGAAAATCAAGGAATTCAGGTGTGCCAATTGCATTGAAAAATCGGATGCCGTTTTGCTACTCCAAACTGAACAGCTTCAAACAATTGAAGAAGGATGTTTGCGAATACGGTTCAATAAGGGAGAACTTATAGTGAAAGAAGGAGCACCGGCCAGTCATATTGTGTATGTCAGAGAAGGATTTATAAAACTTTTTAAAAATGGAGCAGGCGATCGGGATTATGTATTAAAAATTTCGAAAAAGGGCGCCTTTTTAAATCTGCAAAATTTAAATCCAGCAAACACTCAATATTTTTGTTCCGGATTTGCTTTAACGGAGGTCAAAGTTTGCTTTATTGCAATCCAATCCTTTCTGCAACTGTTAAAAGACAATGGAACTTTTGCCTGTGAAGTTTTGGTCAAAATCCTGAAAGATGAAAGAAATTATTGTGAGAGGTTAACAAACAATCTGCAACAACAACTTCCCGGCCGCCTGGCAAATGCTTTTTTGTATTTTAAAAATCAGGTTTACAACGAAAATCCTTTCAACCTCAATCTTACGCGTTCGGAAGTGGCTTCGCTTATTGGCACTTCGCGAGAAAGTGTTTCGCGTATGCTTATAGAATTTCAACGCCTTGGTATAATCAAAGCAGACAAAAACAAAATCACTGTTTTAGACGAAAACCGGCTTGAAGAAATTAAATTAAAAGGCTAGCCATCAGGTAAATTATTTTAATTAAATCTTTTGTTCATATTATTTTGCATTTATCACACAGTTTTAATAAATTTGTTATCGAACTTTTGTTTTTAAAATACATGAAATGATTTATCGGTGGCAAAAGAAATAAAACATCATAAAATTTTTTTTGTCGTTGAATAAAATGTGCATAAAAAGCACTTTTAAATTAATTTAAAAAAAGAAAAAAATGCCAGAATTTAACAAAACAGGGCCGGAAGGGAAAGGCGCCCTGACAGGAAGAAGAACAGGAAGATGCATCCCGGAAACGGATTCTGCAGAACTTCAACAAAAAAAACGATTGGGCAGGTTTCGTTTTGGCGAACAGTCTGAAAGCCGCGAAGACAGGCCAGAACTCAGGCGATGGCGAAAAAGGTGGTGGTAATTAATTTTAAATCGTGCTGTATTATACAACGCGATTTTTTTGGTACAAAAACATTTAATACAAAAAGAATATGAAGAAAATAGCAGTACCGACAGACAGTATGAGAATGCTTGACGGACATTTCGGTCGTGCCGGATTTTTTACATTTATTGTAGTTGAAGATGATAAAATAATTTCCGAAGAAGTAATTACTCCTCCTCCACATCAGCCGGGAATTATTCCAAAATGGCTTAAAGACCAAAGTGTTACGGATGTAATTACGGGAGGAATGGGCGATCGCGCAAAGCAAATCTTAAGTCACCATAAAATCAATGTTTTTGAAGGTGCCTCCCGAAAAACAGCTGCCAGTTTAGTCAACGCTTTTTTGAACGATACCCTTGAATTAAACGAGAATAACTGCCACCATCATTAAATTTACGGGACACTGAATTGGATATTCATCTCCTGCTTTTTGTCCGTTCGGCAGGTATTTAACTTACTTATAATATATTAACATTATTTATTTAGTGTCATAATCAAGAATAAAAAATGAAACTAACGGTATTAACCGAAAACAATGCCGGCGCCAATTTCGGAGCTGAACATGGAATTTCGTACCTCATAGAAATCGATGGTGAAAAAATACTGTTCGATACGGGCCATTCAAATCTGTTTTTGAAAAATGCAGAACAATCAGGCATTGACATTCATCGGGAAGTGCAAAAAGTGGTGTTGAGCCACGGTCATTGGGATCATGGCAACGGACTACAGTTTCTAAAAAATAAAACGCTGATAACACATCCCGAAATATTTATTAAACGTTTTCGAAAAAGGAATCGGACTGCCGTTGGATTACAACTTTCAAGAGATGAAATTCAACAAAGATTTAATTTAATCCTGACAAGAGCACCAATAAAAATTACTGAGCATCTATTCTTTTTGGGAGAAATTCCGCGGGAAAATGATTTTGAAGCGAAAAGCACTACTTTTGTTGATGATCAGGGAAACGACGATTTTGTAATGGACGATTCGGCGCTGGCGGCGGTGGTCGGTAAAAAACTTGTGGTCATCACCGGATGTTCACATTCAGGAATTTGCAATATTACCGAATACGCTAAAAAAGTGACCGGCATTTCTAAAACCAAAGCTATTCTGGGAGGTTTTCATTTGAAAACGAATAATTTTCAGACTCAACAAACCATAAAATATTTTAAAAATATCGGGGTTGAAAATCTGTTTCCTTCGCATTGCACGGAAATTCAGGCACTGGAAATGTTCAAACAATCATTTGATAGCCCGCAGCTAAAAACCGGAATGATCCTGGAATTTTGAAATTTACATTAGTTTGAATTTGTCGCCATCATTCAGAACCGGAAAATTTTTCCTGAACTGGTGTAATTCCGAATAAGACAAACTAAAAGTGCGGCTCTTTTCAACGTCATCTAAAAATTCACTTTTCCCTTTTGGCAAAATCAGCGCCGATGCACCTAAATAATTCAAACCTGAACCATCTTTCCCTATCCTGTTCACTCCAGCACAATACGCCTGATTTTCGATTGCGCGTGCATGCAGCAACGTTTTCCAGACTTCGTGACGGGCGGCTGGCCAGTTGGCCACATACAGCAGCACATCGTAATCTTCGGTGTTACGGCTCCACACCGGAAATCGCAGGTCGTAACAAACCAACGGACAGAATTTCCATCCCCGAAATTCAACAATAAGCTTTTTGTTTCCAGGCGAATAATGCAGATGCTCCTCTCCCATCGAAAACAAATGCCGCTTGTCATAAAACTGAATATTTCCATCGGGAAAAACCCATACGGCACGATTGTAAATATTCTCATTTTCGTTGATGATTAAACTGCCAACTACAGAAGCATTTTTCTCGCGGGCCCTTTTTTTCATCCATAATACGGACGGGCCATTCATGTTCTCGCATAGTTTTTCGGGAGCCATGGAAAATCCGGTGGTAAACATTTCAGGCAAAACAATTACATCGGTGGATTGCACTGTTGAGAGCATTTTAGAATATTTTGCAAGGTTTTCCAGTGGTTTTTCCCAAATAATATCCGGTTGAATAAGTGTGATATTTAATTTCTCCATAATTTTTAATTTCCAGATTAAATCGGGTTTTCCAGCTGTTAATAGCGCTGACAAATTTTGTTATACGCACAATACTGACAAACTTTTTCGTGTGGCGTCTGGTAAAAACTGCTTTCTTCCGCAAAAATTTCCTCGAACACTGTTTTCAAATGCGCAACAAAATCCTGTTCAACTTCATGAAACGAAAATTCGCGGTTGTTCCATTTTATGTCGGGCGAGTGGCTTTCATCGAAAAATTTGCGAAGATTGTATATTGCCGGATGAAAATCGTTTTCATTCTTCAAATTATTCTTTAAAATAAGTGAGTAAAACAGCGCCTGCAAAATTTCTTTTTTGGGTTTTTCCACATCTTTTTCAAATAGCTCCTCAACTGTTTTAAAGGAGAATTTATCCATATATCCGGTTTTATAATCCAGAATCCGCCACTGGCCATTTACCCGGTCAACCCGGTCAATTTTGCCGCCAATAAAAACAGAAAGAGGCTGGCCGTTCATTTCGAGTTGTAATTCGCAGTTATAATTTTGCTCCAGCGAATGCAATTGAAACGGCGCGTAATCCTTGTCAATTTCCAGCAATCGATTTAGAAACAATTTGGTGTTTTCGTAAATGAGTATGGTTTTTCCTTCCGGTTTCACCGGTTTGGTAACAGGTGTTTTATATTTGAAATAATGTTTTCCAATGGCTTTCAGAATTTCATTTTCAATACGTATTTTATCTTTCTGAATATTTTCCACGTCCGATTTGTTCACCACCTTCCCCACAAAAGGTTTGTAAAGCATTTCAATTGTTTCGTGAAAAATGTTCCCAAATACCGGACTATCGATTTCATCTTTCACTTCATCGGGTTCGGGCAATTGCAATATATATTTAAAGTAAAACCGCAGGCTGCACTGCAAATAGGTATTTAATGCAGTGGGCGAAAATGGTTTTTGGGCTGAATTTCGTTCAAGCAGCGCCTTCAGCATTTTGGCTGAATTGCTGATTTCAATGGGTTGAACGGGATCGCTGGAAAACGAAAAATCCAGACTTTTCACTTCTGTTTTCATCTTTGAATCGTAAAAAAGCTGAAAACCAAAACGGCTCAGTTCGCCGGTACTTATTCCCTCTTTCAGTGTGCTGTAGGTTGCTGTAACATGTTCTGCCCGCTGAATTAACCTGTAAAAATAATAGGCGTACATGGCATCCTGTTCATCAATGCCCGGCAAACCAAAACCTTTTCGCAGGTTGAATGGAATAAATGTGGGTGCCGTAAATTTCCTCGGCCACTTATCTTCATTCAATCCAATAATTACAAGATTTTTAAAATCGAGGCAGCGCGATTCCAAAATTCCCATCACCTGCATTCCCGAAAGAGGTTCGCCTTCAAACGACACCGAAACCTGCCCCAGATATTGGTTGAATAACCTAAAAAAAACTGCATCACTAATGGTCCGGCTTTGCTCTTTTTGTACATTTTGAATAACCGACTGCAACTTTTCAACGGCTTTATAAATGCTGTAAATCAGCTCCAGCAGCATATCATTTTTCGTTTGCGAATTTATTCTTTCATAAAAAGCAGATAAAATCTCCAAAAACCAGGCGCTGTAATTTTCAACATTTTCGGGGAGCCTAAAAATTAGCCGGTGCAGCGGCGAAAAATCAATTTCATTTAGGGGAACAGTAATCCGGTTGTTGATTTTAAGGTTCTGCAAAAATTGCTTTGTCTTCTCCGGTTCCACATTTCCCAGCAGCTGGTGGTTTAAAACATCGGTAACAAAACGGTGATAGACCACTGTTTCATTTTCGGCATTGTTTTTTCTGTTTCTGAGCAGGTTGATTAGCAGCGCCAAAAATCCGTAAACCACCGAATTTTTTACCGGATAACCCATCGTTACATTCACGGTTCCAAACTCTGCAGGAATTGCGCCCAGCACAGGAAAAAGCAACGATTCGTCGGCCAGCACCACTGCAGTGTTATCAAATTCAGTTTTAAAACCGGGCTTTACTTTTTCAAGAAACCGTGGAATAACCTGTGCCTGCCCGTGGTTGGACGAAACGGCCATTAATGTTATTTGCTTGTCATTTTCAAAACCCGTTAAATCCAGCTTGAAATCCTCGGGCGGCGGAAACCGTTTTAGATTGTCGCGTAAAAAGCGGCCCGCTTCGTTGTTGGTATCATGAACGTACAGCGGATGAAAATCCCATAAAAAACTGGTTTTCTGCTCCTTCACCATCCGGCTAAAAAATTTCACTTCGCACGTATTCAGCGCATTTAAGCCAATTATATAATACTGTTTTGCAGGAAAGTTAAACTGATTTTGTTCGAGTCCTTCAACTACTGAACGATAAACCATTCCGCCATAAGCAATTCCTTTATCGGACAACCGTTTTTTAAAGCCGGCATAAACACTGTACAGTTTTTGCCAGATTTGAACAAATTTTTGCTGATTTTCTTTTTTCTCCAACACTGCAACACTTCCCCAAAACCGCGCCAGCGCCTGCTTCTGTTCTTCGGTTAAATATTCGAAAAGTGTTTCAAGTTCTTTTAAATCGGCAATGTTTGTAAACAAATCTTTGGCATTAACAAGGTAGCGATCCACGTCGTTAAAATCGGCCAGCAGTACTTCGCCCCAGAAATAAAATTCATCAAAAGTTTCCTTTGTTTGGGTGTGTTGCCTGAATTCCTCGTACAATTCCGAAATAAGCTGCAACTTCTCCCCCTGCTGCAAATCCGAATAACCCGATATCAGTTCATTAACCGTAACAAGCTGTGCGCCGATTACCGGTTTTGAAATTTCATGCTGCAGGTAAGAATTAAAAAATACACCGGCACGGCGATTTGGAAAAACCAGGCAGATTTCATGCAATTCGCTGCCATGTTTTTCGTTTATGTATTTCGCACATTGGGAGAGAAAACGTTCCATATTTAAATTTTTTTCGAAGATAACGATTCAATATTATTTACAGAACCATTAGCGGAGTTGAAAAAATATTAATTTTAAAGTTCCTGAAGTACAAAAACGCAGGTTTTCAAAAAATTCAAAATGAAACAATTTTCTGTAACTATTCTTTTCTTTTTTTTCGGCATACTACTTTTTGCCCAGGACCGCGTGACCGGATTGCCTTTTGCCACCCGCAGCGAAGTGATTGCACAACATGGAATGGCCTGCACAAGTCAGCCGCTGGCAACCCAGGCCGCGCTCGATATTTTAAAAGCCGGTGGAAATGCAATTGATGCTGCCATTGCTGCAAATGCCGTACTGGGTCTGGTCGAACCCACCGGAAACGGAATTGGCGGCGATTTGTTCGCCATAGTCTGGGATGCGAAAACAAAAAAACTTTATGGATTAAATGCCAGCGGGCGCTCTCCTTATGAATTAACACTTGATTATTTCAAAAAAAACGGTTACAAACAAATTCCATCATTCGGTCCGCTTCCGGTTTCAGTGCCAGGCTGCGTCGATGGCTGGTTTGAACTGCACAATAAATTTGGCAAACTCACCATGGAATCGGTTTTAACACCTGCAATTTTTTATGCTGAAAACGGATTTCCGGTTACCGAAGTTATTGCTGGTGCCTGGCAAGGAAATGCAGAAATTCTGAAAGATTTTCCCGGATTTAAAGAAGTTTACATGCCCGGTGGAAAAGCTCCCGAAAAAGGTGAAGTTTTTAAAAATCAATATCTGGCAAAAACGCTCCAGACAATTGCCGATAAAGGCCGCGACGAATTTTATAAAGGTGAAATTGCCCGCAAAATTGTCGATTATGTCCGCGAACAGGGAGGATTTTTAAGCATGAAAGATTTTGAAGATCATACTTCGGAATGGGTGGAGCCGGTTTCCACCAATTACCGCGGTTATGATGTGTGGGAACTTCCGCCAAACGGCCAGGGAACGGCAGTATTGCAAATGCTGAATATCATGGAAAACTTTGATGTTGCCGAAATGGGTTTTGGATCGCCTGAATACGTGCACCTGTTTATTGAAGCCAAAAAACTGGCTTTTGAAGATCGGGCCAAATATTATTCCGATCCTGATTTCAATGACTTACCTATTGAACAGTTAATCTCGAAAGAATATGGGAAAAAGCGTGCAGAATTAATCGATAAAAACAAAGCAGCGCGCAGTTATCCGGCCGGCGAACTGGAAAAAGGAAATACCATTTATCTGACCACTGCCGATGCCGAAGGAAACATGGTTTCGCTGATTCAGAGCAATTACCTTGGACTTGGTTCCGGAATGACACCCGGAAAACTGGGTTTTATTTTGCAGGATCGCGGCCAGTTGTTTGCCTTAAAAGAAGGACATATGAATGTTTATGAACCACATAAAAGACCGTTTCATACAATAATTCCGGCTTTCATCACAAAAAATGGCGAACCATATATAAGTTTTGGATTGATGGGTGGCGCCATGCAACCACAGGGCCACGTTCAGATAATTTGCAACATCATTGATTTTGGAATGAACCTGCAGGAAGCTGGCGATGCTCCACGCATTATTCATACCGGCTCGAGCCAACCCACCGGCGAAGAAATGACCGACGGCGGAGAAACTGCGCTGGAGTCGGGATTTCCATACCTAACGATCCGCGAGCTGATGAGCAAAGGCCACAAAATGGGTTACGTAAAAGGATTGTACGGTGGTTACCAGGCCATTATGTGGGACGGCAAAAATAAAGTTTACTACGGAGCTTCCGAATCGCGAAAAGATGGACAAGCTGCTGGTTTTTAATTCTGATAAAATGAAGAGTGTTCTTTTCGGCATGTTTTTTATAAATGCTGTACTGTTGCCATTTGCAGCTTTACAGGCAAAAACTCCGCATTTAACAGCAGAAGAACTTTCTGCGGCTCCGCCAAAAGTCATCCGGTTCTGCTGTTCCTTTGGTGCCGATTTGGGAATTGCCGGCGTTCCGTTTGCAAAAAAAACAGATATTACTTCGCTTGAAAAAATTGGTCCTCACTCCTACCTGGGAAACGATACCGAAGGAAACGGTAATATTTATACCCGCCGCGGCGGATTTCTGGATTTGGGCCACCTGCGCGATTATGCCGACTGGACAGCCTGGTTGTATTGCCGCATTAACGAAAGCCTGCAGAATAATGCTTCGGATACCATTGATTTGGGAAATGAAGGTGGTTCAAAAACTTTGATTTTAACCCTCCCGACCGATGCCACCAATATCAACGTGTATAAACTTGCCGGAAAGATAGCGTATGATTTATCGCTTTGGCACGAAATTGCCACCTGGTTTGGCGCTTCTTATGTTCCGCTTCTGCCCGAACGCTACTCCAGTTTTTCGCCGGAAGATCTCTATTCCAACCTAATGGGCATCACCATTGGCATGCGGGCATTAAAAAGTGAAATGGAATATAATGATGCTGTAACTGTTTTGCTCTCCAACATGCTCGACAGTCTTGAGGTAGTTTCTACAGAAGCCGAAACTTACGAAGCGATGGAAAATGTTAACTATTACTGGTGGACCGATCAAAAAAAGCTGCCCAGCAAAAAAATTCTGCTCAAACATTATTTCGATTCGGAACATTCCCTGGAACCCTGGCTGGTACCCGATATTCTGCACCAAAGAACTCCCTGGATATTGTTTAAACCGAAAACTCAAATTGCTAATTTGTACGAGTTGAACATCAAACTTAACTACCGGTTTCCGAAAAAAATGATTTTTCCTGATCTGGAAAACCGCGAAATTACTCAAAAGGATTTTGCACGTTTAATTGAAGTTATCGAGGAAGAATTAAATAAAACTACTTCTGCAGAACCGGCCACCACAAAATCGAGGCAGAAGAGAAAGCGCAAAAATTCCACTTGATCAATTCATTACATAAACTTCTTAAATTCTTTGTAATCTTTTACAATTTTCACATTTCGTGGAAGCTCGGGTTTATGGATTTGCAGTTGCCAGCCGGTTATAAATACTTTTTGCTTCGAAAATAAATTTTTCAACTCCACCAGATAATGCTCCAGTTCTTCTTTCTGAACAGAATTAATGAATGCCGTAAAAACAAAATCAATCTCTGTTTTTTGCTGAATCTTCACCAAATCCTCAAATGGAACAAACTGACCAAGATAAATAACATTGTAGCCTTTTTTTAGTGCCAGATACGAATAAAACAGCAGGCTGATTTCATGCAATTCGTTATCCGGCAGAAAGAACAAAACAGTAGCCTTTGTTTTTTCCTGTAATTCAAGCTTATCGATTTCAGCAATTAATTTTTGCCTGATAATGTTGGTAACATAATGTTCCTGCGCCGGAAACACCGACCCAACCTGCCAGTAAGTTCCCACTTTCTCAAAAAATTTGAAGAAAATCTGGTTGGCCGCTTCTTCCAGGCCAAACGAAGATATTATTTCGTTGGAAAGCCTGCTGAAACTTACATTGTTAAAATTGACCATGTGAAACAACAACCGGTCAATGTAATCACTTTTTGAAGTTTTAGCGCCTGATACATTTAAAATGGTGTTTCTAATTTGCTCATCATCCCAGCCTGAAACTTTCGAAATTTTAAACCCGTTTTTTACCAGCAACGAAACATTGAGCATTTTTCTCAAATCATCGTCGCTGTAATATCTGATATTGGTATCGGTTCGCTCAGGTGTTAACAAATTATACCTCTTTTCCCAAATCCTGATGGTATGCGCTTTTATGCCTGATAAAACTTCAAGGTCTTTTATTGAATAACCTGTTGATTTCATTCGCCGCTATGTGTTTATTAATATTTATCTGTTCATTTTTAGAAACAACATAAATCAAACTTGTTTTGTTTAAACTTAACAATACAAAATATAAACAAAAATAAATTTAAACAAATCAAAAGAAAAATAATCTGCTGCGGATTTAATTTTATTCCGGCAAAAAAGTTTCCGGCTTTCATCGGCGTTTAATATAATTGTTCCATTTTTGCAGTTAAATCCAAATAGAATGAAATTCATTTTTTATACTTTTTTCCTGCTTTTTTCCTGCGGCCAGATTGTTTCCGGGCAACTTAATTATGCCGTTGCAATTCATGGCGGCGCGGGAGTTATGTCGAAATCGCAAATGAATGACCAGCAGCAACAGGAGTATAAAAATAAACTGACTGAAGCTGTTGAACTAGGCCAAAAGATGTTAGCCGACGGGGCAACATCAACCGATGTGGTAGTGGCGGTTATTCAGGTTTTGGAAAACTCGCCGCTTTTTAATGCTGGAAAGGGCGCAGTTTTTACCAGCGACGGAAAAAATGAACTGGATGCCTCCATTATGGAAGGCAAAACTTTAAATGCCGGCGCTGTTGCCGGTGTGCAGGATATTAAAAATCCAATAGTTGCAGCACGCGAAGTGATGATTAATTCTGAACATGTATTTTTAAGCGGAAAAGGAGCTTCGGAATTTGCCCGTAAACAGGGACTTGAAATGGTAAAGAATAAATATTTTCATACAAAAGCGCGCTACGAATCGTTGAAACAGTTGCAAAAACAGGAACGGCTGCGAACAGAAAAAGACAATACCGGAACGGTTGGTTGCGTTGTTCTGGATAAATACGGCAACCTTTGCGCGGGCACTTCAACAGGCGGAATGACCAACAAAAAATATGGCCGCATTGGCGATTCACCGGTTATTGGCGCCGGTACCTATGCCAGCAATAAAACCTGCGCCGTTTCGTGCACGGGCCACGGCGAATATTACATTCGGCTGGGGTTTGCACGCGATATTTCGGCATTGATGGAATACAAAAATTTAACTGTGGCAGAAGCTTGTCGCGAAGAAATCAGAAAACTGACTGAAATGGGCGGAACCGGCGGCGTTATTGCTCTGGATTCGGGCGGGAATATTGCCATGGAATTTAATACCAGCGGTATGTTTCGCGCGTTTGCCAATTCAAAAGGTGAAAAAGAAATTGCCATTTTTAAAAACGAATAGTTTAACTTGAAAATCGAGGCATGAAGTTTTTATTTCCTACATTTTTATTTGCATTGCTGGCAATTGCCATTCCAATTATCATCCACCTGTTTAGTTTCAGGCGCTACAAAACCATCTATTTCAGCCATGTCGGATTTTTAAAAGATATTAAAAAGGAATCGCAGAAAAAATCGCGGCTGAAACAACTGCTCATTCTTATGGCGCGCATTTTAACCATTGCATTTTTGGTATTTGCATTTGCGCAACCCTATATTCCGGCCAGTAAAGACGTACAGCAAAATTCCAACCAGGTTGTTGCAGTTTATGTAGATAATTCATTCAGTATGAATGCGCTGTCGGAACAAGGGCAGCTGCTTGAAATTGCCCGGAACAAAGCGGTTGAAATCAGTCAGGCCTACCCTGCCGGAACAAAATTCAGATTGTTCACCAATGATCTGGAACCAAAAAACCAGCACATTTTCAATAAAGAACAATTTATACAGCAGGTTACCGAAATTCAATCGTCGCCGGCAGTAATACCTCTTTCGCTGGTTTACAACCGGTTTGTTCAGCAACTGAATAATGCACAGGACGAATCGGACGGAATCATCTATTTTGTGTCGGATTTTCAACGTGCAGTAACCGATTTGGAGAATTTTCCGGAGTCAGAAATTTTCAGCTATTTTATGCCGCTTACACCTAACCAGGTCAATAATCTATATATCGATTCAAGCTGGGTCGAGGTCCCTGCACACCGTTTAAACCAGGAAGAAAATATATTTGTACGCATAAAAAACAGTTCAAACGAAGATTACCAAAACCTTCCGTTAAAACTGTATTTAAACGATTCGCTAAAATCGGTAACAAGCTTCTCTGTTGCGGCACAAAACGAAATCACTGCGAATTTGAAATATACGAATGCAACTCCCGGAATTCAGCTGGGTAAAATTGAAATTACCGATTACCCGTTTACGCACGACAACAACTGGTACATCAGCTATTTTGTGAAACCAAATTTAAAGGCGCTGGCCATTTTTAACGCCAGTTCCGAAAACCGGAACGGCCTTCAATACATAACTGCGCTTTTTGAAAATGATGAATATATTCAGCTTGATGTAATGAGCATGCAAAGTTTACAAATGAGCAAACTTGCCGAATACAACACCATTTTTCTTATAAATCCTGAAAATTTTTCAAGCGGTTTTTTAAACGAATTGTCAAAAAATGTGGAAAATGGTGTTTCAGTTGCACTTTTTCCGGGGAGTGTAACCAATCCCGGAATGAACAATAATTTTCTGACACAATTTGGCGCCAACAGAATTACGGGTTTTGATACAACACAACAGAAAATTTCGGGCATTGATTTCGACAGCCGCTTTTATGCCGGTGTTTTTAAAAAGAAAGAAGAAAATGCGGTGCTGCCGGTTATTGACGGGCATTTTAAATTTGAAGAAAATACAAGAAGCCCCGAAACGAATTTGCTGTGGTTTCAGAATGGCGATAAAGCATTGTCGCTGCATTCGTTTGGAGCGGGAAATGTGTGGATTTTTGCATTTCCACTTACCGGACAAAACGAATCGTTTGCCCGCGACATTCTTTTTGTACCAACGCTTTATAATATCGTTTTAAACAGTTTACCAAAACAAAAAACATCGTATACTATTGGCGAAGAGCAATTTGTCACACTTCCTGAAAATGAAAATATAAATCTGGGAACATCGCTCGAAATATACAATCCGGTTTCCGGCAACAGGTTCATTCCCGAAACCAATGTTACCGACCAGGGATTGCGGATTAATTTTGGCGGCTCCATTCAAAACGATGGTCATTATCTGATTCAAACCAACGATACCATTTTATCGGCGCTGGCATTCAATTACAACCGGCGCGAATCGGATTTGCGCTACTTTTCGGCAAGCGAACTGGAGGAAAGAACAGAAGACTCGGGCCTGAAAAATGCGGCTGTAATAAAAAATACCAAGGCCAGTTTTTCTGAAATATTCAACGAAATCGAAACCGGAAAACAACTGTGGAAATGGTGTATTTTGTTGGCATTGTTTTTTATAGTGGCCGAAGTTTTAATTGCCCGTTTCATGAAGTAAACCATTCGCAAATGGTGTTGCTTCAAAAACTTTTTGGCAGCATAACAATGACTTTATCAATGGTATTTATGTGCTTTTTAACAGGAAAAGTTACTTTGAAATTCTTTCTGAAAATTGTAATTCTGCATTCAAATTTAAAAACATTTCAATATGACACAATTAACTGCAAATGATTACATAGCCAGGGAAGACAAATTTGGCGCCCACAACTACCATCCGCTGCCGGTGGTGCTCGCAAAAGGAGAAGGCGTTTTTGTATGGGATGTGGACGGAAAAAAATACTTCGATTTTCTGGCTGCATACTCAGCCGTAAACCAGGGACACAGTCACCCGAAAATTGTAAAGGCAATGACGGACCAGGCCCAAACACTGGCGCTTACATCAAGGGCTTTTTACAATAATATTTTAGGTGAATGGGAAGAATACATGACCAAATTGTTTGGTTACAACCGCATGTTGCCAATGAATTCGGGCGCCGAAGCCGATGAAACGGCGCTGAAACTTATTAGAAAATGGTCATATAAAGTAAAAGGAATTCCGGCGAAACAGGCAAAAATAATTGTCTGCGACGGAAATTTTCATGGCCGCACCATCACTATTATTTCCATGTCGTCGGATCCGGATGCCTTTAACGATTACGGGCCTTATACACCGGGGTTTGTCAATATTCCGTATAACGATCTGAAACGCCTGGAACAGGAATTAAAAGACCCGAATGTTGGTGGTTTCCTGGTTGAACCCATTCAAGCTGAAGCCGGTGTTTATGTTCCGGAAGACGGCTACCTGAAAAAAGCTGCCGAATTGTGTAAAAAGTACAATGTTCTTTTTGCTGCCGACGAGGTGCAAACCGGTTTAGGCCGTACCGGCAAAATGCTGGCCTGCGATTACGAAGAAGTTCGCCCGGATATTTTAATCCTCGGAAAAGCAGTTTCCGGTGGACTTTATCCTGTTTCGTGCGTTTTGGCTGACGACGAAATTATGCTGACCATTAAACCGGGAGAACATGGCAGCACTTATGGTGGAAACCCTATTGCAGCAAAAGTAGCCATGGCGGCGCTCGATGTTTTGCAGGAAGAAAAACTGGCCGAAAATGCGATGCGTCTTGGAGAAATCTTTAGACGCGAAATGAAAGCAATTCAATCGGAAATGATTGAAATGGTGCGCGGAAAAGGACTTTTAAATGCAGTTGCCATTAAATCCATCAACGGGAAAACGGCCTGGGATGTTTGTGTTGCCCTGAAGGAAAACGGACTGATAGCCAAACCTACGCACGAAAATATCATCCGGTTTACACCGCCGCTGGTAATTACAGAAAACCAGCTGATGGAAGCCATCGAAATCATTAAAAAAACTTTTAAGCAATTTGAAAATTAACAGCAAATTGCAGCAGAAAACAGGCTGGTTAACTTAAAGTTAACCAGCCTGTTTATTTTTGTGCAAATTTGAACTGTCCAATAACGCGTTCTTTTACCACATCATAATCGCGTTCATAAGAAATTACCGAGACACCTTCGTTCATGTAACCACCAAATTGCGACACTTTTGCAAACTGGTAATTTCCTTGTATTAAATTAGTCTGAAGGTAAGGCAAACATTCATTAAAATCTTTTCCGTAACTATTCAGGGCATTTAAAAAGTAAAAGGCCACATCGTAACCCTGAACACCAAAATTATCAGGTTCGGTATAGAAATTACCCCGGAATTTTTCAACAAAATTAATAGTCGCTTCCTTTTGATAATCAATCCAGTATGGTGCAATAAACTCCAGTTTAAGGTTATGAAAATGTTCCATATCGATACTTTCGTACTGTTGATAACGGTTTGAACCAATTAAGGTGATAGAATAATCGTCGGCCAGATTATTGATGTTCGAAATGGCCACGCTCAATTCTCCCACAACCGATGTGGGAATATACACTACATTTTCTTTTTGGTGCGACAAAATCCGCCTAAAACCGAAAGGCCCTTCATTTTTAAAATCGTAAATGGTAAAGTTTGCTCCGTTTGGTTTTCCCAGAAATCCGGAATTGTACAATTTTTCCTGAATAAGATTTACCAGTTTGCCCTCCGGAGTACCGCCATATTCGCTGGTTTTAAAAACAATAAAATTACTATTGAAATATTCTTCGGCGATCATTTGGGCTGTTTGTGCTGCAATATAATCCCGGTCGGGATTTACCTGGTAAAAATATGGATTTGAATTTACATCGGCAGATTGCGAAGAAAGCGGCGAAACAATTGGGATACGGTTTTTGGCTGCAATTTCAGCAACTTCTTTTTGCACTTCCTGGTACACCGGTCCAATTATCAGGTCGGTTTCCAGAAAATCCGGATTGTAAATATATTTCCGGATGGCGCTGGCACTGTGCTCGGTATCAAACACATGAAGCCTTATATTCATTCCTGCGCGCTGCATGGAATCTACCGCAAGCAAAACACCTTCGTAAAACTGGATATAATTTTCGCTGTTTCGGTAAAAACCAAAAAACATATCTTCCGGCTCATCCTCCTCAATTAAAGTATCGCTTTCGGTAATCACTTCCTCGGCCATCAGCGAATCGGCAAACATCTCCAGTTCTTTTGGCTTTTTATTCAAGGTGTCGTTTGCCTCAACAAAAAGCGGCAGGAACAATGCCACATCATACACTTCGGTTGAATAAAAATTGTTTGGCGCCGGTTTACATCCTTCAGGAACAATCCGCGGTACTTCAATTTCATAATAATCAGGCAAAATAACCTGCGTTGAATCATCGGTTTTTTCCTTCATAAATTCAACAATCTCTTCATCGGGTTTTCGCGGAATTAATATTTTTTTTCCAACCACCAGGTTTTGGTTTTCCAAAAACGGATTGTACTTTTTAATATCAGGAACTTTTAAACCATAACGTGCTGCAAGCCCGTACAATGTTTCTCCCTGCTGGACCGTATGTGTAATAAAAGCATCTTTATTCACCGGTTTGGCTTCCACTGTTTCTTCTTTTTTCACCGGGATTTTTATAACAACACCCGTCTGAAATCCCGATTTTAAAACCGGATTCAAATTAATAAGTTCTTCTTCCGGAACATTATATTTTCTGCTGATTCCCCACATGGTTTCTCCCGATACAATAATATGTTCGAAATAATTTCCTGAAGATTCACCCGTATTGGCAGTAACTTCGGGTTGAGCTTTTGCGGGTTCTTTTTTCGCGGGTAAATATATCATATCGCCGGTTTTCAGATTTTTTGCTCCCGGATTGAAAAACAAAATTTCGCTTTCCGAAACATTGTACTTTTTGGCAATGGAATAAAGTGTTTCTCCTTTTACAACTTTATGCGACATTAATTCATCTTCATCAGCATTTTGTGGTTGCCGGTTTTGGGAATTATCGGGTTTTCGATTTTCCGAAATTTTATCTGCGGGCACATCCCAACGTGGAATCCGTACTTTTGTTCCGCGTCTGTATCGCCTTATTTCAGGGTTGTAAGCATAAATTTCTTCTACCGTAACACCATATTCCTTGGCAATAAAATAGGGAGTTTCTGTACGCGATTCAATGGTGTGAAACACGAAATGTGAAGGATCTCCTTTTTTATATACCGGCTGTTCGGCGAGGTCTGCATTTTCGCGATAAGGTATTTTGAGAATCTGGCCTATTTTCAATCCTGAAGCAATTATTGGGTTATTTTGCACCAATGTTAAACTGTCGGTGCCAAATTTTCGGGTAATGGAGTAAATTGTTTCGCCGGTGCGAACCTGGTGCAAAACAAACTTTTCGCCTTTTATTACCACCAATTCATTTTCTTTTAACTGCTGAGCGAAAGTCACTTCTGAAAAAGCAATCAAAACAAAAAGAAGAAGTAAATGCTGAAAAAATTTCATTCTGATAAATTGTTTTAATATTTTTTTACAATGATTTGTGCCATTTAAATTATATCCTAAATCCATATTCCGGAAGAACCTGAACCGGATCGTATTCAAATATTTTTACGTACACCCGTCATGTTCGTTTTTTAAACTCCCATTAAAAATTTTGATTCAAAAATAACAATAAATGCCCTTCACTTGCTTTTTAACGTTTCAAATTGAAATTAATTTTAAGGTTTGCGCGATTCTTAACTGCTATTTATTAATTGATGTTAACAACCACTTCTTTTTCATGAACAATGAACTATTATTTTTGCCCTTAATTTTTACTTTTGCTTCATTACAAGAAATTCACCACCATAAAAAATATTTCATGCAGGAAAAAATATTGATTCTTGATTTCGGATCGCAATATACCCAGTTAATCGGACGAAAAATCCGCGAATTAAATGTTTATTGCGAAATTCATCCGTACAATCATTATCCTGAAATCGACAATACGGTAAAAGGAGTTGTTCTTTCCGGAAGTCCGTTTTCAGTTCGCGATGAAAATGCACCACGCCCCGATCTTTCAGAAATAAAAGGTAGGCTGCCGGTTTTGGGAATTTGTTATGGCGCACAATACATGGCACATTTTTTTGGTGGCGAAGTGGCTCCTTCCAACTCGAGGGAATATGGCCGGGCAAACCTTGGATTTATCGATAAAAGTTGCACGCTGTTTAAAGGAATGACGTTGCACACGCAGGTTTGGATGTCGCATGGCGATACAATTACCAAACTGCCTAAAAATTTCAAAGTTGTAGCATCAACCGAGGATGTGAATTACGCGTCGTATAAAATTGATAACGAGGAAACTTATGCCATTCAGTTTCATCCTGAAGTTTACCACACCACCGAAGGAAAGCAACTGTTGAATAATTTTGTTGTTGATATTTGCGGTTGCGAACAAAGCTGGACTCCCCTTTCGT
Source organism: uncultured Prolixibacteraceae bacterium (assembly GCA_963771595.1). Taxonomy (GTDB): domain Bacteria; phylum Bacteroidota; class Bacteroidia; order Bacteroidales; family Prolixibacteraceae; genus CAVYUC01. Next base: position 25,122 of record CAVYUC010000032.1, on the reverse strand, counting down.
TTGTTGAAACAACTGTTTCTGAACTGCAGGCAAAAGTTGGAGACGATAAAGTGGTGCTTGGTTTATCCGGCGGAGTGGATTCATCGGTTGCGGGAGTTTTACTGAACCAGGCCATCGGCAAAAACCTCACCTGCATTTTTGTGGACAACGGATTGCTGCGTAAAAACGAGTTTGAAGACGTATTACATTCATACAAAGACATGGGTTTGAATGTAATTGGTGTAAATGCGCGGCAAAAATTCTGGAACGATTTAAAAGGAATAACAGATCCTGAACTGAAAAGAAAAGCTATTGGGCGCAATTTTATTGAAGTTTTTGATGAAGAAGCTCATAAGATAAAAAATGTAAAGTGGCTGGCACAAGGCACTATTTATCCCGATGTAATTGAATCGGTCTCAGTAAACGGACCGTCAGCGACAATTAAATCGCACCACAATGTAGGCGGCCTTCCTGAAAAAATGCACCTGAAAGTGGTTGAACCGCTTCGGCTGCTTTTTAAAGACGAAGTGCGCCGGGTTGGCAAAGCGCTTGGCATTAAATCAGATTTATTGGGACGACATCCGTTTCCCGGCCCCGGGTTGGGCATCCGCATTTTGGGTGAGGTGACGCCTGAAAAAGTCAGAATGCTGCAGGAAGCTGACGCTATTTTTGTTGACGGACTTAAAAAATGGGATTTATATGATAAAGTGTGGCAGGCCGGTGTAATGTTGTTGCCTGTGCAATCGGTGGGTGTTATGGGCGACGAACGTACTTATGAAAACACAGTTGCTTTGCGTGCTGTTGCCTCCACCGACGGAATGACTGCCGACTGGGTGCATCTGCCTTATGGTTTTCTGGCAAAAATGTCGAACGAAATAATTAACAAAGTACGAGGCATTAATCGCGTGGTTTATGATATCAGTTCGAAACCTCCGGCAACAATTGAGTGGGAATAAACGTTCTATTTTTTGGTTGATTTTAAGAATGAAACGATTGAACATTTGACGGTGTTATTCTTTCATTCTTAATACAATAAAATTTAGTTTTAATCTGAAAAAGAAGATATAATGTTTTTTAATGCTATTAAATTAATTCAAAACAAAAGTTGGTTGATTATACTTTTTGCCCTGCTGGCAGGTTGGCCGGCTGCTCCTGTAAATGCCCAGGACGAAGTTCAAAAAAATCAGTTAAAATTTGGCCGGCTTCTCCGACTCATTGACGGTTATTATGTTGATACGGCAAATGTGGATAAATTAACCGAAGATGCAATTGTTCATTTGTTAAGTGAACTTGATCCGCACTCCGTTTATATATCGAAAGAAGAAGTTGAAAAAATGAATGAGCCTTTGAAAGGAAATTTCGAAGGAATTGGAATCACATTCAACATATTTAAAGATACTTTGCTGGTAACGCAAACAATTCCCGGCGGACCTTCGGAAAAAGTGGGTTTGCAGGCGGGCGACCGCATTATTGAAGTGGACGGAAAAAATATTGCCGGAACCGGAATAAAAAACAGTGATGTATTTGATTTGCTTCGTGGCGACAAGGGAACAAAAGTTGAAATTACGGTGCTTCGGAAAAGAACAAACGAAAATCTGGATTTTACAATTGTCCGCGATAAAATACCTATTAACAGCCTGGATGCTTCGTACATGCTCAATGAATCGACAGGTTACATAAAACTGAATAAATTTTCGGCAACTACTACCGACGAATTTATTGAAGCCATTAATGAGTTAAATCAAAATAAACTGAAAAACCTGGTGCTCGATTTACGTGGAAATGGCGGTGGCTACTTAAAAACCGCGATCGAAATTTCAGATCAGTTTTTAAAAGATAACCAGCTGGTTGTTTATACAAATGGCATAAATGAACCAAAAAGAGAATACGACGCAACATCGATGGGGGTTTTTGAAAACGGGAATCTGGTAATTTTGGTTGACGAAACTTCGGCCTCGGCAAGCGAAATTGTAGCTGGTGCTGTTCAGGACTGGGATCGCGGAGTAATAATCGGACGCCGTTCCTACGGAAAAGGACTGGTGCAGAAACCTTATTTTTTAACCGACGGTTCCATGGTGCGGCTGACAACTGCACACTATTACACTCCAAGTGGCCGCAATATTCAAAAACCTTACAATGAAGGACTGGAAGATTACAGGATGGATTATCAGAAACGGTTAAGCCACGGCGAAATGTTTACCCAGGATAGCATTGTTTTTGCCGATTCGTTAAAATATAAAACCCTGCTGAATGAACGAACTGTTTTTGGCGGCGGAGGAATTATGCCCGATGTTTTTGTCCCGATGGACACATCAAGCCATTATCAGTATTACAATAAACTTAAAAGGAATTTTATTATTAACGATTTCGCCCTTAGCTATGTGGATATTAACCGCGGCAAAATAAAAAAACAATATTCCGGGTTTAACGATTTCAGGGAAAATTTTGAAGTTACACAGAAAATGATCGATGATATTGTGGAAAAAGGAGAAGAAAAAGGAATTGAAAAAAATGAAGAGAGTTTATCTTTTACCAAACCCACAATGGAGCGCGATATAAAAGCTTTAATTGCACGCGACATCTATTCGCGAAATGATTTTTATAAAATACTTTTGGAGGACGATGAAGCAATTAATGAAGCGCTAAAAGTTATCGAAAACCAGCAGGAGTATAATAATTTGCTGGTATCGACTGATTAAAAATATGAGAGAAATTATTGCTGAATGGCTTTTTAACAATCAGATTGAATTGTTGGGAGCCATTCTTGGTTTATTGTACATCTTTTTTTCAATCCGGCAAAGTATATTAACCTGGCCAACAGGTTTATTAACCTCCATAATTTATACCTATGTATTTTTTAAAACCGGATTTTATGCCGACATGGGTTTGCAGGTGTATTATGTGGTAATCAGTGTATACGGCTGGTATCACTGGGTTAAAGGTGCAAAAAGCAAAAACAATATTGAACATAACGAATTGCCCGTGCAAAAGAGTTCAAAAAAACTAGTGGCAAAACTTGCATTTTCAACAGCAGTCATTTATATCATCATTCTCATTATTTTGCTGAAATTTACCGATTCCACCATTCCATACATGGATTCCTTAACAACAGCTTTCAGCATTGTGGCAACCTGGATGCTGGCTAAAAAATATATAGAACAGTGGCTGGTTTGGATTTTTGTTGATCTGTTTTCTGCCGGACTTTATGTATATAAAAACCTGTGGCCCACTGTTATTCTTTTTGTGGTGTATACAGCAATGGCCATTGTGGGTTATTTTGAATGGAAAAAAGATTTAAAATATTCTGAATGAGGAAAAAACCAAAAATCATTATAATAACCGGTGCCGAATCTACCGGAAAAAGTGAACTTACAACACAACTGGCTAATTATTTTAAGGTGCCTTATATTCCGGAATATGCCAGGGAATATATTGAAAATCTGGGTAGAAAATATTCTTATTCTGATGTTGAAATTATAGCGAAAAAACAGGTAGAACAATTAAACATGCTGCAAAAAACTGATAGTTCGGTTATTTTCGCCGATACCTGGCTGGTGATTACAAAGATTTGGTTTGAGGTTGTTTTTAAAACTTTCCCGGCATGGATGGATGCAGAATTAAAAAAAACCACAGTTGATTTATTCTTGGTTTGCGATACCGATTTACCATGGGTTCCCGATAAAGTGCGTGAAAACGGAGGTGAAAAAAGATTATCCCTTCAACAAAAATATATTGAAACCATTAAAAAGTATAATTTTAACTTTGAAGTTGTAAGTGGTCAAAAAGAGACACGTTTTAAGAATGCTTTAAAATTTTTGAAACAATATGAAATAAAATAAACCAAGTCACCTAAAACATGTTTTCTTTTACAGCAGTTTCTATTTACAAATTTTAATAAAACGAAATGACAGTTCAGGAATTTGAAGAAAAAATAAGCCGGGCAATTGAAAATTTAAGTAATCCGGATTCATACGAAGTTGTTTGCCACGAGCATCGTTTGGGCGAACCTCTCCCATCCAATTCCAAATTACGAAAAATAGTTGCCATGATTCGTGAAATACTATTTCCGGGATATTTCGGAAATACAACTTTGCGCCCGAATACCACGCGCCATTATATGGGCGTTTATATTGATGAATTGCACGAATTATTAAGCGGACAAATTTTAGCCGGAATGTGTTTCGAATGTCCCGATGAACAGGTTATCCGGGTAGAAAAACATTCGGAAAAAGCAACTAAAATTGCTGTGGAATTTATTGAACACCTTCCAGAGATCAGGCGAAAACTGGTTGGTGATGTTAATGCAACATATTTAAATGATCCTGCCGCGCGAAATATTGGTGAGGTAATTTTTTGTTATCCGGGAATCAGGGCCATTACAAATTACCGGATTGCACACAAATTACTGGAACTTAACGTTCCCCTAATTCCAAGGTTCATTTCCGAAATGGCACATGGCGAAACAGGAATTGACATTCATCCGAAAGCGCAAATTGGCGAAAATTTCACTATCGACCATGGTACCGGCGTTGTAATTGGCTCAACAAGTATCATCGGGAATAATGTCAAAATTTACCAGGGTGTTACGCTTGGAGCAAAAAGTTTTCCGCTGGATGAAAGTGGCAATCCAATAAAAGGAATTCCAAGGCATCCAATTGTTGAAGATGATGTGGTTGTTTATTCAGGTGCTACAATTTTAGGAAGAGTTACCATTGGAGCCGGTTCTGTAATTGGCGGCAATGTTTGGGTTACCCGCGATATTCCTGCCAATTCAAGAATAGTTCAGACCAAACCACGTGAAACAACATTTGCAGATGGTTCCGGAATTTAATCTACAAAAAAATATATCTTGAAAAATTTCAATCTGACAGCGAAAACCTTTGCAGGCCTGGAAACAGTTCTTGCAAATGAAATTAAAAATATAGGAGGCAAAAACATCAGGGAAGGCCGCCGTGCAGTTTTTTATGAAGGTGATTTGGAAATTATTTACAAATCGAATTACTTATTAAGAACTGCATTGCGGGTATTAAAAGAAATTAAACTGTTTGAATTTAAAAATACAGACCAGTTTTATTTAAGATGCAAAGAAGTGGAATGGGCGAATTATTTTAATGACAGCCAAAGTTTTGTTGTTAACAGCACCGTATCCCATTCACAGGAGTTTAAAAACACCATGTTTGCTTCATTAAAGGTTAAAGATGCGATAGCTGATTACTTCAGACAAAAAACCGGGAAACGCCCAAATGTTGATACACGGAACCCCGAAATTTTCGTGAATGTTCATATCTACGAGAATACATGCACATTGTCACTTGACAGTTCCGGCGAATCGCTTCATAAGCGGGGCTACCGTATTAATCAGGGTGAAGCGCCTTTAAATGAAGTTCTGGCTGCAGGAATGATTTTAATTTCGGGATGGAACGGGAATTCAGATTTTGTTGATCCAATGTGTGGATCGGGAACTTTGCCAATTGAAGCGGCAATGATTGCTCAAAATATACCGGCCGGTAAATTCCGTAAAGAATTTGCATTTATAAACTGGCCTGATTTTAATGCAGAAATATTGGAGAAAGTTAAAACTGAACCGCAAAAGAAGCAATTCAAAAACAAGATTTATGCATCCGATATTTCCGGAAAAAATATACTAAATGCCCAAATGAATGCCCGCCGGGGTTTGGTTTTTAATAAAATTACATTTCTAACCAGCGACTTTAAAGATCTGCAGATTGATGTTGAAAATGCAACAATTATAATAAACCCTCCCTACGGAGAACGTTTAAAACAAAATAATTTGGAAGATCTTTACGCCCTGACAGGGGAAAGATTAAAACACCAGTTTCCTGGAAATTCAGCATGGATACTAACATCTTCCAAAGAATATTTGAAAAACGTCGGCTTAAAACCAGCTAAAAAAATTGAATTATATAATGGAGCTTTGCAGTGCCAGTTTACCAATTACCGGCTTTTCAGCGGTAAATTAAATAAACACTAAGCTGACAAAATAAATTGTCAAATAAAGCAACTCCAATAAACTTTAAGAAATTAGTAAGAAATTTTACTATTCATTTTCCAAATCGAAAACGTCTTTATCACGTGTTCTTGGTCTTACATCTTCGCCACCGCGAACTTTTAACATTTCATTTGAATTCAAAACATCAAAACCAAAACTGTTAAAATTTTTTTCTTCTGTATTGTTATAAGACCTTTTCATTGTAAATAGATTAATTCGTTAAACTTAAAAATCACACATTCTATCTATATATTCTGAAAAGAGTAAAAAGGTAACCCTCTCAATTGGAAAAAAATTTAAAATAATATAAATTGCCGCCAATTTTAAACGAGAATAATGATTAGAAAATCAAAATATATTATTATTTGTATTATAGTTTCCTTTAATTTTATATGCATAGTAATCAGAATCTTACTAATGATAGTATAAAAGCAGTTGAATTATATAATGCTGGTAGAAGGTTATATTCTAAAGGAATGATATGAACAAGGCATTAGATTCTTTTAAAATTTCATTAGAATACAATAAAATATATTTTGGAGAAAAAAATTTTGAACTATGGAAAAATTATAATGCAATTGGTATTGCTTATAAAGCATATTGGTCAATATGATTTAGCAATTGAAAATTTTAATTTAACTGAATCTTCGTATTTACTATAAAGAAAATGGAAACTCAATAATGTTTGCTGGTTTATACAGAAATTTAGGAAATGTTTTTAGAGCTAAATTAAATTATACAACTGCTGCTGAATATTATCAAAAAGCAATAGAAATATATTCAAAACAAGATGAAATTAATTCAATAAGTTTAGCTGGTGCATATTATAGTTTAGCTGAAGTTTTACTATCAACTAAAAAAATTTAATGAATCTCTTGAAATTATTGATTCAAATTATGCCAGAGCCGATGAAATTACCAAATTGGATTTCTTGGATTTAAAAGCTGCCATTTATCAAGTTCAGGATAAATTAGATTTAGCTTCCGAAAGCTATGAACAAGCCATAAAATATGCCATTGAATTCACTTCCGAAAAAGATATGTATGTAGCATATGAATATTTAAATTATGCTTCATTTCTTATAACAATTGGGAAGATAGAAAAAGCAACAGAAATATTAGAAAAAGCCTATAATATTATTACTCTTGCAGAACATATTGAAGGATTGAACATTGCTGAATATTATTTTATTTTAGGAGGTGTTATATACAAATGAAAAAAGTAAAATCAGAAAATATTACAACTTTTAAAAAACAAAAAACATTAAATCTTAATGAAGCTGTATCCTGCTATAAAAAAGGACTGAAAGCTTTAAATTTTAATGCTGCAATACCTTCTGAAACCATTCCGGATGCAAGTGCAAGTTTGTCATTGATGCAATCGCTTGATTTCCTGAAATTAATTGCTGATACATACGTAAAGATTGCCGAAGTAAACGAGGATAATAAAAACAAAATTTATACGGAAACCTTACATAAAGCGCTTGACTACTATAATGTTACAGCAGGAATAATTCAAAATGCACGAAAGGAAATTTCTTCTGAAGAGAGTAAAATTAAACTGGTGGAACTGGAACAGGCTACTTTCCAGAAAATGATTCACACCGCTTATAAAACTTACGAAATTGATGGAAATCAGGATATAATGGAATTTGCTTTTAAAAATGCAGAGCGAATTAAAGCAAGTTCTGTCTTTGACAAGCTGTCGGACGAACTGGCCAAAAATAACAGCCTGATTCCGGACAGTTTAATTGAATTGGAAAAAACACTGAACTACAGTATTACAAAAAATAATGAGCTGCTTTACACTTTGTCGCACACCGAAAATCCGGATTCTCTAGAAATTGCTTCAACGGATTCCGTTTTATTTCAACTAAAAAAGCAAAGGGAAGAACTGAATCAGCACCTGGAACAGAATTACAGTAACTTTTATAATTTGAAATATGCCGATCTACTTTTTGGTATTTCTGATATTCAGCAAAAACTAAAAACCAACGAAGTTGTACTGGAATATGTATTAAATGAAAATGATTCATTACCAGAACTTTATACTTTTTTTATTTCTCCCGGTTCTGCCCGTTTTATCAAAGTTGAAACAGAACCGGAATTTATTACTTCCATTGAAAAATCGTTTCGGTTTATGTCGAATCCAAGATACATGTTTACCCGAAATGAAGATTCGAAAGAATTTTGTACCGCATCGAATTATTTGTATCGTAAACTGATTTTGCCATTCGAAAAAGAAATTAAGGATAAAAAATTGCTGGTTATACCTGATGGCAAATTAAGCTATATTGCTTTCGATGCGCTTTTGGAAGAACTTCCGGATACTGCAAAAACCATAAATTTTACCCAACTGAAATACCTTATCCGAAAAAACAACATTAATTATTCTTATTCGGCCAACCTGTTGTTTAAGTTTAATAAACCAAAACACAAGTCTCGTAATCAAGTACTTGCATTTGCTCCGGAATATTCAAGAGATACTTTTACCTTCGACAATCAGAAACTTACACTTGCACCACTTCCCGGAATTCAAAAAGAAGTGGATTTAATAGCAAAAGCGATTAAAACAAAATTATTTAAAGGTGCCGATGCATCTGAATTAAATTTTAGAAAAAACAGCGAAAATTATAACGTGCTGCATTTAGCCATGCATGCATTTATTGATGATTCGCAACCTGCCTATTCCAGGCTGGCCTTTTTTCAGAACGATAATGAAAATGCAGAAAACAATGGCTGGTTAAATACAGCCGATATTTATAATCTTAATTTAAATGCACGAATGACAGTGCTAAGTGCCTGCAACACAGGAAGCGGAACTTTAAGAAAAGGCGAAGGTGTAATGAGTCTGGCTCGTGGTTTTTTGTATGCCGGTTGTCCAACAATAGTGATGACACTCTGGGAGGTAGAGGATAATGCCGGAACAAAAATTATGGCATCATTTTACAAAAACCTAAAAAAAGGTCGGGCTGTTGATGAAGCTTTGAGACTTGCAAAACTCGAATACCTTGAAAATGCAAATCCACGTACAGCGCACCCTCATTACTGGCTGGGATATGTCAGCATTGGCGATGACACTCCCCTTTTCCGCAGCTATGATTTTTACTTTTTTGGTCTTTTAATAATTGCGCTTGCAGGTGTTATAACCGATCAAATTGTTCGGGCTTTGAAATCCCGGAAAAAGCGTACTGAAAAAAAATAGAATGTGTGATTTTTTTAATCAGAACGATTTTATCTGCTTTATTTATTTCAAAGAATCTTTTTAACTTTTTGCCAGTTCAAAGTAGAATGTGTGATTTTTTATCCCTGACTTTTTTATCTATTTCAATGAATGTGTTGTGTTGTCGATTTTTGTTTAACTGAATTAGAATGTGTGAACTTTCAGTTTAACGAATTAACCTATTTCAATGTGTATTTTAATCTTCTAAGTATTGCCTTTGCATTTTGTCTCGTAATATCCTTTTCTTTCCACTATAGCCAGCAATTGTTCTTTGGCTTCATTTCTTTTTCCAAGTTTAAGATAACACAGGCTTTTATACCATTCGGCTTCTTCGATGAAGGTATTGTCGCCCTGCTTAATTACTTTACTGTATTCGGGAATTGCTTCATTGTACTTTTCCAAATCCTGCAATAAAGTAGCTTTCCAAAACCGGTACGGATATTTTTCAGGTACAACTTTTATTGCTTCATTATAAATTTCAACAGCTTTTTCGTATTCACCTTTTGAACGGAATAAATCAGCTTGTTGCAAATAATTCAAATCGGACGTTACAGCACGTTCAGGAGCCCATTCTGCCGAAACATAATATTTATCGTATGTTTGGTCAAGTGTTCCAACTTCGCGGTTAATAATGCCTGTTAAGGCAAAAACAATAATTGCCACCGCAACACCTGCTTTCCACCACCTCATTGTATGAATAGCAGTTTCCGGTATTAAAGATTTAATCTCTTTATTGTCGGCAGCTGATTTAGCTTTATCCAGTTCAGCTCTAAGCGAAAATATATCTTTCTCCTGAATGGAATCATTTACATTTTTGCGCAGGGATAATTCGGCCCTTAAATCTGTATTTTCGGTAAATTCGGCATTAAACTCTTCGAGTAATTCACCTTCCAAAACTCCATCAATAAAATCTTCTATTGTCTGCTCGCTAACCTGCCATGAAGTCTCGGTCTTCATAATATGAGACATCTCACTTCTGAGGTTCATAATATCGAGTTCACTTAAGGAAGATTCCAATTCGCGGTGCATTTCAACTTCTTGTTTCAAAGCCCGATTTTTCTCCAGCTCTTCTTTAAAAAGTTCCAGTTCCTTACCTTCCATGTCGCCACTGAGATATTCGTCGATTTCCACCGTGGAATACTGCGGCTGCAAAGATTTGGAAACCTGGCCAAGCGTATTACGCAAACTGAGGATGTCTTTCTCCAGAATTGCTTCTTCCAATCCCTCAAATTCATCCAAATCGAAATCATCCAAAGCATTTTCCATATCATCATTCATTTCTTTCGAATAATGACTTTGTTCTTTGTAAAACTGGTGAATGTTTTCGTTTGATGAAAGTTCATGCTGATAAACGTGAACTTTGGGAAGTGAATCGAAGAAGTTAAGTAAATCTTCGGGGGCAACTGAGTCGGTTAAATCCTGGATGTCTGCAAAACCTTCAAGTAATTCAAAGGGAGTTTTCCCACTTTGATTTTCATTCGTCTGTTTTGCAACTGTGTCGAGAGCGTCTCTTAAATTTAGAACGTCTGTTTCTTTAATCGCGGATTGAAGATCCATTTCGAAATTTACTCTTTCCTGTAATTCACTGTTGCGTCCAAGCTCAGCTTCAAATTCAAGATTTTCATTTTCGTTTAATTGCCCCAGGCAATAATCTTCAATCCATTCAAAATGCTTTGTTTTAGGTATCATCTTCAAGTATTTTTTTGTATTCTGCGTCTTGCTTTATCCTGCTTATCAGGAGTTCTTTACACTTATACTTACGGGTTTTAGCATACTTTTCTCCTTTATACCCCATTATTCTGGCTATTTCTTTCAGCGGAACCTTTTCAAAAAACAGTTCCATCAATTTCTGACAATCGGTGCTCAGCGCCTTAAAATGTTTCTGATATAATCCATACTTTTCATTTTTTTCAACGATATCTACCAGATTATCGTCGTACAAATCTTCCTGGTATGGCAAAGAATCATTTAATTTCTCTTTTTCAATTCTTCGTTTTTCAAGTTGCTTTAACCAAAGAAACCTGCAAACCGAAAATAAATAGCCTTGGAAAGAACTCTTCTCGAAAATCAAATCGTTTTCTTTCAACTTTCGATATATTACTATAATTGCTTCCTGAAAAATATCATTGGCATCATCTTCACTGCCTTGATTCTTTTTTATAAAGTAGTTTACCTTATAGTAATACTGTTTGTAAATGTATTGTAAAATTAAATTGTCGTGTCTTAAAATCCCTTTCAGGATTTGCTCATCATTATATCCTTTCATGTCGTCCTATTATATAATTCTATAAATTTAAAAAAGGTAACCCTGGTTAAATGAAATAAATTTCAGTTTTTTTTTCAAATGCAGATAAATAAACACTAATTAGTCTAAATAACAATGCATTACAAATAAACTCATAAAAATACAATCAATTTCCTAATAAGAAAATGTTAAGTATTAAATTTTGGATGAAGTTATCGAAAAACGCTGAATAACTGTTATAACTGACATTTTCCTCTTTGCGGATATATTGAATAGATTTTGTTATGCTGTATTTGAAGAAATTTTTTTTAAAAGATTTCGGTTTAGCAGGGTTACTTTATGGCATAAAACAGAACTTTATAGTGAAGAGGATGCTTTCTTCATCATTAAATCAATATTTTTTCGATATTTTATCAAAGAGGGAGATTTATCTCTCTCTTTTACATTCTGTCTGGCACTTCTATTCCCAACAAACCCATACCCTGCCGAACGATTTTACTTACAGTTTCTGATAATACCAGTCTGAAATCGCGTTTGTTTGTGTCCGGTTCTCCCAAAATTGAATGATCGTGATAAAACTGGTTAAATTCTTTTACAAGTTCAAAACAGTAATTTGCAATAACGGCCGGGCTATAGTTTGTGCCTGCCTCTTTCACTGTTTCCGGAAACAATACAACCCGTTTCAATAATTCCTTTTCTTTCATCGAAAGTGTCAATTCAGCATCAAATTCATTCTGAACTAAAATAGCTCTTTCCTCAGCTTTTCTTAAAACCGACTGGATACGAGCATGAGTATATTGAATAAAGGGCCCCGTATTTCCATTAAAATCAATTGATTCTTCCGGGTTAAACAACATATTCTTTTTGGGATCCACCTTCAGAATGAAATATTTTAATGCACCAAGCGCGATTGTTTCGTATATTTTTTCAGTTTCATTTTTCGACAATTCATCAAGTTTACCAAGTTCTTCCGACATTTTCCGGGCCACCTCAACCATACCTTCAACTAAATCATCTGCATCAACAACAGTTCCTTCCCTCGATTTCATTTTTCCCGACGGAAGCTCAACCATGCCATACGAAAAATGGAACAGGTCTTTTCCCCATTCGAAACCCAGTTTATCCAATAAAACCGACAACACCTGAAAATGATAGTTTTGCTCATTTCCAACTACGTACACCATTTTATCAATAGGATAATCATTGAAACGCATTTTGGCAGTACCAATATCCTGAGTCATATAAACTGAAGTTCCGTCACTGCGCAACAATAATTTCTTATCCAATCCTTCACTTGTTAAATCTGCCCATACTGACGAATCTTCATTCTGATAAAATATACCGGATTCCACACCACGCAGAACTTCCTTTTTACCAGCCAGATAAGTTTCTGATTCGTAATAAATTTTATCAAAATCGACTCCCAGCTTACTATAAGTAATATCAAATCCTTCGTAAACCCAACTGTTCATTGTTTTCCAGAGTTCCACGGTATCCTTGTCGCCGGCTTCCCATTTCCGCAACAAATCTCTTGCAGCTATAATTGAAGGTGCACTATTTTCAGCATCCTCTTTTGAAAAACCTTTATTTAACAAATCTTCAATTTCAGCATTATAATGCTTATTAAATTCCACGTAAAATTTCCCCACCAAATGATCACCCTTAATTCCGGTATTTTCAGGAGTTTCTCCGTTTCCCCACTTCTGCCAGGCATACATTGATTTACAAATGTGAATTCCCCGATCGTTTACAATATTTGTTTTAACAACTTTATTACCATTGGCTTTCAAAATTTCGGAAAGAGAGAATCCAAGCAAATTGTTTCGAATATGCCCCAAATGCAGCGGTTTATTTGTATTCGGCGAAGAATATTCAATCATAACCACTTTTGAATCTTCATCTGGTTTAATCAATCCATAATCCTTTTCAGCATAAACTTCTTTTAATAAACCGATCCAATAACTATCGGAAATTACCAGATTCAGAAATCCTTTAATTACATTGAATGATTCAACTTCTTCTATTTTTTCCTGCAGAAACAATCCTATTTCTTCACCAGTTTTCTCCGGGGTTTTCCTGGAAAATTTCAAAATCGGAAAAACAACAAGTGTAATATCACCAACAAAATCTTTTCTGGTATTCTGGAGCTGAATCTGGTTTAGTGTTGGTTCAAAATTGTACAGTTGGGTTAAAGCTTCTTTTGTGGCTGAAATAATTGAATTTTCAATATTCATAACGATTATTTATTAAGAGCGGCAAAGATAGTATTTTACAGATTTTGATTCCCCTGAAATAAAAAAAAGCCCTGTTAAAATAACAGAGCTCTTTTCAATTATTTAGAAATTAATTATTTTCTAACTTTTGCAGTTTCGAATTCCACACGGCGGTTTAACTGCCGGTTGGAAGGTGAAGTATTTGGCACTGCCGGTTTTGTTTCGCCATAGTAATTTGAACTTACATATGCATTGGAAATACCTTTTGAAAGCAAGTATTTAACAACCGACTGGGCACGACGTTCAGAAAGTCCCATATTATATCTATCAGTTCCGATGCTGTCAGTATGGCCACCAACTTCAATTTGATATTCTTTGCTGTTACTTAACTGCTGAATTAATTCATCCAGTTTAGCTTTACCTTCATCTCTCAGTGAGGATTTATCAAAATCGAAGTAAACATTTGGCACATTAAGTGTCTGCCAGTCCGGGCATCCGTCATTATCAACAGAACCTGCTTCGGTTGGGCATCTGTCTTCGCAGTCAATTACACCGTCTCCGTCAGAATCAAGCGGACAACCATCTGCGTCAACCGGGCAACCTTTTGGAGTGTCAGGACATTTATCTTTAGGATCAGGAACTCCGTCACCATCAGTATCGGGACAACCATTAAATTTTGCCAAACCTGCTACATCCGGACAATCATCATCTTTATCAGGAATACCATCACCATCTTTATCCGGACAACCGTTAAATTTTGCCAAACCTGCTTCATCCGGGCAATCATCCTTATAATCAGCTACTCCGTCACCATCGCGGTCAAGCGGGCAACCATTTTCATCGACCTGAACTCCCGGAGGTGTATCAGGGCATTTATCCTTTTTATCTTTTACGCCGTCGCCATCGGAATCTTTACCTGCACCCAGTGCAAATTCGATAATTCCGGCAACTTTAAAATGGTTGTCAGTTACAGGCATTAATACACCTTCGCTATTATGCCTTTCTCCGTCAATTCCTTTAATATAACCTGCTTCAAGAAATAAGGATACATTGGAACTAATTGGAAATTTACTTCCGATACCTGCATCGAAATTCACTCCACTTTCAAGATTATCCCACAAATATCCAACGCCTCCATACAAGTAAGGTTGAACTGCGCTTCTTTCCTGCAGAATGTAACCGTTATTAAGTTTATAACGCAGGTTTAATGCCGAATTCACAATATCCCAGCCGTCATCGCTAAAGCCGGCATTGTTGTTTAACATTAAATCAAACGAAGGGCTCAAATAACGGCTAAAATAAAGTTCTGACAAAAATGCTACTTCATTTTTCTCCAGATTATTAAAGATACCTGGGCCCAGGCCAATAGCCCATTTATTGTCAGCATTTTGTGAAAATGCACTTCCGTAAATCAAAAGTGCAAAGATTACCAATAGTGTAAATTTTTTCATAACGTTAAATTTATTGAAGTTTTAATCTTGTTAGCAATTTAAAACATTATTGCGACCTTTCAAAACGTCGTTGTTAGTCAAAGGTTTAAAATTATAATTATTTTTTTAACAAATTTAAATATTTCTTTCATACATAAGTTAAATTTAACAGAATATCTTACTTGCAGCGAAAAAATAGCTTACTTATATGAATTTCTGCACTGAATGTACTTTTATTATCATAAATTTTATCCTACACTTTTTTGCAAAAACATGCAAATTTCGCGGAGTAAAAATAACCCTTTAAAATTAAAAGCAAATTAAACAGAAATTAAAAGGAGATTAAAAATAAAAGAACGTAAAGTGACAGGTAAAAAACCAGAGATTACTTTTAAATGCGTGGATTGTTCCTAAATTTGCACTGAAATTTTCTAATAAATTTAAAGTGAAATTTTAATAATTGTATTGTTTGCAATTGTTGACATAGAAACGACCGGCAACAGTTACCGTAATGGACAAATTACCGAAATTGCTGTTTTTCAGCATAATGGTGTAGAAATTACAGGTTCGTTTTCTACATTGATTAAACCAGACATGGATATACCGTATTTTATTACCCGGTTAACAGGAATCGATAATGAAATGGTAAAAGATGCCCCTAAGTTTTATGAGGTGGCCAAACAGATTGTTGAAATGACTTCAGGACGTACATTTATAGCTCATAACGTCCATTTCGACTATAAATTTATTCGCGAAGAGTACAGCAGGCTTGGATATGATTTTAACCGAAAACTGCTTTGCACCGTTAAAATGTCGAGGAAACTCTTACCCGGACATCCCTCCTACTCGCTTGGTAAACTTTGTTCTGATTTGGAAATAAAAATAAACGGCAGGCACAGAGCTGCCGGAGATGCTTTGGCTACCGTTAAACTTTTTGAAATTTTACTGAAAAAACATGAACTGCTGCTTCAGAAAGAATCTGCCAACTACCGATTATTCTGAAGTTTCATTTTTTTGTTCGTCAACGTTGGGAGTTTCAGAATTTTGTTCCTCTACTTCACCTGCTTCAGATTTTTCTTCTTCTTCAGTGAAATCAAGCATTTCTTTTTCCTGAAGAATATTATACCAAAGTAACACCTTTTTAATGTCGGAAACATAAACCCTGTCCTGATCATATTCCGGCAAAACCTTTTCAAAATAAGACTTTAATTCATTCGATGAAGATTTTGGATTGATTGCCTGTCCACCTTCTTCTTTTTCATAAATGGCTTTAAAAACATCTTTCAGCGGAACATCTTCTGTTTCGGTGTAAATGGCAATGTCTTCGAGGGCCGAAACTTTTGAAGTTGAATATGCCGGCATTCTTTTACCGGTGTCAAGTGACTCAACAATAATACTGTTCTTCGATTCGGTTACCATTTTAAATAAACCTGAGTGTCCTGATATGGCTAATATTCCTTTTAACATGACTTATTTTTTCGGCGAATATACAACTTTTGTAAAACAGGTAAAACAATCTTCAGTTAAAATCGAATTTATATGAAATTCCTGATTTAATCCACACCCCTGGTTGCGCTACATTGCCGATATCGTAATAATCTGTATTGAAAATATTATTTACAGAAACAAAATAATTCAGCTTTTTAAACCTGTAATTTGCTTTTGCATCAAAAAGCCAAAATGGCGGATATTTTTTTTCGGCCGCCCATCCGGTATCGGAATAGCTGGAAAAAGTGCCCTCCCTGTCCTGAAATGTGATATTCAGATTTAGTGAAATATTCCTTAATACTTCCTGATTAATAATAAAAACAACTTTATGCTTTAAATTATCAAGTACATAATTGGAAATAAAATCCGGAGCTTGCTTTTGCTGATTGTTATTATAATAACTGATAAATAGTTTATCCGGTAAATTTTTGCCGGTAAAATCCTTCAAATTAAACTGAACCTGAAATTCAGCGCCATAACTTTTTAACCGGGTAAGATTTTTGGGTTGCCAAATATCGTCGCTGCTCATTTTTACCCAATCGATAATATTTTTACCATTTCTGTAGAAAAATACAACATGTCCTATTATTAATCTGCGATTTAATTTCACGCCTCCTTCAAGCGAAGCCGATTTTTCGGGTTTTAAATCAGGGTTTCCAATATTAGTAGGTCCCGAATAATACAAATCGGTAAAAGTTGGCATTCGCAAAGAAGTGTTGTACGATGTAAATATTTTTAATCCTGAACTCAACCCATAACTCAAATCGAGTCCCGGAAAAAAATTCCAACCCAAACCACTTTCCGAAATGGTATTTCCCATTAAACCTGCTGTTGCAATCCAGTTGTTGTAATAATATGCATGTTCAAAAAAAACCGACGAAGTAGTTCGCGATTTTGATTTACTGAAATATGCATTTTCATTTGGTACTTTAACAGGTTTATCTAATTCTTCGCCCAAAACATTACTTAAAATATTTTCGGAACGGATTTCGACACCAAAAGCAGTTCTCCCCCATTTCCATTGAATCCATGAGTTTAAATTTCCTCCAAAAACATCCGTCCGGTGATAGTTATGAGATTTATACCAATCCGGTGCATTGTTTCTGAAAAGTTCAAACCTGTCGTTATGTCTTCTCCAGTAAACAGCAGGGGTTAAATGCAATTTCGTTTTTGATTTCCATTTTGCCGATGAAAAATAAGTTCCTGTATTTTCGAACTGGTTGGGATAAACCGGCGTATAAAAACTGTTTGCGCCAAATGCTTTTTCCGAAATTCCTCCCTGAAAAGAAAAGATTCCCTTTTTTGCAATGACCTGGTTCGAATAAAAAAGATTGGAAAACTGAAAATCGGTATTATCAATATAACCCGTTGAACTTTTGTGGTTAACTGCCAGTAGATGGTTCAATTTGCCGGTATTAAAACCTCCGGAAGCACTGGCATCCAAATAACGGAAACTTCCTCCGCTCAAGGACAATTTCGCAGATTTGGAACCTGGCGGATAAGTAATAATATTAATGGCTCCTGAAAAAGCATTTGGCCCGTAAATCCTGCCAGCAGGACCTTCCAGTATTTCAATACGTTGAATCTGATCGAAGCTAACCGGTAAATTAAAGTTGTGGTGTCCGGTTTGAGGATCGGTAATATTTATCCCGTTTAAAAGAACAAGTGCCTGGTCAAAAGTTCCGCCACGAATGCTAACATCGGCCTGCATTCCGCCTGCACCGCGCTGCCTCACGTCCACACCTGAAATGTATTCAAGCAAATCCTGAATATTCTGAACAGGAGCAGCCTCAATTTCTTTTGAACTTATAACTGTAATAATTCGGGCAACTTCTGAATAAAGAGCCGGCGAACGCTGTGCACTAACTTCAATCTCCTCCAAATCAAACTTCATTTTAACGTCAGAAGAATCCTGCACCTGAGCGATGGAAACTGCCGGAACAGAAAGAAGATAAACCACTGACAGCACCGAAACACTCACAATTTTATTTAAAACGCTAAACAGAGAATAGTTTTTCCGGCCCCATTTCTTGAACCTTACAACATTTTTCGGATTTTGTAATATGGAATGATTCATACTTTTAATTAGAATGTTCAAAAAATGAGTTGGTAACGATATTTGTTAAAAATGAAACAACACTCCATTCTGTTGATTGTTTTATTAATATCGTAAAACATTTAAACAGAATTAATTAATCGAACTTCTTTCCGAACATCCTCTGTATTAATTTAATGTTACATCAAGATTCTTTATTGAGCATAGAAAAAATCAACTGATGAAAGCACCTTAAAATGTTTTAAAATAGCTTTTTGCGCCTTATCTTTGTTTAGACAAATTAAAAATAACACCATAAAAAAACTACACGTCATGACTCAAATTCAATTCAACAACGCATTACTCGGATTAAGAGAAAAGCTTCATTACTATGCTTTAAGTTTAACTTCTGATACTGAAAGAGCCAATGATCTTCTCCAGGAAACCATGTTGAAAGCTTTAACTTATCGTGACAAATTCACGCAAAACACAAATTTTAAAGCATGGATTTATACGATAATGAAAAACACCTTCATCAATGATTACAGAAGGAGTGTTAAAACAAAGAACACATTTGATCATTCGAACAACGATTTCCACCTATTGTTTTCGAAAGATAAAGTTTATCCGGCACCAGATTCATTTTACAGTTCCAAAGAAATTCATGCAAGTATTGATGCGCTGGAGGATGAATATAAAGTTCCGTTTACCATGTTTTTGGAAGGATACAAATATAAAGAAATTGCGAAAACACTTGATTTACCGCTTGGTACAGTGAAAAGCAGAATTTTCTTTACCCGGAAAAAACTTGAAAAGTCACTTCATGAATATGCAGAAAATTGATTGTTTAAAAGATTATAACATCAAAAAGGTCTTCAGAATTTGAAGATCTTTTTTATTTTTAAGAAAAAAGATGAAGAAAATTGCGGTTCATTTGGCAGAGGGTTTCGAAGAAATTGAAGCAGTCAGTATAATAGATGTTTTACGACGAGCTGATTTTGATGTTGAAGTTGTTTCCGTTGGCGAAAACCTGAAAGTTACTGGTTCGCACCAGATAAAAATTTCAGCCGATAAATTATTTGAGAACACGGATTACACCGATGTTGAAATGATTGTGCTGCCGGGAGGAATGCCGGGAGCGGACAATCTCAATGCCCACGAAGGACTTCGGCAGCAAATTATAAGCTTTCACAAAGATGAAAAACCCATTGGAGCTATTTGCGCTGCCCCAATTGTGCTGGGAGATTTGGGTATCCTGAAAAACAAAACTGCTACTTGTTATCCGGGATATGAAGATCGGTTAACCGGTGCAAATACAACCGGCGCATCCGTTGAACAGGATAATAATGTAATTACGGGCAGAGGAGCAGGAGTGGCCATACAATTTGCTTTAAAAATAGTTGAATTTTTTAAAGATAAACAACAGGCAGATAAACTTGCTGAAAAAATGGTGATGGAAAATTTCACTGCCTGATTGCCTGTTTATTGCTTCAAATAAAAATGCGTCATAAAAAACCGGAGTATCATCCGGTTTTAAAATTTTTAAAAGAGCAAATTATACCCGTTCTGCAATCCAATCGCGGGCATTAACAAATGCCTGAATCCAGGGTGCAATTTCATCCGATTTTCGCTCTGCCGGATAATGCGCCCACTGCCATGGTTTAAAAGCACGTTCAAGGTGCGGCATCATGGCAAGATGGCGTCCGTTTTTCGAAACAATGGCGGCTGCCGAAAAATGCGAACCGTTTGGATTGGCCGGATACTCATCGTGGCTGTATTTTAAAGGAATATCATACTCCAGCTCATTAAAGGGCAAATAAAATTTACCTTCACCATGAGCCACCCAGATTCCCAATTCCATTCCACACATATTTCCAAGCATTACCGACTGATTATCCAGAATTTCAACATTCAAAAATGAGGATTCAAACTTGCCCGATTCATTGTGTAGCATTTTCGGACTTATACTATGTTCCGGATAAATCAATCCCAGTTCCACCATGAGCTGGCAACCGTTACAAACACCCAAACTTAATGTATTTTCACGGCGGAAGAAGTTTTCAAGCGCCAGCCTTGCTTTTTCGTTGTACTTAAATGCGCCGGCCCACCCTTTTGCTGAGCCCAAAACATCGGAATTGGAAAACCCACCCACAAATACGATCATATTCAGGTCTTCAAGCGTCTCTCTTCCTGAAATAAGGTCAGTCATATGAACATCTTTCACATCCATTCCCGCCAGGTACATGGCGTAGGCCATTTCCCGATCGCCGTTTACCCCTTTTTCACGAATAATTGCAGCTTTAATTCCGGAAGGTTTTCTGCGTTTCGGATCGATTCCATAATCGGCAGCTTTACCTGTAAAACTTAAAAAATCAAATTCCAGCCCAAACTTCTTGTAATTTTTATACCGTTCGAGCGCCAGCTCTTTACCACTTTGTTTTCTATCCAGCAAATAGGAAGATTTAAACCACAAATCGCGCAGAGAATTGATATCGAAATCTGTTTCCGTTTCAAAATTTTTAACCTTTAATTTTCTGTAAGAGACAGGAAATCCAAGTGAAACAAACGATACATTATTTTCAGTTAAGAAAGATTTAACGGATTCATTTTCTGCACACTGCACAACTAATCCCGGATTCTCGGCAAAAAGTACCTTTGCCAAATCATTTTCACCAATTCCTGACAAATCAACTTTAATTCCTCCCGAATTGTTGCTGAAGCACATCTCCAGAAGGGTGGTTATTAATCCGCCTGAAGCAATGTCGTGTCCGGCCAGCAGTAAATTTTGGTCAATCAACTCCTGAACCGCATTAAAAGTCCTTGCAAATTTTTCTGCATCCAATACAGTGGGTGCAGTTTTTCCAATCCTGTTTACCGACTGTGCAAATGCGCTTCCACCTAAAGCCCTTTCAGTAAAAGAAAAATCAATAAATAAAATTTCCTTTGATTCATCATTGACCAACACCGGTTCTACTACTTTTTTCACATCCGAAACCTCTGCCGATGCAGAAATAATTACCGTTCCCGGGGCATACACCACATCATCCGGATACTTCTGAGTCATTGACATGGAGTCTTTTCCGGTGGGAATATTTATTCCGAGGGCGCAGGCAAAATCACTGGCTGCTTCCACAGCCTGATATATCCTGGCATTTTCGCCTTCATTTTTTGCAGGCCACATCCAGTTGGCGCTTAAAGAAATACCGCGTATTTTATCGGTTAGGGGCGCCCATACAATATTGGTCAACGCTTCAGCAATCGATAAAACAGAACCTTTTGCCGCATCCACTAAACCCGCAACCGGAGCATGTCCGATTGAAGTGGCAATCCCTGCCTGTCCCTGATAATCAACAGTAACAACCCCAACATTATTTAAAGGCAACTGCAATTCACCGACAGTTTGCTGTTTTGCCACACGACCGGTTACCGATCGGTCAACTTTATTTGTAAGCCAGTCTTTGCACGCCACCGATTCCAGCTGAATTACGTTTTCAACCAATGTCTGTATTTCATCCGGATTGTATTGCAGTTCCTCAAAATCAGCATGTATTATTTTATCTTCCAAAACCGTTTGAGGCGGATTTCCAAACATATAACCCAATTGCCAGTCGATTGGCTTTTCGCCTGTATTGCTGTTTTCAAAAGTAAACTGCATATCCCCGGTCGCTTCACCTATTTCGTAAATAGGAGCACGTTCCCGTTCGGCAATCTTTCTCAACAATTCAACATTTTCCGGTTTCATAACCAGTCCCATTCGTTCCTGCGATTCATTCCCGATAATTTCTTTTTGGGAAAGCGTAGGATCACCAACCGGAAGCCTGGAAGTATCTATTTTTCCACCGGTTGTTTCCACCAGTTCCGACAAACAATTTAAATGGCCGCCGGCTCCGTGATCATGAATGGAAACAATCGGGTTTTCATCCGATTCACCCAGGGCGCGAATGGCATTGTACACTCTTTTCTGCATCTCAGGGTTCGCCCGCTGAACCGCATTCAGTTCAATGGAATTTTTAAACTCACCGGTGGCCACTGAAGAAACTGCCCCACCGCCCATTCCAATGCGGTAATTATCGCCTCCGAGCAAAATAATCTTATCCCCTTTTTCGGGTTCATTCTTAAGACTATACTCTTTGTTGGCCATACCAACTCCACCAGCCAGCATTATTACTTTATCGTAACCATACTTCCTGTAATTTTCAAAATGCTCGAATGTTAAAACCGAACCGGTAATTAATGGTTGTCCAAATTTATTCCCAAAATCACTGGCACCGTTTGAAGCTTTTATTAAGATTTCTTCCGGTGTCTGATACAACCAGTCACGCTCTTCAACTGCCTGCTCCCAGAGACGTTGTGCTTCGGTGCGGGGGTACGAAGTCATATAAACAGCACTTCCGGCAATAGGAAAGCTGCCTCTCCCCCCGCCCATCCTGTCGCGGATTTCACCACCGGTTCCGGTTGAGGCCCCGTTAAAAGGTTCTACGGTAGTGGGAAAATTATGGGTTTCTGCTTTTAATGCCAGTACAGTTTCTTTATCTTTTATTTCGAAATAATCCGGTTTATCCTGAGTACGGGGCGCAAACTGTTCAGCAACAGGCCCCTGCACAAAAGAACAGTTATCTTTATAAGCCGAAATAATTTTATTGGGGTTTTCTTTCGATGTTCTCTTAATGAGTTGAAAAAGCGATGATTCCATCTCTTTCCCATCGATAACAAAAGTTCCGTTAAATATTTTATGCCGGCAATGCTCTGAATTCACCTGCGCAAAACCATAAACTTCGCTGTCGGTTAATTGTCTTCCAATTGAAGCAGCAACAGAATTCAGATAATCAATTTCATCCTCGCTTAATGCCAGGCCTTCCTGCTGGTTATATGCCGCAATATCTTCGATTTTTAAAATCGGATCAGGCAGCTTATCAATAATAAAAACCTTTTGATCTAAATTTTTATACAAAGCCTGGAGCATTGGGTCGAAATCCGCTTTTTCATTTTCCACCTGAAAAAACTCCTCCATCCTAACTACGCCCTTAATGCCCATATTCTGGACAATCTCCACAGCGTTTGTACTCCAGGGAGTAAGCATTTCGCGACGTGGCCCCGTAAACCAGCCTTCCAGCACTTCCTGTTTTAAATATTCGGCATCGGAAAACAACCAGATTAATTTGGCTACATCATCCTGTTTTAACGGAAGAAATGTATCCACCGCAATAATATTTTTGTTTTGGGACCTGAAAAATTGAATCATTTTGCAGCAATATTTTGGTAAAGAATATGTTGTATAACCCACGGCAAAGATAGAAAATAAATGTTGTGCTGTCTTTGCCGGTTTGGGAAGATATTGATAGTTTTCAACAAAGAAGTAGTTCATCAAAAGGATTTAACAGATAACCCGGAATTTGTGACTATTTTCGAAAAAAAATAAAATGATAAGATTAAAACATATTTATGCGGTGTTTCTGTTATTCGGTATAATTTCCTGCGGTACACAACGCCAGCTTCAAAAAGCTTATGTGGGTAAACCTATTGAATTTGCTCAGAAAAACCTGGGGACTCCGCACACGGTGATTCAAAAAGATCAGGAGAAAATTTACATTTTCGAGAAAGAAGAAGAACTAAAGAGTGCTGAAATTAATCAGGGCCGTGTAACGCTTGACCCAATGGTTACACCCAAAGTACTGAAAACAGAACGATATTATTTTACTGTTAAAAATGGAGTAATTACGAAAGTAAAGCTGGAAGAGGAATATGAACGCTGAACCCTGAACATTTTCAAAAAAATAAGTTTTAGTTTACGGAATTTTTATAGATTTGCACACGTTTTTTAAGAATATATTTTTGCTGATGAACCCGAAGAGCCGGGAAAGATTCACTGCAAAAGAAAAATAAAATTGCCCGAATGGTGGCCCCGAAACATCGGGAGGTAGAAACGCAAGGGAAGTGAAAAATAAACAAAAGCCCAGATGGTGGCCCCGAAGCGTTGGGGGGAAGACACACAAGGGTAATTATAAAATCAATGCCCAGATGGTGGAATTGGTAGACACGCAAGGTTGAGGGCCTTGTGGCCGTTTTAGGCCGTGCAAGTTCGATTCTTGTTCTGGGCACACGCTACAAACAGAAGGGAAGTAAATAAATTTTGCTTCCCTTTTATATTAGCTAAACTTTAATTTTATGAAACACTATTGATTTCCAGCCATCCTTCTTGTATTTGAAGTATTGTTATTTTCAGGTTTTGCCCACACTCATTCAAATAATCATTTATTGAATTTGGCACTTTGTAAATAACAATAAAGCCATTAATCACAAGTTTTTTGATGCCAGAGGCGTTGAATGTTTACAGAGATGATCCGACAGGTGGCCGTTCGACCCTGGCCAGGGTCGCATCACAAGTTATTAAAACTCTTTTTATAAACATTTGAACCCGCTGGGGGTATGCGTAAAGCACCTAATTCAAATCATTTGATTTAAAATAAGCAAGCCTGCACGCAAGGGGATGTAACTTTGTA
>CAVYUC010000031.1:0-26759 GCA_963771595.1 uncultured Prolixibacteraceae bacterium | reverse complement strand
ACAGGAGATTCCATTCGATGTAATAAAGCCATTGATAACAGAAACGGCTGCAAAGGTTCAGGTGATGCAGCCATTTGATGCGCAGACCGGGCCGGCCGTTCGTTTCGATGAAAATGTTATTTCAAATCATTTAAACGAACTGGAAGGTTTTAACGATTATCAGAAATTGTACAATTCAATTTCGAAGAGTATTTTTGAACATCACAAAAAAACGGATAATGGCTTTTTTTAAGGATGAAATTAAGAATGTAAAAGCATTTGTTTTTGATGTCGACGGCGTATTGTCGCGTGATTCATCACCACTTAACGAAGAGGGTGATCCGGTACGAACGGCCAACATTAAAGATGGTTTTGCCATACGAATTGCAATAAATTCAGGTTTCCCGATTGCAATTATAACCGGCGGATATATTGAACGTGTGCGGTTGAGGTATGAAAAACTGGGAGTGAAATTTTTTTATGAAAAGGCCCGCGACAAGGTGCAATGTCTGAATGATTTTCTGGAGAAAAACCAATTGAAGGCTGAATATGTTATGTTTATGGGCGACGATTTAGTGGATTACCGGGTGATGCGTGCAGTTGGAATTCCGGTTTGCCCCGCCGATGCGGTGTCTGAAATTAAATCAATTTCAAAGTACATTTCGGCAAAAAAAGGAGGAGACGGCTGTGTCAGGGATGTAATTGAACAAACTTTGCGGGCCCAGGGAAAATGGTTTACTGATGAAATGTTAAATACCAACGCGTTTTAAATGGATTGGTTCCCAAAATACAACGTTATTCTGGCTTCAAAATCTCCGAGAAGGCAACAATTATTGCAATCACTGGGAATTAGTTTCAAAGTACGTGTTAAAGAAGTTAATGAAAATTATCCCGACGGGATGCATAAATATGAAATACCTGTTTTTCTGGCCGAACTAAAAGCGCTTCCGTTTGCAGCAGATTTAAAGAAACGGGATTTGCTGATTACCGCCGATACGATCGTATGGTTTGAAGGTGATGTTTTGGGAAAACCCGTTGATGCAAATGAAGCAAAACGGATGCTCCGGAAGTTAAGCGGTAAAGAACATGAGGTAATTTCGGGCGTTTGTATTACTTCTTTAAAAAACAAAAAATCATTTTATTCTGTTTCCAAAGTACAATTTAAGCCACTTACCAATCAGGAAATAAATTATTATATAACCGAATTTCAGCCTTTCGATAAGGCCGGTGCATATGGAATCCAGGAATGGATTGGTGCAGTTGGGGTAACTAAAATCGAAGGTTCCTACCACAATGTTATGGGGTTACCAATTCAAAAATTGTACGAGGAAATTCAAAAATTTTAATTTACTCAAAATAAGGCGAAAAACCGGCCATTACTGCTGCCGGAATTTTTATAGAACTCAGCCTCCTGAGCCATGCCAAAATACTTTCCAAATAGTAATCAATAGCAAAACTCTCTCTGCAGTGTATTTCCCAATAAATAACATTACCGGAAGTTCTGCAATATTTATTTTAAGAGGATTTTAAAAGATCTTCTTAATTTTAACCGTCAACTTTATTTTTAAATATTGGATCTTTTTTAGTTAAATTTCACAGCTATTTACTATTTCAATTTTTGTCTGAAAATCGAATTAATTATGAAAAAAGTACTCCTTCTTTTAAGCATTATTTTCATCATAATAATACATGCAAACGGTCAAAAGTTTGAAGGACTTGCCGAAACTCCGCCAATGGGCTGGAACAGCTGGAACTGCTTTGCCTGCGACGGAATAAACGAACGGGTTATTATGGAAATAGCCGATGCAATGGCGGAAAGCGGGATGAAAGAAGCCGGCTATGAATACATTGTAATTGACGACTGCTGGCAGATTGGCCGCAGGGAAGACGGGACAGTTATTGCTGATCCGGAGAAATTTCCTTCAGGAATAAAGGCGCTGGCAGATTATATTCATTCGAAGGGATTGAAGTTTGGAATATATTCCGATGCAGGCAGAGGCACTTGTCAGAACAGGCCCGGCAGCCGCGGCTATGAATTTCAGGATGCACGGACCTATGCAAGCTGGGGAGTTGATTTTTTGAAATACGACTGGTGCAACACCGGAACACAAAATCCACAGGCTTCTTATCGGTTAATGCGCGATGCGTTGTATCAGGCAGGGCGGCCGGTTCTTTTCAGTATGTGTGAATGGGGACTGAGCCAACCGTGGTTGTGGGCTAAAGATGTGGCGCACATGTGGAGGACGACCGGTGACATCCGCAACAGCTGGGATATTCCGGATGCCAAGGAAGGAAAGGTCTGGGGAGGTGGCGTTATCGTAAACCTCGACATGCAGCAGGGGCTGGAGAAATATGCAGGGCCCGGCGGATGGAACGACCCGGATATGCTGTACGTTGGCAACGGAGTGTTGACGGAACAGGAAGACCGGGCTCATTTTAGCCTGTGGTGCATGCTCGCCGCTCCTTTAATGACCGGAAATGATTTAAGAAACATGCAGGAATCCACCCGCACGTTACTTACAAACAAGGAATTAATTGCTATCGATCAGGACCCGCTGGGTAAACAGGGATTTAAAATTAAGGATTATGGCGAATTTGAAGTTTACTACAAACCTCTTCAAAATGGCGATATGGCTGTTTGTCTTTTTAACAGATTCGATTTTCCGGTTCATGTTGAATTAGACTGGACAACCATGAATCCGGTGATTTTCATCAACAATAAAAAACTCGAAATTAAGACACACAATATAATTGACCGGAAAGAAATTGGATTGGATGGTAGCTATAAAATTCGCGATTTGTGGAAAAAGGATTTTATTGGGGATACCGGCACCAAACTTAAAACTGAGATTTTAAGTCATGATGTATTGGTTGTTCGTTTAATGAAAAACAATTGAATCAGCTGTCTGATTCAATTGTTTACCCGAAGGCAGCAAATTCAAACCTTAATCATAAGTAACATAATGATATATCCCCCCGAAATGTATAACAAGCTGCACATTTTCGGAAGAAGTGATATCAGCACTTGGCATAAACGAAACGGTAATTTGTGCATTTTTACTGCCGGTGGTAATGTCGGTGAAAATACTTTGTATAAGATTAACCACCTTGTTGGAAGATTGCTGCACATCGGATTCGAATTCGATAACCCCCTGGGCATCGGTGCTGCAGTCGCCTAAGTTAACCGGCGTGCGCGTTCCAACTTTAATGGTAAAATCCTTTAAAACAACCGCTACCGTATCGGGTGATTCGATCTGATTTAAACCCGAAACTTCAAGATAAGTATCAGCCAGTTGTAATTCTGCACTTTCCAAATTTTTTGCTATGTCTGCTCCAACTACATCTGTCAACGTAAGAGTTGACAATGGTAGTTCTCCTTTTACCCCGGCCGAACCTCTTATATTTTGAGTGTAGGAATAAGTTTTGGTTGTTTGCCGCGGTGTTCCTTTATCTTCTTCTTTGCACGATGTAATAAACATTACAGCTAATAAAAGTATAGCGAATAAATTGAATGTTTTCATATTTGTTTTTTTTGATTCAATATTAAAAACAATGACTTTGCTTAAAAGTTTTGCATCTGGCACCATTGTGCCGGGTTTAATTTGGATGAAAGAATGAATAGTTTCTCTTCAAAGTTAGTCAGGAATAAAGAGAAAAGTTTTGTTCTCCGGAATCATTTCCATTCTTCACCCCTTTTTTGTAAAATTGCAGGTGATCTTTCTTTATCTTAAACTGCGGCCATGAACCAGCATTTCTTAAAAACAGCTTCTTTTTTACTTGTGCTGACCGCACTTTATAGTTGCGCGCAGAAACAGGAAGTAAAACGACGGCCCAACATTCTTTTTGCCATCAGTGATGATCAGTCGTTTGCACATACAGGTTTTGCCGGCGCTGAATTTGTGCACACCCCGGCTTTTGACCGGGTGGCAAAAGAGGGCATCTATTTCAGCAACTGCATTGCCGGCTCGCCGGGTTGTGCGCCTTCGCGGAGTACTATTGTAACAGGTCGCTACCACTGGCAAAATGAGCAGTCGGGGCAACATGCCTCCTCGTGGATGAAAAAAACCATTCCGTTTGTTGATTTGCTGGATGCCAATGGATATGCCACCGGCGTGACCGGGAAAGGAGTGGCGCCGTTTCAGTATGCGCGCGATGAAAATGATTCGTTGTGGCGAAAGACAAATGCCGCCGGTATTGAACACAGCAACATCCGGTATCAGGCCGGGACTACGGGGGATGAGCGCACTGCGGAAGGAATCAGTACCCTGAATTATTTCGAAAATTTCAAATATTTCATGGAAAATGTCCGGGGCGACAAACCGTTCTTTTTTTGGTACGGGGCTACGGAACCGCACCGGGATTACGAACTGGATTCATGGAAACGCAACAATAAAAACCCCGTGGAGGTAACAGTTCCTGGATTTTTCCCGGACAGGGAAGTTATTCGCAACGATATGCTCGATTATGCGGTGGAGATTGAATGGTTCGACCTCCATTTGCAGCGCATGCTGGAATATCTTGAAGAAATTGGTGAACTTGAAAATACTATTGTGATTGTAACTTCTGATAACGGGATGCCATTTCCGCGGGCTAAGGCAAATGGATATGAATATGGTATTCATGTACCGCTTGCCATCCGGTTCCCAAAAGATTTTCCGGGGCACCGAATTGTTGATGATTTAATCAGTTTTGCAGATTTTGCCCCGACGATTCTCGAAATTACCGGCACGCAGTCGGAAGGGATGCTGCCCATTTCAGGAAAATGTATAGTACCTGTTCTGGAATCAAATAAAGAAGGAATAGTCGATTCTGCAAAAAATTATGTTTTCTCGGGCCGCGAACGCCACTCTTCATCGCGGTATATGAATTGGGGCTATCCGCAGCGAATGATTCGCAGCCGGGATTTCCTTTTAATATGGAACATTAAACCGGAACGCTGGCCGGCCGGTGCACCGCAACGTATTGTTGCCGGTACAACCAGTCAGTTGTGGCCCATGTATGGCATCGATGAAAAGGGGGTGCATCATTCCGACCAGGCATTTACCGATATAGATGCGGCGCCTTCAAAATCATTCCTTGTGGAACACCATGATGACCCGGATATAAAACCTTATTTTGATTTGGCTGTAGCGAAACGGCCGGAATTTGAAATGTTTGATGTAGAACATGATCCGTTTTGCCTGGTGAATCTTTCCGGCAATATAAATTACGCAGATAAGGAAGAAGAACTGAGAACAGCGTTAATGGAGGAATTGGTAAAAACAGGAGATCCGCGGGTCGTCGGTCCCGATAAGGAAATTTTTGATTCATATCTGCGCTACAGCCCTATGCGCGAATTCCCAAAACCTTCCAATTAACAATAAGGCGTATAAAAGTTATTTATCTCCCTGCACAACGAATCTTTTTTCTATTTTTAGAAAAAAAAGTCAAACGGACAACGCTGTTCCGCATGTATCGATATTTACCATTAATTATTATTATACAAAATGAAGAACTTTTTAATCAGTGCAGCAATTCTCATTTCCATAGGACTGCTTGTCTCCTGCAACAACAGTAAAAATGGTGAAAAGCCACTAAAGCCTTCACATGTTGAAGTGAAAGCAGTTGACGGAAAATATGATTTCTATGTTAACGGTGAAATTTTTAAAGTGAAAGGAGCCGGTGGCGGAAATAATCTGGCTGCATTGCACGATGCCGGAGGTAATTCGGTAAGGACATGGGGCCCCAATAAAGGCCTCGAATTATTGGATTCGGCACAAAAATATCACATCATGGTTGCCATGGGAATCGGAATGGGGCAGGAGCTGCACGGATTCGATTATAATGATACAGCTGCTGTTGGCAAGCAATTCAGAAGAAATATTGCTGCTGTTGAAAAGCTGAAAAACCATCCCAACCTGCTTTGCTGGGTGGTGGGAAACGAATTGAACCTCAGTCCGAACAATGGTGTGCCTGTAAATCCGAAGGTTTATGATGCGGTGCAGGATATGGTTGAATACATTCACCAAAACGATTCGAATCACCCGGTTACAACAGCCTTTGCCGGCGTTAACAAAGAACAGATTCATTCGGCGCTGGAGCATTGCCCTGATCTGGATTTCATTTCGGTGCAGGTATATGGCAGTTTGGGAAATATGACGCAGATGATAAAAGATGCCGAAATAACCAGACCCTTTGTCATTACCGAATATGGCCCAATAGGCCACTGGGAAATGCCCTCCACGGCATGGGGAAGGGAAATCGAAGAAACAAGCGCAGCTAAGGCCTCCGGGTTATATAACCGAATTCAGAAAGGAATTATTGATGATCCCACTGGGTTATGCTTGGGTGGATATGCTTTTCTTTGGGGGCAAAAACAGGAACGTACTCCAACCTGGTACGGCATGTTTTTAAAAACGGGCGAATCCACAGCCATCGTGGATGAACTTACCCGTTACTGGACAGGCACATATCCTGAAAACCGGGCGCCAAAAGTAGATTCTTTAAAACTCGACAACCGCAATGCAGTGGACAATATCCATTTAAAACCGGAAGGAGAATATGTGGCCAAAGTTTTTGCTTCCGACCCCAATGGAGATAATTTAAGTTACGAATGGGTAATTCAGAAAGAGGTTATTGAACGCAGCCAGGGCGGAGCGCACGAAGAGGAACCGGGAAAGGTGGACTTCGTCGTAAAATCCGATTCCAATGGCGAACTTCGTTTTGTTTCCCCGGAGGAATCCGGTGAATACAGGTTATTCTGTTATGTATATGATGGAAATAATAAAGCAGGTACGGCCAATGTGCCTTTTTATGTAGATTAGTTTTAAAAAAATTTTGAAATCGCTGCAAATGATTTTTTCATGTGAGATCATTTGCAGCTAATTTTTTTTCATTGCATTTTAATTCAATAGGCTTAATTTTTATTTCGAACATTTCTGTTAAAAGATATGTTTCAGTAAATAAGAATTTTAATGCTTATGACCCACCCGAAAAACAGTTCCGATGATTATGGCCGGCATGCAACTTCGCCGGGGCAGATTCCTAAAAAAGGATGGATAGCTATCTTCAAACGGGTAAAAGATCAAATAAAGCACGATAATGTGGGGATTGTATCGGCAGGTGTCGCGTTTTACTTTTTCCTGGCATTATTTCCTGCATTAGCAGCTGCTTTCTCCATTTATGGTTTGATTGTGGATCCGGCGCAGGTGAGCCATCAAATGAATCAAATTGCCAGCATGCTGCCCGATCAGGCTTATCAGTTAGTCGCAGACATTCTTGAAAAGACGGCCGGTAAATCGGAAGAAACCCTCGGATGGAGCCTTGGGCTTTCCATCCTTTTAAGTTTATGGAGTTCAAATAAGGCCACCTCGGCAGTCTTTCGAGGGAATTAATATTGCGTACAACGAAGAGGACAACCGGAAATTTATAAAGAAAAAGGCATTAACCCTGCTTTTTACCCTCGGTGGAATACTGGCAGGAATTTTAAGTATCGCTTTTGTAGTTGCATTTCCTGCATTTATCGATAAATTTAGCTTGCCGTCTTTTTTGAAAATCGGACTGGCATTACTGCGCTGGATAATTTTGGCTGCTATTATTTATTTTTCACTGGGTATTACTTATAAAGTTGCACCCGATCGTAAAAATCCAAAGTTCCGTTGGACTAACTGGGGATCGCTGTTTGCCACTGTTGTATGGCTGGGAGGTTCGCTGCTGTTTACCCTTTATGTGAATAATTTTGGAAATTATGATAAGGCTTACGGAAGTATTGCGGCAGTCATTATTCTGCTGTTGTGGTTTTATCTTACCGGCTTTATTGTTATTCTGGGTGCCGAAATCAATTCTGAAACCGAACATCAGACGGAAACAGATACAACTGTTGGTAAACCAAAACCAATGGGAGAGCGCGGTGCGTATTATGCCGACCGTGTAGCGGGAGGCAATAAATGAAAAGATATTTTTTAACTGTTTTTCAGAACAGGAAATGATAAAATAAATTCTTTGTCTTAAGAAGAAGATAAACAACACACAAACAAATTAAAAGCTAACTGACATAAAAACTTTAATCGGGAAAATAACCGGGATTTAGAACTATTCTGAAATGTAGTGCATGTTTCATTGATTAACATTCAGAAAAAATAATTGAGTGAGATGAAAAATGAAAATGATAAGAAGGAAGATGATGCAAAAATGGGACACAACGCCGGTTCTCCCGTGCACATTCCCAAAGATGGCTGGAAAGAGATAGCTTTGCGGATTAAGGATGAAGTACGGATGGATAATGTATCGATTGTTGCGGCTGGTGTAGCTTTTTATTTTTTTCTTGCTTTTATTCCTGCAATTGCGGCAATTGTTTCCATCTACGGGTTGGTGGTTACTCCGGATCAGGCCGAACAGCAAATGACACAAATAGCAGATTCATTACCCAATGAAACGTACCAGTTAATTGCTTCGATTCTGAACCGTGCTGCCGGGCAGACAGGCAGCACGCTAAGCTGGAGCCTGGTATTTAGTATTTTACTCAGTCTCTGGAGTTCGAACAGGGCCACAACTGCAGTTTTTGAAGGAATGAATATCGCCTACGATGAAAAGGAAAACCGTAGTTTTATAAAGAAAAAAGCACTTACCTTGTTGTTTACGGTTACCGGAATTGTTATTGGAATTCTAAGCATTGCATTTATATTTGGTTATCCGGCGATAATAAATAACTTCGATTTACCCGACTTTCTTGAGTCTTCTCTGTCATACCTTCGCTGGTTCGTTCTTGCTGCAATTCTTTTTTTCGTTTTGGCCATCACCTATAAGATTGCGCCATTCCGCAGCAGTCCTAAATTTCGCTGGATTTTTCCCGGTGCATTGTTGGCCACAGTCCTTTGGATTGGCGGTTCCATGTTGTTTGCTGTTTTTATAAAGAACTTCGGGAACTTTGACCGAACATACGGCAGCATTGCCGCCGTTATCATTTTAATGCTTTGGTTTTATCTTTCCGGTTTTATTATCATTATGGGTGCCGAGATTAATTCCGAAATTGAACACCAGACGTATGTGGATACCACCGTAGGACCCGATAAACCGATGGGTGAACGCGGAGCCTATCACGCGGATCATGAAGCGGGGGAAAATAAACTGTTCTGAAATCTATCACGGAATCTTACCGGGCCAGCCGGTTGAGGGTTTTTACCAGTTCATAAATTTCATGAAACTCCTGTATTGAATCGCCCGATTTTAACAGCCATGAATTGTTGTTGGCCACAATATGAAAATCGGGTTTCGCTTCTACCACGATTTGATAACTTGCGCGGTTAAGCGCACGAAGTGTCCAGGTCAGGGGCAGACCTACACCTTCTACCTTTACTTTTGCTTTGAATTCCTTTTTAAAATAGTATTCCCCTTCCTGGATATCAAAACCGATATGTTCGTTTTTAAACAACAGGCTCAGCCAACCTTTTAATACGGCATCTTCGGGGGCGCCCTGGTAATTTCCGTTGTCCGTAATTATCCATAATTTATCTACTTCGCGCAGGGCAATATTTAAATCATGGGTGGATAAAACCACTGTTTTTTGTTTTTCCTTTGCCAGCAATTGCAGCAGGTGAAAAATTTCATATTTGTTGCTGACATCCAAAAAAGCGGTGGGTTCATCCAGAATAATAACTGGTGTATCCTGTGCCAGTGCCCGTGCAATCATTGCCCGCTGCCTTTCTCCATCGCTTATTTGGGTAACCTGCCGCATTTTAAAATCAGCCAGCCCCACTTTTTCAATGGCTTCATTAATAACTGATTTATCCTTTTCAGAAAGTGTTCCAATCCAGTTGGTATAGGGAAAACGTCCGTAGGCCACCAAATCAAAGACGGTCATGTTCGCAACGCTGATATTTTCGGTGGAAACAAAACTCATAATCCGGGCAATTTCCCTCGAATTCATGTCCTTCAGTTCTTTGCCGTTGATTTTAATATTTCCTGAAAAGTAATCCTGAAATCCTGCCACCGATCGCAGTAGCGTACTTTTGCCAATTCCATTGCTGCCTATTAAAGCCACCATTTCGCCCGTAGCCGCCGAAAAGTTGATGTTTTTCAGAATTTCAAACAATGAATTATCTGCGTGCCGGTATCCGGCTGCAACATTTGAAAGTTCAATATTAAACCTGTGTTTCGGCATCATGAAACGGAAGTAAATTTTTTATTTTTCACAATCATCCAGATAATAATGGGAATCCCAATGAGCGCCGTTACCGAATTGATGGGCAATGTACTTTGCATTCCGGGCAGCTGGGAAACAATGTCGCTGAAAAGCATTACCGCACTGCCGGTTAACACAACCGCAGGCACCAATACCAGATGGTTTGATGTTTTGAACAGTACCCTGCAAATGTGTGGCACTGCAATTCCGATAAAACCTATCGGGCCGCAAAAAGCAGTAATTGTTCCTGCAAGCAAACTGGTGCTCAGGAAAATAATAACCCGGCTTCCTTTAATGGAAACACCAAGGGAGCGTGCATAATTTTCGCCCAGCAGGAATGCGTTTAAATCTTTTATCTTAATGAATGCCAACACAGTTCCCAGAACAATGGCTGGAATTAAAACGGAAAGCTGTGATTTTGTTACACTTCCCAGACTTCCCATGGTCCAGATAATAAAAGCCTTCAACATCGATTCGTTGCTGAAATATTGCAGGATACTGACAATTGCTGCTACTGCGCTTGTAAAAAGAATTCCAAGAATCAGAATGGTCATGATGTCGTTTACGCGCAACGAAACATAAAGTACGAGCAGCATCACAAGAAATGAACCGGCCCAGGCAACAATAGCCAGGGTCCAGGCGCCGGTGGCAGTTACAATTCCAAAAGCCAGTACGGATGAGAACCCGAGAACAAAAAGAGCTACTCCAAGGCTGGCACCTGCACTTATTCCCAAAACATAGGGTCCAGCCAGCGGATTCCGGAAAACCGTCTGCATTTGCAACCCGCTCAACGACAAGGCGGCTCCCGTAAAAATGGCTGTTAATGCTTTGGGCAACCGGAAGTCGAGAATAATTGTACGAAAGGTTTCATCTGATTGTAATGGTGCAAAAAAGGAAAGAATGACTTGTTTCACAGGAATAATAATGGAACCTAAAAGCAAATCGGCTAAAAACAGCAGTAGAAAAAGCACACTCAGTATAATAAACACAAGGCGCACCGGTCTTTTATTTTCCAACTTCTTTCTCATTTTATTTCCTGGTAATATACCATTTCTTCATCAATCAGGGGCGGATAAAAAATTGAAATCAAATCGCGCAATACCAAATTGGGATGAACGGTTCCGCTTTCCCAAAAATCGTTTCCGCCCGATTCACTTAACCCTTTTATGTTGTTGTAAATTTTGCCGTGTTTAAACACCCCGAATTTTTCGAATCGCCGGTCAGATGCCAGTATCTCCTTTTTTGAGGCGAGATTGCCCATATTTATCCAGATATCGGCGTGATTTGCCCACGAAAGTGCATGTTCAAATGAAATAACATAACTCTCGTGCGACGGATTATCCTTCCCCAGATAATCGCCCCCGGCATCCTTAATTAAATTGGCCATATAGGAATTTGCCCCGGGAACCCACCACGAATCTTTATAGGGTGAACCCACCAGAACTTTTGGTTTGTTCTTTTTTCCTTCAACTTTCTTTTGCAATTCCTGGTAATCATTCTCTATCCGGTTAAAAAATGCAGCAGCTTCCTTTTCCTTTTCAAATAAGGCGCCGGCAAATTTAATCCACTCTGCTTTTCCAAGAGGTGATTCCTCCAGATATTCGGCAAACAGAACTACCGGAATACCAAGTTCTTTCAGTTTATGGGAATAGCTGGTTACTTCGCTGCCAATTCCGTAAACCATCACCAGTTCAGGGTTTTGCTGAACAATCAGTTCGTAATTCAGATTTTGCCCGTAACCCACATCAACTACTTCTACAGCAGCTATTTTTTTTCTGACAGCGGTGTTGGAAACATACTTACTTCCGGAAATTCCGACTACCTTATCCGTTTCATTTAAAACATTCAAAAAAGCAATATGCGTGGTTGACAGGCAGATTACCCGTTCAACCGGTGTGCGGATTATATTTTTGCCGGATAGAGATTGCGGAATGGGTTTATTTTTATCGACCAAAAAATAATCCACCGAAATGTTGCGTGCTTTTTCCCACGGATTAAAAACGGTTAGTTGTGTACAAGAATCCTGTTTTTCGATGCTGAATCCTTTGGCGTAGTTATTTGAATTTCTTTGTTTTTCCTGAATGTTATTCCGGTTCGAACAACCAAACATAAAAAACACCGAAATAGTTATGAAAATTGTGAATCGCATAGAGAGAATTTATCACGGAACAAAAGAAATTTTCCGGGTTATATAGCCTGTATCAGTTTCAACCCGAACAAAATAAACACCCGATAAATTTCCGGATAAGTCAATTTCAACCTGTTTTTCCTGAAGGTTCGAGAATCTTACATCCACCTTCTGCCCAATTAAATTATACACCTTTATTTTTTCGGGCGAAATTTTCAGGATACTTTTTAAGGTGAAAGAAGAACTTGTAGGATTCGGATAAACCAGTATTTCTGTGTTGATATTCACCTGTGGAGAATCGATGGTGAGCCCGTTAATGTTACAGGCCAGCACCTCAACTACACAGGTCATGGAATAATTTTCAACGTTCGCATTTCTGAAATTCTGCCACTCACCGTTCTGTTTAAAATAAAAGTTATTTGCTTTTTCGGACGAACGCAACGACTGATAAATAACAAAAGTATCCGCCGGCTGAACGTTACTCAGTTCAAAACCAACAAAAAAAGTATCTGCCGGTTGCACGTCTTCACCAAGTCCAATAATGTTCATGGCATCTTCGTAAAGTGAATTGATTTTGACGACCTGCGAATAAATCAGTTTTTCCGGCTTTTTTCCGCCATTGTAAATTTTAACTTTTATTTCGCTGTCGGGTGTGCCGGGTAAGTCCACAATTTTTCCCACTCCAAACGAAATTCCTGCAATATTTTCGCTTCCCGGAATTGAAAAACGTTCCATGATTTCAGTTATTCCCGATTTATTGGTGCCTCCCCAGTAACCTTCAAAATTTCCGAAATTAGTCAACGGAACATTCTTATGAATATCGTATGAATTTAAATTGGTAACTGCACTGCAAACGTTTTCTCCGGAATAAATCCGTTTGCCATTCATTTTTATGACGCCGGTATTCAACGGGTCGAGCCAGCATTTTAATTGTTTGGTGGAATCCATTTTATAATTCCAGGCTAAACCAAATCTGGAAAAATAATCTTTGACAGGATTTGCGCAGGTAGCCACACCACCGGTTAAAGTGCCAACCAGGTTTTTAGCCGGGTTAAAAAGCGGTCCCCCCGATGAACCATTTTCAGTGACGCCACCATCCCATCGCAAAATTTTTATGAATCCGTTTTTTGTATAATTCGAATTGAAATCGGAGAATTCAGCCCGATCATGGTCGTATGCAATTTTTTTAATATCGCCCTGCGGATGATGAATTGTTGTGCTCGAGTCGGGAACTGTGGCCGAGCGGTCCCATCCTGAATAATACGGATGATATTCGGGCGGCGGCACAAGGCTTAATTCTGCCAGGGCAAAATCAAGGCTGTCGAACTGTGCTTTCATAACAGCGCCTGAAACCGAGTGTGACGGATCACCGTCAAGTGGCGCGCAATATGGACTTTCGTAGTTGAATGTGTAAACCGTGGTTTCGGCATAACGCCATTCGTCGTAACAATGTGCTGCCGAAATAACATATGGTTTATCATCATCAGCAGTGTTATTTAATAAAGTACCGGTACAAATTTCCCTTCCGTTTACAATAAGCCGGCAAACCGCATCTTTTACATCATCCCATTTCTGCCCCGGATCGCAGTTGATATCAATGTTGCAGGCGCCTGCAGTTTTGTTCAGCGGGCGTCGTTCGTCGTATTTCAGTATTCCCAGAAAATCGTGGTTTACATTGGTGATTATAAAACTTGGATCGGGTTGAAATTTTTCGGGAACTTCGTACTGAATGGTAATTTCATCTCCTGCAACCGGCGAAACTGCAAATTTGCCGGAGGGTTTGTTGTTTCGCGAAGTAAATGCTCCGAGCGTGTGGTTTAATTTTTCGTTGTATAAAAATAATCGAGCGCCGGGCGGAAGGTTGAAACTATCAAAAATCAGGTTCAGCGATTTGGCTCCTTCGGAATGAATTTTTAGTTTCCAGACAAAAATTCCATTATCCGCAGAAATCCAGATTCCCGAATTTTGGGGCGATAACTGAACATCGAAAGCGTGGGCAAAAGTCACCGGTTTTAATTTTAATTCCGACTCTAGTTCCTGCTCCGCCTGCATTTTCAACTGCTGATTATTTATCCGTGGCATTTTTGCAACCGGAATTCCAGTGCTTTTGAGCAATACAACTTCTATGGGTTTTCCACCTTCTGAAATTTGCGCAATTACAGGCTTTCCACACAAAATGAAAACTGCAATCAACAAAAAAAGGAAGCGCATAAATTTAACATTTTCGCCAAAGTTAATATTTAAAATCAGAGAACACAGAGTTGATAATTGAAATAAAGGGCGACCGAAAATTTAACTTCCTCTTCAACAAATAAATCAGTTGCGGTGTTTATTCTTTTTAATTGGCGTATATTTTTCCCTGAAAATAACCAATTTATTAATTATGTTGAAATACAATTTCGGGGAATAAAGAAAACAGGAAAGGAATTTTACATTTCCGGCTGTTGCCAAAAATTTGAGAATTCTTTTAAACTTAATATCTTACAAAATGAAAATGAACAAGTTAATTTTAGGATGCGCAGTTTTACTTTTGGGAACATTCGTTTCAAATGCATCGGAAAAAGAGACGAAAAGTAAAGCTGAAGTTGTTATGCCCGAAAAAGTGCAGGCCATTGTGGAACATTCGTGTTTTGGATGCCATAACACCGATTCGAAAAATGATGATGCCAAGGAAAAACTCGATTTTAAGACCCTTGATGAATTGTCATCGTTTAAAAAAATCGGGAAATACCGCGACATTGTTGAAGTTTTGGAAAAAGGTGAAATGCCGCCCAAAAAATTCCTCGAGAAATTTCCTGACAGAAAACTTTCTGATGAAGAATCCCAAATACTCAAAGAATGGGTTGAAAAGGAAGCAAATGCTTTGATTAAAAATTAAGTTTTGTAATGCGTAAAATTATTTTGATTATTGTGTTGGTGGCGTTGGCTGCTGTATTGTTTGTCCCGATTTTTCAACCTCAAAAAAATGAAGGTTTAATTACTGCAGACCATATTATTAAACAGGAAAATGTGCCGGACAGTGTTAAATCAATTCTGGCAACTTCCTGTTTCGACTGCCACTCAAACAATACCAATTATCTTTGGTACCACCATTTTACGCCGGTTGCCTGGATGATAAACTCGCATATTCTGGATGGAAAAAAGGAGTTGAATTTTTCGGACTGGAATAAAATGGATGTTTACGATCAGGTGGAAGCGCTTGAAGAAATCTGCAAAGAAGTTAAAGCCCATAAAATGCCGATAAAATCCTATTTAAAAATGCATCCGGGAGCAAAGTTGAGCGATGAACAAATCGCTGATTTGTGCGCCTGGACCGACAAGCTAAGTGAAGAAATAATTGCCGTCGAAACTCAGTGATTGATGCACTGAAAAGATTCAATTTACAAAGGAACTGCTGGAGTTTTACAGTTCGAAAAACCAAATATTAACAAAATAATAGTGAAGTGAAGGTACTGGTGATGTATGTTGATGAGTTTGGATATACACCGGCTCAGAAAAACCTGGAATCGGCAGAAGACATTGTTGATGGAAAAACATTTACCGATTCAATTCTGGCATTTATTCAGGTGGAAGAAAATGATGAGGAATACGATGTAAAAAGCCGGGAAAAGAAACTGGTGAACCACCTGAAATGGACAGCAAGGAAAAATGACTGTAAAAAAATTATCCTGCATTCGTTTGCACATCTTTCTGAATCCAAAGCTTCGGTTGAATTCACCAAACAACTTTTTGAAATGGCAGAGAAGCGGCTGCAAAATGCTGAATTTGAAACTGTTCAAACACCTTTTGGATATTTTCTCGATTTGCAAATTAAAGCTCCGGGCTATTCTCTGGCAAGAATCTGGGCCAGTTTGTAATTTGCGTTTTTGTGAATTTATTTAATCGCAGATTATTCAGATGATACAGATTGTGGACTTTTATCAATTGTTAGGGTTTAAAGTTATCTTTGCAGCCTGAAAAGTTTTAAAATGAAGTTTGAAGAATATTCCATCTCCTTTGAAATAAAAAAGAACCTTGAAAAACAGGGATTCCGGAGGCCAACCGACATTCAGTTTAAAGCCATTCCACCAATATTAAAAGGGGAAGATGTTTTGGCAATTGCACAAACCGGCACCGGAAAAACAGCAGCTTTTGCAATTCCTGTAATTCACAAAATACAGCAGGGCAAAAAGATAAAACACACCGGCGGAATAAAATGTCTGGTGATGGTTCCGACACACGAACTGGCACAACAAATAACCGAAGTTTTTAAGAAAACCGGCCACAATACCGGGATTAAAATAATAGGCATTTTTGGTGGCGTTGAGCAACAGCCACAAATTGATCAGCTGGAAAAAGGAGCGGATGTTTTAATTGCCACACCCGGCCGCCTGTTTGATTTGGTGAGCCAGGGTTACCTGAAGTTACACCAGGTGGAAATTCTGATCCTGGAC
Source organism: uncultured Prolixibacteraceae bacterium (assembly GCA_963771595.1). Lineage (GTDB taxonomy): Bacteria > Bacteroidota > Bacteroidia > Bacteroidales > Prolixibacteraceae > CAVYUC01. The sequence goes on along the minus strand of CAVYUC010000031.1, from coordinate 10,060 downwards.
GAAGCCGACCACATGCTCGACCTCGGATTTATTAAAGACATTAATGATCTAATAAAATTTCTGCCGCAAAAAAGACAAACGCTTTTCTTTTCAGCAACCATCGATGCTAAAATTAAGAAGCTGGCTTATTCGCTGGTAAAAAAACCGATACGAATTCAGATTTCTCCCAAAAATCCGGTGGCTAAAAATATCGAACATTCGGTGGCTTTTATTGAAATGGATGATAAACGCGCTTTTCTCGAGCGGTTGGTAAATGAAAATGCGGAAAGCAAAATTCTGGTTTTTGTGCGTACAAAAGTGCGAGCCGAGCGAGTGAAAAAGGCTATGGAACGTGTTGGTATTCATGGAAATACAATTCACAGCGATAAGGAGCAGGCAGAGCGGACACAAACAATGGAAGCATTTAAAAAAGGAACACTAAAACTGTTAATAGCCACCGATGTTAGCGCCCGGGGAATTGATATCCCGAATGTGGATTTTGTGGTGAATTACGATTTACCCGAAGTTCCGGCGAATTATGTGCATCGCGTTGGCCGCACCGGACGTGGCACAAAAAAAGGACAGGCTGTTTCATTTTGCAGCTCCGAAGAAAAAGATTTGCTGGCGGACATAGAAAAATTTCTGGATAAGGAAATTTCGGTGCTTGAAATTGATAAAAACATGTACCGGGAGACACTCGATTTTACCAAAGACACGGATTACAACTGGCGCAAACTCATTCGCGAAAATGAAATGGAATTGCAGAAGTTAAAAAAGAAACGGAAAAAAAGTTAGTTTTCTATTTTCTCCAAACGAATGTTTCGCAAAGCCGCAGTGGTAATCCACGATGCAATCCCAAATGGTTTCGACAATTGAACTTCGGGGCGGATATAAATTTCGTGGCCTTCGGTTTTAAAATCCACTACTTTTTCATTGTCGATCCAGGCTTCAATTTTAGACGCTGTAACTTTTAGCCTGATTCTATACCACACCTCTTTTTCGAATCTTTTCAGAATTTTTGTGCTGTTTTCGGAAGCGTCGCGGCCGTCAACAGTGCTCAGCCCAACAACAGGGCCGCCCCAGCCACCTACAATAAACGAACAAAAAGTGGAATCAACAGGAAAAGTGATGCCGCAGAAAAAATCGTTTCCGCTTAACTTTTGGGCTTCCAGACTCACTTCATAATTTATTTTCGGAAAAGCGCCGGTCCAGGTAATTCCGGTTAATCCGTCGCCCATTCCAAGAACAATGGTGTTGCCGGTCACCTGAACCGGACCTTCGGTACCAAATGCAGTTATTTTCCATCCATCCAGATTTTCACCGTTAAACATCGAAATCCCAGAAAATGTGTCGGTTGATATAACCGAATTTTGATTGTTGTTGTTGTTGTTGTTGTTGTTGTTGTTGCTGTTGTTGCTGTTGTTGCAATTCTGCAATAAAACAATCATAGAAAAACAAATCAATATCAATATGAAGCTTCTTTTTCGCATTTTTTGTTTTAGTTTCAAAACAAAATTACAACACATAATTGGATTCACTTTTTCCGGAGCGAAACATTTTTGGATTTTTTTATTCGAACGTCAACATAAATTTGCTGCCTGTGTTATTTAACTGGATAATGCTAAACTGAAAGAAAAATGGTGAATTACATACCCATTGTTACAACCATAATTGCTTTTGTATTTTTTTTTAAAATTCTGAATCATTATCGTAAAAAACCACAGGCTAAATACCTTTTATGGTGGACAATAGGAGTGCTCACATACGGCATCGGCACACTAACCGAAAGTATAAATGCCCTTGCCGGCTGGTCAGAATTTAATACCCGCATCTGGTACATAGCCGGGGCATTGCTTGGCGGCTTTCCACTGGCGCAGGGAACTGTTTATTTGCTCGTTAAAAAGAAAATTGCCGATATGTTAACGGTAATTTTTGTTTCCATAATTTTTATTGCCTCTGTTTTTATAATGATTTCGCCGGTATCGTTGCCTGCCAGTTTCGATTTCAGGTTAACGGGTAAAGTTTTCGAGTGGCAGTGGGTGAGGATGTTTTCGCCGTTTATCAATATTTATTCGTTTGTTTTTTTGTTTGGCGGGGCAATATTTTCTGCAATAAAATATGCAAAATTAGGTCGCACACATGCCCGGTTTTTGGGTAATGTGTTTATTGCTGTGGGCGCATTATTGCCAGGAATTGGCGGTTCGTTTACCCGATTTGGCCATGTTGAGGTATTATTTGTTACTGAATTGCTGGGTATGTTGTCAATTTTTTATGGTTACACAATTATGCGAAAAGACAAGGTGTTGTCCATTCACCGAAATCAGTATGTTTAAAATGGACACAGTGCAGGAAAGGAATTTTTATTGGCATTTTCGTGAAAAATAAATATCTTTTGCCGAATTCATTTACGTATTAACTATGGAGAATGATATAAATACGCATTTGGAGCAAATCTCCAGGCTCATTCAGGGGCTAAAAGAGAACAACTACAATGTGGAAGAAATGGCTGAACTGGATGAGGCACTTGAGGTGCTGAGCCATAAAATTAAAACAGCCAAGCTTGAATTAATACCTGATTCTTCTTCATCTTCTTCTTTTTCTTTTTCTTCTGAAAATAAAAATACAAGGCAGGATGCCATATTATTTATCGATTCCAGTTTTAAACTGGTCAGATTCTCGGGCAGTTTTAAAAGTTTTGCAGGGAACAGGGGAGAGGATTCAACATTTCAGTTAAATGAATTTTTTGAACCTGAAAGTTTTACGCAACTGCAGGAAAAAACTTCGGAACTTCTGCAAACAGGTAAACCGCAGGTTTTTAATGCCAAAATGAACTCGAAAAACCAAATTTTGCTGCCTGTTAAGGTTCTTTTGGAAAAAGTAAGATTTGGAAATGATCAGGAACTTATTGCGGCCGGATTAAATTTTACCGGCGATGATCCGAATGATTTAATAGATTACCAGGAAATTCTGATTGAAAACCTTCCGGATATGGATGTTTTTCTTTTCGATACCGATTACCGGCATGTGTTGGCAGGAGGTCGTGAAAAAGAACGTTTCAATCTTACCAACTCTTTTTTCACCGGAAAAACGCTGTTTGAAGTTTACGATGAAAAAATGCAGAAAAGACTTTATCCATTTTACCGCAATGCTTTGGACGGAAAATTTTCGGAAGGGGAAGTCAGGATGAAAAAGGAGATATATTTTGTTAGTTCAACACCGGTGCGCGATATCAAAAATGAGGTGGCCGGCGGTGCTTTAATCTTTCAGAATGTCACTAAAGAAAAGGAAATCGAAAAAAATCTGATTCGCGCTAAAAAAGAGGCAGAGGAGGCAGACAAGGCAAAATCGCTGTTTCTTGCCAATATGAGCCACGAAATCAGAACTCCTTTAAACTCAATAATTGGTTTTACCGATTTGCTCAGAAAAACAGATCTTACCAAAAAGCAACTAAAATACAGCCGTCTGATTAACCAGTCTTCCGAGCATTTGCTTTCTGTGGTTAATGAAATCCTTTTTCTTTTTAAACTGAACATGGGAAAAGTTTATATTGAAAAAGTACCTTTCAATTCTCATTATCTTGTTAAAAATGTGCATGAATCCATGTTTTTGCAGGCAAGCGCAAAGAACCTTGCATTTAATATTTTTATCGATCAGAATGTTCCCGAACTCTTGATTGGCGATCCTTTTCGCATAAAACAGATTTTAATGAACCTGGCATCAAATGCTATTAAATTCACGGATAAGGGAACAATTTCCCTTAATCTTTTTGCCGAAAAGATAAAAAACCGGAAGGTTTTCCTTCGCTTTCAAATAAAAGATACCGGAACGGGAATATCAAAAGAGGATTTGAATAAGATTTTCGATGAATTTGTGCAATCCGATTTAAACAACGATAAATTACGAAAAGGAATTGGGCTTGGACTAACCATTACCCGCAAACTTGTGGATTTACTCAATGGAAGGTTAACTGCTGAAAGTGAGTTGAATAAAGGATCGGCATTCTCGGTGATTCTGCCTTTTGAAATTCCGGGTAAAAAGGAACTGGTTTTGGAAGAAAAAAAATACAACATCAAATTCAATTTACTAAAAGGGAAAAAAATTCTGTATGTTGATGACGATGAAAACAATGTGCTGCTTGCAAAATCATTGTTAAAAGGCTGGAAAACAGATTATGAAATTGCTTTTGATGGAAACGAAGCGCTGAAATTGCTTCGGGAAGTTAAATTCGATGTTGTTTTACTTGATATTCATATGCCGGGCATGTCGGGGGTTGAGGTTTTGGAAACAGTGAAATCAGGCAACGACAATTTAAACCGGGATACCAAAATGATGGCTGTAACGGCGAATATTTTAAGAAGCGATATTAAAAAATACATGAACAGCGGATTTAATGATTTCATTTTAAAACCTTTCCGGGAAGAAGATTTCTACAATAAAATTTGTGCTTTGCTCGATATTGAAGTTCAGGAAGATGAAACAGCAGTCACGAAAAAAGATCAGGAAAAAGAAAATATTCAGGACAAACCTGTTTTAGTTTTTGACACTGACCTTCTTTTGAAAAATGCAGGCGGCGATTTTGATTTTTTCAATCAAATGATTAATACTTTTGTCCGAAATTCGAAAGCTGCAATAGAAGGTTTTGAACACGATTTAGCGGAAAAAAACTGGAAGGGAATAGGAGAAAAAGCGCATAAACTGATACCGTCGTTCCGGTATTTCGGACTTTCTGAAACGGTGAACGAACTCTCGGAGCTGGAGCATATTACCTTGCGCCGGAAAGAACCGGAAAAAGTACCAAAAATGATAGACCCGCTGATTCAATCCATCCGCGAAATTATTAACCTAGCTGAATCGGCCAAAATTCCGGAAGAAAAGAATTAGATTTCATACTTATGTGATTTTTACAATTGCAGGGATTATGTTTTAAGCCTGTTGGTTATGTTTTTGGAATAATAATTGGACGACTGCATATTCATAAAGCAGCCAGTAAAATGAATCCAAAGAAACGAAAGGTAGTATGTATAAATGCGGATGAGGCGTTTTTGGAAAAAAAGAAAAATGAACTACAACAAAAACATCTCGAAAATTTCTTTTACCCGTTCAATAATTTTGGCGACGCTGTAAATTTTGTGGAAAATCATATTGACAGCACTCCCAAAAGGCTGCATTACATTCTGTTGGATGAAAAAATTCTGGGGAAACAACTTTCAAAATCACTGGACAAATTATACCGGCTAACAAATTTCATGAATAAACTGGAAGTAATTGTAGTGACCAGCAACAACACAGTGGACCTTCGAAATAAAATTATGCAATATCCTTTTGTAAGCGCATTCCTTGTAAAACCAATACCTGCCAATTATATCGAATTTCTGATTACTGGTTCCAACTGAGTATTAATGTCCCGTTTTGTGCATTATAATTCCCAAATCAGGTTTCAGTTTTTGTTTTGAGTTTGCCCATTAGTGAAAAAATAAAGCAACCCAGCCGGAATCTTGTTTATGTGTGCCACAGTATGTGGAATTCCTTCTACATGTATCGCTATTTTAATTATTTTTTTTTATATTGTATAATATTGAATTTCATTATTTTATATTGAAATATACAGCAATTTAACAAATGGAACAATTTTTTCCTTAAGCGCTAAAATGAATTGTAGATATGAATATTAAAAAACTATTTAAATTTTCAACCAAAACCAAACTGAAACAAATCATTACTTCAGGAATAAAAAGTTTCAAAAGCAAGCAACAGCATTTAACTGATGATTTGAGCCTGCCGAAGAAAAAAGTTGTAAACAAAAACAATTCGCCTGGTAATATAAAACCCGGTGTTTTTCCATTGGGAGGATTAATTGGTTAAAATTTAAACAAACAGAGGTTCAACACGTTTTAAATAAAAGTTATATTAACAAATAAAAATTTAAGTATCATGAAAAGAGGAACAAGAAATGCACTATTGGGATTTATAGCCGGAGCAGCTGCTGGAGCTTTGACCGGATTATTAGTTGCACCTGAAAAAGGAGAAAATACCCGAAAAAAAATCACTAAAAAAGTGAATGAAGTATCAAAAGATCTTACCGAAACAATTGGTGAAAAAGTTGATGACCTTAAAGAACAGGTAAATGAAATTATAACTGAAATGCGCGGCAAATCTGATGATGCGGAGAAAAAAATGAAAGAAAGAGTAAATGAATCATCAGCGAAAATTAAAGCTGAAACCAAATAAGGCAAAAATCAACAGCAGGCCGCAATTAACATTATAATGAGCAGCGAATTATCAAGACACATTAATGAGTTTATCCATGTAGTTGAGAAATTAGCAAAAGTAAAGCTCGATATTTTAAAGCTGGCAGTAATTGACAAAACATCAGGAATAGTTAGCTTTATTTTCAGCTCGCTTTTTGCAGTGATTGTGGCCGCTTTAACCGTTGGTTTTGGTGCTGCAGCTTTTGCTGTATGGTATGGCGAAACTTATGGAAGTTACGTTCAGGGGTTACTTATTTCGGCAGGAGCGCTTTTAATTCTTGCCTTAATTTTCTTCTTTATCGGAAGGCGGTTGCTTGTTTCAATTGTAATTAAAAATTTCTCTGAAATATTCTTTGATGATGATGAAAAACAGGAAATTTAAAATAGTATGAGAACGATTAGAAACAAGCGCGAATTACAAATGCTCAGACATAAACTCAAATACGAGAATAAAATTCTCGAACGCGATTTTTCAAATGTATCGGCCGATTTGCTTGCCGATTTTAATTGGAAACTGCGCGGATTAACTTTTGATATCGGATCCCGTTTGGTACTGGAACTAATCAGATCTTTCAGAAAATCAAAGAAAAACAAATAGATTTTCCGGAATCTGAATATGAAAAATCTTGAATCATGAAGACCAATTTGTTACTCCTGGATTCCTATAAAAATATTGAAAATCTTATTTCATACGCATTTTCATTCACCGAAAAATATAATCTTTATCTGAAGATTGTTTATGTTTTCGACTTTGACTGGATGCGGCAGTCATACATGGTTGGCACAGGAGGCACAGTGGCTCCAAGTTTGGTAACAGTGGAAAAAAATGCAAGAAAAGAATTTGATATTGCAGAAGATAAAATACGGCAAACAGCCGAAGAATGCTGTGAGAAAAATGCAGTTAATGTAAATTATGATGTTGCAGTTTCTCAAATAAACCGCATTGATTTGGTTAACGAGGAGCTTAAAAATGAAAAGGATATTTTGTTAATGATCAGCTCGCACCAAAGTTACACTGAAGCATCAGGTGGGCTTGTCGGATATCCAAATATCATTGATCATGTTTCTTGTCCTGTATTTGTTATACCCGATTCAGTTTCGAAACCGGAGCTGCAAAATGTACTTTATGCCACTGATTTTAACCCGGAAGATATTCGAACCATAAAACACTTATCTGAATTTATTGGAGGCTCAGAAAATTCCAAAATTACTGTTTTACACAATGAAGAGGATTTTGGATTTGATGAACAGCTAAAATGGTACGGGTTTCAGAAGTTGGTAAACGATGAAGTAAGTAATGCCACCCTTGATTTTAAACTTGAAAAAAATAAAGATTTTTTAAAAGGCGTTGGGGAATACATTGAAAACAACGATTTGGATTTACTGGTTCGTCTAAAAGGAAAAAAAAGGTTTTTTTGAACAGATTTTTTCATCAAGTGATACCAGGAATTTGTTGACCAATTTCAGTAAACCGGTACTTGTTTATCATGATGAATCATTAAACATTAAATAAATACATCGGATTTTATTGATTTTTGATCAAAATAATTCCGACTGACAGTATGGTGAAATAGAGAAAATTCGATTTTCGGCTTCTTTGCCGAAATAAAGTTGGTGTAATATTCCTTGGCTCTGCCACGGAGATAGTCAACTTTAAGAATTTTCTTTATTTTTTTAAATTGCTTAATTTTTCCCTGCTCCCCGAAAACATGGGGAGTTTGGGAAAAACTTATATGTCACTTTTCAATTTCCGTTGATAAAAGAAGATGAACTATTTCAGATTAATCATAATAGTTAGTGGTTTACTGGTGATATCAGCTTGTCAGTCTGCCAATAAAAAGGCAGGCGGGGGAGTGGAAGAAAAAACTTCTGAAACTGCAAATTCAGAGATAACAGATAAAAAACCGGAAGACGAAGGCATTCATATTATTAAACCGGAAGCTGGCTCAGCAGTTTCATCACCACTTAAAATTGAAGGAGAAGCCAAAGGCAGCTGGTATTTTGAGGCTGAATTTACGGTTCATCTTGAACAGAATGGAAAAACGTTGGCCGATACCATTGTTCATGCCCGGGGAGACTGGATGACAAGCGATTTTGTTCCTTTCTTAACTACATTGATATTCCCCGAAAGTGTGGGAAAGGGAATGCATTTCTTGTTTTTAAAAACAACAATGCATCGGGAAAACCCGAGTTGGATAAATCTTACAGGCTGCCAGTGAAAATTAATTAAGGCACAAAGTTCAAAACCTTACCATTTTATATTCTTATTGATAAATTCTATTAAATCATCGGCCATAACTTTTTGTTCTGCAGCCTTTGGGTGGCCGGGTGTATCCTTAAAGGCGAAAAAGTGAGCATAGATTTTAGGATCATTTAATCCTTCAACAGCATTTTTAATGTAACCTGGCCAGGGCGATCCGGTTTGAGTGGCATCCATACTTCCAAGAGCGCAAATTATTGAAGCTTTTGGATATTCCTTTCTTATACTTTTAACCAGTTCCTGATATGCTTTTACAATTTCTGCTTCTTTCGGCTTTGCTGTCCCAAACGGGCTTTAAACTGTTCATGTTCAGGATTGTTTACCAACCAGCTGTCATTCTGAAATAGGTTAATAACTACTACATCGGGAGTAAATAGTGTAAAATCCCATTTGCTGTCCGGATCTCCGGGATTCAAACGGTCATAAATTTCAGGCATGATTTCAGGAAACCAGCTCAGCATTACTCCAATTCCACTACGGCAATGCACGAATACTGTGCATCATAGTGCCTGGCTGTGCGTGCAGCATAGGTTAAATAGTTATTGAAAAATTCAGCCGACCCCTGAATCATCTTGTCCTGGAGGAACGTCAACACCATGTCCGGCTGTTATGGAGTTTCCGTAAAATTCAATTTTCTTTTTACCCGGGCTATCTGCTTTTAGTACCTTTGCTCCATCATTAAGTTCAAAGCCATAAAAAGAAGTGATTGTTGTATTATCGGTAAAATTAACAACAGTTGTACCGAATGTTTTCCATCGGGTAAATTTGCAGCCAGTACATAACTTTTCTTTGTGTCATCCGGTTTTATTTTTGTGGCATTCTTCGCATCTCCATCAACAATGGCATAAAAGCAAAAAATCCATGTATCATTTTTCAGAATTGCTTTTGCTTCGGTTCCTTTAAAATTCAACGTTGCCGACGTACCCGGCCAATATATTCTTACATATTGGTTGCCAATGGTTTCTATTCGGCCTGAATACGCAATATTTTTTTGATTGAAAGGAACTGTTACCTGCGAATAGCCAATAGAAACAACAACAAACAACAAATAAATGCTGACCAGAATTTTACGCATGATTTTACAAATTTAAAACGGATGTATAACTGCTGCAAAGTAAATTGTTCCGGAAGGATTATTCCAAATAAAAATTACTCTTTTCGTTTTCAGGTAACAGGCAATTTTATTTTTCAAAAATCTATTTCATCAATATACTGAATGAGTTGAAATGCTTCAATAAAAGATTTTAAAGTTATATCATAATGGTCTGGTTATCAAGAATAAGGCGGATGTTCATTGAAATGAGCCGCCACTATACGATGCACCAAAATCCAGGATTTACAGGTGAAGTACAGTGGGAGGATTTTGAAGAGTCGGTGAATTGAGCCTACCACCGGGAACAGTACTGGAAATATTCAAAAGCGATTGATATTCCCTGTAGCGGAAATATAACTGTAAAATTGGAGTTAATTGAGAATTAGAAGTTATGGAAGAAAGTCCAGTAGACGTAAAAAGAAAAAGGTTTAGCCCGATATTCAATCGGTTAAACCTTTTAAAAGTCGGGGTAGCAGGATT
>CAVYUC010000030.1:0-43006 GCA_963771595.1 uncultured Prolixibacteraceae bacterium | reverse complement strand
ATAATTGAGCAAAACCAATGGAAGACTATAAAACAGAAATACTAGAAAAAATTTGTTATACTGACCTTGTTTATGAAAGGATTAATAAAAAACTGAATATACAACTCTCAAAAGATGAAATCGAAAAAATGATTTATGAAACAACATGTTTGCAGAAAAACATAAACACCGATGAACAAAGTACATGGGAGTTCCATCGGGTGAGAAAGTGGTTAAAAAAAATTATGTTTAACCGACAGCTAATTAGAAACTTTGAAAATTTGTACAGATGAAACCATTGAAGAAACAGACAAATCAAAATTTCAAAAAAGAGAGGGAAAAATATTTATATTACAAACAATAGTAAAAATGTAAGACTGACAATTAATTTCTATACAAATAGAATAATTACAGCAGACAGATTGTAATAACGAATTAAAATAAAAACAATGTTTCAGGAACCGAAAAACTATACAGATAATGACCATTTCTTTTTCCAGGCAGACAAGGATCTGGAAAAAATTTGCAACGCACCAAAAGACAAAGATGGTGTTTTCAAAGTAGTGGAATTGCAAAACGGAAAAGTTAACCCTGGTTTACATTGGTTACTCAAGTTTTGGTGGATTGTTTGACGAAATAGTAAACGGAATTCACTATGATAAAAACTCAAGAAAAACAGGTTGGACCTACCAGCTGTTAAAAGACAAAACAGACGCACTTGACATTTATTGGTATGTAACAAATGGCAAAGACGAACAGAAGAAAGAGCAAGTTGAAATGCTAAAAGACTTTGTTGAGCGACACCGGGAAATTGCCGAAATGGAACAAATAGATAACCAGTATTTCAGCTTGCTCCGGATTGGGTAATTTGCTGAAATACGTTTTCAAGATTGTGTTGTTTTTCCTGCAGCGTAAGCAGAATCAAATTATTATCCACGGCAAATTTGAAAATTGCAGGTCGGATATCCTGTCCGCCAGCAGATTCAATTTCCCATTGGTTAGCTGTTTTATCGGCATTGATTACACCTTCCACTTTTAGCAACATTTCCAAAGTTACCGGTTTGTTGAACTCCGCCGCCACAATTTGTTTCCGCTGCAGGCCGCTGGCTTTTATTTCAGCAATTCCGCCGTCGGCAACAATTTTTCCCTTGTTGATGATGATTATCCGGTTGCAAACCGCCTCCACTTCCTGCATGATATGCGACGAAAGAATTACCGTTTTTTCCTTGCTCGTATTGCGAATCAAGCGTCGGATTTCTTCCAGTTGATTGGGATCAAGTCCTGTAGTTGGTTCATCCAGAATCAACACCGATGGATCGTGAATAAGCGCCTGTGCCAGGCCAACCCGTTGCCGGTATCCTTTCGAAAGTGCACCTATCTTTTTGTGCTGCTCGTCGCCCAGGCGCGTAAGTTCCACCATTTCGGCAACCCGTTGTTTTTTATTTTGAAGTTGGTAAAATCCGGCGGTAATTTCAAGGTACTCTTTTACATACAAATCTGTATAAAGGGGGTTGTGCTCCGGCAGGTATCCAATATTTCTCCGGATTTCGGTATTATCCATTGAAACTTTCTGGTTGTTAATCAGAATTGTGCCGGAGTCGGCAGGCAGGAAACCGGTAATTATTTTCATCAAAGTAGACTTCCCGGCACCATTAGGTCCTAAAAAACCAACCAGTTCACCTTTTTCTGCCGTAAAACTTACATTATCAAGCGCCTTCTGTTTTCCAAATAACTTTGTTATATTGTTGATTTCTACTGCCATATATTTTAATCGTACAACAAAAATAAACGATTCTTTTTAAATTGGATGCATTAACGTAAATTTGCGGATTAGCTATTCAAATAAATTCTAATTATACAGATGAAAGATCGTCATTTTAACTATATAAAAGATTTAACAAGGTACGAACGCCAAAAAACCTGGGAAGTAACTTTTGGCGGCATTGGTGTTGGCGGGAGTAATCCGATTCGCATTCAATCTATGACGGATACCAATACCAGCGATGTGGATGCCACAGTTGAACAAATCATCAGGCTGGCAAGAGCCGGTGCCGATTATGTGCGGGTAACTGCAAAGGGAATGAGTGATGCCGAAAGCCTGCAGTATATTAAAAAGCAATTGGTGGAACGTGGTTACAATACGCCGCTTGTTGCCGATATCCATTTTAACCCGAAACTGGCAGAAGTTGCTGCCCGCTATGTTTCCAAAGTGCGGATTAATCCCGGCAATTTTTACGACAAACGCGCCCAGTTTATAAATAAAATATACAGCGACGAAGAATATAAAATTGAATTGCAGAAGATTGAAGAGCAGTTTATTCCTTTTCTTGAGTTGCTGAAAAAAACAAATACAGCACTGCGGATAGGCGCCAACCATGGTTCGCTTTCCGACAGGGTGATGAGCCGCTACGGGGATACACCTTCGGGAATGGCCGAATCAGTGCTTGAATTCCTGCGAATCTGCAAAAAAGTGGATTTTAAAAACGTAGTCGTTTCCATCAAATCGAGCAATACCCGGATGATGGTGTACACTGTTCGCCTGCTGAATTACAAAATGCGCCTCGAAGATATGAAATTTCCTTTCCATCTGGGTGTTACCGAAGCTGGCGAAGGTGAAGATGGCCGCATTAAATCGGCTGTGGGTATCGGCGCATTGCTTGCCGACGGAATTGGCGACACCGTGCGGGTATCATTGACCGAAAACCCGGTGAATGAAATTCCGGTAGCGACTAAACTGGTCAACCATATCCGGTCATTCAACAATCACCAGCCGATTACAGCAACCCTTTTTGCACAAACCAACCCCTTTGAATATGAACGCCGTTCAACGCGTCCCGTTTTAAATATGGGTGGAACTGAATTGCCGGTGGTAGTGGTGGATTTGGGCGACAGAAGTCTTCAGGAAATGCTTCCAATACGCGGTAAACTTATCCCTGATTATTTTATTTCGGGGAATAAAATCATGGACATTAAAGGCGAAAGCTATCCGATAATTACCCTCGATGAGTATCTTTTTGAAAGCACCCGCTGGGGAAGAATGAAATTCATCCGGACCAACAAAATGGAATTCGACAGTTTTATGGAACGGAATCCCGAGATAATTATGAAATTGAAACAAACCCGTAAAACGGTGCTGATACTGGAAAGTTTCAATAAAAATCCAATGGCTGAACTGCGGGCCTTTTTTATGAACCTGGAAACCCACATCTGGAAAGTTCCGGTAATTCTGTTCAGAAGGTACAATGAAAATCAGCCTGAAAATCTTCAGATTAAAGCATCTGCCGATTTGGGTGGTTTATTGCTTGATGGATATGGCGACGGAATCTGCATTTCAAATGATAACGATATTATTACGTTTACTGAATTGAAAGATTTGAGCTTTGGGATTTTGCAGGCCAGCCGAATGCGGGTTTCAAAAACTGAATTCATTTCCTGCCCGGGATGCGGACGCACGCTCTTCAACCTGCAGGAAACCACACTTAATATTAAACAGCACTTCCGGCATCTCGATCATTTAAAAATCGGAATCATGGGATGTGTGGTTAACGGTCCCGGCGAAATGGGTGACGTGGACTACGGTTTTGTTGGCGCCGGAAACAATAAGGTTACTTTATACAAAGGCCTGAAATCGGTGAAGAAAAATATTCCTTACGAAAATGCAGTGGAGGAACTTGAACTGTTAATCCGCGAATACGGCGACTGGAAAGATCCGTCGGATTAATCAGCTTCGCGCATTTCAATTAAAAGCAACATTAATTTCTCCTGCAGGTTTTCCAATCCGTCAATGTTTGTCGATGGACTGTACCGCAATTGGTGCGTGTCTCCATTATCTGTGATGCGGATAATTTCATCGCAGCCATCTGCACACACATTGCATTCGTTGTAATCGAGCGATAAAAACAAATCGAAGTCGAAGGAATTTTTTATGGAATCCCACTTATCCGCACTGATGCTGCGGCTTTTGGTAATGGTGCCTTCCTCATCACCGCATGGAATGTTTCGTGAATAGGTAACTTCGGCTTCCGAAATCTTAATGTATTCCTGACCGGCGCACCAGCCACATTCGCTGCCAAATTCAATAAAAAACGTCTTTTGGGTTGGCTGAATCTCTTCGGCACATGAGTTGGCCACCAATAACAGGAGAGCGATATAAAGCGGAGAAACAATTTTTGTCATCATCGGAAGTGCTTTTATATACAGACAATATAATTTAAAAGAAGGTTGCGTTGATAAAACAGGCAACAAATTTTCAATGTATTGAAGAATTTATAATTTTGGCGTTTTCTCAAGATAAACTGTTTTAAAATCAATTTTGAAAATGGCAAAAACCCAGTGGAAACCAGGGACCATAATTTATCCGCTTCCGGCAGTAATGGTGAGTTGTGGTGAAAATCCAGAAGAATACAATATCATTACCATTGCCTGGACCGGCACCATCAACAGCGATCCGCCCATGTGCTACATTTCGGTGCGGCCCGGACGGCATTCCTACGAAATAATTAAACGTACCGGTGAATTTGTCATCAACCTGACAACCGAAAAACTGGCCAAAGCGACCGACTGGTGCGGATGCCGTTCGGGAAGAAAATTCAATAAATGGGAAGAAATGAACCTTACCCCGGCACCGGCAAAACTGGTGAAAGCGCCCATTATCGAAGAATCGCCGGTTAACATCGAGTGTGTTGTGAAAAATGTAGTGGAACTGGGGTCGCACCACATGTTTATTTCAGAGGTGGTTAATGTTTCAGTAGACGATAAATATTTAAACGATAAACAGGCTTTCAGCTTTGCAAAGGCAAAACCACTGATTTACAGCCACGGCCATTATTTTGGGTTAGGAGAGAAGATAGGAAAATTTGGCTGGACGGTGGAAAAGAAGAAAAAGAAGAAATAATTCCATAATAAGCGCCCGAACATTCAGCTTGTTAAGTTGTAATTATAGGAGCAAACCAAAGACAAAATAAAAGGCCGTTGTGAAAATTCAGGCCAGAGAGATTTCAATTATAAACTTAAATTACATCAGGTGAAAAGAATAAATTATTTACTGATTTTAATATTTTTAATGAACATACACATGGTGAATGCACAACAAAACCCGCTATTGAGCGAATTTAAAAATGTACATGAAACAGCTCCGCTGGATAAAATAAAAAACGAACATTTTATTCCCGCTTTTAAGGAAGCCATAAATCAGGGGGAAAATGATATTGAAAAAATAGTGGGCAATACCAAAGCACCAACTTTTGAAAATACCATTGTAGCGCTGGACGAAGCAGGCCGTTTGTTAAGCCGCACTTCAGGTGTGTTTTTCAATTTAATGAGTGCCGAAACCAACGACGAACTGCAGGCTATTGCCCAGGAAGTATCACCGATGCTCACTAAATTCCAGAACGATATTACCCTTAATCCGGAATTGTTTGCACGGATAAAATCGGTTTACGATAAAAAGGATGCACTGGATTTAACGGCTGAACAGCAAATGCTGCTGGAAAAAACATACCTCAATTTTGTACGTCAGGGTGCCAACCTATCTGAAAAAGAGAAAGAGAAATTCAGGGAAATCAGTACCGAACTTTCGAAACTGAGTTTGAATTTCGGTGAAAATGTGCTGAAGGAAACCAACAGCTACGAAATGCACATCACCGATAAAAGCAAACTTGCAGGTTTGCCCGAAAGTGCATTGGAAGCAGCAGCCGGAAAGGCAAAATCGAAAAATAAGGAGGGCTGGCTCTTTGATATCACCATGCCAAGTTACCTGCCATTTATGAAATATGCTGATAACCGCGACCTGCGAAAGGAACTCTATATGGCATATATGACCAAATCATGCAAGGAGAATGAATTCGACAACCGTGAAAATGTGAAACGGATTGTTAACCTGCGTCTCGAAATGGCTAATTTACTGGGCTACGACAGTTATGCCGATTATGTGCTGGAACAGCGAATGGCAATGAACCCTGCAGGTGTTAATAAATTACTTGAGGATTTATATTCAGCCTCTTTCAAAGTGGCAAAAAAGGAAAAAGCTGAAATTGAAAACTTCGCCAAAAAGAGCGGTTTCCAAGGGGAACTGATGCCGTGGGACTGGACCTACTACAGCGAAAAAGTTAAGGTGGATAAATTCAACATCGATGATGAAATGCTGAAGCCCTATTTCGAATTGAGCAGCGTGGTAGATGGTGTTTTTGGATTGGCTACAAAACTTTACGGAATTACCTTCAAACCGAACAAGGAGATTCCGGTGTACAATGAGGAAGTTGTACCGTATGAAGTTTATGATGAAGACGGACAGTTTCTGGCGGTACTGTATACCGATTTTCACCCGCGCCCGGGAAAACAGGGAGGCGCCTGGATGAACGAATTTAAGGGGCAGTGGAAGGAAAATGGCAAAGACTCGCGCCCGCATATTGTGATTGTAATGAATTTTACCCGTCCTACCGAAACAAAACCGGCATTGCTGACTTTTACCGAAGTGGAAACGTTTATGCATGAATTTGGCCATGCACTGCACGGAATGCTCTCCAATTCCACCTATTCAGGTTTATCGGGAACAAGTGTTTACCGCGATTTCGTGGAGCTTCCCTCTCAAATAATGGAGAACTGGGCGGTGGAAAAAGATTTCCTTGACACATTTGCCGAACATTATAAAACAGGTGAAAAAATCCCTGGCGAACTGGTAAATAAAATCAAAGCCTCCGAAAACTTTCTGGCCGGATATCTTTCCATCCGCCAGCTGAGTTTTGGATACCTGGATATGGCCTGGCACGCACTCGAACAACCATTCAACGGAGACGTGAAACAGTTTGAAGAAAACGCGTGGGCAAAGACACAGATTTTCCCGGTAATCGATGAAGCATGCATGAGTACGCAGTTCGGACACCTTTTTGCCGGAGGATATGCAGCCGGATATTACGGCTACAAATGGGCCGAGGTGCTGGATGCCGATGCTTTCAGTGTATTTAAGGAAAAAGGGTTGTTTAATAAAGAAGTGGCCACCTCCTTCCGGAAAAATATTCTTGAAAAAGGCGGAACGGAACACCCCATGGTGTTGTACAAACGCTTTCGCGGACAAGAGCCCACTGTTGATGCACTGCTTGAGCGAAGTGGATTAAATTAAAAAATTATAAAATCAAAGAAAATGGCATTCTTGTAAAAGGTTGCTATTTTTGGGGATGGCATCGCTTTCCGCGATGCTATCCATCAAGCCATCCGATAAACTTAGATATCAGAACTCCCCTTAGCGCTTTCTTCCTTTAAACCTTAAACTTTCAGCCCATAACTCTTTTACAGTTACGGATAGCATCCAGCCTCCTGCGTCGGCAATGGATGCCATTCTCCAACTTCCTGTGTCGGCAATGGATGCCATCCTCCGGGAATGAACTGAAGGAAAGAGGGGTGCAAAAAATTGTTAACGCAGGTTGCCGGAAGGAGAAGGTTTTATCAGAACATTTTGTACCACTTTTTGGCGTTCCCGGCGTAAATTTTTTCAACTACTTCTTTTGGAAGCTGCAGTCCCTGGAAATTGCCATCGATTAAATTGCTTGTCATCGAATTGTCAGTAACCAAAAATTCCCAGTCGCGCAACCATGTTTCGTGCAGGCTTTTCTGAAACGACTCTTTCTCCTGGCCACGATCAATGATATCGGTGCCGTAAAGCAGGCGGTTCTGGTATTTGATGAAGAAATCACGTACCTTTTCGCGGTCCTCAGCAGTCTGATAAAACAATTGTCCCATCCGTGCCGCCATATCCATGGAGGCATTGGGGAAACGATCAAGGTATGAAGCCATTTCATCGGTGCTCCACTCCAGGCTGGCCAGGTGGCATCCGATAAAGGTGAGATCAGGGTTTTTTTCCAGCATGCGATCGCGGGCAGCCATTTGTTCTTCATACGACGGGTATTCCGGATGTTTGTACATGTGGTACTGCGGATTGCGGGCAAAATAACTGCTGTCGTTTTTTGTCGTCATTTCGTCGAGCGGCAGCCAGCAGTTTTTCGGCTCACCCAGATGCCCCACCAGCGGAATTCCTGTTTCAGCAAGATGCCGGAAAACGGGATCAAATTTTGGATCGTCAATCATAATCAGCACGCTGTCTTTATCGCGAAATTCCATTCCCACATTTTTCCACACCTTCACCGAATTGGCGCCATCGGCAATGCATTGGTCAATCCAGGAGATGGTATTTTCCGCCCAGGCAGATTCGTCCCATCCATCGAGGCAAAAAGTGGCGGAATATTCAAAATCCGCCGGATGCTTCTGGTGCAATGTAGTTAGCCATTGATGCGCTTCCACCACGCGCTCACAACCACCCGAAAAGGTATTGATGGCAAACAGTTTAAAATTATCTTTTTGCGCCTGTTCCAGCGACACATTTTTATCGGTGTAAATATGATAATGTGCATCAATTTTTTCCACCTTTCCAAAATCTTCCATGGAATAGAAATCGTTGTTTTTGCAGGAAAAAAGCGAAATGGAAACAAGAATAAAAAGGAATAAATTTGCTTTCATAATAAAAGGTTTAATTGAGATTTGAAGTTAGAAAAATTTCTTTTATTTGAACCCGCATACTTTAAAAACTATTTTACTATGATTAAAATCCTGCGAAACCGCCGAAGCATCCGCAAATATACCGGGCGATTGATTGAGCCGGAAAAACTTGAAATTCTGAAGGAAGCAGTGCTGCGATCTCCTTCATCAAAGAATATAAATCCATGGGAATTTATTTTTGTGGATGATAAGGTCATTCTTCAGCAATTGGAAAACTGCAGGCAGCACGGAACAACACCTTTGAAAACGGCGCCTCTGACAGTTGTAATTTGTGCCGATGAAACCAAAAATGATGTCTGGATTGAAGATTGTTCCATAGCTTCAATTTTGCTGCAACTTACGGCCCAGTCACTGGGGTTGGGCAGTTGCTGGATTCAGGTTCGCAACAGGATGCACTCTGAACATGTTTCAGCCGAAAGCTACATTCAGCAGTTACTGAAAATACCTGACAATTTTAGGGTACTTAATATGGTTGCCATTGGGTATGCAGCGAAAAACCGCGAAGGAAAACCTTATGAAGAACTTCAGTTTGAAAAGATAAAATTTAACCGGTTCTAAAAAAAAACAGCATCCTTTGCTGTGAAAAAGATGCCGTTTTTTTTGAGGACATTTAATTTTTAAAAGAAATCGTTAAAATCGGAAGGTGATTTTTGCTGGTTATTATTATCACAATCAAGGTTTATGTTGAAATTTTCCGGTTTTTTGAATTCCATATCTTCGGTAATCCCGAGGGTTTTATCGGCCAAAACTTTTTTGTAAAAGTAGCCCCAGATTGGCAGCGCCATGTTTGCCCCCTGTCCCGATGAAATGGTTCGGAAATGGATACTTCGTAAATCGGCGCCTGTCCATACTCCGGCAGTAAGTTTTGGCGTGGTACCTATGAACCATCCATCGGAGTGGTTTTGCGTAGTCCCGGTTTTACCGGCAATGGGCATTTTAAAACTTCCGTAGTCTTCGGTTACATTATCGCGGAACAGGTTGGAAATGCGAAGCCGGATTCCGGTTCCTTCATCAATTACACCCTGTAACAAATTCAGCATTAAATAGGCTGTTTGTTCATCAATTGCCTCGTGCCGCTCCGGCTGGAAAGTTGCCACTACATTACCATATTTATCTTCGATACGGGTTACATAGTAAGGTTTTATAAACACACCCTGATGCGCATAAGTGTTAAATGCCCCAACCATTTCATACAATGTAACATCAGAAACACCTAAAAACATAGAATTTACGGGGTCAATCGGGCTGTAAATTCCAAGGCTTTTCATCACTTCAACTACCGCCTGCGGTGTAAATTGCTTTAAAACCCATGCTGAAATGCGGTTTTTGGAATTCGCCAAACCCCATTTCAGCGTCACCAGTTTTCCATCTTTTTCTTCGTCCACATCCGAATCTTTGGGTTCGTAAATCGAACCGTCGGGTTGCTGGAATTGCTGGCTGACATACGGAACTTTCGTACAAGGCGTGAGGCCGTTTTGCATGGCCAGCGTATAAAGGAAAGGTTTTACGGTGGAACCAACCTGTCGTTTTCCGCCGGTAACCATGTCATACATAAAATATTTGTAGTTTGGGCCGCCCACATATGCTTTTACCTGGCCGGTTTCAGTTTCCATAGCCATAAATGACGAACGGAAAAAACGCAGGTACCACTTAATGGAATCCTGTGGCGACATTAAAGTATCGATTTCCCCTTTCCACGAAAAAATGGTCATTTCAACCGGCTGCTGAAAATTCTTTTTTATTTCGTTGAAATTTTTCCCCTGTTCGCGCAACACTCTGAACCGCTCACTTCGCCTGATTTCACGGTTGAGCAAATCTTCGGCCTGTTCGGATGTCATATTATTTCCAAATGGTGGGTTGCGTAAGTTTTTCATTCCCCCGTCAAATTCAGGTTGAAGATCGTGCCGAAGGTGTTGTTCCACTGCTTCAACAGCATATTTTTGCATCCGCGAATCAATGGTGGCGTAAATCCGCAATCCATCGGTGTATAAATCGTAATGTTCGCCGTTTGGCTTCACATTTTTGTTGCACCAGCCATACAGCGGATTAGTTTCCCAGTCTACCGAATCTTCCTTAAACTTTTGTCCCTGCCAGGAGGCATAATTTTTTCGATCAGGTTTCGATGCAGTGAGGGAGAGCCGCAAAAATTCGCGGAAATAGGGGGCCGGCCCCATTTTGTAATCTACTTTATGGTAATCAAGGTCCAGTGGCAATTGTTTTACCGAATCGCGCACGGCCTTTGAAATGTAACCGTATTTCGCCATTTGGTTTAATACTACGTTGCGGCGCTGTTTTACCAGTTCGGGCCGACGCACCGGGTTGTACAGCGAAGAATTTTTTGCCATCCCAACCAACATGGCTGCCTGGTGCAGTTTCAGCGAATCGGGGGGTACACTGAAATAGACATTTGCAGCCGATTTTATTCCCACTGCAAGGTTCAGAAAATCGTATTTATTCAAATACATCAAAATGATTTCTTCCTTGGTGTAGCTTCTTTCCAGTTTCACTGCTATTACCCACTCTTTGAATTTTCGCAGCACCAGTTCTGATTTGGAGGTAAGCCGCGACCGCGGAAAAAGCATTTTTGCCAGCTGCTGACTGATTGTACTTCCGCCGCCCGAACCGGTTTCGCCTGTAACCAAGCCTTTAAAAACACGGCCAAGTCCGCGTAAATCAATTCCGGAGTGCCGGTAATAACGAACATCTTCGGTGGCAACCAGCGCATCGATTAAATGCTGCGGCAGGTTGCTATAGTCAACATATGTGCGGTTTTCGTGAATAAAATATTTATCCAGTATTTTACCGTCCGATGAATAAATTTCTGAAGCAAGTACATTTTTCGGATTTTCAAGTTCTTCAAACGAAGGCATAAATCCCAGTTTTCCTTTGGCTATCAAAAAGAAAATCAGGAAAACTCCTGTTAAGCCCAGTAAAAAAAGAGACCAAAATCCGATGAGGTATTTTTTTCTGTTATTGTTTTCTTCAGTCATTGAAAAAATTGATTTTTTAAAGTTGCGACAAATATATATGTTTCTGTTGTGGCAGCAATTATCATTAACGGAAATTGCAGGCATAATATTTTAAGAATCAAAACAAATTCCATTCTGTTCAAGGTTATCATTTTAAAATAAGCAGGATAAATTTTGAACTTAGCAATTCATTTTCTTTAATTTGCAAAAATTTTCACACAACGAATTTAAACGTATGCAGGAAAACCTAGTAATAGTTGAGTCGCCGGCAAAAGCAAAAACCATCGAAAAATTTCTTGGGAAAGATTATATTGTAACTTCGAGTATGGGGCACATCCGCGATTTGGAGAAGAAGGATTTTGGAATTGATATTGAAAATAACTACCACCCGAAATATGTAGTAACTCCCGATAAAAAGAAGATTGTCACAGAATTAAAGAAACTCGCCAAAGATGCTAAAATGGTCTGGCTTGCCTCCGATGAAGACCGTGAGGGAGAAGCAATTGCCTGGCATTTGAAAGAGGTGCTAAAACTTGATTCGGGAAAAACAAAACGTATTGTTTTCCATGAAATTACAAAGGAAGCCATTCTGAATGCAATTAAAAAGCCGCGCTCGATTGATGAAAACCTTGTTAACGCCCAGCAGGCACGCCGGGTGCTTGATCGGATTGTTGGTTTTGAGGTTTCCCCGGTACTGTGGAAGAAGGTAAAACCGTCGCTGTCGGCCGGCCGGGTGCAATCTGTTGCTGTCCGTTTAATTGTGGAGCGCGAGCGCGAAATAATTAATTTTAAAAGTGAATCTGCATTTCGGGTGAATGCGCTGTTTCTTGTTCAGGATGAAAACGGCAATTTATCGGAATTAAAAGCAGAATTAACCAACCGGTTTAAAGAGCAAAAAGATGCGCTGAACTTTGTGGAAAAATGCAAAACGGCGAAATTCACTGTGGCCGATGTGGTTAAAAAACCTGGAAAACGTTCACCGGCACAGCCTTTTACAACCTCCACATTGCAACAGGAAGCCAGCAGAAAACTTGGATTTTCGGTTTCGCAAACCATGGCTGTAGCCCAGCGTTTGTACGAAAACGGAAAAATAACTTACATGCGTACCGATTCTGTGAACCTGTCGGGACTGGCAATTAATACGGCCAAACAAAAGATTATTGATTTGCACGGAGAGAAGTATGTGAAAATCAGGAATTACAAAACCAAATCGAAAGGTGCGCAGGAAGCGCATGAGGCAATTCGCCCCACTTACATGAACAATGAAGTTGTGGATGGCAGCAACCAGGAAAAACGCCTGTACGAATTGATTTGGAAACGCACAATTGCATCGCAGATGGCTGATGCACAGCTGGAAAGAACCAATGTAACCATTTCGATTTCCAATTCTTCAGATAAATTTCAGGCTACGGGTGAAGTATTGATTTTTGACGGATTTTTAAAAGTTTACATGGAATCGACCGATGATGAAAAAGACGGAAACGGACCAGCTGAGGAAATTATACCACCCTTGAAAGTAAACGATCCGCTCGAAATGTCGGAAGTAATTGCCACACAGCGTTTCACCCAAAAACCGCCGCGGTTTACCGAAGCTTCCCTGGTAAAACGGCTGGAAGAACTGGGTATTGGACGGCCATCAACCTATGCGCCGACTATCACTACCATTCAGAACCGCAATTATGTGGTGAAGGAAGATCGTCCCGGCGTAGAGCGGGAATATACCGTGATCAAGTTGAAAAACAACAAAATAGCTGAACAAGTCAAAAATGAAATAACAGGAGCAGAACGGTCGAAACTTTTTCCCACTGATATTGGCATGGTGGTAAATGATTTTCTTACCGATAATTTTGATAAAATCATGGATTACAATTTTACCGCCAGTGTCGAAGAAGAGTTTGACGATATTGCTGAAGGTAAGTTGAAGTGGGATGTAATGATAGATAAGTTTTATCAGCCTTTTCATGTAAAAGTGGAGGATGTTCTTAAAAATTCGGAGCGTCAGAAAGGCGATCGGGTTTTGGGAACCGATCCAAAAACCGGAAAACAGGTATCGGTAAAAATTGGCCGCTACGGTCCGGTGGCACAACTTGGCGATGCGACTTCGGAAGAAAATGACGAGAAGCCTGAATTTGCCAGTCTGCGGGCCGGCCAGCACCTCGAAACGATTACCCTGGAAGAAGCGCTTGAGCTTTTTAAACTTCCGCGCGACCTGGGCGAGTATGAAAACAAGAAAGTAACCGTGGCAATCGGGCGTTTTGGGCCTTATGTACGGCACGACAATAAATTTGTTTCGTTGGGAAAAGAAGATGATCCGTTCACAATAAATTTCGACCGCGCTGTAGAATTGATTGAAGCAAAACGCGAAAAAGACCGGAAAGCAGTTATCAATATTTTTGATGAAGAGCCCGAACTGAGGGTGCTGAACGGCAGGTGGGGACCTTACATTTCGTATAAAAAGAAGAATTTTAAAATTCCCCGAAAAATGAAAGCCGAAGATCTGACGCTGCAGGATTGTATGAAGATTATCAGTGAATCGCCGGAACCAAAATCGAAAAGAACCAGAAAAAAATAATCAGTCAAAGCAAATATTTTATACTTTGGCTTTTTTAGCACCTAAATTTAAACTCAATGGATTTAAGCCATTATTTTAATCCGGTTGATTTTTCCAGCGTTCGGGTTCATGACCAGAAACATGTAAAATATTCAACTGGTTTGGCAATAGAAAAATCTGTTGAAAATTATTTTCTTTCCGCAACGGATAAGTTCGATATTGCAATTTTTGGTGTGCCTGCCGATAATGGAAACTCCAGAGATGGTTCTGCAACTGCACCCGCTAAAATCAGAAAAGAATTATACCAGCTTCCCATTGCAGATAATAATTTAAGAATTGTTGATTTTGGCGATCTTAAGCCGGCAAAAAGCAGAAAAAGCAGTTTGCAGGCCTTGCGCGATGTGGTGGCTTATTTCAATGAAATTGGAGTTGTAACAATTTGTATCGGCGGGAGCCAGGAGCTAACGGCAAGTATTTGCGAGGCATTTCAAAACAAAAAACATTTTTCGCTTGCGGTGGTCGATGCGTTGCTGGATATTAAAAGTGGAGCCGAAGTTTTTAATTCAACCAACTTTTTAACCCGCATTTTTAAGAAAATGCCAAACCTTTTTCAATTCAGCCTTATAGCTTTTCAGAATCATTTGGTTGCACCGGCATTATTTTGCAAAACTGCCGGCGTGGGGCAGCATATCCGGTTGGGGCGTTTAAGAGAAGATTTTTTGGAAGCAGAACCGGTATTACGAAATTCTGATGTTTTATCGTTTGATTTGGGAGCGGTAAAATATTCCGAAGCGCCGGGAATTAAACAGCTAAATCCAAATGGTCTGCGAAATGAAGAGGCTTGCCGGCTGGCCAAATATGCCGGCACTGGCGAAAATTTAAAAGTATTCGGTTTGTTCGAAATGGATTTTCAAAAAGATAAATCCGGCGTAACACAGAAACTTTGTGCCGAAATGATCTGGTATTTTTTGGAAGGATTTTCATTAAGAATAAAAAATAATGCATCTGTTGAAGACAAAAAAATATATCGGGTAGAACTGAAAGACTTAAATCAGCCGCTTGTTTTTTACCGGGAAGAATCGACCAACCGCTGGTGGTTCGAAGTAAAATCGATATCCGGGGAAAAAATTATTTTGGCCTGCAGCGAGGCAGAATACCGGAAGGCTTCGGAAAACGAAATTCCGGAATCATGGTTGAAGTATATCCAAAAAATAGATGAGATGGATAAAATAATACAGGAAAGCTAACGTTCTTTGCATACCAGTGAAGGGATGTTTGCTATAAACAACAATTTTTTATTTCTTTAACATGTTTTGTGAAGATTATTTATGCCGCACATTACCAGAAGTATGAAAAAAATTATTTCTTTTTTATATTTGCTATTATTAATTAACTTAGCGGCTTTAGGTCAGCAAGATCCGCAGTTCACCAATAACATGTTTTACAAATTGGGAGTCAATCCGGGTTTTGCAGGTGCAGAAGA
The DNA here is from genome assembly GCA_963771595.1 of uncultured Prolixibacteraceae bacterium. GTDB lineage: Bacteria > Bacteroidota > Bacteroidia > Bacteroidales > Prolixibacteraceae > CAVYUC01. The sequence continues at coordinate 27,477 of CAVYUC010000030.1, read as the reverse complement.
TAAAATAAGTGGACTAATTTTAAATCGATATCAGTGGGAAGGATTTCCAGGAGCGGCAAAAACATTGGTTTTTAGTGTTGATGCAGCTATTAATGCGTTTGGTTCATCAGGGTTAGGGCTAAATATCGTAAGCGACCAGATTGGTTTTTTTAAAGATATTAAGGTGAATGCCAATTATGCATATAAAACAGAACTGAACCTTGGAAATCTTGGAATTGGAGTTTCATTGGGAGTGTATAATCAAAACGTAAACGGAGAGTGGGAAGTTCCTGAAGATGAAAGGTTAACTCAACCAGGTTCGGACCCGTTAATTCCGCAGGGCGAATCGAGCCAGGTTGCCGGCGATGTTGGTTTTGGAATGTACCTTTCTAATAATCGTTATTACCTGGGAGCTTCAGTTACTCATATTAATGAAGCATCACTTAAAAATGTTGAAGCTGTAAATTATTATTTTACACGGCACTATTATTTAATGGGAGGATACAATATTAAATTAGCCGACCCGTTATTTGAGTTACGTCCTTCGTTCTTGTTTAAATCCGATTTGGCTGCTATGCAGCTGGATATAAACACAAATATTGTTTATGACGAACGTTTTTGGGGAGGTTTAACCTATCGTTTGAATGATGGAGTGGCCCTTTTAATGGGACTTGAAATGTTGAATGGATTGAAGGTTGGTTATTCATTTGATTTGGTAACCTCCGCAATTGGATATTACGCTTTTGGTTCACACGAAATATTCGTGAGTTATTCAATAGCATTAGACAGAAACCGAAACCAAAAATATAAAAGTGTTAGATTTTTATAAAGCAAGCCATATTATTTGAGCTATGAAGAAATTTTTTTTAATCCCAATTGTACTATTTGTTGTTCTGAGTTTCACAAGCTGTAACAAGTCTGGAAACGGAGAACTCGTTGGTGTACAAAACAGGCCTAAATGGAGTGAAACCCAACCCTACGGAATGGTTTATGTCCGCAGGGGAAGTTTTAATATTGGGCCAAGTGATCAGGACCCGGGAATGTCGGCAACTCCTACAAAAACCGTCTCCCAGGAAGCTTTCTGGATGGATGATACTGAAATTACAAACAACGAATACCGTCAGTTTGTAAACTGGGTAAAAGATTCCATTGCCAGAAGAATGCTGGGCGACCAGTATCCCGAGTTTTTAATAACTGAAGACCGCGAAGGAAATCCAATCGATCCGCCACGTATTAACTGGCGCGAAAAAATTGATTGGAGCGATCCCGATTACCAGATGGCCATGCAGGAACTTTTTATTCCTGAAAATGAACGTTTTTTTGGTAAAAAGGAAATCGATTCCCGTAAATTGTTTTACGAATACTGGTGGATAGATCTTCAACAGGCGGCCCAACGTTCAAACAGTTACGATTTCAAAACCCAAAGGTATAACGGGAATGTTTATGATATTAACGGAGAATTGAACCCTATAGAAAACCGTTCATCTTTTATCATGAATGACAACGTAAATGTTTATCCCGATACATTGACATGGATCAGGGATTTTACCTATTCATTCAATGAACCATGGGCTACACGTTATTTTTGGCATCCCGGATTTGATGATTATCCGGTTGTGGGCGTAACCTGGAAACAGGCGCTTGCATTTTGCAACTGGAGAACAAAAATTCAGACAGAATATCTTACCACCAAAAAAGAACCATCGTTACAGGCATACCGTTTACCCACCGAAGTGGAATGGGAATATGCAGCCCGCGGAGGAAAGGATTTCTCGATGTATCCGTGGGGAGGTTACTACGCGCGCGACGAAGACGGGGTATTTCTCGCCAACTTTAAACCATTGCGCGGAAACTATGTTGAGGATGGTGGAATTTCGGCAATGAAAGTGGGCAGCTACGACCCGAACGAATACGGCCTTTACGATATGGCCGGAAATGTTGCCGAATGGACCGAAACTGCCTTTGACGAAGCCGGTTATAACTATTTTAGTGATTTAAATCCAACATTTACATACAATGCCAAACCAGATGATCCACCCGTAATGAAACGAAAAGTTATCCGCGGTGGTTCCTGGAAAGACATTGCCTATTATATTCAGGTGGCAACCCGTAATTATGAATATCAGGATTCAACCAAATCCTATATCGGTTTTCGTTGCGTACGTTCCACTTTTGGTGAGGAATTTAAATAATCATGTTTAAGCTAATCCATTAACAAATGAATCTGGGAGAATTATTTAGAACAAAACGCTGGAAAACATTCATGGGTTATATCTATGGATGGGGTGCATCAATTGTAATGATAGGAGCACTGTTTAAACTCCAGCACTGGCAATATTCGGGCTTGTTCCTGACTATTGGATTGATGACAGAAGCGTTTATATTCTTTTTATCAGCGTTTGAACCACCTTTCGAGCAGCCCGAGTGGGCAAAAGTCTATCCCGAACTGAGGGAAGATTATGAAATGATTGATTTTGAAGAACTCGATCAAAAAAACAAAAAGGGGTTTGACCAATTGCTGTCAGGTTCTGAACTTACACCTGATTTGCTGAACAAAGTGGGAAAAGGATTAAATGATTTGAGCAATGCAGCAAGAGGAATCAGTGATATTTCCACGGCCACACTTGCAACCGATATTTATGTAAAAAATCTGAGTTCCGCTTCTGAAACAATGAGTACTTTTGCTGATATTAACAGCCGGGCAAATGATTCAATCAACAGTTCGGTAGGGAAATTGGTCGATTCGTATTCTGTTGCTGCACAGCAACTTTCTGAAGCCGGAAAAGGGACAATAGAAAAATTGCATAAAAGCGGCGAAGAATTTTCAAGTAAACTGACAGAAACGGGAAAACGAATGGCAGAAACCTTTGATTCAGCATCCAATTCTATTTCCAAAGAAATGAAAAACATTAGCGAGAGTTCATCTCATTATTCAGGAAGCCTTGGTAAACTGAGTAAAAATATGGACGCGTTGAATGAAAGTTTTGAAGCTCAGTTGAAAGGGACTAAAATTCAGTTCGAGGCCAGTCAAAAGTTTAGCAACGATTTAAATCAAATGAACAGTATTCTTGCTTCTTCTGTGACTGAACTCCAGAAGTATAAAGAGAATGCAGAACAACTGAATAAACATCTGGAATCGCTCAATACCATTTATGGAAATATGCTGGGCGCAATGAGTTACAAAAAATAAACGATCATCTAATTAACAGGTATGGGTGCAAAAAATTGCCCGGAAACCCCGAGGCAAAAGATGATAAACATGATGTACATTGTTTTAACCGCAATGTTAGCGCTAAACGTTGCGGCCGAGGTACTTGAAGCTTTTAAGGTGGTGGATGCCAGCCTTATTCAAACCTTGAAATCAGTGGACGAAAAAAATGCACAGGTTTATGCTTCATTTGAGCAGGCGTATGCCGAAAATGAAGCTAAGGTTAGGGAATGGAAAGAAAAAGCGGACCTTGTGAGAGATAACACAAAGGAAATGGTTTCTTACATTTCTCAAATTAAAGAAAACCTGGTAAAAGATTCAGGATACAAACCAATAGATAAAGAAAATCCGTTTCATCCTGATGATTTTTATTTTGTTACCGAAAGTGGTGATACCCTCAAAATCACGAACGAACAGGATTTGAATGCTCCTTCAGAATACATGATTACTCAAAAACACGGAGAAGAATTAAAGCAACACATTGCTGATTACCGCAATACGCTGGTTGGTTTTGTTGATGAGGATGATGTGGATTTGAAAGATAACATACTTACTACCTTGGAAACACCCGATCCTGAGGTGAATCTGAGAGAAGGGGGAGAGAAAAAATCATGGGAATCACAACGCTTTCTGGATAAACCCCTTGTTGCAGTATTGACACTTCTTTCGAAAATTCAAATCGATGTGAAGAATTCGGAATCAAGCATGGTGAATTATCTGTATGCACAAATTGATGCGGGTTCGTTTAAATTTAACAAGCTTGGAGCTACAGTAGTACCGCAGTCAAATGTGATTTTGCAGGGCGATGAGTATGTTGCCCAGGTTTTTTTAGCTGCCGAAGATACCACCCAGCAACCTGAAATTATAATAAATAACCGTCCCGCTGAAGTTAAAGACGGAAAAGCAGTTTACCGCATAAAAACATCGGAACCCGGAGTTTTTACCTGGAATGGTGTTATTAAATATAAAACACCGGCAGGCATCATTAAGAATTACAAATTCGAACAGGAATACCAGGTTACAAAACCCAGTGTTACCATGTCGGCTACCCGGATGAATGTGTTTTACAAAGGACTTAATAATCCATTTGATGTTGGCGGCGGTGGAATTCCGCAGGAAAATCTGCAGGTATCCATGTCGAACGGGACCATCACCAAAAGTGGCGACGATTACATTGTCCGGCCAAATGAACTGGATGAACAAGGTAAAAAAACCCAAGTATCGGTTTATGCAACAATTGGTGGAGAAAGACGTTTGGTAGGTACAACCGACTGGAGGGTTAAAAAAGTTCCGGACCCGGTTGCGCAGGTTGCAGGGCAGGCCGGAGGAACAATCCGGAAAGAAAGGCTTGTAGTTGAAGATGGAGTTATGGCAGTACTCGAAGATTTTGATTTTGATTTTAAATATACCGTTACCCAGTTTAATGTTCAGGTAACCGGTGCCGGTGGATATGTTAACATCTGGGAATCGAAATCAAATCGCTTTACACAGGAGCAAAAGGATCAATTTAGTCGTTTGAATCCAAATAGTTTTGTTTATATCGCAAACATTAAAGCAATTGGCGATGATGGCGAAGTTCGCGATCTTGACCCAATTTCATTTAAAATTCTTTAAACATGAAAAAGTTAGTTGTTTATATTGCATTAGGTATTTTCCTCTTTTCGTTTGCCGGAAAGAAAGCCGGTGCACAAATCATAAACGGTGCATATAAACGCACCAATATTTACCAGAAAAAGCCAATGCCGCTGCCATCGGTGCGGGAATCGGACGTTTTTTGGTCGAAAAAAATCTGGCGTATTATTGATTTACGCGAAAAGATGAACCTCACGCTCTATTATCCCACACAGGAAATTGACCAAAGGCAGAACCTGATTTCGGTGTTACTTCAGGGAATTCAGAATGGACAAATAACTCCATACGATGCAAGGCTGGATGATGACTTTAAAGTTCCGATGACTTACGAACAGGTAAAAGAATCATTTGGGGCCGAAGCTTCTACTGAAGAAACCATCGATTTTGATACAGGCGAACGTAAACAGGTAGTTATTCAGGCAGAAATCCGTCCGAACGAAGTTAAACAATATATGGTGAAGGAAGAGTGGTATTTCGACAAACAAACATCGACACTGAATGTCAGAATTATCGGTATTTGCCCAATTCGTGAATTTGTGCGTAAGGATGATCCTTCCGGGCAGGTGCAACGTACAAAAGTTTTCTGGGTGTATTATCCCGAAGCCCGCGATTTACTCGCAACCAATGTAGCGCTGAATCCTTACAATGGGGCACAATCCATGTCTTTCGATGATTTATTCATTAAAAGAATGTTTAACAGCTATGTGATTAAAGAATCTAACGTATATAATAACCGAGATATCACATCTTTCCTGAGCGGCAGAGATGCAATGCTTGAGTCTAAAAAAATTGAAAATGAAATTTTTGATTTTGAACAGGATCTTTGGGAATATTAAAACATTGGTTATATGAAATTTAGCCTTATGAAAAACCCATAAGGCTTTTTTTTACAAAAAACACAATTGAAGAATTCAAATAACGTTTTACAAACGAAATTCATCAGAAGGTAATAGAAGAATGAGAAAAGCAAAAATATATATTGTTCTGGCAATGAGTTTGCTTTTCGGTTCGTGCCGGCAGGAAATTGCGCAGTACCTTCCCGGAGGTGAAAGGAATTCCCATAATTGGTTTGAACCAAGTCCTTACGGAATGATTTATATTCCCCGGGGTTCTTATGACATTGGACCGTCGGATGATGAAGTGTTACAGAGTAATACCCCGACAAAAACTGTTTCTGTGGAATCATTCTGGATGGACGATACGGAAATTACCAACAACGAATACCGCCAGTTTGTGTATTGGGTGCGCGATTCAATTGCGCGGAAACTTTTGGGCGAAACCTATACCGATTTTTTAATTACAGAAGACAGCCGTGGTGTGCCGCTGGAAAATCCGCTTATAAACTGGTCAGAAAAAATAGAATGGAAAGACCCGGAATATCAAATGGCAATGGAAGAATTGTATATTCCGGAAGCAGAGCGAATGGCTTTTCATAAAGAAATTGATTCGCGAAAACTATTTTACGATTATTATTGGGTAGATTACAAACAGGCTGCACAGCGGCGGAACAGTTATAATTTTGAAACAAAAAAATACGATGGAACTGTTTTAAATCAGGAAGGTGAGGTTATTCCAATTACCAACCGCAGCTCGTTTATGATGCATGATGTTGTGCCGGTTTATCCTGATACTTTGGTCTGGATTCGTGATTTTGCTTACACATACAACGAACCTTTTACGTTAAAATATTTTTCACACGTTGGCTTCGATGACTACCCTGTAGTTGGAATAACCTGGAAACAGGCCAAGGCTTTTTGCAACTGGCGCACCGATTTAAAATCAGCCTATAACAGCAGGTTAAATGAAACGCCGGCACACGATTACCGGCTGCCAACCGAAACAGAATGGGAACTGGCTGCCCGTGGCGGTTTGCAAAATGCAGTGTATCCATGGGGAAGTTATTATACACGGAGCGATATTGGTTGTTTTGTTGCCAATTTCAAACCTTTGCGTGGAAATTATGTGGCTGATAGTCCAAGTACTACAACTACTATGATGACCGGCACATTCGATCCGAACAATTATGGACTATATGATATGGCCGGGAATGTGGCTGAATGGACAAGCAGCGCATTCTTCGAATCAGCCTACAACGTTATTAACGATTTAAATCCTGAAATACAGTACGATGCAAAACCTGACGATCCACCTGTAATGAAGCGCAAAGTGATAAGGGGAGGTTCGTGGAAAGATATTGCATATTTTATTCGTACTTCTACCCGCAGCTACGAATATCAGGATACTGCCAAATCTTATATCGGATTCCGTTGCGTCAGAACTTCATTTAAAAATGAACTTCAACATCAGTAAATATTCACAAATTATATTTAGCGAATTGATTTTTCAGGTAGGATAAATCTTTTTTTATCCACGAATAAATTTCTTTGCGGCTCATCACCGGATTTTCTTTTCCATGTTCGGCGCCGCCCAAATCATATTCGTAATGAATGGAAACCGGAGCATTGATTTTAAACGACTTGTATAGTTTGAAATATTTATCAAAATCAACCATTCCTTCACCTAAAGGAACATTTTTAATTTCCCACTTTCCATTTTCATTTTTATCCCAGATAAAATCTTTGATATCAGTGGTTCCAATCCATTCCGACAGCAGTTTCATTCCAACCGGCCACGAGGTAGCTCCTTCAACGGTTGCATGCCTGATATCATACTGAACGCCAATATATTCAGGATTCCGGTCTTTTAAAACATGATGCAAATCCCACACCGCACTGCCAACACTGGTTCCTGAATGGTTTTGATAATTTCCGCAAACGTTAAACCTGCGGTTCAGGTTTTCCAGTTTTTCGAAGGTGGATTTGTACGCATCCAGGTTTTCAATTACAGATTTATTGTCGTCGTAATTGAGCCAACCCATCCGGTAGTACCTGATTCCCAAATCGGACATGGTTTTTAAAATCGGAATGGTGTACTGATCATCGGGATTGTTAATGGCGGTAGTAATCATGTTGGAACCAACTCCCTGTTTTTGCAGCGCTTTTATTGCTTTTGGCAAATCGGTTTCCACGTTTTCGGGTAAAACCTGCCCACCCGGCCGTACCGTTAAATCAGCGCCATCGAAACCGATTTTCGCCAGCACTTCAGCTATTTCATCATAAGTTAAAAACTGAAGGCATTTCGTGAAAATATGAATCGGATGTTTTTTTTCTGAATCAGCGAAAACAGCAGCAGAGGTTTTTCCGGTTGCCACCAATCCAGCTGCACCAGCTGCCGTAGTTTTAATAAATTGTCTTCTTTCCATCGGTCGGTTTTTTAACATTTAAATCTATAATTTTTCCTTCATGCAAAATGTGAGAATTATTTTCAAAATCAGAAAAAATCAGTTCAATTCTGTCATTTTAATTGAAGTTCAATTTACTAAAAAGAAAGCACCAGGAACATTTAAACCGATTTTTTAAATTGAAAAAAGGTTAAATTTTTTCACCTCTTTGCAAGCTGCGGTTCGTTTCAGAACGTTAAACTTACCCCTGTAAACACTGTTGTTCCCGGCATGGTGTAGTAGCGGTTTACCTGGTAATTTTCGTCGAGCAGGTTTTCTCCGCTTACATACCATTTCAGGTTTTTGGTGACGTTGTAAACTGCTTTTGCATTTAAAAGCGTGTAATCTTCCTGATTCACTGCCGGGGAAGGATCATTGTCGAGATTTATAATTTGCTGAATGCTTGCCATTAACTGAAACTTCCGGAAGTTGTAATGTGCATTGAAATACAGATGATGTTCGGGAGTGGCAAAAACCGGGTTTTTCATATTAATATAACTGTAAGTTGCATTTAGCGAAAGATTTTTCACAGGCTCTGCTTCCAGCGCAAATTCTATCCCTTTATTCGATATTTCACCCGAATTTAGCAATCCCTGCATGGGGACATTCACAATTAAATTGTCGCCATTAACTGCAAAAAAAGTAATTTCAGCGCTCATTTTTTGATCGAAAAACAACTTCGAAAAACCGGTTTCATAATTGATTATGGTTTCCGGATTAAGCGCCGGATTCGGGCCCCACATAAACAGTTCGCGAATAGTGGGGCTGCGGAATCCTTTCGAAACCGTTCCTTTCCAGGTTGAATTTTCTCCTGTCTGAAAGGCAAAACCAGCTGATGGAATCCATTGGTTTCCGTAAATGCTGTTGTTCTGATACCGCAAACCGGCATTCAGCGTCAGCTTTTCGGCAATGGTTTGTTGAACAAATCCGTATAAACCAACTTCATTCACTGTGGTGTCGATAAATTGAATTCCGTTGCCGTTCATCGCAAACAGATTTTCCGCCATTCCGCCGTAACTTGTATAATCCACACCAGCGGTAATATTATTACCTTCGAAAAGATGAAGCGATTCGTAAAAATTTAAACCGTAATTTTTATCTGTTGAATGAAATCCGTCGGTAATATTGTGTTCACCAAAATTATAGAACAATTTTACTGCGCCGGAAAAACTATTGAATTCATTTTGAAGTGTTGCTGCCCAGTAGCCGCGCGTAATATCAATGCGTTCGCCATGGTTTGCATTTAATGTATCCGGCCCCGGGTCTGCGGCTTTATAACCAGCCAGACTAAAATCGGTGGAAATGTAAAAGTGGCTGTTTAAATCGTAAGCCAGTTTTATGTATCCGTTGTTTATTCTGAAATCAGAAAATTCCCTGTGCCCGTCAGTCTGATCATGGTTTACCGAAATAAAAGTGCTGAATCTGTCTTTTTTAAAACCCGCCGATCCCATATATTTTTGCGTATTGAACGAACCATAGGAAGCACGCGCCAGGCCGTGAATTCCTTCTTTTGTCTGCTTTTTTGTGATGATGTTTATCACACCACCCATTGCATTCGAACCATAAAGAATGGAAGCTGGTCCGCGTATAACTTCTACCCGCTCCACATCCGACGCCACGTAGGAATCGGGCAGGGGATGGCCCATAATTCCCATAAACTGAGGATGGCCGTCTATTAGAATCAGAACACCGGTAGTTGGATTTCCGCCAATACCGCGAATGGAAATTTGTCCGGCAGAACCCTGTGCCACTCCAAAACCGGTAACGCCGCGTTCTGTGACAAACAAACCCGGAACTTTGCCATTTAAAATCGGTAAAATAGCCGATTCTTCCGTCTCTTCTATTTGTGCCCTTGTAACCACCGAAACAGCCATTGGAATATTATTCCGGTTTACTTTTACAGGAGATCCTGTTACCACAACTTCTTCAATTTTAACGGTGTCGATGGACCCTGATTCAGCTTGTGCAAACAATTGGCTAATTAGCAAAACTGCAATTATAATGCTCCGGATAAGTAAAATTCTTCGTGTCATTTTCATTAATTTGGTGTTACTTCTGTTTGTATTCGTGTTACTTAAAGTTTAAAATTTTTTATTCAGCTTTGCTCATTACCAGTTTTCCGTGCTGAATTCCTTTTATGCCGATAAGTTTTTCTGAAATTTCTGTTAATGTTTTGGAAGGTCCTTTAACTGCAATTATTTGAAGGTAATTTATTTTACTCAGGTAAATTCCCTGCACTGCGAGCACAACATCTTTATAAATTCCCTGGATTTCCGAGGATTTTTTAAGAATGTCTTTTTTTTCGTTGCTGAAAACCAGAACTACCGCGCCGGCTACAATGTTGTCGCATTTCCATTTTTCTTCCACCAGGTTTTTTTCAATCAAATGGCGGATTGCCCGCGACCGGTTGGCGAAGCGGTTATTGGCTACATATTCATCCAGTGCTTCCAAAATTTCCTGATCCAGCGAAACTCCAAACCTTGTTATCGACATGGTGTTACTATATTTTATATTCGTGCTACGAAAATAGATCAAAAACAACTAAAATTCAAAATCCACTGGAAAAAAAATCAATAAAAATAAATTTGATTGAAGATTATTGCTTGATAATTTTTTTCTCAAATTCATTTTCCGAAGTGGTTATCCGGATGAAGTAAATTCCTTTTGGAAGGTTGGTTGTATTAAATTCAGTTTGATTTTTATTGAATTCAGCAATTTGATTTCCCAGAATATCAAATATTTCGGCAGATAACAACTGCTGGTTTGAAGGAACATAAACAGAAAAATTGTTTTGGAAAGGATTTGGAAAAATCACCACATCGCCGTCTGATTTTATAATTGGTGTTTTTACAGTTTCATCGGTATTTGCAACTAACCATTTATCAGGATCGATTTTTACCCGGGCAACGGCAAATCCAGGATTTACCTGAAATTCCTGGTTATTCTCTATATTGATTAGTCTGAAATCAATGGAATCCGAATTGCCCGAATTATACATCCTGACCTGAACCGGCATTTCAAAAAAATCTACCGATGAATAAGTTGTTTGAGATAAAGTCAGGTTCACATTCTCCGCACTGGTTTGCGTGTATTGAAGCGAATAAACAGGATAACCTTCGCCATAATACCAGTCGTTAAAGAATTCCGTGAGGCTTGTATCACCGGCACTTTCCATATGTCTGACAAAATCTTCGTTCCGTGCAAATCCATACGAAACTTTAGGATCCTGGAAATAATTGCGCAGACCCTTAAAAAAATCTTCGTCGCCCAGCACCCAGCGCAGCATATGCAGCAGGTAGGCTCCTTTCGAATAGGAAAGCCTTGAACTGAATATCCTCGAAACACTAGTGGTATCCTGCACATAAACAGAGCCATTTGGCGCTGATTTTATAAAGTCGAGATTAACTTTTTTCCAGTTGGGCCACCAGTAATCGTTCAGATTTTCGTAGGCAAGTCCGGTCATGTAAGTGGCAAATCCTTCGTTCAGCCAAATGTCGTGCCAGCTGGCCAGTGTCACACAATCGCCAAACCACTGATGCGCAAGTTCGTGCGCAACCAGTTCAAAGCTAAAATTAAACATGAAACTCATGGTCTGATGCTCCATTCCGCCACCCCATCCAAACTGGGCATGGCCGTATTTTTCCTGAGCAAAAGGATATTCTCCAATAATCTGGTTATATAACTGCATTATTTCTACAGTATTTGGCGTTTCCTCTTTTGCTTTTTCCAGATTCTCGGGATAAACATAATTCAGGATTTCGATTTTACGGCCATCATTCAAATCCAGAAAGTCGGAATATCCGGCATAGTTTGTCACTGCAATTGCAACCAGATAAGTTGCAATCGGATAACGATGTTTCCAGTGTATTTTGCGGATATCACCTATCACCGTATCGGAAACCAAAATTCCGTTACTTGCTGCTTTATACATTTCCGGACAATGCACGATTACATCGATGGAATCTATTTTATCTGTTAGCGATTGTTTGCAAGGCCACCATTCCATAGCGCCGTAAGGTTCAGAAAGTGTCCACATAATGGGAGTTCCGGCATGATATTCAGTGGCAAAAGATCCAAAACCGGATTCAGAAGGAACACCCTGGTAAAAAATAGTCAGCGAGTCCATCTGGTTTTCCTGCAGCGTATTTTCTAAGGAAATTATGAGTTGGTTTTGTTCGTTCCTGAAACTTAATTTTTTTGAATTACTGACAATGGAATCCACCTGCATATTTGCCTCAAGATCGAACTCTATTTCTGAAAAATCACTGGTATTGCTGATGAAATAAGAAGTTACATTTCCTTTAATAAACCGGATTGCCGGATCAATTTGCCACTCCATTCGCTGGTACACCAAATTATACAATCCATAACTTTGATTTTCTTTAAATGTAGTTTTCTGAATAAAATTTCTACTTTCTTTCAGTGCTGTTTTTCCCAAAAAACCAGGATCGGGCTTCTGGGCAAAACCTGTCTGAAAAAAAACAACCACAGCTAAAAATATGAGTAACAGTTTGTGCATAAAACAAAGGTACAAAAACCGGACTTAATTTGGGACAGCAAAAAAGGTGAGCAATGCAAAAAAATTTCGGCAATAAAAAAAGCGAACTTCATAGAAATCCGCTTTTCAGTTTTTATAATGTTCCAGTTTTTATTTTTCAATTTCTTTCCAAACCAATGCACTTGCACCAACAATTGCGGCGTCGCCAGGCATTAATTCCGAAGGAAGAACCTTTATTTTATTTTTGAAAACCGGGAGCAGGTGTTTCTCCATATTTTCGATTGTGGGCTTGAAAATTAAATCGCCTGAAGCAGTGGGGCCACCAAACAGGAAGATAGCTTCCGGACTAAGATGGTGCACTGTATCGGCCAAACCTTGTCCAAGCCAGGCTCCGGTTTTGGCGAAAACTTCCAATGCAATAACGTCACCTTGTTCGGCTGCGTCAAAAATCATTTTCGAATCGAGCTCTTTAAAGGATTTACCGGCCAGTAAACTGTCATTTGCGTTGTAATGAGCCATTAATTCGAACGCAGTGCGTTTCATGCCGGGCGCCGAGCAGTAAGCTTCAAGATGGCCAAGCGCACCGCAGCCGCAAACACGTCCGCCGGGCACCAATGTGGTGTGACCACATTCTCCGGCAAAACCATCGTGACCGTAAACCAAATCGCCGTTTACAATAATTCCGCTGCCAACACCTGTTCCAAGGGTGAACATCACGAAATTTTTCATTCCCTTGGCACCGCCGTAAATCATTTCGCCAATTGCAGCAGCATTTGCATCGTTGGTAAGCGCCAGTGCATCCAGGTCGCGAAAATGTTCGCGCAATAACTTAATAAATTCTACCACACCCTTAAACGAAAGGTTGGGAGCATAATCAATAGTGCCTTTGTAATAGTTGCCGTTTGGCGCTCCAATTCCAATCCCAAGAATTTCAATATCCTTATTCAGCAATTTTACCGACTTAATTAATTCTTTAATTGCTGCAGCCAGATTGGAAATATACAAAACAGCATCGCCGTGTCCGGGAGTCAGAATGTTGGATTTCACCATTACATTTCCTTCCGGATCAACAACACCAATGGCTGTATTTGTTCCGCCGATATCAACACCTATTGCAACTTTTTTTATCATTATTTACTTTTTAAATAGTACTTATTCAGTTAATTATGCCCTTCTTATTAGGTTTCCTTTAATGGCATAGAAGAAGATGTAAACGTAACACAATGCAGGTACAAGGAAAGCCCATGTGTAGCCAAAATTATCGGAAACTCCACCCATAATTGGCGGAATAACAGCGCCACCAATAATCAGTGAATTAATTAATCCGGAAGCGCCGCTTAATTCGGCTTTGTCCAAATCTTTTACTGCAAGAGAGAAAATATTCGGGAACATGATGGAGTTAAACAAACCAATTGAAATTACCGTCCATAAACCAATTGTACCGCTTGTAAATGTAGTGGCCAAATCAAGTAAGGCAGCTACCAAAGCAAAAATAGCCAGTGTGCGTGCTGCTTTTCCGGTTCCAAGCTGCATAATTCCGAAATTAATAAGAGCAACAATTGTAAAAGTCAAGCCGATAGTCCAGTTCCAGTCGGTGACAAATGAGCCGGCAACAAATGCAAGCGCCAGCACCGGCAACAGGTAGGTGAACTTTTTCGACTGTTTCATATCGGAGAACATAAACGAACCAAAGAACCGGCCAACCATTGCACCGCCCCAGTAAATTGCGGCATATGTTGAAGCCATTTCGGCAGTAATTCCGATTGAGTTTTTCAAATAGTTTACAATTAAACCGGCATTACCAACTTCAGCACCTACGTATGCAAAAATTGCAAAACCACCTAAAACAACGTGCGGATATCTCCAGATGCTTTTTTTCGCGCCGGAGCCTTTTTCCAGAAGAGGCAGTTTTATGGTAAAAATTGCAATGGCCACAATTACAACCAAAACACCCATAATAATAAAAGGCATTGGAACTCTGTCGGCAGCCATTAATCCCTGTTCCGGTGTAATTGCACTGTCGTCCGTCGGAAGGTTCAGACCTTTAAAAATTGCCACTGAAATTAACCACGGCGCAATCATTGTTGCTACCGAATTTAATGCCTGTGTAAGGTTCAAACGACTTGATGCGCTGCTTTCCGGACCAATTGCTGTAACATACGGATTGGCGGCTACCTGCAGGAAAACCACACCAATTGCCAGAATAAAAGTTCCGAGCAAAAATATGGGGAATGAAGGAATCCGGGCGGCTGGAATAAAAATAAAACTTCCGAGCGCCATTAAAATCAAACCTGCTACCACTGTCCATTTGTAGCCCATTTTATCGATAATTTTTCCCGTGGGAATCGACATTAACGGGTAAGCAATAAAAAATGCAGAGGATAACAACTGTGCTTCAAATTCCGATAAACTAAAAATCGCTTTTACCGGTGCACTGAGTGTAATAATAAACGTAGTTGCAAATCCAAAAATGAAAAAGATGGCGCCAAAAACGGTCATGCCAACTGCCAGATTGTTGTTTCTTTGTTCCATTATTAATTTGGTTTAAGTAGATGATATTACATTATCAATTTTAAAAACAAGAACAGCAAATTTATAAATATTATGGAATTCTGTTTGAAATTAAATCAATTTCGGTTCAATTTATTCTGAATAAAAACTAAATGATTTTTTAGAGGCAGAAAAAGATGCTTAAATTTTATGCTGTTTTTTTCTGAATAGCAATACTTAAGAACAAGCCAGCCAAACAAAACGACAGGAAAAGATAAAATCCGGATTGCAGGCTGGTTCCGTTGGTGGTCAGTATTTCAACATATTTATTTACATTTCGCAGGTGTTCAAGCTGGTTGCCGATAATACCGTTAAAGCCGATAAAAGCCATAAACATAGCCACTACAAAAACATCGGCCATGGACCATTTACTCGATTTAAATGTAAAAAAATGGAGAAACCAGTTTTTTTGGGAGCGTCCGGGAGCTGTAATTGTTATATAACTGCAAACAATTTTTGTAAACGGGAAGAGTACACTGAAGGCAAAAATCAGAACTCCGACTAACATCATGTCTGCTTTTCCATTGGTAATTAAAATCCAGACCACATCCAATATCGATTTGCTTTGAAAAAATAACACCTGATCAGTAAAAACTATATTTTCGCCAATCAGCTCAAAAGTTAGCCGTGTAATTCTTGCTTCAATTTCAATCATGGGCACCGAAACGCCATTCACAAGAAAAAGCAATGTTGTAAAGAGCAGCAAAAATAAACCGGTTGATGTTTTCCGTTTGTTGCTTAAAAAGTTGAGCAGAAATACAGTAACAAGTGATATGATAAGCAGGATGGTATAAATTTGTAACTCCTTTTCATTTTCCCTGATTTTGATTTCGAGCTGGCTGGCAGCTGCTGTCTTATTTTCGAAGTTATTTTTATCGAGTATTTGTTTTAGCTTTCGCTGGTCATCTTTGCTGAAAGTTTCATCAACCAGGCTGTCAAGTTTTCCCAGAACAAAGTTTTTAATGTTGTTTTTGTTTTCCGGTTTCGAAAGCTCATTTAGCAGTTGTACAGAAAGTTGTGGTACATTTTCGCGTAATTTGTCCAGGTCGATAAAAGCATTCATCAGGAACTTTTTAATTTTGCCCATGTCATCCTTCAGAATTTTGTCCACTTCGTCGAGCAGCTTATATAAAATATTTTCGACCTGTATTCGTAATTCTTCCCGGTTTTCGTCGGTTAATTCAAATTCCTCAATTTTTTTTATAATGATATTGGAAAGGTTATCCCGCCATTCATCGGCATTTAACAGGCCATACTGCACCCCGTTTACTTCCGAAAGTATAATGGATTCTTCCTGATTTTTGCGGGCGAGATAAATATGTTTTACGCTCAGAAAAACTGAAACCAGCAAAAGGAGGATGCTGATAACGGTTATAAAATCGGGTTTGAATGACTTCAAAATAAATTTTTTTGTTATTGTTAAAAATCTGAATCAGGCTCAGTTTATTGCAACATAATTTTCGAATTACGCTTTTTTAATGAACTTTGCGTTTATATATTTCCTTCATTTACAACAAACAGATGTTGGAATAAGTTGTAATTTTGGCCAAAATTGAACAGATGCACCGCATTGGAAAAGACATAATAAAAGGGTTGGGATGGATTTTACTGTTGCCCGTATATTTTTACAGATATGCCATTTCTCCGTTTACACCGGCTTCGTGCAGGCATGTTCCAACCTGCTCCGAATATGCTGTGCAGGCTGTAAAAATCCACGGTCCGTTAAAAGGTTTTTGGATGGCAACAAAACGCATTTCGAAATGCCATCCGTGGGGAACTCACGGATATGATCCGGTGCCGCCAAAAAAACAAAAGAAAAAACAAAACAACGGGGAGTAACTATTTTCGTCTGTTAAAACTAAATTTGCACTTTATTGTTTAAACCGAGTATTTGAAGTCATAAAAAATGAAAAAACCAATTTCTTTAATCATCATAATATTGTTTCTTTTCGGCTGTAATGCAACGAAAAAAAGTAATGAGGACACCGATCGGAAAGTTGTAACCGTGAGTATTTTACCCCAAAAAACTTTTGTTAAGAAAATTGCAGGTGACGATTTTGAAGTGAACGTTTTAATTCCACCAGGTTCGAACCCGGCAGCTTATACTCTTTTACCATCGCAGTTGCGCGACATTGCCAAATCCCAGGTGTGGTTTCGCATCGGGTACATTGGTTTTGAATATTCATGGAAAGACAAAATCATCCAGGCGAATAAAAACATGAAGGTGGTCGATCTTTCAGAAGGGCTGGATTTAATCACCGGAGCAAGCGAAAATCCCGGTGGACATGAACATCAGGGTGTTGATCCGCATATCTGGCTTTCGCCTAAACTGGTTAAGCAAATGGCGGAGAAAATTGCCAATACTTTGTCGGAACTCAATCCTGAAAAAAGCCGTGAATATCGCTTGAATTACCTTCGATTTGTAAAAGAAATTGACCAGCTTGACGTGGAAATTACAAACGCCATGAAACCTTACCAGGGCCGCAAAATTATAGTGTTTCACCCCAGCCTTTCATACTACGCCCGCGATTACGGATTAGTACAGTTCCCGCTTGAATCGGGCGGTAAGGAACCAACGCCGCAAAGTATGACGCGCGTGATAAAAGTGGCTAAAGACGAAAATATTCATACTATTTACATTCAGAGTGAATTCGACCGTGAACAGGCCCGGGTGTTTGCCGAGGAAATTAATGGCAAGGTAATCCAGGTTTCGCCGCTTGATCCGGAATGGGCGGATAACTTAATGGAAATAACCAACACATTTATCGATAATTTTTAATGGATCCGTTAATTCAAATAGATAATCTTTCAGTAGGATACAGCGGCGAACCGGTACTTTCGGAGGTGAACCTTGCCATTTACGAAAATGATTTTATCGGTGTAATCGGTCCCAACGGCGGCGGAAAAACAACGTTGCTCAAGGCAATTCTGGGCTTGCTAAAACCAATGAAAGGGAAAATTATTTTCAGAAAAGATATTAATAACCGGAAAAAACCAATTGGATACCTTCCGCAGGTAAAATATATCGATAAAAATTTTCCGATTACGGTTTTCGAAGTTGTACGTTCGGGTTCCATAATGAAAAGCCAGGTAAAAATCAGCTCCTCGGAAGTGAGCCGGAAAACAGAAAAACTGCTGGTGGAAATGGGAATTTCGGACATCCGAAACAAAGCCATTGGCGAGCTTTCGGGCGGGCAAATGCAGCGTGTATTTTTATGCCGCGCATTAATCAGCGATCCGAAAATTATTATTCTTGACGAACCGGATACTTTTGTTGATAATCGTTTTGAAGGTGAATTATACAGGAAGTTAAGAGAGTTGAATAAAAATATGGCAATTGTACTGGTTTCGCACGACGTGGGGACCATTTCGAGTTACGTAAAAACCATTGCCTGCTTAAACGGAAAGCTGCACTACCACCAGAGTAACATCATTTCGCAGGAGCAGCTCGACAGCTACAATTGCCCGATTCAGATAATTTCTCATGGCGAAATTGCACATACCGTTTTAAAACACCACCATTGATATGAGTGCAATAATCGAATTATTTTCCTACGATTTTTTTCTGAAAGCATTTCTTGCAGCAATTTTTGCAAGTATCTCATGCGGAATTATCGGAAGTTACATTGTTTCGCGGCGGATTGTTTTTATCAGCGGCGGAATTACACATGCATCTTTTGGCGGAATTGGTCTGGCATTTTATCTTGGTTTTAACCCGCTGCTCGGGGCTGTTTTATTTGCTGTGTTGTCGGCGCTGGGCATTCAGTTTTTTACAAAAGTTGCCGAAGTTCGCGAAGATTCTTCCATTGCAATCTGGTGGTCGCTTGGAATGGCGCTCGGAATAATGTTTGTTTTTCTGACGCCCGGTTATACGCCAAACTTAATGAGTTATCTTTTTGGAAATATTCTCACGGTTACCATTGCAGAATTGTGGTGGATGTTTATTCTGAATGTGGTTATCATTATTTTTTACGTGTTTTTCTTCCGTACAATTCTTTATGTCGCTTTTGATGAAGAGTTTGCGCGTGCAGCCGGCCTGCCCGTAACTTTGTTCAACTACATTACCATTACTTTAATCGCCCTGACTGTTGTTTTAAATATACGGGTGGTTGGTATTATTTTGATTTTGTCGCTGCTGACTATTCCACAGGCCACAGCAAATTTATTCACCAACGACTTCCGCAAACTCCTGATTTACTCATCAGTTTTTGCATTTATCGGAACCATCTCCGGCTTGTTTATTTCCAATTTTTTGGATATTCCATCGGGTGCTGCCATTATTTTTACGCTGATTATTATTTTTGGAATCTTCAGAATAGTAAAATATTTTTCCAATGATTGGACCCGGAAAAAAAGAAAAGTTTTATCAGTGTAGCAGCTGCGGTTTCAGGTTTTCGAATTTGGATGTCGATCGTATGTGCAGCAATTGTTTTGCTTGCACCGGCTGCGAAATTTACCTTTGCCCGGGCTGCAGTTCCGAAGTGGAGGTTAAACCCATGAAAAAAATGTCGGGTTCCGGAAAAAATGCCGGGTTATAAATTATCGGCATTGTTCATTTCCCTGAAATAGTTTACTGTTCCCACTTTCAATTCCCAGGTTGCTTCATCATCGCAGACAATGGTGGCGTTCGGATGGTTTTGCAATGCCGACAACGTCCACATGTGGTTTACTCCGCCTTCGACCACATGTTGCAATGCCCGCGCTTTTTTATGCCCGTTTACGATGATCAAAACTTCGCGCGCATCCATAACTGTTTTAACACCAACTGTGAGCGCCTGTTTTGGCACCTGAGTAAAATCATTGTCGAAAAAACGCGCATTTGAAACAATGGTCTCAAAATTGAGGTTGACCAGCCGTGTTTTCGAATTTAACGACGAACCGGGCACATTAAAAGCGATGTGTCCATCGGCGCCCATTCCTCCCAGAAATAAGTTCAATTCCGCCAAACGAATTTATTTTTTCCTCGTAATTGTTACATTCTTCAAGGGGATCCGCTGCATTTCCGTCCAGAATGTGAATGTTGTTTTTTATGAATATTCACATGGTTAAATAAATTTCGATGCATGAAACTGTAGTAGCTTTCCTCGATGGTTTTTGTCAATGCCCATATATTCATCCATGTTGAATGTAACTACATTTTCGAATGAAATTTTACTTCTTTTATTGAATGCAATCAATTCTTTGTAAGTACCGATCGGAGTTGAACCTGTTGGTAATCCCAAAACAAATGGGTTTTCGGAAAGCGGTTTAAAATCATTGACTTGTTTTGTAATATATCGGGCGGTCCAGCGGCTGATTTCTTCGTAATTTTTCAGAATTACTATTTTCATTTTTAGTGTTTTAAAAGTTGACTTTTAATGATTTATTGTGTTTTTGTTCCGTAATAAGTATTACTGTTTAAAGGTCCATGTCGAACTGAAACCGAAATTTTATCCGGTGTAAATTTAACAATTTCCCTGCTGCCATAAAAAAATGCACCTTTATTATTTTCCATTGCAAAAGTTGCATCTGTTATATTGTATTTGCCTGATTTTACAGTTATTGAACTGTCCATCAACAGTTGTACCTGCAATACGACATTCTCTGATACAGTATCCGTTGTCCAGTTCATGATGGTATCATCGATGGGGTCAAAATATGTATGGAGTTCAATACAATTATAATTTCCAATCCATTCGCTTCGGAAATCGTTTTCTTTTTCACACGATGCGATAAGCAGTAAAATGATTACTGTAAAATAAATTCCTGATGAAACTGGTTTAAATTTCATTTCCTGTAAACTTTTTACAGAATTCCTTCCATTGATTTTTCCAGGCTAAATGCCTCTTCCAGAAATTGTTCCACCTTTAATTCGTGTAAATAAACGAATCCGTGTGTTGCACGCAACAAAGGAGAATTGTTTTGGTAAAAGAAGTTTTTACCGAGCAGCAACTGAATTTGCTTATGTTGTTCGAGCCAAACCTGCTGAGTTACTTCGCTGAATTTTCCATCGTGCTGGTAGCTTGGAAACGAGGCATTTACCTGCGTCACATAACATTCCGAAAATGATTTGTCCATAGTAGCCAGCGAGTTCAGCGATACCGGAACAATCACTTCCACATCCCAGGGATTGTATTTAAACCACACATTCCGGTAGCCAATTATTTTGAGGTGGCTCAAATCTTCTTCCTTATTCCATTCCTCCACGGCGCGTGCAATGGCCTGCAGCACTTTATAATGTGTATCGGGGCCGCTGCCCTGCGGATCCATGGCAAGACTAATAACAGTTGGTTTGTATTTTCTGAAGTCCTCCAGAATTGGGAGCACATCCCTTTCGCGGTCGGGCTGACTGGAGAAAACATCGCCCTGGTAAAAACCCAACCGAAGATGGTGAACGTTTTTCACCATAATTCCGTAATGTGCCCAAACCAGTTCTTCTTCAAACTCCCTGATCATCCCTTTTAGTTTCTGAATTTTTGGAGGATTTTTGCTGCCATCGTAACTGTTTTTTAGCGAGGTTAAAACTTCGTAAATAGTTTCGCGCAGCCCTTCCCGGTTTTTAATATTCCAGATGGAAACCAGCGCCCTTACCAACCTGTGACAAACACCGCGCCTTTTGCCTTCTTCGTTACGTGCGGCAATGTTATCCAGGTAATGATAAACATCCTTATCCCATTTATAAAGATAGCCGTCCTTAAAAAAATCAGGATATCCAATCATTTGGATATTTCCCTGGTTCATTAAATCTTTGGTATCAACAAGCAAGTCGTAAAGAAAAGTGTTGGTAACTGCGGTAAATCCGGAAGTTAAAACCGAGAAATGCAGTTCGTTACTTGCATCGCGCGACTGCCGGTTGGTGAGCGGCATAATTCCCAGCATAATATCATCGTGGTGCGGCCCTGTGTGATAGAAAACCTGGTTCACTTCCTTTTGCATCCCTTTTTCGATTTTGGCCAGAATGGAATCAATTACAGATTGAACCGTATTTTCATTCAGATTGGGAATGAGCTTGCAATATTTATCGGATTTGAGGTCGTCCATTTCCAGTTTGTGCCCAAACTTGTTTACTTTTTTGCACAATTCAATTACGGCTCGTTCTGTTTTTTTATGGTTCCATGGAGTCCCTTTGTAGTACCAGTCGATGCTGTCTTCGAGTTTTACAGCTGCACCTTCAGTGAGATAAAACCGGCTGTTTTTCAGTGTTTGCAGTGATGTAGCCGGATAAATAACTGTTGGTTCATTTTCAAGCGAATTTTTTATAGTGTCGGCAATGGCTTCGCCCGCGGCATAAATTATGGCTTTATTTTCCGGATTGTAACGGAGCGTTCCCAGTCCGATGGTAATTACGAGCCGGTTCCGCGAAACTTCAATTCCACCCAAATCGGCTGCAGTAACCGCCTGTGTTTCAAAATTGGTTCGGGTTAAGCGGGTCGATGAAAAATGGTCGGAGCCGCGGGTGTTAAAAGCTATGTGTCCGTCGGGTCCAATTCCGCCAAGGAAAAAACCGATACCGCCTTTGTTTCTGATTTTATTTTCGTACGCCGTGCACCACTGATCAATTTTGAAAATGGATTCCTGCTGAAGCTTTTCCAACTGGCTTTTCGCCTCGCGGTAACGCAGTGTCAAATCAATTTTATAATCCGGGAAAATCTCACTAAAATGTTTGTTTTCAGCCAATTTTATATCATCAGAATTTATGAGCAAAGCTTTTTTACGGTTCAGACCAAATCCTTCGATGTAAAATTTTTCGGCATAATTGCATAAACTATTGTGTTGCGACGAACTTATGGGGTAAAAATCACCCATCTGAACAAACTGAAGCTCTTTTAATTCAGGCTTTTTTAGATTTTCCAGTCCATATTTTTCAAGAATTTCCCTTCCTTTTTTGCTGTTCCAGTTATCGAGCAGAAGGTGGGTAAACTGAATAAAATGCTGTGCAGTTTTTCCAGTTGGCAGGCTTACCACACCTTTGGGATTTTCTCCTGCCCATTCCAAAAAAGCAAGCGCCGAAAGCAGCCCCAGTTTTGGAAAACTTTCCACAGTTATATATGGAATGCGGGTTGTTATTTTCTGAATTTTGGATGTATTGAAAAAAGCCTGTTCTACTTTCGATAAATTTAGTTCCATGTTTTATTTTTTAGAAAAAGATAGTTTTTCGATTGCATAAGCTGCCGCGCCAATTGTTCCGGCCCGGGATCCCAATTCCGAGAATTTTATTTCGGTGTCGTTGCTGATGTCGCGATTGCTGAACGTGTTTATAGCTTGTTGCACCGGTGCAAGAATGTAATCACTGGCTTCAGCAACTTTTCCGCCAATGATAATAAGTTCGGGATTGAAAATCTGGATGAGGTAAACTATTCCTTTGCCCAGCCAAAATCCAACTTCGGAAAAAATTGAAATTGCAAACTGATCGCCGCGGTTGGCTGCCTGAATTATAGTGACAATATTGATTTCGTCGACCTCGCCATTTACAAGCTCTTTTAGCAGAGACGAATTTCCGTTTTTTAATCCCTCTTTGGCCATTCGTGCAATGGCAGTTGCCGAGACGATGGTTTCGAGGCACCCTTTTTTTCCGCAGGTGCAAAGTATGCCGTTATCGGCAATCGGAAGATGCCCGAATTCACCGGAAAACCCTGATTTTCCTGTATATAATTTTCCGTTAATGATAATTCCAAGTCCAACTCCCCAGTCCACCTGGAGCATTAAAACGTTTTTTTTGTTTTTTGCCAGACCAAAATGCTGTTCTGCAAATGCGCGGACTTTTGAATCGTGGTTAATGAATACCGGCATTCCAAATATGTGGCTCAGTTCGTCGAACAGATTTTTTTCCCTCGGGAAATATGTTTTGTTAACACCACTTTTTTGATTTATTAACCCTGGTAATTCTATGCCGGCCACCAGTAATTTACTGGCTGGAATATTGTTTTCGTGTAAAATCTGTTGCAGCTTTTCATTTACCTGATGAAAAATCTGCATGTCGGCCTGGATTTTTACATTCAGAAAATGTGGGCCGCTAACTTCGCTGTTGGCTGCATTAAAAATTGAAATGATGGTGCGGTTAATATTTATTGTAATACCGGCAACATAAAATCCATCCTCAATTAATCCGTAAATATTTGGCCTTCTTCCACCGCTCGAATCGCCTCTTCCCAATTCATTCACCAATCCATCGCCAATAAGTTCAAGAAGTAAACTGTTAATTTTGGGCGTACTTAACCTGATTTGTTTCGAAAGTTCTGAATTGGATAATTGCCCGTTAAAAAAAAGCGCACGCAAAATCTGTTTTTTATGGCCAATTTTTTTAAGTTCAACTCCCTGGCTTTGATTTCCGCCGCTATTTTTAAATAATTTTTCCATAATGCATTAAAGCAAAGATCAGAATAAATTGTTCTTTAGACAAGCTTCTTTTTAAAAAAATTAAAAAGAAGGTGCTGATTTTCCAAATTTCGTTTGTTTGCTCTTCATTTTTAAATTTTGCAGCCAACAATTACTAATGGTTAAACAAAAAACCTGATATTTAAACTTTAATTTTAAATATCAGATTATGCACATTGGTTACATTCTTTTTTGGGTTTTAATTTTCATCGGTCAAATAGCTGCCGGACAATCACGTAAAATTATACAACTGCCAAATATTCAGGGATATCAGACTTTAAAGTGCGACTTTCACATGCATACTATATTTTCTGATGGCACTGTTTGGCCTACAGTGCGGGTGGAGGAGGCCTGGCAGGAAGGTTTGGATGCCATTGCAATTACCGATCATATTGAATACCAGCCTCATTCAAAAGAAATAAATTCGGACCATAACCGATCTTTTGAAATTGCCGAACCGCTGGCAAAAACCCTGAATCTGCTCCTTATCAGAGGGGCCGAAATTACGCGAAATATGCCTCCGGGGCATTTAAATGCGTTGTTTATAACTAATGCTAATTTGCTGGAGCGCGAAGATGTTTTTGCTACAATCAGAGAGGCCAGGGACCAGGGTGCATTTATTTTCTGGAACCATCCCGGCTGGAAAGTCCAGCAGCCCGATTCTACAATTTGGTGGGAAGAACATTCGCGTTTGCTGAAAAATAATTTGCTGAACGGAATTGAAGTGTGCAACAGCAATGAATATTATCCGGAAGCGCTGAATTGGTCGGCAGAAAAGAAGCTGACAATTTTGGCGAATTCCGATGTTCACGGGCCAGTGTGTATGGCTTATGATTTGCAAGGCAGTCACCGGCCAATGACACTGGTGTTTGTTAAAAGTAAAACCGAGGGTGGCATAAAGGAGGCTTTGTTTAATCGCCGCACGGTTGCCTATTTTAATAACGATTTAATGGGGACTTCACAATGGCTGGAACCGTTGTTTTTTGCATCGCTAAAAATAACCAACAAACCGCTGAAACTCGCCAACGGCGAAACACGGCTGGTGGAAATTGTGAATCATTCTGATATAGATTACCAGCTGGAACTGGTGCAGCCGGGAATAGGCTTCGAAACACCGGAAAAGATTGTATTGAAATCGCATCATATTACACCACTCGAAATAACCGGTAATTCTGATGAAGTAGCCGGAATGGCTGAACTTTCGGCTTATTATCAGGTAAATAATATGTGGGTTGGCCCCGATAAAAACCTTGTTGTTACATTTTCGCTGGTCAACAATTAAAATCAGGCAAAACTTTTTAATGGCAAAAAAAGGAAAAACAGAGGCAGATTTGATCGAACGTTCTTTAACCAATATGGAAGAAATATCGGAAGGTGTTTATATTCTTTCGTTTAAGCGAGATTTCGATTTTTTACCTGGGCAAGTGTTGAAAATTGCTGCGGATAAAGACCATCCACCGCGGATCTACAGCATTTGCAGCGGAAATAATGAGCAGGAGGTTCAAATTCTTTTTAATATTAAAGAAGATGGATTGCTTACACCGCGGCTGGCTTCCATGATTCCTGGCGAAAAAATTTGGATTTCAAAACCATACGGTAGTTTTACCGATACTGCCGAACCAGCATGGTGGATTGCAACAGGAACGGGAATAGCTCCGTTTTACAGCATGTTTAAATCTGGTTTGGCAAAGAATAAAAAACTAATTCACGGGGTGCGTTTTTTAAATCAGTTCTTTTTTGAAGATGAACTGGAATATGAATTCAATGAAAATTACATTCGTTGCTGTTCAAAAGAGTCATCATGCAATGTTTATCCCGGAAGAGTTACTCAATACCTTTCAGAACTGAAAGCATTTCCGCATGTAAAATATTACATTTGTGGTAAACCTGTTATGGTGGTGGAAGTTCGCGATTTACTAATTGAAAGAGGCATTTCTTTTGAAAATATAAATTCCGAAATTTATTTCTGAATCCGGCACGGGCCGGTCGATATAAGTCAAAACAAAAAAATTATAAATTATTAAAAAAACGTATCATGAAAAAGACAATTAGTGCACTGTTTATATTGCTGATTATTGCAGCAGTTAATGTGGCGCAGGCGCAAAACCTGGATCAAGTGCTTGAAAAACATTTTAAAGCAGTTGGTCAGGATAAGCTGCTGACCCAAAAAACATATACCATTGAGGCAAACGTGCAGCAAATGGGAATGAGCATTCCAATGGTAATGAAAATCAAACGTCCGGGGAAATTCAGGATGGAAATCGATATGCAGGGGCAAAAAATGATTCAGGCGTACAACGGCGAAAAAGGATGGGTAGTTGCACCCTGGATGAGCCCGGACCCGCAGGATTTAACAGGAGCTCAGCTCCAACAGGCAATGGATCAGGCGGATATTGATGGTGAATTATACAATTACAAAAATAAAGGTCACCAGGCAGAATTGGCAGGAAAAGAAGAAGTGGATGGAAATGAAGTATACAATATTAAACTGACCACTAAAAATGACATTGTAAAAAACTATTATATCGATGCTGATACGTACCTGATTGATAAAGTAAAAAGTACTGTCAACGCGCAGGGGCAGGAAGTGGAGGTGGAGCAAACCATGAGTGATTATGAAAAAACTGATGGTGTAATGATTGCGCATAAAATAGTGTCGGAATCTCCCATGGGCACGGCAACAATTAATATCGAAAAGGTTTCATTTAATGATGATATAGATGATCAGACATTTGAACGTCCCAAAGAATAGTTTTTATTAAATTCAATAATGAAAAGATGTTGCAGTAAATGCGGCATTTTTTTTTGCCGTGCATGGTAAATAACTCGGTGGTGAAAGTCCGCTATGGGGTTTGTAGTTGCCAACCATTAGCCAAGAGCAAGGGTTGCAGGCTATGTTTTCCTATCGGATCATTACCGAAAGGTTAGGGTTGTAAATCAGGAATCCGCCGTATACGAGAACCGTACGTACGTGTG
>CAVYUC010000029.1:0-26610 GCA_963771595.1 uncultured Prolixibacteraceae bacterium | reverse complement strand
CCGCCAGCTCCACCTTCGCTCACCGAAGCTTTAGCGTAGGTGAGTTTCGCTCATTTTTTATATAAACTCAGAAGCTATAATCCTTGTAGTATTATAGCTTCGGTGAGTTTCGGTGGACGCCGTTCATCACTTTTCAAATAACCAAAACTTATGTGGTACGTTTACATCTTAAAATGTTCCGACTATTCATATTACATCGGCTGTACAAGTAATTTGGACGACTTGCTTGTTAGGAACTGATATCCAATTTTTCTGACTCACCTTTTAAAATCTCTATAGACTTTTTAAATATCCTCTACTGCTTTTCTTTTGACTTTCTAAACTTCTTCGTTCTATACATGATCTTTGTGCAATATTAAAATACAAAAGGATATTTTTTTCAGTAAGAATGAAATATTTTTTTTATGTTAGCGGCAAAAATTAAAGTACTTTTGTTATTCTGTAATTTAAATTTTATTGAAGAAAAATTCTGTGGCAGAGGAATTAAAATATGAATGTAGTGACTGCAGCAAACAGGCCGATGATTGTGTAGAGGAAAATAGCTGCTGTTGTAAAAATTGTTTTCAGGACGAAGATGTAAACGTTTTAAAATCGCTTACAATTAAAGAACTCGATTTTTTAATTGACGGCAAGCAACAAATTAAATACAAACCTGGGGAGACGATTATCAAACAAAATACTTCATCCACCTATGTGGTTTGTATGAAAAGTGGAATTGCTAAAGTTTATGTTGAAGGAGTAAAAGGGAAAAACCTTGTCGTGAAATTAATTGGCCGCCTCGATTTTGTTACAGGCGGTGGATTATTCAATGGCAACATTCAGCAATTCACTATCACTGCCATGACGCCGGTTACCTGCTGCCTGATTGATTCATCGAAACTCACAAAATTATTTTCCGAAAATAATCGATTTGCCGTTGAACTGTTACGGCACCATACAAAACAAAACAACATTTTACTTAATAAACTTGTAAATCTTACGCAAAAATATATGCCCGGTCGTGTAGCAGATACATTATTATATCTAAAAAACGACATTTACAAAAGCAATCCGTTTACTGTTCCTTTAACACGCCAGGATATGGCCGATATGTCAAACATGACAAAAGAGAGCCTTGTACGTATTCTACAACAGTTCAAAACGTCAGAACTAATTAAAACTCACGGTAATAAGTTCGAAATACTTGACGAACAAGCGCTGCTTTCCATTAGCCGCAATGGTTAATTGACATATATCAACTTTATTGCAATCATTTCGCATCTTTCCACTCATCTTATATCAACCGATTCGGATTGATATATCACCCATATTTGCGTTTTTCAGATGGTATTCTGGACTACTTTTATAGCCGAAAACAATGAGTTTTTAAAACATCATTTTTAGGAAAGTAAGTAGTTATATTATAAAACCTAATCAATTTTTTTAGTTATGAAATACAATTCATTTTTTAAACTTGTTCTCCTTTGTTTAGCTGTTGCTGTTATGGCATCATCATGTGTTAAAGAAGGTCCTATGGGCCCTGCCGGTGCAGATGGCGTAGACGGAGTAGACGGACAAGACGGACAGGACGGACAAATTACCTGTTTGGCATGTCACTCAGGAAACAGCATGGAAGCGGTCCAGGCGCAGTTTGCAATGTCAGTGCATAGTGCAGGCGCTATTGCAGTTGATTATGCAGGCGGACGGGCAGCTTGTGCCCAGTGTCACTCACACGAAGGATTTGTACAGTATGCTGAATTTGGCGGCGTTCTTGGTGATATCACCAATCCATCTGCATGGGAATGCAGCACTTGCCACGGAATTCACAATACTTTTGAAGAAGGTTACACCTCTTCATTAAGATTAACTGATCCGGTAGTTGCTAATTTTAACGAATCGGTAACCATGGATTTAATTGGCAACAGCAATCTTTGTGCTACTTGCCACCAGTCAAGAACTGCTGAACCAAATACAGCTTCTCCAGGAGAAACTTTCAGAATCAGCAGCACACACTACGGACCACACCACGGACCGCAGGCGAACATAGTAATGGGACAGGGTTTTGCTGAACTTCCGGGTTCTGTTGCATATCCTGCAGTTGGCAATTCTTTCCACCATCAGGAAGGTGCTTCTTGTGTAGGTTGTCATATGGGAGAATTTGGAGTTGGTGGCGGACACTCGTTTATACCAAGTCTTCAGGCTTGTATTGACTGCCACGATTCAGAAATGGACGATTACAACTATGGCGGTGTTCAAAGCACTACTGAGAACCAATTGGAGCAACTGAGAGACAAATTGGTTGAACTTGGCGTTGTTGAATACATTGAAGCTGATGATGCTTACGAACCAGTTGTTGGAGAATATCCAATGGTTCAGGCTCAGGCTTATTTCAACTGGATTGGTATTGAAGAAGACCGCAGTATGGGTGTTCACAATCCAAAATATGTTAATGCAATTTTGACCAATACGCTGGAAGCGTTAAACGAATAAAATTTAAACGCGACAAACTAAAAAAAGACTTCTTATAAAACAGAAGTCTTTTTTTTAAATTTTATGCAAAATGAAATGAGTTCGATGACCAGAAACATGTTTCATGAGTTTACCATACAATAATTAAAATATTTACGAATGAAAATATTAGGATTCTTTTTCACAATTGCTGTAGTTGCAGCGCTTTTTAGCGGCTGCAAATACGATTTTATTGTTCCTGAAGAGGTTCCGGATGTAAATGACACAACAGTGGTAGTTTCTTTTGCTGCTGACATTGTTCCCATATTCAACGATAATAATAATTGTACACAATGTCATAAAACCGGCGGACAAATGCCAGACCTGACAGCGGGCAATGCTTATTCGTCAATTAACAGCTCACGGTACATTAATAAAGGTACACCTGAAGAAAGTTTGATTTATACCAAACCTAATCCAGCCACAAGTGGCCATACGCAAAAGAAATACACTGAAGCACAGGCAGGATTGATACTTAAATGGATTACCCAGGGAGCCAAAAACAATTAATAATATTTAAAATGAAGACTATGAAAAAATATATATTGTTTCTAATTGTTTTAGGAATTTCTTTTAGCACTGCTTTTGCCCAGGATGCCGAAGCAACTGACGAACCTGTTTATTTACCATTCGAAAGCGGTATTTTAATCAACCAGCATACATCGGTTATACCCGATGTTAAAACACTTGAATTTATTATTCAGCATAAATTTGGTTCAATCGAAAATGGACATTCCGATTTATGGGGACTTTATTCAAGCGCAAATGTTCGGCTGGCACTGAACTATGTTCCGGTAAAAAACCTGCAAATAGGAATTGGACAGACCCGGAAAAATATGTACACCGATGTAAATGCCAAATGGACTGTATTTGAGCAAACCCAGAGTAACTCAATTCCGGTAGCCGTTACATTATTTGGTTCGGCAGCGGTTGACGGAAGAAATGAAAGCGCTTTTGGAACTGCAAGAGTTGTTGATACAAAGGGAGAAACAATGCCGGTTAACGTTGCTTTTGGCGACAGATTAGCCTATTTTTCGCAACTTATTATTGGCCGTAAATTCACTGATTGGTTGTCTTTGCAGGCAGCTGCAAGTTTTACCCACTACAATATGGTTGGCTGGGATTACGACCACGATGTGGTTGGCGCTCATTTTAACGGAAGAATTAAATTTTCACCGCAATCATCCTTTATTTTCAACTATGATTTACCGTTGAAAATTAAAAATATCTCGGAACAAACCAACTGGGATAATTTTGCCGAACCAAACCTGGCATTTGGTGTCGATATTTCAACTTATACACATTCATTCCAGATTTATATCGGCAATGCAAACGGTATTCTTCCGCAGGACATCATGATGTATAATCAAAGTAAATTTGACAAACAGGGAATTGCTCTTGGATTTACCATTACAAGACTTTGGATGTACTAATAATCAAGAAATTAATTTTCGCAGATGTTAATGAAAAAATGGTAATATCGTTTACAGATGTTACCATTTTTTCGATTTTCAGGGACTAAAGAAAAGAAACAAAGGTTCGAAAACCACTTAAAGATCCTGACATTCAGAAGAAAATGATCTATTAAAAATTCGCAGAAATGAATCGCCTGAAACTATTATTAAATCTTATTTTAATTTGTTGCTCTTCGTTGCAATTGTATTCGCAGTCGTACGAAGATGCACAACATCATCAATGTTTAAAATGTCATTCCAATCAAACCTACACCTTCCATAATGATTTAATGGATACACAGGAAAAAAGACTGATGAATCCATTTTATATAATTGATACTGTGGCATTGAGAACCGGAGTTCACAATCAGTTTGACTGCACCGATTGCCATTCGTATGAATACAGTACTTATCCGCATGCCGCCAATTTAAAACTTGAACCTCTGGCAACTTGTTTGGATTGTCATGGTGGCGACGAATCTTTTGCAACATATCAGTTCGAAAAAATTCAGGAAGAATTTCAAAAAAGTGTGCATTACCAGGTTTATGGCGATAATTTCACCTGCTCGAAATGCCACAGTCAGCATACTTATGCAACAACAGCCCGCACCAGTAGCGACGTTCTTGAAATAGTGGAATACAGCAACAACATGTGCCTTTCGTGCCATAATTCAATGATAGAATATAAACTGGTTTCGGGGAGGGAAAGACCGCAGATTACCCAAATCCATAGCTGGCTGCCAAACCAGGAACTTCATTTCCAGCATGTAAGATGTATCGAATGTCACACTGAAGTTGTTGAAGGATTAATGGTTTCGCACAATATTCAGGGAAAAGATAAAGCTGTGAGAAAATGTGTGGAATGCCATACAACCAATTCAAGATTAAAAGCTTCGTTGTACAAATACCAAAATCTGCAGCAACGTTCCGAAAACGGAAGGTTAAGCGCTGTTATTTCAAACGAATCGTATGTTATAGGAACACACCAGATTCCGGAACTTAAAATTTTAAGCTACATCATACTTTTTGCCGCACTGGCCGGTATTATAATTCATTCTTTCTTCAGGTATTTAAAAAAGTAATAAAAAATGAATTCCAACAACAAAATCTATTTTTATCCGCTGTGGTTACGCATCTGGCACGGAATTAATGCCCTGGGAATAATTCTTCTCATCATTACCGGACTTTCAATGAATGCAGGAGTTGAATCCTCATTCATTCAGTTTAACCTGGCAGTAAATATCCATAATATTTCGGGGGTTATGGTTTCCCTCAACTACTTACTGTTTATTATTGGCAACGCAATGTCCGGAAACAGCAAGTTTTACATTGTAAAACCTAAGGGATTTTTGAAAAGACCTATGAAACAGGCGTATTATTATGCCTGGGGTATGTTTCACGGCATGAAAGCTCCCTACCCTCTTTCCGAAAAAAGAAAATTTAATCCGCTGCAAAAATATTTCTACATTATTGTAATGTACATTGCAGTGCCAATTGTAATTTTCACTGGTTTTGCACTGCTTTTCCCCGAAATCATTTTTGAAAGAATATACAGTATCAGCGGTATTTTAATTACCGCCGTTTCTCATTCAGTGTTTGGCTTTTTTATTTCCATATTTTTAATCATTCACTTGTATGTAGCTTCAATAGGAAAGTCGCCGACGGAGAACTTTAAAAGTATTTTAACCGGCTGGCACCATATCTAAACAATATCAAAAACAAATAGTATCACCATTTAATGCTATTTAAAACATAAACAGAGAAGGACGCATATTATGACAAGAGGAGTATGTTTTAACGCAGGAAAACGGTTTCAAAATAGTATTAAGAATCTGTATTCCGGAAATTATTTAAAAATCAACCTTATTATTTTACTGCTCACTGCAGTAAGCTTTCAGCTGGCAGCTCAATCCAACGAAGATTGTTTTATGTGCCACGACGACCCATCCCTTACCACGATGAGGGGAGGCAGAGAAGTATCAAGGTATATACCTACCGGCATTCTTGAAAATTCAGTTCATAATTATCTTGAATGTGTTTCGTGCCACACAGATGCTGATGTGGAAGAATTTCCACATCCTGATACACTTGCGCCGGTAAATTGCGGCGAATGTCACGATGATGCAATGTCAAATTTTATGGGCGGAGTTCATGGTACTGCATTTAAAAGGAATGATAAAAATGCCCCCACCTGCTCGGAATGCCATGGAAAGCATGAAATTTTACAATCTTCAAATCCGGATTCGCGTACCTACAAAATGAATATTCCGGTTTTGTGTGGCAAGTGCCATCGCGAAGGCGCGCCTGTTGCAAGAGATTACAACATTACAGAGCACAACATTCTTGAAAATTACAGTCAGGGTATTCACGGACAGGGATTATTCAGCAGCGGTTTAATTGTTACAGCCACTTGTAATGATTGTCACGGAAACCACCTGATTTTGCCGCACACCAACATTAATTCAAGCATTTCGCCCAAGAATGTGGCATCCACCTGTATGAAATGTCATGCACGCATTGAAACGGTGCATGTAAAAGTTATAAACCAGGAGCTTTGGGAGAAAAAACCCGGAGCAATTCCGGCATGTACCGATTGCCATCCGCCGCACAATGTGGAAATGCAGAATATTCTGACTACCATTTCAGATAAAACCTGTTTGGCCTGTCACGAAAATACGGATAAGGTAATGACGGTTGGCGACAGGGTAGTTTCATTAAATGTTGATGTAACCCATCTGGCAAATTCTGCACATAATAATATTACGTGTGTAAAATGCCATTCGGACGTTACTGTGAACAGCGCCCGTCCGTGCGAAACAGCAAATAAGGTCGATTGCTCCAATTGCCATGCCGAAGAAGCTGACATCTATTTTCAGAGTGGACATGGCCAGGCATATTTCAGCAAACAACCCAATGCACCATATTGCACTGATTGCCACGGAACGCACATGGTAAAACCCAAAAACGATGAAAACTCGCCGGTTTTCCGTTCCAAAATTCCGGCTTTGTGTGGAGAATGCCACACCGCAAATGGCAAAGCAGTAATGGGAACAAATTTGAAAGAAATCGATGCTTATTTCGATTACTCCACAAGTGTGCACGGCAGAAGCCTTGAGGAAAAAGGACTGCTTTCTGCTGCTGTTTGTACCGACTGTCATACAGCACATTTAAATTTAAAGGAATCGGATCCACGTTCGTCTGTAAACCCGGCAAATGTGGCTGCAACCTGTGGTAACTGTCACAAAGGAATTTATGACAATTACCGGGAAAGTGATCATGCATACAGGCAAAGTACCGGAGAGATGGAATATCCAACCTGCGAAACCTGTCACACGGCGCACCTGATTTCCGAAGTTCACCAGGATAAATTCATGTCGGAAATAACTACCCAGTGCGGAAAATGCCACACCGAACTTGCTGAAACATACCTTGAAACCTATCATGGAAAAGTTTACCAGCTTGGTTATATGGAAGCGGCCAGGTGTTCTGACTGCCATGGTGCACACGGCATCTACAAAATGGATAATCCGAAATCATCCATCAATCCGCGTAACATTGTGGAAACCTGTAAAAAATGCCATACCGATGCCAACATGAAATTTACAGGCTACCTCACGCATGCAACACATTACGACAAAAGCAATTTCCCCTGGCTTTACTATACATTCTGGGCAATGACAGCACTTTTGTTAAGTGTATTTGCATTTTTCGGACTTCACACTTTGCTGTGGTTACCTCGCTCGCTTGGAGCAATGATTAAAAAGAAAAAACATCCGAAAAGAACAGGTCAGCAGAT
This sequence comes from uncultured Prolixibacteraceae bacterium, assembly GCA_963771595.1. GTDB lineage: Bacteria > Bacteroidota > Bacteroidia > Bacteroidales > Prolixibacteraceae > CAVYUC01. The sequence goes on along the minus strand of CAVYUC010000029.1, from coordinate 18,873 downwards.
GTATATCCGGCGTTTCTCGAAAAGAAACCGTATTACCCATATTTTTGTAATTGTCAGCTTTATTTTACTGGCATTAACAGGAATGATTCTGAAGTTCGCTTACATGCCATGGGCAAAATTCCTGTCCGATTTGGTTGGAGGCGCCGGCGTTGCAGGTGTAATTCACCGGATTGCGGCTGTTGCAACTTTCGGGTATTTCATTTTCCATGTGGTATCGCTGCTTAAAGTAAAATTCAAGAAAGGAATTAAAGTCAGCAAATTTATTTTCAGCAGCAATTCGTTGATGTTTAACCGTAAGGATATTAAAGATTTTTGGGCATCTATAAAATGGTTCATTGGAATTGGCCCGCGCCCTGAATACGGTCGTTGGACTTACTGGGAAAAATTCGATTATTTTGCTGTTTTCTGGGGTGTTCTGGTAATTGGCACTACCGGGCTGATGCTGTGGTTCCCGGAGTTTTTCACACAAATTTTCCCGGGTTGGTTTATCAATGTGGCTCAAATTATTCACAGTGATGAAGCGCTTCTGGCAGTTGGATTTATTTTTACTATCCACTTTTTCAATACGCACCTGCGCCCGGAATCATTCCCGATGGATACTGTGATATTTACAGGTTATGTTCCGCTCGATGAATACAAACAGGACAGGCCGCATGAATACGAACAACTTAAAAAGTCAGGCAAACTTGAAGATGTAATCATGATTAAAAATTTCTCAAAACAAAAAATGAGAAGGATAAAATTGTTTGGCTTTGTTGCACTGTTTACGGGAATTATCCTGGTTGTTTTAATTGTCTATTCATTGTTTTTTCATTGATAATGAGTGAAAACAGATATCAAAACAATGCTTATGAAAGCAGATAAGTTTTAATCATTAGTTTAAAGAAACTGGAAGAATATAATATATTTAAAGGCGGCAACTTCGTTGGTCCGCCTTTCTTTTTTAAAACATAATTTCATAATTAACAGGCATATATAGAAATCTTATAAATTAAGAAACTGTATTGAATAATTAGCTATTTTTTACAAACTTGCACGTTTATTGCTAACTGCAAATGACAAAGAGAAAATAACATGAAATTACCATCATCCATTAGAAACTGGATTTCAATTACCGGAGCAGTGCTGGCTGTTTTTAATCTGGCGTCAATTCTTTCACTATTTGTATTGAATACATTTTTTGGATTTGGCGGTTCCTACATCGGTTTGTTTATTTACATCGTGCTGCCTATTTTTCTCGTTGCCGGATTACTTCTGATTCCTATTGGAATGCGGATAAACCGCAAAAAGGCGCTTAAAGCTGAAAAAGAGGGTAAAAGATTGAACTGGCCGGTTGTTGATTTTAACAACATTGCCACGCGCAATGCCGGAATGATTTTTATTGCAGGCACCGTTGTACTTCTTATTATTTCATCGGTTGGCAGTTACGAAGCTTTTCATTATACTGAATCGGTGGAATTCTGCGGAAAATTGTGCCACCAGGTTATGGAACCGGAATATGTTACATACCACGGTTCGCCGCACGAACGTGTTGCCTGCGTGGAATGCCATGTTGGAGCAGGGGCAAGCTGGTACGTAAAAAGTAAATTATCCGGTTTGTATCAGGTATATTCTGTTTTGGCAAAAAAATATCCGCAACCCATTCCCACTCCTATTGCCAATTTACGACCGGCGCGGGAAACCTGCGAAGAATGCCACTGGCCTGAAAAATTTTACGATCATAAACTTCGTGTAAAACATTCATTTCTTACCGATGAAGAAAATACAGAGCGGATTATCAACATGCAAATAAAAACCAGCACAAAAATGGTTATGGGCGAACTCGAAAAAGGAATTCACCAGCATATAAATCCCAATGTAAGAATTGAATACAAAACAACTGTCGACAACCGGCAGGTTATTCCCTGGGTGCGTTATACAAATTTGGCAACCGGAGAATCAGAAGTATTTACCGATAATGAAAATATGCTGAACGAAGCACAGATGGATTCTCTTGAAACAAGAGTAATGGATTGTCTGGATTGCCACAACCGTCCATCGCACGATTATGAAGCCCCGCAAAACTTTATCGACAAAAAAATGAGTGAAGGCAAAATACCTGTTGATATTCCAAGCATAAAAATGGTGGCAATGCTTGCCCTGTACCAGGAATATCCAACCAAAGACAGTGCATTTTATGCCATACAAGCACAGGTGCAGGATTTTTACGAATCAAGTTATCCTGAAGTCTGGGAAACCAGGAAAGCCGATATTGAAAAAGCTGTTCTTGAAATACAGGATGGATACGCACATAATATTTTCCCGTTTATGAATGCTACCTGGAAAGCTTATCCGAACAACATTTCGCATATGGAATCGGATGGTTGTTTCCGTTGCCACAACGACAGGCATACTTCGGAATCAGGAAAAATTATTTCAAAGGATTGTAACCTGTGCCACGATATTCTGGCTCAGGGAACTCCGGATTCCATGCGGTATTCCGCGTCATTTGAACCGCTGGAATTTGAACATCCTGTTGATATTGGAGAAGAATGGAAAACGGAATTTTGTTCCATGTGTCATTCTGCTTTGTATTGACATATAGCAATGAATATGTTATCCGAATATATTATTTTTGTAGTACCTTAAATTATCAAAATAAAAAGAACGTTAATAGAACAAGGATTTTAGTTGAAATCAAATATTAATCTTTAAAAAATATCATTATGAATTACAAAAAGTTAATGTTTTTATTGGGTTTGGCAATCATTTTTAGCTCAACTGCATTTGCCCAGGAATTTAAATACATTGGGGCATCAAAATGTAAAATGTGCCACAACAAACCAGCGAAAGGAGCACAGTACGACAAATGGGCAGCAGGTCCGCATGCACATGCACTTGATGTTTTGAAAGGTGACGAAAAAAATGACCCGAAATGTTTGCGGTGCCACTCAACAGCAGTTTGTGTTGGCGAAGCCAGTGTTGCGTCACTCGATGTTAGCGAAGGCGTTTCATGCGAATCATGTCACGGACCAGGCAGCGTTTATAAATCAGCTGGCATCATGAAAAATCAGAAAATGGCACTCGCAAAAGGAATGATTCTTCCAACTGAAGAAGTGTGCAGAGGTTGTCATAACGAAGAAAGTCCTACTTTCAAAGGATTTAACTACGAAGAATACAAAGCAAAAATTGCTCACAACGATCCAACAAATTAATTCACAGTGAATTAATTTGTAAAAATCCTTTGCTGATTAAATTGGCAAAGGATTTTTTTTTGAAACTTCTTTTTTGGTAATCCGCAGATACAATTTTCGGTTTACATAAAATTCCATTATAACTTTCAGGTTAACAAATAGGCTGATATTAAAATTTTAAGGTTTTTTGTGTTTGAAAAAAGCAAATAATATTTCATATTCGCTCCATTTTTAATTCAGAAATGATTTATCATGAACAAAATAACATCTTTTCTATTTTCCATGTTATTTACAGGAATTCTCCTGGTAATTTTTGCGGTTTCAATTGGTTACGCCACTTTTATTGAAAATGATTTTGGCACAACCACCGCAAAAATTCTGGTGTATGACGCCACCTGGTTCGAAGGGCTGCTTGTATTGTTAAGCATCAACCTCATCGGAAGCATTTTTGTCAACAACCTTATTGGAAAAAAACAGTGGCCTGTATTTCTGTTTCACATTGCATTTGTAGTTATTTTAATTGGCGCTGCAATAACCCGCTATTATGGATATGAGGGCTCAATGCACATCCGCGAGGGAAGTTCATCCGATTTCATTCTTTCGGATGCCACTTATATTACAGTGGAAGCAACCGATGGAAACGCACACCAACAGGTGGAAACCGAAGTGAAATTTTCTCCGTACACTGCCAACAGTTATTCCGAAAATCTGGATATAAACGGGAAAACAATTCATGTAAAAAACCAGCAATATATGCCTTCTGCCGTCGAAACGGTTGTCATTGACCCAATGGGCGAACCAATTGTTTCAATACTTGCTGTTGGCAGCAGCATGCAGCGGGTGGATTTTAACCTGCGGAAAGGCGAGGTAAAACAACTTGCCGGAAAAACCATTGGTTTTGAAACTGATAATGCACAAAATGATGTTATCCTCAAACTTTCGAATGGTGAACTGATAATTTCAGCAAATGATTCTTTGGTTATTTCGGGAATGATGAACACCCAGCCGGAAGTCATTCCTGCCGGAAATGAAACGGTTGTAAATACTCAAAAGGTTTACACGCTGGGCGATTTGAATTTTGCCGTTAAACAGTTTTTATCAAAAGGGAAAACACAGCTTGTTTATTCGGCTCCGGCACAAAACCAGATGCCGGCTCCCGATGCTTTGCAGCTTCAGGTTACTTCGGGTAATTCGTCAAAAAACCTTATTGTTTACGGCACAAAAGGAAATCCGGGGACTCCCTACTCCACAACAATAGACGGAGTAAATGTTTCTGTATCTTTTGGTTCAAAAATTATTGAACTTCCATTTTCCATTTATTTAAAAGATTTTCAGCTCGAACGTTATCCGGGCTCAAACAGTCCGTCATCGTACGCCAGCGAAGTGGTGTTAAAAGACGGCAGCCTGGAAAAACCATTCCGCATTTTTATGAATAATATTTTAAAATACGGCGGATACCGCTTTTTCCAGTCGTCGTATGATACAGACGAAAAAGGCACCATCCTTTCGGTAAATCATGATACTCTCGGAACTTCAGTCACTTATTTTGGATATTTAATTATGGCCATTGGCATGGTGCTGACTTTGTTCAACAAAAACAGCCGCTTTAAAAAGCTGGTAAGAATATCAGGAAAATTAAGGGAAGAACGCAAAAAACTGTTTGCCGTTGCAATTTTTGGAGTTCTGCTTTCAGCCTCTGCAGCAGCGCAGGCGCCCGCACAAATTAATTCGCTGAATAAAGATCATGTGTCGGAATTTGAAACACTGGTGGTACAAAACCGGATGGGCCGGCTGGAGCCCGCTGCCACACTTGCCTCCGAAATTCTGCGCAAAGTGGCAAAAAAAACCAGCTGGCAAAATCTGACGGCAAGCGAAGTATATCTTGACATGACAGCCAATCCGGAAACATGGAAAAATATTCCAATAATAAAAGTGTCCAATCCTGAATTAAGGAAACAACTGGGAATTACCAATGGAAAATATGCCACGTTCAATTCCATTGTCATGCCGCGCGAAATGGGCGGTTACCGTTTGGGAAACCTGGTTTCGGCAGCTTATGCAAAAAGCAGCACTGAGCGCAATAAATTCGACAAGGAGATAATTAATGTAGATGAGCGGGTAAATATTTTAATGAATGTGTTTTCCGGTAGTTACCTCACAATTTTCCCTGTTCCGGGCCACGATAATCAAAAATGGGTTTCCATAAACGAAACCAATCAGCTGAGCTCTGAAAATGCGACCTTTGCCCGCGAAACCTTAAGTTCCTATTTGACTTCGGTATCAAAACGCGACTGGGTAACAGCCAATAATTTACTGAATAGCCTTAAAAATTATCAGCAGCAATATGGCGCCAATGTTATTCCTGCAAAATCAAAAATTAAGCTGGAAGTGCTTTATCAGAAATGGAATATCTTCGGAAAATTATCCAAAATATTCATGTTTACAGGTTTAATCCTGCTGATTGTGCAATTGATTTCCATATTCAGGCCGCAAACAAAAATGACCCGGCTGCGGCAAATTTCGTTCTGGTTTATTCTTGTCCTTTTTATAATTGAAACTGCCGGTTTAGGAATACGCTGGTACATTTCGGGCCATGCACCGTGGAGCAACGGCTACGAATCGATGATTTTTATAAGCTGGGCCACCTGTTTGGGCGGTTTGGTTTTTGCCAAACGTTCCGAAATTACCCTTTCACTTACCACTGTGCTGGCCGGTTTAACATTAATGGTGGCCGGAATGAGCTGGATGAGTCCTGAAATTACCAACCTTGTACCGGTGCTGAAATCATACTGGCTTATTGTTCATGTGGCTGTAATTACCGCCAGTTATGGATTTCTGGGTATTGGTGCTTTGCTTGGTTTCCTGAACCTCATCCTTATGATTTTCAGAAACAAACACAATAAATTAAGAGTTAATTTCACCATAAAAGAACTGGTAAATATTACACAAATCGCCTTAATGATAGGTTTGCTAATGCTTACCATCGGCTCATTTTTGGGCGGAGTTTGGGCCAACGAAAGCTGGGGACGTTACTGGGGCTGGGATCCAAAAGAAACCTGGGCGCTGGTAACCATTATCGTTTACACATTTGTGGGTCACATGCACAAAATTCAGGGTTTCAAAAGCAATTTTGCAGTTAGCGCCGGCGCCTTGCTGGCTTTCAGTTCGGTGCTGATGACATATTTTGGTGTGAATTATTACCTGTCGGGATTGCATTCGTATGCGCAGGGAGAAGCGGCGCCAATTCCAACTGGTGTTTATGTTGCAGTTGTGCTGGTATTTATGATAATTTTTGCAGCTTTCGTTTCAGAGCGAAACATGAAGGAAACCAAAGTGACAAAATAAAATCCATCGGAAAATTAAAAATCCCGGATTAAAAATCATTTAATCCGGGATTTTTTTTCGATAAAGCAATCCTGTTAATCCGGCTGTTTTTCTCCGGTTTTTCGCTCTGCTTCGCGCATCCAGGGTTTTCCGGTTGCCGATAAATATTCCGATCTGTTCCATTTGTCATTCACTGATACATTAATTGAATCAGGCTGAAATATATAAATCTCTTCTTCGGGGCGGTGCATAAACTTTAACCCTGCTGAACGGAACATGGCTTTTACAGCCGCCGGATTTGGAACCCACCAGTTGGTTGGATCGCCGCTAAATTTATTTTCGATAAAAGCCATGGAAGGCCAGCCTTTCCGATGCATAATGTCCCTGTTTTCAAAATTAAAATCTTCAACAATTTCATGCTCTTCTTCTGTCATTAGACTCAGCGATTGAAACACCAGCATTTCTTTTACTTTTTCTGAAATAATATCGACGGCAAGCAGCGGGTAACGCAGATGATAAAAAACGCCTAAAAACAATACAATATCGAATGTCCAGTTCTTGCGGGCCAAATCGTAAACCTGCATTCGGTGAAAATTAATCCGGTGGCTCAAATCAAATATATCCGCAATCCATTTCGCCTGTTTCAGGTAGTGCGGGTCAATATCCACAGCCGTAACCTGGGCGCCTCTTTTTGCACATTCAACTGAATAAAATCCTGCATTGCATCCAATATCAAGCACTTTGTAACCGGTGAGATCTTTTGGTAAATACGATGAAAATTGCTCCCACTTAAACTTTGGGAAATCGCCGAAAGGATGTTCGGGAGCTGTTAATTCCCCACCCGGAAGATGAATATTATGAAACCACGGCGACAATTCTTCTATCTTCTGCAGGATACTATTTCCGTTGTTTACATTCATGTAAATAATAATTTTTAGAGTTTAATATAATTTTATGCCGAACAAGTCAGCCCATTCTTTTAATAAACCAGTACATATCTTCCTCCGCCAACTGTTAAAAACACCAGGTTGGCAGACAGAATTAAAAAATCGTAATGCCATCCGGTAGATTTTTCGCCAAAAAAACCAATGTTCCATTTAAACACTTTAAATGAAATAGCGCCGGCCATTATCGCAATAAGCAGAATGGCAGCCAGTTGAATCCAAATCCCAAGAATCACAAAAGCACCTCCGGCCAGTTCGCCCAACCCAAGCATAAATGTGAAGGGTTTGCTCATTTCTATGCTTTTTGCACGTTCTTCTGTTTTGGTAATATGTGACCACCCGCTGGAAATAAAAATAATTCCAACAATTATCCGTAAAACAAGCAAGGCAAAACTGCTGTATTGCGATAAGTTTTCAAACAACATTTTATTTCTGCATTAATAATTTACTTGCATTTAACTCCTTCACGTACTGTTCAAGTTCCTGTGCGCGCTTTTCGCCGGTATGTTTACTTAACACTTTTTTCCTGGCATTTTCTCCCAGTTTTTTTCGTTCATTTTCCTGAATATCCTGAAGATAGCCGATGGTTTCTTCCGATGAATCAGACACCAGAATTTCGCTGCCCAATTTAAAAAATTCATCCAGCCCTTCCCAGTAATCACTAATAACCGGCACTCCGCATGCTGCAGCTTCAAATAGCCGGACACTGGGCGAATATCCCATTTTAATCATAGCCTCACGTGTAATATTCAACGTAAACCGTTGTTCGTTGTAAAATTTGCTGTGAACAGCCGGCGGCAAATGCTCGATACGTTCAATGTTTGGAGGCCAGCCTGTGTTTTTGGGATATTGCGGCCCTGCAACAACGAATTTTTTCTGTTCCAACTTCCGGGCAGTTTCAATGAGTAATTTTTGCAGCGGCGGCTGGCGATCGGCGCTGTAAGTTCCCAAATAGCCCAAATCCCATTTTGGGGGCAACTCTTCCGGAAAATATAAATCGGGATCGACGGAACAGTAAAGCGGCTTTGCACCCGGAGAACCATATTCAGCAGTAAAAATTTCGAGTACCGGACCTCCGGCAAACGAAAGATACAAATCGTAACCGGGAATTAAATCCGGGTGAATATATTCAAAATCATCCTGCCGGAGTTTGTCCAATGTTACGGGTGTATCAATATCATAAAAAGCTTTTACGCCTCCCGCAGTGTTCTGCACCCACTTTCCAACTTCCACACCTTCGGGAACATAAGAACCAACAATTACCAAATCGGCATCCCGCACTAATTTGGTGTGGCGCCATTGCAATTCCGCAATAGAAGAATACAACGAAACGCTGCAATACTGATCATAGTTGGCATCGCGCTGGTTGGCATACCACGGAACATTGCGTTCAAGAAAATGTACTTCGTGACCTCTTTTTCCGAGGCCTTTTACCAAACTCCGGTAAGTTGTGGCATGTCCGTTGCCCCACGATGAAGTTATTGATAATCCAATTATTACAATATTCATATTTTTGTTTTTTTGATTCTGATTACCGATTTGCTGCCATTGTTTTTTGTCCCAGCAAAATGTTGCTCACCTGCATTGCCCGCTTTTCGTAGGTATGTTCGGCCAGCACTTTTCGCAATGCCGCATCGCCTGTTTTTTGAGCTTCTTCATCATCCAGCCATTTTAATAAAGAAACCACATCGTCTCCGTTATTTGCCACCCAAATTTCAGAAGAAGGCGTAAAAAACGTATCGATTCCCTTCCAGTAATCGGTAATTATGCAAGCTCCGGCACCGGCAGCTTCAAATACACGCGTTGCCGGAGAAAAGCCGTAATCGGCCATGCTTTGACGGCTTATATTTAAAACAGCCCGCGGCGATGAATTAAAAGCATTGTGATCGCGGGTGTAAACATGGCCCACATATTTTATATTTTCAGGAAGGTGAACTTCTCCCCAGCCGCTTCCTCCCAGAATAAATTTCTTTTCGGGCAGTTTTTCGGCCACTTCAACAAAAAACTGAAACACTCGTTTCTCGCGGTCGGGAAGACGATTTCCCAAAAAAGCCAAATCACATTCAAACTCTTGTTTTGGCGGAACTTTATAATGTGTTTCCGGATCGAGTGCGTTATAAACCGGAATGCACTCTTTGGCATTCAGTGATTTATATGCATCAATAACCGGTTGACCGCCACCATAAGTAAAAATAAAATCGTATTGCGGAATGAGGTCGCGAAATTCATTTTTACTGTTGCTGAAAACGGAATCGAGGGTTGCAGGTGCATCCACATCCCAGAAAATAGCAGTTTGATGCGGTTGCCGGATATCAAGAATTGATTTTTCAAGAAAAGCATCGAACACCCCTACTCCACTTGCTTTTATAAGAATATCCGCATTTCGGGCATTATTTACAGCCTCTTCAGCAGCTTCCTTTTGATTTTTATAAACCACCACTTTTGCCCAATCCGGATCGGGTAAATCTTTATGTTGCTGCCGTTCAAAAGCATCGGGCTCATAAAAGGTAATTTGGTAGCCCAACCGGTGCAACGATTTTATTATTCCGCGGTAATAAGTTGCCGCGCCATTCCAGTAGGCCGAAACCAGGCTCGACCCAAAAAAAGCTATGGAAGGCTTTGTATTCTTCATAATTGTGTTTGTTTTTTGAAAGTTTTTAAATCTAATCGCGTGTGAGCAACATTTTCACGTGTCTGATCAACAATATTGAAAAACTGGTTTGCCCTGTGAAAACAAGTGTGCCGGTTTTTTATGGTTCCCAATGCATGTTTGGTCAGCGAGTCGGAAACATTATTATTCTCCAGAACCAGCTTCATGTTTTGTTTCATTTCGTCGCCGGTATTTGCCAGAAGATAATCTTTACCGGCAGTGAAAAGGTTTTCGGAATCGAACCAAGTGGAACAAAGCAACGGAATTCCGCAAGCCATGGCTTCAAACGGGCGGATGGTGGGAATCCCGGACAATTTTTCAACATAAGGGCGGCGCGGAACATGAGCCGTCATCCGGAACCGCGAAAAAACCTCGGGAACCTGGTAATTGGGCAGCCAGCCGCGGTATTCAATGTTTGCTTTTTCCAATAATTTTATAGCATGTTTTGGATAGCGCACTCCGTAAAAAACTGCTTTAAGATTAAGTTCATGCACAGGTTCAATAATAAATTCCAACAATTCGGATGTGCGTTCATTATCGCCCCAATTACCTATCCACACCAAATCACCTTCTTTCTGTCGATTATTAAAAGGTTTAAAAACATTGGTATCTGCCGCCTCATGCCATGTTTGGACATTTCGGCCCCAGTGGTTTTGTTCGTAAATCTTTTTCAGGATTTCGCCAAAAACCAACACGCCATCGTAATGCTGAAGATCAAACTTTTGCATTTCCTGCGGTTTAGTTACAGCACGGTGGTGCGTATCGTGAAAAAATAAAAGAAAATGATCGTGCAGCGCGCGGTAATCGCCAATTCGTTCAATAAGCGCCGGATCATTCCACTCATGAACAATTACAATATCGGCATCCTGTAATAGCCGGTCCAAATCAATGGTAGCCGGATTATAAAAATTAGGCTTGTGATTTGGAAATTTTTTTGGGAAATCATTTAAAGATGCTGTGCCATGGCTGCTTATTAAATTTTTAAGGCTCCAGCCATCAAATGGTTCATATACCTCAACCTCGTGGCCGCTTTGCATAAATGCGCTCATCATTCCCCGCAGGAAATGCGCATTCCCGTGGTTCCAGTCGGAAATAACAGAGTGATAAAACATGTAAATTTTCATCGGCATAAATTATTAAAGTTACTGATTAGCTGTCGGTTATAATCAATCTCATTATCCAACTTTCTTACCCGCTGTCCGCCTGACCATTGGGTAGGGTACTCATATCCGGCAGGTTCATTCTTGCTTGGCTCGCCTTTAAGTGATGTTCTTTTCATTTCATTTCGATATTGGTTAGTGTTGAAAAATGTATTTTTGCTTCTTTGTGGTCATGTACAATTGGCTGTATTTTTCGAGCATTGTTTGAAGCGAATATTTTGCAACCGCCAGTTTATATGCTTTTTCGCCCATATTCATGCGCAATTTATCGTCTTCCATTACTTTATTTACAATTTGTGCCAGCCGGGCGGGATTATCCGGATCCACATAAAGCATTGCATCTCCCCAAATTTCGCGCAACGACGGGATACTGCCGCCAATGAGCGCACAACCGGAAAGCGCTGCTTCCAGAAAAGTGTATCCAAAAGGTTCATATTTTGCGGGCAAAGCATAAACTGCAGCTTTTGAAAGCCACGCCGAAACCTGTTCATGATTTAAATGCCCCAAAAGAACGATATTCGATGGAAGCTCCGGGAAATCTTCAGGCCGGTGTTCTCCGGCCATGCAGAATGAGTATTTTACATTGGGCGCTGCTTTTACAATCAGGCTGCTGTTTTTGGCTTCGTCCCACAACCGGCCCATACTAAAAACATACTTTTCCTTTTTGCCCCGTCTGAAATTCTGCCGGTTTCTGCCATTATAAATGACGGCTGTATTTAAAAATGTACCGTAATATTTTTCCGCCATGCTTAACATATATTTGCTTGGCGCACAAACCATATTTGCGGATTGAATTCCCGCTTTTACACGATTATGATATGTATTCCACGATTCCGGGGCCTCTTCTTTTTTAACGGCATTCCACCACGAAAGCACGCAGGAATGCAAGGTTACCACTACCGGAATTTCCCAGTTTAAATTGCCCAGGGAGTAAGAATTTAAATGAATGATATCAGGTTTCACCTTCTCTTTTACCGCGTACAGCCATTCTCCGGCAGCATCAACATCATCCCATGGATCATCCATCCATTCCTGTTTGGCTATAAAATGATAATAATGAATTCCGTATAATTCCTTTCGCTGATCAGGTGACAGCCGGTTTCCAATAACGGCCAAAACAACTTCAATATTCCACCGTTTAAGGCCGCGTGCCAAATCAACTGCATACGACCAAACGCCACCAATATTATCTGTTGTCATTAAAATTTTCATTCCTGCATATTTCTTCCGTACAACTTATCAATAACTGTTGCCACCTGCTGATAACTGCTGATTTCCTGATTAAAACCATCACTCACCTGCAGTTTTTTAGTCCAGTCAGTTAATGCTTTTCCACCCCAGTCGTCAGGTGGCGAACTGATTATTTTTGAAGATGTTCCGTGACATAAACTGGTTTCAAAATCGTAAAATGAACCATTTGTATTGCTGAAAACAGCGGCGGCCTTTGTGCCGTAAAAAGCAGCTTTAATCTCGGCGTCTTTTCCGGCAGGTAAATTCCAGCTGCACGTCAGCCGGATGACTGCCCCTGATGAAGTTTCCATTTGAGCAGACACAAAATCTTCGCTGGTTTCTGATAAATCTTCGATTCTCCTTCCTTTTGAAAAAAACGATGCATTTACGCTGCTTACATCCGGAAAATTCAGAATCCAGAGCGCCAGATCCACCAGGTGAATTCCTAAATCGATTAAACATCCGCCACCTGACAATTTCGGATTGTAGAACCACTCCTTATCGGGTCCGTAGGCATTGTGAAAAACCAGATCGGCCGAATAAATTTCCCCTAGTTCGTTATTTTGGGCGAGATTGAAAATTCTTTGCATTCCTTCGGTAAAACGGTACGAAAGATCAACACCCAGCAGCTTATTCTCATTTTTTGCCGTTTCAATTATTTTTTTGCTTTCTGCTGCCGTTCGCGACAAAGGTTTCTGGCAAAACACAGCTATTCCGCTGCTTAAGGCTTTTAAACTCTGTTCGTAATGCAGCGCGCTTGGAGTGGCAATGACAATGCCATCGGGTTTGGTTTCAATAATTTCGTCGAGCGAAGCATGAATTTCAGCGCCGGCAGCCAGTTCTTTTGCCCTTGCTGCATTCTCCGCCACCGGATCGCAAATGGAAACCGCCGTGCAAAGGTTGTTTTCCAATAGCGACTTCATGCGGTTAAATCCAATCCAGCCTGTTCCTAAAAAAGCCAGTTTGGGTTTTATTGCGGTGTTTACTGTAACTGTCATTCTATTTGATTTTTATGAATAAGTAATTATGCCTTTCAGATATCCTTCGGGACGTTCGTGCAAAACTTTAAATGCATTGTTAATATCCTTAAAATCGAAATAGTGGGTAATCAACTCCTGCGGCCGTAAAATTCCGTCACTGGTTTTATGAACAGCTTCACGAAGCCCGCTGATGTATATTTTCGGATCCCGTTCGTGTGCATTAATTACATCCAGCGCTTTCCAGTTCCACACCTGCATATTAACCTGGCGCAATCCGTCCTGGTGGTAACCGGCGATAATCAGCCTGCCATATTCCGAAATAATTTCGGTAGCCAAATCAATGGCGCTTTGTGCTCCGGTAGCTTCAATTACCCGCGGCACTCCGTTTTTGGCAATTTTTTGGATGTGCTCCGAGGTTTTCCAGGTTTCTTCCAGCCTGACCAAATGATCGGCACCTGATTTTTCCGCAAATTTAAGCGATGAACGGCGCTGCGAAACAGCAATGACTTCGGCTCCGGCATCTTTTAAAAGCTGAATGAGCAGGCACCCCAGAAAACCGGCCCCGATTACAACCACAGTTTGATTTTTGTGAATGTCAGAGCGTTTGAAAACATTTACCGCACAAGCCAGCGGTTCTCCCGGAAAAGGATTTCCGTTAAATGAAGAAGGCAGTTTAACCACATTTGAATAGTGGGTTTTATCGTACTCTGCATAAGCGTGATGTGAGATAAGTGCAACCTCATCTCCGGGTAAAACACCGGTAACCGCACCGCCTGCTTGCTCCACAACTCCATAACCTTCGTGACCCGGAGCACCCGGCTCCGACGGATAATTAAACCACGGACGACCTTCCCAAACAGGCAAATTGGAAACACATAATCCTGTGCCTTTCAACTTAACCAATACTTCTTCTTCCCCGATTTCGGGAAGCTGAGTTTCAATTATTTCTAAATTTTTAGGTGACGCAATTACAGATGCTTCCATAGTTAATTATGCTACTGTTGATTTTTTTGAATTTTGAGCCTGAAGGTTTGTTTTTGAAAAATTTTTTTGGAGCCACTTGTACAATCTCTCCACCCCTTCCCGGTAATCATAGTGAGGAGCCCAACCGGTTGCCTGTGAAAATTTGCTGAAATCGGACACATAATATTTCTGATCGCCTTTTCGCCATTCTTTGGAAATGACTGGTATTTTCGAATTTTCGAATTCCTCCAGCATTCTGATTAATTCAAGCAGGCTGACTACATTTGACGGACCTCCGCCCATGTTAAAAACTTCGCCCTTTAAGCGGCCGATGTTTCGCCAGGCCAGCAGGAATGCATTAACAAGGTCGTCAACATACAAAATATCGCGCACCTGCATTCCGTCGCCGTATAAAATTATCTGTTCCTTCTTCAGAGTTTTCAAAATAAAATGTGCCACCCAGCCCTGGTCCTCAGTGCCAAACTGGTGCGGCCCGTAAATACAGCTCATCCTGAACACCACGTTTTTCAATCCAAACGAACGGGTATAATCCAGAATATACTGATCGGCAGCGCCTTTCGAACTTCCGTAGGGACTGTGAAAATCAAGTCTTCGTTGTTCACTTATTCCTTTGGCTTCTATTTCTTCGTCGGCCGGAAAATATCTTGTGCCGTTTTTCCGGATTTCAATATCGCCAAGATTTCCATATACTTTGTTTGTGGACGTATAAACCAGTGAAGGTTGGTGTGCAGATTTACGGATGGCTTCCAGCACATTCACCGTGCCCTTTAAATTCACGTCGTGGTCGAATTCAGGATCCACCAAACTGGTTGTAACTGCAACCTGCGCGGCAAAATGAAAAACATGCGAAACCTGCTCCACTGCTTCGGCAACTGCAATCGGATCGCGGACATCAGCAATATTTACATTCAGTAATTTGGGATGATGGTTTTTTAGCCATTGTAGATTATTTTCGACGCCGGGCCGCGATAAATTATCGAAAACTGTAACATGATAACCTTCACTCAAAAGCCGGTGCGCGAGATTGGTACCAATAAAACCTGCTCCGCCGGTAATTAAAACATGCTCTTTATCGTCGCTGATCCGGATATTTGTTTTTTTGGTCAGCCATGAATTTTTTACGACGTTTTCTATTCCACCATCCGACCAGAGCCGGTAAAGCAGTTTTTGATTTCCCTTTTCGGTTATCAATCCGAAATGGTGTTCCCGTTCATCAAAACGAAATCCGTCAATTGTGGCAAGAGTTTGCGGCAAATCGGTAAGCGAATACCAGTAAATCCGGGTTACCTGAGCTTCCAGCGTTTTCAGGAAATATTCAATTTGTTTTATTTCATCGTACTTCCACGTAGAATAACCGGTTTCAGTAATCCAGAATTCCTGCTGCAGATTAAATTCATTCAGCACATTATTTAACAGGTTGATGTTGTATTCCCAACCTTCCCAGTGTGGTTCAAAAACCCCGGGAAATGCATGAACACCAATAACATCGATATACTGAAGCGCATTTTTTGAAGCCAGATTTTTAAGCCAGTTCGGATCAATAGGACTCATTCCTCCCAAAACTGTTTTTTTACCCAGCTGTTTTGCCCAGTATGACGCTTTAATAATCATGTCGCTAAAAATATCCCACGATTCATCAAGCAGATAATCATATTCGCTGCGGTTGTTGGGCTCATTCCACAACTCCACATATTCAAAATGTTTTCCGTGCCTTTTGATTATAGTATCGAGAAAATCGGCATAATCTTTAGGATTTTGGGGAGGCGATGAAGTTTTTTCAGCAATTCCGATGGATGGGGGCGTGTACAAAAAACAAGGCAGTATGTTGAAATTTTCCGAAAGGTACGGTATCAGCCAATCGTACCACTTTTCGCCGTCTTCCGTAAAATAATCAGCCCACGAAATTCCTGTTCTCAGATGCGTAACACCCAGCTCCTTCATTGCTGAAACAGCTTTTTCAACATGCTCGGAATCATTTATATGAAACCACTCCAGGATTCCAATTTCGGGTGAATTGCTTGATGATTTTTGATTTTGAAGCTGGTATCTGTCGTTAAAAATTTTATTCATAATGAAAGGGTTTACATTATTTGTTTTTCAAATGGCGAGGCCTCTTTTTTCCAGTTCTTTGCCTGCGGTTTCCACTTTATCCGATGCTTTTTGGTCTTTTAACCATTCGGCCAGTTCTGCAAGTCCGTCTTTCAGACTTACCTGCGGCTGGTATCCCAAAACTTCGTTTGCTTTCGTGATGTCGGCAAAACAGTGCCTGATATCACCTGCACGGTATTTTCCAATCACATCCGGTTCTATATAACCTTTGCCCATAACTTCGGCAAGCTGATGTGCAATTTCATTTATGGAGTAGGAATTTCCGCTTCCAACGTTGAAAACCTGTCCCGTTCCTTTTTTAGTTTCGCCGGCAAGAATGCAGGCCCGGGCAACATCTTTAACATGCACAAAATCTCTCAGCTGGTTTCCATCTTCGAAAATCAGTGGTGGTTTTTCATTCATATAACGCGATGCAAAAATGGCAAGAACACCAGTGTACGGATTTGACAATGCCTGCCGCGTTCCATACACATTAAAAAACCGGAGTGCAACTACCGGAATATTATACGCCCTGCCAACCAGCAGGCACATTCGTTCCTGATCGTACTTCGACAACGCGTACACAGACCCCAACACAGGAGGTTTGCTTTCGTTGGTAGCAACAGGTTTTAGCTCGCGGTTTTGCCGGTCGTACATTTCCCACCGGCCCTGTTTTAAATCCTGAAGGTTCCTTTCGTGGCCCGGCACAATTTCATTGTCGGCGTTGCGGTACATTCCTTCGCCGTAAATACTCATACTCGAGGCAACCACCAGTTTTTCAACGGGATGTTCAATCAGCGCCTCAAGAAGTATGGCCGTTCCCAGATTATTTACCCGGGTGTAACGGGCAATTTCGTACATGCTTTGCCCCACCCCAACATTTGCGGCAAAATGATAAACCCAGTCCGCATCTTTCAATGCATTTTTTACTGCCTGCTTATCGAGCACATCGCCTTTAATCAGCTCCACATCGGGATGCAGGTAGGAAGGTCTGGCACAATCTGCACCATGTACCTGTTCGCTTAAATTATCAAGTACTTTTACGGAATGGCCTTTTTCAATTAGTGCATCGCACAGGTGCGAACCAATAAAACCGGCCCCGCCAGTGATTAATATTTTTTTCATGGTTAAAGAAATCAATAATAAATAAAGTGTTTTCAGAGGTTTCATATTTTACCACAACCATACCAGAACAATGGCGGAATGCAGAATTCCTTTAAATTGTTAAATACCAGCGATATATACATGAAACCTAAATTAAGGGGAATGTGGAATTAAACCACATCAATGGGTAGATGCTCCTCAGATAATATTAACATTTGTAATTAAAATTCCTGACGCGAAGGCCGGATAGTTAAATTATTTACAGCTGTTCCAACTTTCTGACCAAGAATAAATATTACGGAATTTGCAATTTCCTCCGGTTCAACCGCCCCCCATCCAATGCTGCTGATGCTGTGATTTCCGGCGCTCATATTATCAAAAAATGCTGTATTCACTACTCCAGGAGAAATTACAGAAACATCAATCTCAGGCAGTTCTTCCAGCCGCAAGGTTTCGGCAATGGTATCAATGGCGCTTTTTGTGGCCGCATAAATTCCGCCGTACTGATATGGCTTTGTTGCCGACACAGAAGAAATAAATACCACATTTCCGGTTTTCATAAATGGTAACACAGCCCGCAAAACACGCAATGTTCCGCAAATGTTTGTATTGATAATATCGAACCATTTTTCGGGATCGCCCTCCCGTATTTTTTCATGGACTCCGCGTCCGGCATTTAAAACCAGCACTTTGGGCACGCCGGTTTCCTGAACCAGCCGGCTTAATTTATCAACGTCTTCAGCATTGACAACATTGCACTGCAAAAAATGAAGAAATTCACTGTTTTCTTTTTCCACAGGACGAATGTCTGCATTTATTACCTCATATTTTTCCTGCAATAACCGGTTTGCAATTGCATAACCTATTCCCGAACTACCTCCTGTTACTATTGCCAGTGGCCGTTTTTCCATGATTTTTTAAAATGAATTGATTCATTTTCCGTTTTGCAAATACCTTTCCATTTCAAAACAATTGCAATTATAAATCTGCTGGAATAGTTTTTGAAAATAAATTCAACATAAATTACATACAAATATTATTACATGAATTGTTAACCTTAAAAATTTGATGAAATGGCAGAATCAAAAACAACAACAAAACACAGTGAAATTCAGTCGTGGGTAGAAAAACGCAATGGAAAACCTGCGATTGTGGAAGGTACCGAAGACAACCAGGAAGCAGCAGGATTGCTTCGGATTAAGTTTTCCGACGACAGCGGGAATAATCTGAAAGAAG